>NZ_CP103288.1:2400000-3081330 GCF_024758005.1 Pseudarthrobacter sp. NS4 | reverse complement strand
TTGTCCGCGTTTCCGGCCTGAAGGCACTGGAAGGCGACCCCGAGTGGGTCAAGTCCGTTGAAGAACTGATGGCAGCTGTCGACGAGTCCGTTCCGGACCCCGTACGTGACCGCGACAAGCCGTTCCTGATGCCGATCGAAGACGTCTTCACCATCACCGGCCGTGGCACCGTTGTTACGGGCCGCGCCGAGCGTGGAACCCTCGCCATCAACTCCGAGGTCGAGATCGTCGGCATCCGCCCGGTCCAGAAGACCACGGTTACCGGTATCGAGATGTTCCACAAGCAGCTCGACGAAGCATGGGCCGGCGAGAACTGTGGCCTCCTGCTCCGTGGCCTGAAGCGCGACGATGTCGAGCGTGGCCAGGTTGTCGTCAAGCCGGGTTCCATCACCCCGCACACCGACTTCGAGGCCAACGTCTACATCCTGTCCAAGGACGAAGGCGGACGTCACAACCCGTTCTACTCAAACTACCGCCCGCAGTTCTACTTCCGTACCACGGACGTAACCGGCGTTATCACCCTGCCCGAGGGCACGGAAATGGTTATGCCTGGCGACAACACTGAGATGACCGTTGCACTCATCCAGCCCATCGCTATGGAAGAGGGCCTCGGCTTCGCAATCCGCGAAGGCGGCCGCACCGTTGGTTCAGGACGCGTTACCAAGATCAACAAGTAGTTCTTGCTGATCAACGGTTTCCGGGGCTAGGCCCCGCATAAACCACAGAAAACCCCGCTGCTGTGTGCAGCGGGGTTTTCTTTGCCTCGTTAATCCACCCATTGGATGGCAGCGCTGGTTCTGCTGCTTCCCGGAAGGGCCCCGGCAAATGAGGGACGCATCGGAGGTGGCGGCATCAACGACGGGTCCGGCCGGAACCCCCTGATACTGTTGCAGCATTGAGAGGAGTTCATCATGGGATGGCTTATTTTCCTGATTATCGTGGTTGCCGTGGTGGCCGGAGTGTTCTGGGCGAAGAATCACTTCCGCCACGAGATTGACCGGGCCAAGCGCATCAACCGGGCCAACAAGAACCAGTAGCTGGGCGAGTCCCTGAGCCAGGAGGAGGTCAGAGAGCCGATGACTGGTCCGCCTTGTTGTGACGTGCCCGGCTGAGCGCCTGGTACCAGTAAAAGGACTGCTTGGGGGTGCGTTCCTGGGTCTGAAAGTCCACGTGGACGAGGCCGAACCGCTGCGAATAGCCGGCTGCCCACTCGAAGTTATCCATAAGGGTCCAGACATAGTACCCGCGCAGGTCCACAGCGGATGCGATCCCGCCTGGTGACGTGGCGTCCAGGGCAGCGCCCAGATGGGTAGCCAGGTACTGGACCCGTTCCTCATCCTGGAGGGTGCCGGACACCTGGTCAGGCTCGGGGAAACTCGCGCCGCCTTCGGTGATGTACACCGGGGGGAGGGCGTCCCCGTAGCGGTCCTGAAGTTCCTTGAGCAGGATGCCCAGGTGCTCGGGAGCCACCGGCCAGCCGAAGCCGGTGTGGTCAAACTCGGGGTATCCCACGTCGTGGAAGGGCAGCCGGGCCACGGCTTTGTGCATGTCAGCCGGGATGGGCGCCACCCCGCGGCCCAGCGCCAC
Source organism: Pseudarthrobacter sp. NS4 (assembly GCF_024758005.1). Taxonomy (NCBI): domain Bacteria; kingdom Bacillati; phylum Actinomycetota; class Actinomycetes; order Micrococcales; family Micrococcaceae; genus Pseudarthrobacter; species Pseudarthrobacter sp. NS4. Next base: position 3,079,743 of record NZ_CP103288.1, on the reverse strand, counting down.
CTTGACGGGGAAGTAGTAGTTGAGGCCGTAGAAATCCAAGGGCTGGTGGATGGTGCGCAGGTCCTTGTCGGAGATCCGGCCAATGGAACGGAGCCACGGCCTGCCGTACGCCGGCAGGGTGGGATAGCGGCCCAACAGGACGGGGTCGGCGTAGATCCTGTTCATCAGCAGGTCGTAGAGGTTGGCCACCAGCCGGTCGCCGATCTTCCGGGACGCGGGGCGGACGGGTGCATGCAGGTTGGTCACGCCCACCGTGCCGGTTACACCGGCCGCCCGCAACGCCTGGACGCCGAGCCCATGGGCAAGGAGTTGGTGGTGGATGGAGGGAAGTGCATCAAACATCAGTGCATGGCCGGGGGCATGGACCCCCAGGGCGTAGCCGTTCAGGGTCACCGACACCGGTTCGTTCAGCGTGACCCACTGCGCCACCCGGTCACCGAAGCGTTGGGCGGCCTCTGCCGCGTACTCACCAAAACGTTCCGCGGTTTCCCGGTTCATCCAGCCGCCCCGGTGCTCCAGTGGCAGGGGGGTGTCCCAGTGATACAGGGTGGCCATGGGTGAGACGCCGGCGGCCAGCAGCTCGTCGATAAGACGGTCGTAGAAGTCCAGGCCCTCCGGGTTGAAGCTTCCCCGGCCGTCCGGCTGGATCCGCGGCCAGGACAGCGAAAAGCGGTAGGAATCCACTCCAAGCTCCTGCAGCAGCGCCACATCCTCGGACAGCCTGTTGTAGTGGTCGCACGCCATCGCTGGGGAGTGGCCGTCCATAATGGCCCCGGGCTTCTGGGCGAAGGCGTCCCATCCGGACGGTCCGCGGCCTCCTTTACTCAGGGCGCCCTCAATCTGGAATGCCGCTGCCGCGACGCCAAGAGTGAACGACGGCGGCATGCGGTTGGCGAGTTCCGTCACGGATTCAGTGCTTTCCAGCGTCATGTCCTTATCATCCATTCGGATGGAACAGACGGCAATGACCTCCCGGGGGCGGGCCGGAAAAGGGGCAATTCGCATCTGCCGAGGTTTTCCGGCATACTAGATGAGTTGTTCAAGCGCTTCTTCGTGTCCCGATTCGGATAATGCCGGGTGTCAGGGTCCAAGTGGAAGACCAAACATAACCCACCCCAATGGAACTGCGGATTTGTATGCGTGTAGAGCGCGACACGCCCGACCGCGGGGGTCGGTTGCGCCGGCAAGGTGAGGAACCCGGATTCATCCGGATTCAGTTTGTGCGGCGGGTGGTAGTTACGACTTCAAATGCTTCGGCAGCCACACAACGAGTAAGTGAACAGGGCAGCCCCAACCAGGGGAAGCACAGACTGAAAGAGAGTCAGGCGACATGGCGGGACAAAAAATCCGCATCCGGCTGAAGTCATACGACCACGAGGTCATTGACGTTTCAGCACGGAAGATCGTTGAGACGGTCACGCGCGCAGGCGCAACGGTAGTGGGCCCCGTGCCGCTGCCTACGGAGAAGAACGTGTACTGCGTCATCCGCTCTCCGCACAAGTACAAGGACAGCCGCGAGCACTTTGAAATGCGCACGCACAAACGTCTTATCGACATCATCGATCCCACGCCGAAGGCTGTTGACTCGCTCATGCGTCTCGACCTGCCGGCTGACGTGAACATCGAAATCAAGCTGTAGGGAGGTGCTGAGAAACTATGACCGCAACCCGTAACGTAAAGGGCCTGCTGGGCACGAAGCTCGGCATGACCCAGGTCTGGGACGAGAACAACAAGCTCATCCCCGTCACTGTGGTCCAGGCAGACTCGAACGTCATCACCCAGCTGCGCAACGCAGAAGCTGATGGCTACGTCGCCGTTCAGATCGGCTACGGCCAGATCGATCCCCGCAAGGTCACCAAGCCGCTGGCTGGTCACTTTGAAAAGGCAGGCGTTACGCCTCGCCGCCACGTCGTCGAACTCCGTACCGCAGATGCTGCTGAGTACGAGCTGGGCCAGGAGCTCTCCGTTGAGCTCTTCGAAGCCGGCCAGAAGATCGACGTCATCGGCACCACCAAGGGTAAGGGCTTCGCCGGTGTTATGAAGCGTCACGGCTTCCACGGCGTTGGAGCTTCCCACGGTGCCCACAAGAACCACCGTAAGCCCGGTTCAATCGGTGGCGCATCCACCCCGAGCCGCGTCTTCAAGGGCATGAAAATGGCCGGCCGCATGGGCGCCGTTCGTCACACCACGCTGAACCTGACGGTTCACGCGGTTGACGTCGAGAAGTCGCTGCTCCTTATCAAGGGTGCCGTTCCCGGCGCCCGCGGCCAGGTCGTACTCGTACGCACCGCCGTGAAGGGAGCCTAGTTCAATGGCTAACACTGTCCAGGTTGACCTGCCTGCAGAGATCTTCGACGTTCAGACCAACGTGCCGCTGCTGCACCAGGTTGTCGTTGCCCAGCTCGCTGCTGCTCGCCAGGGTACCCACAAGACCAAGACCCGCGCTGAAGTTTCCGGTGCAGGACGCAAGCCGTTCAAGCAGAAGGGTACCGGCCGCGCCCGTCAGGGTTCCATCCGTGCTCCTCACATGACCGGCGGTGGCGTTGTCCACGGTCCCACCCCGCGTGACTACAGCCAGCGCACCCCCAAGAAGATGATTGCTGCTGCACTGCGCGGCGCACTGTCTGACCGGGCCCGCAACGGACGCATCCACGTTGTCGCCGATCTGGTCGAAGGCACCCAGCCTTCCGCCAAGGGCGCACTGGCAACGCTTCGCGGTGTTTCCGACCGCAAAAACCTGCTGGTCGTCATCGAGCGCGACAACGACGTTGCTGCACTGTCCGTGCGCAACCTCGCCGGTGTTCACGTTCTGTACGCAGACCAGCTGAACACCTACGACGTTCTCGTGTCTGATGACGTCGTCTTCACCAAGGCTGCCTACGAAGCATTCGTTGCCGCTAAGGCAGCTAAGAACGAGGAGGATGCCAAGTGAGTGCAGCCACCATCAAGGATCCCCGCGACGTCGTGCTTGCACCCGTCGTGTCGGAAAAGAGCTACGGCCTGATCGACGAGGGCAAGTACACCTTCCTGGTGGACCCCCGGTCGAACAAGACCGAGATCAAGCTGGCCGTGGAGAAGATTTTCTCCGTCAAGGTCGAATCGATCAACACCATCAACCGTGCCGGTAAGCGTAAGCGCACCAAATTCGGATGGGGTACCCGCAAGAACACCAAGCGTGCGATTGTCACCCTCAAAGAAGGCACCATCGACATCTTCGGCGGTCCGCTCTCGTAGCGGAGACCACTTTAACGAGGAAATAAATTATGGGAATCCGTAAATACAAGCCGACTACCCCGGGCCGTCGCGGCTCGAGCGTAGCGGACTTCATCGAAATCACGCGGTCGACGCCGGAAAAGTCGTTGGTACGCCCGCTGCCCAAAAAGGGCGGCCGTAACAACACCGGTAAGATCACCACCCGTCACAAGGGTGGCGGACACAAGCGCCAGTACCGTCTGATCGACTTCCGTCGCCACGACAAGGACGGCGTTGACGCCCGCGTTGCTGAAATTGAGTACGATCCGAACCGTACGGCTCGCATCGCCCTCCTGCACTACGTTGATGGCACCAAGCGTTACATCATCGCCCCGAACAAGCTGTCCCAGGGTGACTTCGTAGAGGCAGGTGCCAACGCTGACATCAAGCCTGGCAACAACCTGCCCCTGCGCAACATCCCCGTGGGTACCGTTATCCACGCAGTTGAACTGCGTCCGGGTGGCGGCGCCAAGATGGGCCGCTCCGCCGGCGCATCCATCCAGCTTGTTGCCAAGGAAGGCCGTTTCGCCCAGCTGCGTCTGCCTTCCGGCGAAATCCGCAACGTTGACGTGCGCTGCCGCGCAACCGTCGGCGAGGTGGGCAACGCCGAGCAGTCGAACATCAACTGGGGCAAGGCCGGCCGCATGCGCTGGAAGGGCGTCCGCCCGACCGTCCGCGGTGTCGCCATGAACCCGGTTGACCACCCGCACGGTGGTGGCGAGGGCAAGACGTCCGGTGGACGTAACCCCGTCAACCCGAACGGTCAGCGGGAAGGCCGCACCCGCCGCCCCAACAAAGAGAGCGACAAGCTTATTGTGCGTCGCCGTCGTACTGGCAAGAACAAGCGATAGGAGCCTGGACACATGCCACGCAGCCTGAAAAAAGGTCCTTTCGTTGACCAGCACCTCTTTGTGAAGGTAGCCAGGGAAAACGAAAAGGGCACCAAGAACGTCATCAAGACCTGGTCCCGCCGTTCGATGATCGTCCCCGACATGCTCGGACACACGATCGCCGTACACGACGGACGCAAGCACATCCCGGTGTTTGTCACTGAGTCGATGGTCGGGCACAAGCTCGGCGAATTCGCTCCCACGCGGACATTCCGCGGCCATGTCAAGGACGACCGTAAGGGCAAGCGCCGCTAGGCGCCTGCACTTACGTCAAAGACGAGAGAAGGAAAGCAATGGAAGCCAAGGCAATTGCGCGCCACATCCGCGTAACGCCTATGAAGGCCCGGCGCGTCGTCAACCTTGTTCGTGGATTGCAAGCGAATGAGGCTCTGGCAATTCTGAAGTTTGCCCCACAGGCAGCTTCGGAGCCGGTATTCAAGGTAGTACAGTCGGCAATCTCCAACGCCCGGGTCCTCGCGGACCGCGACGGCGTGGCGTTTGACGAAGGCGACCTCATCATCAGCGAAGCGTTTGTTGATGAAGGCCCGACCATGAAGCGGTTCCAGCCGCGTGCCCAGGGTCGTGCATTTCAGATCAAGAAGCGCACCAGCCACATCACCGTGGTAGTCGCTACCCCGGAGAAAGAGGAGGCTCGCTAAGTGGGACAGAAAGTAAACCCGCACGGGTTCCGACTCGGCATCACCACCGATCACGTATCGCACTGGTTCGCTGACAGCACTAAGGCCGGCCAGCGGTACAAGGACTTCGTTCGCGAAGACATCCGCATCCGCCAGCTCATGTCCACGGGCATGGAGCGCGCCGGTATCGCAAAGGTTGAGATCGAGCGCACCCGTGACCGCGTCCGCGTGGACATCCACACCGCCCGTCCCGGCATCGTCATCGGCCGCCGTGGAGCAGAAGCAGACCGCATCCGCGGCGAGCTCGAAAAGCTCACCGGCAAGCAGGTCCAGCTGAACATCCTCGAGGTCAAGAACCCCGAGATGGAAGCCCAGCTTGTTGCCCAGGGCGTTGCAGAGCAGCTGACTTCACGTGTGGCATTCCGCCGCGCCATGAAGAAGGCCATGCAGTCCGCGCAGCGTGCAGGTGCCAAGGGCATCCGTATCGCCTGCTCCGGTCGACTGGGTGGCGCTGAAATGTCCCGCTCGGAGTTCTACCGCGAAGGCCGTGTGCCCCTGCACACCCTCCGCGCGAACATCGACTACGGTTTCTACGAAGCCAAGACCACCTTCGGCCGCATCGGCGTGAAGGTCTGGATCTACAAGGGTGACGTCACCGCCAAGGAACTGGCCCAGCAGGCCGCTTCCGCCCCGTCCCGTGGCCGCGCCGGCGAGCGTCCGGGCCGTCCGGGTGGCGCTGACCGTGGTGACCGCCGCCGTCGCAACGACCGCCCGGCCGCTGACGCAGCTCCTGCTGCCGAAGCACCGGCAGTTGAGGCTGCACCTGCTGCAGCAGTAGAAGGAGGACAGGCTTAAATGCTTATCCCACGTCGAGTCAAGCACCGTAAGCAGCACCACCCGGGTCGTTCCGGCGCTGCTACGGGCGGCACCAAGGTCTCCTTCGGTGAGTACGGTATCCAGGCCCTGAGCCCGGCATACGTCACCAACCGTCAGATCGAGTCTGCACGTATCGCGATGACCCGCCACATCAAGCGTGGCGGTAAGGTCTGGATCAACATCTACCCGGACCGTCCCCTGACCAAGAAGCCGGCCGAAACCCGCATGGGTTCCGGTAAGGGTTCACCGGAATGGTGGGTCGCAAACGTCAAGCCGGGCCGGGTTCTCTTCGAGATCTCCGGTGTCGAAGAATCGGTAGCACGCGAGGCCCTGCGCCTGGCAATCCACAAGCTCCCGTTGAAGGCACGCATTCTGCGTCGCGAAGGTGGTGAATAGAAATGGCAGTAGGATCCAAGGATCTGGCTCCCGCACAGCTGGACGGTTTCGACAACGAGCGTCTCGTTGAAGAACTCCGCAAGGCCAAGGAAGAGCTGTTCAACCTGCGTTTCCAGTCCGCCACCGGACAGCTGGAAAACCACGGTCGTCTGCGCGCGGTAAAGAAGGACATCGCACGCATCTACACCGTTCTCCGTGAGCGCGAGCTGGGCATTCGTGCCGAGGTTGCCGCACCGGTTGTGGAAGCCCAGGAAGAGAAGAAGTCCAAGAAGGCAGCAACCAAGAAGGCCGAGCCGGCTGAAACGGTTGAGACCGAGGAGGATGCCAAGTGAGTGAAAAGGACGAGAACGTGACGGAAACTGCTACCGCAGCCACGGCTGAGCAGCGCGGTTACCGCAAGACGCGTCGCGGCTACGTGGTCTCGGACAAGATGGAAAAGACCATCGTTGTCCAGGTTGAGGACCGCGTGAAGCACGCCCTGTACGGCAAGGTCATCCGCCGTACCTCCAAGGTCAAGGCACACGACGAGAACAACACCGCCGGCATCGGCGACCTTGTTGTCATCGCCGAGACCCGTCCGCTGTCCGCCACCAAGAACTGGCGGCTCGTGGAAATCCTCGAGAAGGCGAAGTAGCACCTGCTGCTTAGCTGTGGCCCCTGCTCCCTCCGGGAGCGGGGGCTTCCTCGTTAACAGCGGAACGCACCCGACGCCGTCGTCGGCTTCTGCCTGGACGCTCTCTCACTTAACGCAGGTTTTGGAAGGATGCTCTCTCACTTTTCCTGCGGAGAGGGAGAGAGCGTCGATGAAAAACGCCCATTAAGTGAGAGAGCGTACGACGGCGCCGCCGCGGCCTGGCGGGGGAGTGGCAGCCCAAGTGGGCCAATAGGCTGCCGTACGTGACGACGTCGTCCGTCTTGCGGCCGAGCGCTGCCGGGTGATATGGGGACAGGCCCAACCTGTGCTAGGATATTGAGTTTGTATGGCGCCTTTCGTGCGCCGTCATCAACCTCGTAAACAAGCGTGCCAAGGCATAGTGCCCCCTTGCGCCCGGGACCAGTCCCGGACCGGATGGGAGCAACTGCTGTTGGCACGGGCGTTTAGGCCTGGTCTGGCAAAATCCAGGCAGGTCAAGAGACACCCCGATCAACCGTTCCGCAAGGCTCATTCCGTAGGAAGATTTTCGGTCTGAGAACCGGCGCGACGCAAGGAGTAAATAGTGATTCAGCAGGAGTCGCGACTCAAGGTCGCCGACAACACGGGTGCTAAGGAAATCCTTACCATTCGCGTTCTCGGTGGATCCGGCCGTCGCTACGCAGGCATCGGTGACGTCATTGTCGCCACCGTCAAGGACGCAATTCCGGGCGGCAACGTAAAGAAGGGCGATGTTGTCAAGGCAGTCATCGTCCGTACCAAGAAGGAACGCCGCCGTGCGGATGGTTCCTACATCAAGTTTGACGAGAACGCAGCTGTGATCCTGAAGGGCGACGGTGACCCCCGCGGTACCCGTATCTTCGGACCGGTTGGTCGTGAACTGCGTGACAAGAAGTTCATGAAGATCGTTTCTCTGGCTCCGGAGGTGCTCTAGTCCATGGCTGCAAAGATCAAGAAGGGTGACCTCGTTCAGGTCATCACTGGCGCCAAGGCTGAGCGCGGCGGCGACCGCGGCAAGCAGGGCAAGGTCCTGCGCGTGTTCACCGACACCAACCGCGTGTTGGTTGAAGGCATTAACCGCGTAACCAAGCACACCAAGGTCGGTCAGTCGCAGCGCGGCACCAAGACCGGTGGCATCGAGGTTGTTGAAGCCCCGATCCACATCTCCAACGTGGCCCTGGTTGACCCGTCCACCAAGAAGCCCACCCGCGTCGGCTTCCGCACCGAAACCGTTGAACGCAACGGTAAGCAGCGCGAAGTCCGCATCCGCGTGGCCAAGAGCTCAGGGAAGGACATCTAATGACTGAGACTCTCGAGACTCCGGCAACGAAGATCGTTCCTCGTCTGAAGACCAAGTACGCCGAATCCATCAAGAGCACGCTCATTGAGGAATTCAAGTACGAAAACGTCAACCAGGTTCCCCGCCTCGTGAAGGTCGTTGTGAACATGGGTGTTGGAGATGCCGCCAAGGACTCCAAGCTGATCGACGGAGCTGTCCGCGATCTGACCCAGATCACCGGCCAGAAGCCGCAGGTAACCAAGGCCCGCAAGTCGATCGCACAGTTCAAGCTGCGCGAAGGCATGCCCATCGGTGCACACGCTACGCTCCGTGGCGACCGCATGTGGGAATTCCTGGACCGCCTGGTCACGCTCGCACTGCCCCGTATCAGGGACTTCCGCGGCCTGTCCGGCAAGCAGTTCGATGGCAACGGCAACTACACCTTCGGTCTGACCGAGCAGGTTATGTTCCACGAAATCGACCAGGACAAGATCGACCGCACCCGCGGTATGGATATCACGGTTGTTACCACTGCAAAGACCGATGACGAAGGCCGCGCGCTGCTCAAGGCGCTTGGCTTCCCGTTCAAGGCCGAAGACTAATCTAACTACGTAAAAGGTCCGGCGGTACGGCTTCCATCTGTGGAAGCGGAACCGCGGAAACCGTTATGAGGAAGGGCAAGAGCCCACCATGACAATGACAGATCCTGTCGCAGACATGCTCACGCGTCTGCGCAATGCAAACTCGGCATACCACGACACCGTGTCCATGCCGTACAGCAAGCTCAAGGCACGCGTCGCCGACATCCTTAAGGCCGAGGGCTTCATCGCCGGCTGGAAGGAAGAGGACGCTGAGGTTGGCAAGAAGCTGACCATCGAGCTCAAGTTCGGACCGAACCGCGAGCGTTCCATCGCTGGCGTTCGCCGTATTTCCAAGCCGGGCCTGCGTGTTTACGCAAAGTCCACCAACCTGCCGCACGTGCTGGGTGGCCTGGGTGTCGCAATCCTGTCCACCTCTTCCGGCCTCCTGACTGACAAGCAGGCCGGCAAGAAGGGCGTGGGCGGCGAAGTCCTCGCGTACGTCTGGTAACGGGAAAGGAAGAGAATAATGTCACGTATTGGACGTCTCCCCATCACCGTTCCTGCCGGCGTTGAGGTCAAGGTTGACGGCTCTGTCGTCAGCGTCAAGGGTACCAAGGGCGAGCTGAACCACACTGTGGCCAGCCCGATCGAGGTCACCCTGGATGCAGACACCCTGACTGTCGCCCGCCCGAACGACGAGCGCGCATCCCGCTCTCTCCACGGCCTGACCCGCACCCTGATCTCCAACATGATCGAGGGCGTTACCAAGGGCTACGAGAAGAAGCTTGAAATCGTTGGTACCGGTTACCGCGTTCAGGCTAAGGGATCTGACCTTGAGTTCGCTCTCGGTTTCAGCCACCCGGTTAGCGTCTCCGCACCGGAAGGCATCACCTTTGCAGTTGAGACCCCGACCAAGCTCTCTGTTTCAGGTATCAACAAGCAGCAGGTCGGCGAGGTTGCTGCCAACATTCGCAAGCTGCGGAAGCCGGACCCCTATAAGGGCAAGGGCATCCGTTACGCCGGCGAAGTCATCCGCCGCAAGGTCGGAAAGGCTGGTAAGTAACCATGGCCATCTCAATTAACAAGAAGCGTACGAACAAGAGCAAGTCTGCTTCGCGCAGCCGCCGCCAGCTTCGTATCCGTAAGCGCATCTCCGGTACGGCTGTACGTCCTCGTCTGGTCGTCAACCGTTCCGCACGCCACGTATTCGTCCAGGTTGTCGATGACACCAAGGGCCTGACCGTAGCGAGCGCGTCCACTCTGGAAGCCGACCTTCGTGCATTCGACGGTGACAAGACTGCCAAGGCCAAGCGCGTTGGCGAGCTCGTCGCCGAGCGTGCGAAGGCTGCCGGTATCGAAGCTGTTGTCTTCGACCGCGGTGGTAACAAGTACCACGGCCGGATCGCCGCCGTCGCTGACGGTGCACGTGAAGGTGGGCTGTCACTGTGACGGAAGCAAACAAGGAAAAGGACACTGTGTCTGCAGATCAGAAGGCGACTGAAGCCGTAGCTGCTCCGGCCACTGAGACCACTGCCCCCGCCGCTGCTGACGACCGCCGTGGCGGCGCTCGTCGCGGCGAGCGTGGCGACCGTGGCCAGGGCCGCGGCGAGCGTGGTGGCCGTGGCGGCCGCGACGGCGGCCGTGAAGCCGAGAAGAGCCAGTTCGTAGAGCGCGTCGTCACCATCAACCGCGTTTCCAAGGTGGTCAAGGGTGGTCGTCGCTTCAGCTTCACCGCCCTGGTCGTCGTCGGTGACGGTAACGGCATGGTCGGCGTTGGCTACGGCAAGGCTAAGGAAGTTCCTGCCGCAATCGCGAAGGGCGTTGAAGAGGCCAAGAAGTCCTTCTTCCGCGTTCCCCGCGTTGGCAACACCATCCCGCACCGCGTTCAGGGTGAGGCTGCTGCCGGCGTCGTAATGCTGCGTCCGGCTTCCGCCGGTACCGGTGTTATCGCCGGTGGCCCGGTCCGTGCAGTACTGGAGTGCGTGGGCATCCACGACATCCTCTCCAAGTCGCTCGGTTCCTCCAACGCCATCAACATCGTTCACGCGACCGTTGATGCCCTGAAGCGCCTCGAAGAGCCGGCAGCAGTGGCAGCACGCCGCGGCTTGCCCCTCGACGAGATCGCTCCGCCGGCACTGGTGAAGGCTCTCCTGAATTCGAAGGCAGGTGCCTAGTTATGGCTAAGAACCTGATTCCCTCCGACGCCCAGTTGGAGATCACTCAGATCAAGTCCGCCATTGGCGGCAAGCAGAACCAGCGCGACACCCTGCGGTCACTCGGCCTGAAGCGTATCGGACAGACCGTTGTCCGCACCGCCGACGCCGTGACGGTTGGAATGCTCAACACGGTTCCGCACCTGGTAAAGGTAGAGGAGGCGAAGTAAATGGCAGAGAACACTGCTGACAATGGACAGTCTGCTGACAAGCAGAACGCCCTGAAGGTTCACCACCTGCGTCCCGCCCCGGGTGCCAAAACCGCTAAGACCCGTGTTGGTCGTGGTGAAGGTTCCAAGGGTAAGACCGCCGGTCGCGGTACAAAGGGTACTGCAGCCCGCTACCAGATCAAGGCTGGCTTTGCCGGCGGCCAGCTGCCGCTGCACATGCGCCTGCCGAAGCTGCGCGGCTTCAAGAACCCGTTCCGGGTTGAGTTCCAGGTTGTAAACCTGGACAAGCTCAACGAGCTGTTCCCGGAAGGTGGCGCAGTCACCGTGGAGAACCTGGTCGAAAAGGGTGCCGTTCGCAAGAACCAGCCCGTCAAGGTGCTGGGCACCGGCGACATCACCGTCAAGGTTGACGTCACCGCCCACGCATTCTCGGCCAGCGCCGCTGAAAAGATCGCTGCAGCAGGCGGAAGCACCACCGCTCTCTAGAGCCGGTGGGCGAAAGCCTGTTGTTGAACTCCCGGTGACCGGGGCCATGGCCCCGGTCACCGGGAGTTTTTCACATCCACCCGCCGTATTTTTCCCGCCATCGGGCGCATGCGCGCTGCTGCGGATTGTTCGCATGGCGCATACAACCGTTAGACTCGGTTGTTGGGATTATTGAGCCCCATCACACCACTCTCATTGACACCACAGGAGGACGCTTGCTTAGCGCATTTGGCCGGGCCTTTCGCACGCCTGATCTGCGACGCAAGTTGTTGTTCACGCTGGGAATCATCACCATTTTCCGCTTGGGTGCTTTCATTCCCTCGCCAGGTGTGGACTACCAGAATGTCCAGCAATGCTTGCAGAACGGTCAGACGGCAGGCGGGCTGTACGAGCTCGTTAACCTGTTCAGCGGCGGTGCGTTGCTCCAGGTGTCCATCTTCGCCCTGGGCATCATGCCCTACATTACGGCGAGCATTATCGTCCAGCTACTCCGGGTGGTCATCCCCCGGTTCCAGGAGCTGTACGAAGAGGGTGCTTCGGGCCAGTCAAAGCTGACACAGTACACTCGGTACCTCACCATTGCCCTGGGCCTGCTCAATGCCACCACCCTGGTATCCCTGGCCCGCTCCGGCCAGTTGCTGCCGGGCTGCGCGCTCCCGATCATTCCTGATAACAGCGTCATCACCACCATCCTGCTCATCATCACGCTGACGGCCGGCACCGGCCTGATTATGTGGATGGGCGAGCTTGTTACGGAGAAGGGTGTGGGCAACGGTATGTCGCTGCTCATCTTCACTTCCATCGCAGCGACGTTCCCCACCTCCCTCGGCGCCATCTGGAGCTCGCAGGGACCGGCAACGTTCTTCACCGTCCTGGCCATCGGCCTGCTGACCGTGGCACTGGTGGTCTTCGTCGAACAGTCGCAGCGGCGTGTGCCCGTGCAGTACGCCAAACGGATGATCGGCCGCCGCACAGTGGGCGGAACCAGCACCTACATCCCCATCAAGGTGAACATGGCCGGCGTTATCCCGGTGATCTTCGCTTCCTCCATGCTGTATCTGCCGGGCCTGATCTCACAGTTCAACCAGCCCAGGCAGGGCGAGCAGCTCCAGCCGTGGGTCGAATGGATCAACAACAACCTGGTCCGCGGCGACCAGCCGATCTACATGGTTCTGTACTTCGCCATGATCGTGTTCTTTACCTACTTCTACGTTTCGATCACCTTCAACCCTGAAGAAGTGTCGGACAACATGAAGAAGTACGGCGGCTTCATCCCAGGTATCCGCGCCGGCAAGCCGACCGCTGACTACCTGCAGTACGTGCTCTCCCGGATCACCCTGCCCGGTGCCCTGTACCTTGGCTTCGTGGCGCTGATCCCTCTGGTGGCACTGGTACTAATCAACGCGAACCAGAACTTCCCGTTCGGTGGCACCTCGATCCTCATCATGGTGGGCGTTGGTCTGGAGACCGTCAAGCAAATTGATGCGCAGCTACAACAACGTCACTACGAAGGGCTTTTGCGATGACGAGAATGCTGATTATTGGACCTCCCGGTTCCGGAAAAGGAACGCAGGCGGAGCGGATCTCGGAGCGCCTCGGCGTTGTGGCGATCTCCACCGGCGACATCTTCCGCGCCAATGTAAAGGGCGAGACCCCGCTTGGCATTGAAGCCAAGAAGTACATGGATGCGGGCGATTTCGTTCCGGACAGCGTGACCAACAAGATGGTGCGCGACCGGCTCAGCGAGGCCGACGTCGAAAGCGGCTTCCTGCTGGACGGCTACCCCCGCACCACCGCGCAGGTGGATTACCTGGACGAGATCCTCGCCAAGGGTGAGGAGAAGCTCGACGTCGTCCTGCAGCTGACTGCCGACGACGAGGAACTGGTGCACCGCCTCCTCGGCCGGGCCAAGGAAACGGGCCGGAGCGACGACAATGAAGCCGTCATCCGCCACCGCCTTGACCTGTACCACGAGCAGACCGAAGCTGTGGTGGCAAAGTATGCCGAGCGCGGCATCCTCACCCAGGTTGACGGCATCGGCCCGATTGACGAAGTGACCGATCGCGTGATGCAGGCCATCAAGGCGGCACAGGCAGCCTGATCCAGGCAGCGGTTTTCCGAGGCTCCTCCCGGTACACGGGAGGAGCCTCAGCCATTTGAAAGGAACACACCCATGGCCTTTGGCCAGCCCCGCATTGAGTACAAGAACAATGCCCAGATGCGCACCATGCACGAGGCAGGCCTGGTCCTGGGCCGCGCCCTGGACGCGGCTGTTGCCGCCGCGGCACCCGGTGTCACCACCAAGCACCTCGACGACGTTTTTGCCGCCGTCCTGAACGAAGCCGGCGCGAAGTCCAACTTCCTCGGATACCACGGGTTCCCGGCCTCCATCTGCACGTCGGTCAATGACGAGGTGGTGCACGGCATCCCGGGCGGCCGTGTCCTGCGGGACGGTGACATCATCTCGATCGACGGCGGTGCCATTGTTGACGGCTGGCACTCCGACTCCGCCCGCACCGTGATTGTTGGAACCGCCGATCCCGAGGACCAGCGGCTCTCTGACGTCACCCGCGCTGCCATGTGGCGGGGGATCGCAGCCCTGGCCACCGGCACCCATGTGGGCGATGTCGGCGCCGCCATCGATGATTACGTTTCTTCTGTGCCCGGGAAACCGCTGGGCATCCTGGAGGACTACGTGGGGCACGGCATCGGTTCCGAGATGCATATGGCGCCGGACGTCCTGAACTACCGGACCAGCCACCGCGGGCCCAAGATCAAGCCCGGCCTGTGCCTTGCGATTGAGCCGATGCTGGTGCGCGGCGGCATTGAGACGGCCGTGCTGGAGGACGACTGGACCGTGGTGACCACCGACGGCAAGCGTTCCTGCCAGTGGGAGCATTCCGTGGCGGTCCATGACAAGGGCATCTGGGTGTTGTCCGCGCCCGACGGCGGCGCGGAGCACCTTGTGCCGCTCGGCGTCACCCCCGTGCCCATCCCCTAAACGCATGTAAGTAGCAGCAGGTGTCGTTTTCAGGCCTGAAAACGACACCTGCTGCTACTGAGTTGGGTGATCATCACCGGACGGGTCAGCCTGGCCATCCGGTTCCCACCGCAGCAGGTCGCCCGGCTGGCACTCCAGCACCTCGCACAGTGCCTCGAGGGTAGTGAACCGTACTGCCTTTGCCCGCCCGTTCTTGAGCACGGCCAGGTTCGCGGGTGTGATTCCAACGCGCTCGGCGAGCACCCCGACAGGCATCTTGCGCTTGGCCAGCGCCACATCGATATCGACGATGATTGCCATCAGATCACCTCGTCGAGTTCAGAGCGCAGGTGCTTGGCTTCGGCCTCGCGGGCTACGGCCTGTGCCAGCAGCATGCGGAGCACCAACACAATCAGCGCCACGCCCGCAATCATGAGGGATGCGCCGCAGATCAGCAGGACAATTCCGGGGGCGACGTCTCCCGGAGCCAGGAGCACGGCGATCCCGAACATGAGCAGCGCTGCTGTCGCGATAGCGCCGAAAATCACGTCCACATACCTGAAGGCGCCGTGGGAGAAGACGGTTCCCCGTCGGACCATGGTCAGCAGCCGCCATACGCATACGGCAGTGACCTGTATACAGACAATGCCCAGGACCACGATGGCCAGAAACGCGATGCGCGGACCAGTGGGCGCGCCCGCTTCCTCAAGGTCGATGGAGATCAGCGGCACCATCCACACCTGCACGAACAACGAACCGGCGAGGACCAGCGCAATGACGATGCGCAGCGCGAGGACGGACAGTTTTCCCATTTGGGTCTCCTTTATCGATCAACAATGCGATTCTATCGAAAATCAATAGGTCTGACAATGGCCCGCCAATGGGGCGGCTTGTGATGGGCCGCCGGGGCAGAATGGGCCCATGGGTTCTCTGACTGATGTACCGGGTGTCCGGGTAGGGCATGTCCAGAAGAGTGGCGCGGGTTGGCTGACCGGCGTGACGGTGGTCCTGCCGCCGCCGGGCACGGTTGGCTCCGTCGATGTTCAGGGCGGCGGGCCGGCGACCCACGAGACCGATGCCCTGGATCCCACCAGCCTCGTCAGCAAGGTGGACGCCGTAGTGCTCACCGGCGGCAGCGCGTACGGCCTTGCCTCTGCCGGCGGTGCCCAGCGGTGGTGCGAGGAAAACGGCAGGGGCTTTGCAGTGCCCGGGGGAGTGGTGCCCATCGTCCCGGCGGCGGCGATCTTCGACCTGGGCCGCGGCGGTGACTTCTCCGCACGTCCGACGCCGGACATGGGCTACCAGGCAGCCGCTGCGGCTGCGGCGGAAAAGGAAGGGCACGACGTCGGACGCGGCAACTTGGGTGCCGGCACCGGAGCGCTTCTTGGCAGAACCTACAAGGGCGGCGTGGGTACGGCGTCCGTCACCCTTGAGGGCGGCGTTGTGGTTGCGGCGCTGGCTGTTGTGAACGCCTTGGGTTTGCCTGTTGGTCCGCCGGTCGTTGAGCCGGTCGAAACCAAGGGCGCGGATTTCGACAGATTTCATGACCGGGGCCCCGAGCCGCTGAACACCACGCTCGTCGTGGTTGCTACTGATGCTGTGCTGGATGTGGCCGAGTGTAAGCGGACCGCATCAGCCGCGCATGCCGGGATTGCCCGGGCGCTCAACCCTTCCCATACCCTTGCCGACGGGGATGCTGTCTTTTGCCTTGCAACCGGAGCGAAGGCACTGAACCGAAGCGATGAAACGGCCCGGCAGATCAGCCTTGTGACGCTGCAAAGTGCGGCAGCCGACGTCGTACGTTTGGCCATCCTGGACGGTGTGGGCAGTGCCGAAGCCGTGACTACTCCGGCGGGGGACTATGGTGCGTACGGCACCGTCGTAGGTTAGTATTGCCGATTTAACTTTTACGGCATTAAAGAGTAGTGTTGTTTGTTGGTTGTCTGGACTGCCGCGCCCTTTTGGGTCCTGGAGCTGACAATCGATCCAACAAAAACGTTCGTGGTCATGCCCGGTGCAATCCGGCAGGGCTGCGGCAACAACAGTTAGCGGAGGGTATGGCCAAGAAGGACGGGGTCATTGAGATCGAAGGCGTTGTGACCGAGGCGCTGCCTAACGCGATGTTTCGCGTTGAGCTCACCAACAAGCACATCGTTCTGGCACACATCTCTGGAAAGATGCGCCAGCACTACATCCGAATCCTCCCAGAGGACCGCGTAGTGGTGGAGCTGAGCCCGTACGACCTCACCCGTGGTCGTATCGTCTACCGCTACAAGTAAATTGCTGGGCGGCGCTTCAGTGCGAGCTGACCGCTGCTCCAGTTGACCAACTGTTACACGCAAAGGAACGCCATGAAGGTCAAGCCGAGCGTCAAGCAGATCTGCGAAAAGTGCAAAGTGATCCGCCGTAATGGCCGGGTCATGGTGATCTGCGAGAACCCGCGCCACAAGCAGCGCCAGGGCTAATTCCCCTCATCGGGAAATCCTGGGTTGCTAACCCACGCAAGTAAATAAAGGCAGCACAAGCTGATCTGGGACGTATGGAGCCCGGGCAGCTAACCCCCGGTCGGAGGCTGGGGCCGCACAGCACGTGCGGGTGTACTGCCTACGACCTCCGGTTTATCAAGGAGTACTGCCACTATGGCTCGTCTCGCTGGCGTAGACATTCCCCGCGAAAAGCGGCTGGAAATTGCGCTTACTTACATCTACGGCGTGGGTAAGACCCGTGCACACGAAACCCTGGCTGCCACTGGCATCAGCGCTGACGTTCGCGTCAAGGACCTGACTGATGCCCAGCTGGTTGAGCTGCGTGACTACATTGAAGGCAACTACAAGGTTGAGGGTGACCTTCGCCGCGAAGTAGCAGCAGATATCCGCCGCAAGGTTGAAATCGGCAGCTACGAAGGCCTGCGCCACCGCAAGGGCCTGCCCGTACGCGGTCAGCGTACGAAGACCAACGCACGTACCCGCAAGGGCCCGAAGCGTACCGTCGCCGGCAAGAAGAAGGCCCGTTAAAATCCCGTCCGGGATTAACGGAGCTTTCCCCAATAACTTTCTGTAGGAGAAAAAATGCCCCCGAAGACTCGTGGCGCGGTTCGCAAGCCGCGTAAGAAGGACAAGAAGAATATCGCGCTTGGCCAGGCGCACATCAAGAGCACTTTTAACAACACCATCGTTTCCATCACGGATCCGAACGGCGCTGTTATCTCTTGGGCTTCCTCAGGTGAGGTCGGCTTCAAGGGCTCGCGTAAGTCCACCCCGTTCGCTGCCCAGATGGCTGCTGAAGCTGCTGCCAAGCGTGCGCAGGAGCACGGCATGCGCAAGGTAGACGTTTTCGTCAAGGGACCGGGATCCGGACGCGAGACCGCAATCCGTTCGCTGCAGGCTGCAGGCCTGGAGGTTGGCTCCATCCAGGACGTCACCCCCGCAGCGCACAACGGCTGCCGCCCGCCGAAGCGCCGCCGCGTCTAAGGCTTTCCCGCCGCAAAAGCTTGCCCGGACCTTCAATGGTCCGGGCAAGCCCAGCGCGTTAAGTCTTCAGACCGAATTTCCACCACCTGTGTTGCGTCATATAGCGGATGCTCGCCGAAAGGAAACCTAAGTGCTCATTGCACAGCGCCCCACCCTCTCCGAAGAGGTAGTCTCCGAAAACCGTTCGCGTTTCATCATTGAACCGCTGGAACCGGGCTTCGGCTACACCCTCGGAAACTCCCTCCGCCGTACCCTGCTCTCCTCCATCCCCGGTGCTGCCGTAACCAGCATCCGGATCGATGGCGTGCTGCACGAGTTCACCACGGTTCCGGGTGTCAAGGAAGATGTCACTGAGATCATCCTGAACATCAAGAGCCTGTCGGTTTCCTCCGAGCACGACGAGCCGGTTGTCGCTTACCTGCGCAAGCAGGGCCCCGGAGTCGTCACCGCCGCGGACATTGCTCCGCCGGCCGGCGTCGAATTCCACAACCCGGATCTGCACATCGCCACGCTGAACTCGAAGGGCAAGTTCGAACTCGAACTGACCATCGAGCGCGGCCGCGGCTACGTTTCGGCAGCTCAGAACAAGTCCGGCGACGCAGAGATCGGCCGCATCCCGGTCGACTCCATCTACTCGCCGGTGCTGAAGGTTACTTTCCGCGTGGAAGCAACCCGTGTTGAGCAGCGCACCGACTTCGACAAGCTGATTGTCGACGTCGAGACCAAGCAGGCCATCGCCCCGCGCGATGCCGTCGCTTCCGCAGGCACAACCCTGGTGGAACTGTTCGGTCTGGCCCGTGAGCTGAACACCGCAGCTGAAGGTATCGAGATCGGCCCGTCGCCCACCGACGCTGCCCTGGCAGCTGACATGGCACTGCCGATCGAGGATCTGGACCTCACGGTCCGTTCCTACAACTGCCTCAAGCGTGAGGGCATCCACACCGTGGGTGAACTCGTTGCCCGCTCCGAGGCCGACCTGATGGACATCCGCAACTTCGGTGCAAAGTCCATTGACGAGGTCAAGGCAAAGCTGGTTGAACTGGGCCTGTCCCTCAAGGACTCGCCTCCCGGTTTTGACCTCGCAGCACGCGCCGCAGCAATCGAAGAGGACGACGCCGCCTTCGGCGACGACGAACTCTAAACCAGACCTTGGCCGGCGGGCAGCACCATGGTGTGCCGCCCACGGCTTCCATATGAGGAGAAACAATTATGCCTACCCCCACTAAGGGTCCGCGCCTCGGAGGCGGCCCGGCTCACGAGCGCCTCATGCTCGCGAACCTGGCAGCATCCCTGTTCGAGCACAAGCGGATCACCACCACGGTGACCAAGGCCAAGCGCCTGAAGCCGTATGCAGAGCGCCTGGTGACCTTCGCCAAGCGCGGCGACCTGGCTTCCCGCCGCCGCGTCCTGGGCCTGATCAGCAACAAGGGCGTCGTCCACGAGCTGTTCACCGACATTGCGCAGGCAGTGGAGAACCGCGACGGCGGCTACACCCGCATCACCAAGATCGGCAACCGCAAGGGCGACAACGCTCCCATGGCTGTCATCGAACTGGTCCTCGAGCCGGTTTCCGCCAAGCAGGCTGTAGTCGCTGAGGCCACCCAGGCTGCCGCCAAGGCTGCTCCGGCTGCCGAGGAAGCTCCCGAGGCTGAGGTCGCCGAGACCGAAGCTGCTGAAGCTCCCGCCGCTGAAGAAGCTGCGACTGAAGAAGCTGCTACCGAAGAGGCTCCGGCCGCTGAGGAAGCCGCCGAAGCACCCGCTGCCGAGGAGAAGGACGCGAAGTAATTCGCTGACCCGCTTCGCATAGACTTAGGTCTATGAACGACCAAAAACCCGCGGCCCCCGTTTTGGGGGGCGGTGGGTTTTTGCGTGTCCGGCTCGATTTGTCGTACGACGGCGGTCCGTTTAGCGGGTGGGCCCTGCAGCCAGGCCTGCGTACGGTGCAGGGCGTGCTGGAAGAGGCACTGCAACTGCTCGTCCGGCGGCCCATCCGTGTCACCGTGGCCGGCCGCACCGACGCCGGTGTGCACGCCCGGGGGCAGGTGGTCCACCTGGACCTCACCGAAGCCGAGTGGCTGGGGCTCCCGCGCGGGCACGAACTCGACCCCGCCGTCGCCATGCTGCGGCGGCTCCGCGGTGCCCTGAGCCGGATACTTGGCGACCTCACCGGGGCCGTCGAAGTGCACCGCGTGTCATTGGCCCCTCCAGGCTTTGACGCGCGCTTCTCGGCCCTCTGGCGGCGCTACAGTTACCGGATCGCCGACGGTCCCGCCCTGTGGGACCCGCTGGGCCGGTACTCCACGCTGTGGCACAAGAACGCCTTGGACGTTTCCCTCTTGAACGAGGGCGCGTCCCGCCTGCTGGGGCTCCAGAACTTCCTCGCCTTCTGCAAGCCGCGGGAGGGGGCCACCACCATCCGCGAGCTGCAGCGCTTCGAGTTCACGCGTGCGGAGGACGGCGTCATTGTGGCCACCGTGCAGGCCGATGCCTTCTGCCACAACATGGTGCGCGCCCTCATCGGTTCCGCACTGTACGTGGGGGAGGGCGTGGTGGAACCCGGCTGGCTGCATGAACGGTTGCTGGCGAAGAAGCGCGACGCGAAATCCGTCCTGGCCGCGCCGCACCCCCTGGTGCTCGAGGAAGTGGCCTACCCGTCCGACGACGAGCTGCTGGCCCGCGCCGAGCTGACAAGGGCAGTGCGGCAGTACTAGAAGGACGGCGGAGGCCCCTCGGCCGGCAGGGTCAGGGTGAAAGTGCTGCCTTCCCCCTGGCCGCTCACGCAAGTGATGCTCCCGCCGTGGCGCTCCACGATCATCCTGGTGATGGACAGCCCCAGGCCTGCGCCTGCGATCGCCGCTTCACGGGCGGACTCGGAGCGGAAGAACCGGTTGAAGACCCTGGCGGTGTCCTCGCTGCTGATCCCCATGCCGGTGTCGCTGACGCTGAGCTGAACCCATTCACTGGTGCTGCGGGCGCTGATGGTGACCCGCCCGCCGTTGGGGGAGTACTTGATGGCGTTCGAGACCAAATTGTCCAGCGCCTGTCCTATCCGGAGCGGGTCCGCGTAGGCCCATAGTGGAGATGGGACGTCCGCCGTAAGCAGGATGTTCGCTTGCTCGGCCTGGGCCTGCGCCGAATCAATACTGGTTTCCACCAGGCTGGCGAGGTCCGTTCGTTTGGGATGGACGTTCAATGCGATGGATGCCGAGGCAGAGAGATCAGCCACAAGGGCCAGCATCCGCTCGGCGTTCCGCTGGACAACCAATAGCCGCTGGGCAACCTTCGGCGGCAGTGCAGTGACATCGTCAAGCACCAGGTCAATGTTTCCGATAATGGAGTTCAGCGGCGTCTTGAACTCGTGCGTGACGTTCGAAACGAGTTCCTGGTTCGCCGCCAGCGCCTCCACCCAGCCCGTGACGTCGTTATACACCACTACTGCACCCGTGAGTTGGCCATCCTCACTGAACAGCGGCCGGGCGGCCGTGGATACGGCGCGCTGCTCCGTGCCCTCGCCGGTCCACACAAGATAGTCGGCAAAGGATTCACCGGCCATCGCCCTGCTGATGGGCCGCTTCTCGGGCGGCAGCAAAGTTCGCCTGTCCTGCCCGAAGATCAGCTGGTGATCTTGGCCGGGAACGGCGTCGTCACCTTGTGTTTGCCGGCGGAAGCTCCGTTGCCGGTTGTTGGTCACCAGGAAGTGGCCGGAACGGTCGACGGCGGCAATGCCGACGTCGGTGGCGTCCAGTACCGTCTGGAGCAGTTTTTCCCGTTCCCGGCTTTCACCCAGCAGCTTCCGGAGTTCACGGTCCTTTTCCGCGAGCTCCCGCTGCTGCATGCGCAGATGAACGCTCGCAAATCTGATCGCCAAGGATACGGCGAGCGTGATGAGGGGGAAGAGGAACACGGTGGTGATGTCCGACGCCGTGAAGTTGGGGACTTTCGCTGCCACGGACGGAAGCATGATGAAAAAAGGGCCCGCGAAGCTGAGCACCAAACTGGTGCGGGCCAGCATTCCGGAAGCGGAGAGCCAAATGACCGGGAACACGGCCAGGACGGCCAGGCCAGGGAGAAGAGGAAGGGCGCCATTGCGCAGCAGGCCGATCGCGGCGAAGTCCAGGATCGGGATCAGCAGGTACGGGCGGTGCGCCAGCCGCTCCCATGGGACCAAAAAGCAGGCCAGGAACAGGACACTATGCAGAACGATACCGCCCACATAAAGCGGATCTTGCAAAAGTTCAGGCCAAGCGAACGGCGTGGCCACTGCCAATGCAGCCACCAGCAGCGTCAGTGGCAGCTGGCACAGTGCCACTTGCGAGCGGGTCCCCAATCCCCGGAAGAAGCGCAGTTGTCCGCGCCGAAACAGGGATTCAGTCATAAACGCCGCTCAGGCCCCACCAAGTTATGTTCCGGGCAATGGCGGCACGTGCCGCCGAATTCCTGCAGGTCATCGTTGTCCACATCCTTCCCAGCCCATAATGCACATGTCTTGTCATGATAATTGACTTTCTGAAACGAATGGTGAAACGGGGTGTCATCAGCCCGGCTTCCTTGTAGCGTATAAATAGTTGGAGCGGATATGGCATTGGCGCTGGGCTGATGGGGGGCGTATCCGCCTGGCTCAGGGATAGTAATGGACGACGATCTTGGTGTAGCTGTAGTAATCGAAGACGATGCCGACGTTCGAAACCTCCTCGAAGGGGTTTTGAGCCAGGCCGGCTTCGAGGTCCATACAGCAGTTGACGGGCGGGCCGGGGTTGAAGCGGTCCGCAGCAAGCAGGCCAATGTGGTGACGCTGGACATCGGCCTGCCGGATATTGACGGGTTTGAAGTGCTTCGGAGAATCCGTCACTTCAGTAATGCCTATGTGGTGATGCTGACGGGCAGAACCGAGGAACCGGACCTGCTTTCTGCCCTCAATGCCGGCGCTGATGACTACATCGCGAAGCCCTTCCGGCCCCGGGAACTGCGGGCACGGGTTGCTGCGATGATGCGCCGGCCGCGCCACGAGGTCAGTGGACAGAAGCCGGCAACGGCCGTGTGGCCTCCGGCTCCTGCCGCGGCCGTTCCACGGCAGCACGACTCCGCCGTCCTGCAGCACAATGGCCTGGTTCTGAATCACCGGACGCGGACCGTGGAAGTCCAGGGTGAACCGCTGGCGCTCACCCGCAGCGAGTTCGACCTGCTCCACGTCCTGCTGCGCGGCGGCGGTGCGGTGAGCACGCGCGCTGACCTGGTGAAGGCGGTGCGCGGCGAGTTCTACGACGAAGACACCTACATCAGTGAAGCGGACGAGCGTGCCGTCGAGGTCCACATCGGGAATTTGCGGCGGAAGCTCAAGGAAGACCAGGTGTCACCGCGTTGGCTGCAGACCGTGCGCGGCGTGGGTTACCGGCTGGCTCCGAGCCGGCCGGCCGAGCGGTAGCCGTACTAGCCGTTCTTCAGGATGTACGTTGCCTGGAGCTCGGAAATGGTCTGGCCGCCGTCTGCGGCGACACGTTCCATCAGCACTTTGCCCTTGCCGAAGTCACCCTGGCGGATCAAAGTTTCCAGCAGCTCCGCCAGCTTGGACAGCCGAACACCGCCCACCATGGCGGAGCTGATCTTCAGACTGATCGCAGCGTCCAGGGCGGCGGCGCTGTCCTGGCTGTGCACGGCGGTTGCCAGGCGGGTGTACCGCTGGTCCCACATGGCGGCGTAGTCGCGCGCGAAGCTCTGGGCGAGACCCGAGCCGGCCAGCTCGTCTTCCAGCTCGTCGAGGACGCCGGCATCAACGAAAGGCAAGTGCCCGGCTGCTTCCTGTGAGAGGGCGGTTACGATCCCGGAAGGGTCGGAGCCCGCAGCTGCGCTTTCGTCGCTGGAGCCGGGATCTGGACTGTGCATTGTTCAAGGCTACTTCCTAACCTGATCTGCAGGGCTTGACTTGGGCCGATCTTGTGGAAACCTTGCGGCATCCTGCGAAACTTGACCGCATGTCAACTACTGGCCGGTAAAGGCCGCAATTGCACGAATGACAGTGGGGCCGAGAATGGCTATGAAGAGCACTGGAAAGATGAAGAAGAGCAGGGGGAAAAGCACCATGACAGGCAGCTTCATAGCTTTTTCTTCGGCCCGCTGGCGCCGTTTAACCCGCATGACCTTAGCCTGCACCCGCAGCACCCGGCTGATGGCGATTCCGTAGGCATCGGCCTGGACCACGGCCTGAACGAAGCTCCGCAGCTCAGGCGCGCTGGTCCGCTGGGCCAGCCCAAGATAGGACTCGCGGCGGCTCCGGCCAACCTGCATGTCCTGCAGCGTCCGCACCAGTTCTTCCGCCAGTGGGCCGGTTCCATTTTGTCCGGCCCGGGCCATGGCTCCTTCAAAGCCGAGGCCAGCTTCAACGGAAATCAGCATCTGGTCCAAGGTATTGGCCAGTTCGAGCTGGATCTTTTTTTGCCGCTCCTGGGCCTTGCTCAACAAGAGCAAATCCGGGATGAAGTAACCAAACAGGAAAACAACGGCGCCGAGAAGCTTGAGCACGGGATTGGACCCCGCGGTGCTGAGGAACAGGCCGAAAAGCGCACCGGCAAACCCAAGAGCGGGTTTTGCTGCCAGCAGCCGGCCCAGGGGGATGGACGGGGGCCGGCCGGCAAGGCTGAGCATCTGGTCAAGCTTCCGCACATAGGCGTCGGGAGTGATCCGACGGCCGATGCGGAGGAAAATGCCATCCTCCTCCCTGACTTCGGCCACATCCAGGTCCTTGCCGCGGACCAGGTTGTTACGGACAGCCTCCTCGGCTTTCTTGTCGCTTCCCAACAACGACCAGAGCAAGTAGGCGGATGGCAGCGCCACCAGGAGGCCGGAGATAATTACGAGCATATTCATAATCAGAACTTCAGGTCCACAATCTTGCGGAGCCACAGGGCGCCGATGGTCATAAACACAACCGACGCGCCTATGAGGATCCATCCCAGAACTTCAGTGAACATGACGTCCATGTAACCAGGGCTGATGACCATCAGCAGGGCGATGATGCCCACAGGCATTGCCATCAGTATGTAAGCGGAAAATTTTCCCTCAGCGGCCAAGGCTTTGATGTGGCCTTTGATTTCGGAGCGCTCCCGGATGGTTTCGTTGACCTGGTCCAGCACCTCCGCAAGGTTTCCGCCTACTTCGCGGTTAATCTGGACGGCTTGGGCGATCCACACAAAATCTTCGCTTTGCATCCGTTCAGCGGTGTCGTTCAAAGCAGACAGCAGGTCACGGCCCAGACTTGTTTCCGTGACGATGCGCCGCATCTCCTGCGCTGTGGGGCTGGGAGATTCGGCGGCCGCGGCGTCGATGGAGCGCAGGATGCTGTGGCCGGCGCGAAGGCCGCCGGTCAAGAGGTGCAGGGTATCACCGAGTTGCTCGTCGAATTGGCTGCGCCGTTTTGCCGCCCGCTGCTTCAGGTAGAACTGGGCGGCAAACGGGATTGCCAAGGCACACAGGACCGCGAGGAAAGGTCCTTGGACCACCAGGCCGACCAGGGCGGCAACGCTGGACCCGGCGGCCACGAGGATCATGAAATCAGCCTGGTTCAGCCGGACCCCCGCCCGCTCGAGCGCTTCGGGGTTGTAAAGCCGGACCTGCCTTGCGGCCAGAAACTTGTTCAGATCCGCTGCGGCCGAACCGATGAAGACCGAAACCTGGGATTTCGAATCCTGCTCATACGGACGCCGACGGTCCCGTCGCACCGCTGGCTGGGACTGAACGACGATCACGAGGGCAACGGCAATTACAGCCAGCGACATGAGGGCTATTCCGAGGATCAGCACGCATACCCCTTAGCCTCTGGCAGGCGTGGGCTGCCCGCCGGTAGAGCCAAAAACGCCAGGGGACACATGAATCCCCATATCTTCGAAGCGGTCGATGAAGCGGGGCCGGATTCCTGTCGGGACCGGTTTTCCAAGGAACTTTCCATGGCTGTCCACCCCAGCCGAGAAGTCGAACACGAAGGCGTCTTGCAGCGTGACGATATCCCCTTCCATGCCTTGCACCTCGGTCACGTGCGTGATCCGGCGGGTTCCGTCCCGAAGCCGTGAAATCTGCACAATCAGGTGGACTGCAGAGGCAATTTGCTCCCGGATGGCACGCAGCGGGAGGTCCATGCCCGCCATGAGGACGAGGGTCTCCAATCGGGCAACAGCATCCCTCGGCGAGTTCGAGTGAACAGTGGAGAGGGACCCGTCATGACCGGTATTCATCGCCTGGAGCATGTCAAGGGACTCCCCGCCGCGGACCTCACCCACCACAATTCGGTCCGGACGCATACGAAGCGAGTTACGGAGCAGCTCACGGATGGTGACTTCGCCTTTACCTTCAGTGTTGGGCGGCCGGCTTTCGAGACGGACCACATGGTCCTGCTGGATCTGAAGCTCGACGGCGTCCTCGATGGTAACGATGCGGTCCGTGTCCGGAAGGAAGGAGGAAAGTACGTTGAGCAAGGTAGTCTTGCCCGTTCCGGTGCCGCCGGACACGATGATGTTCAACTTGGCCTTAACACAGGCGTTCAGCAGCTCGGCCATCTCAGGCGTCAGAGTGCCAAAGTCGATCAGGTTCTTGACAGTCAAGGGAACCTTGCTGAACTTACGGATGGTTAACGAGGATCCTCCCACTGCCAGCGGCGGGATCACGGCATTCACACGGGAACCGTCTTCCAAACGTGCGTCGACCAGCGGCGACGATTCATCGATGCGGCGGCCTACCTTTGACACAATGCGTTCGATGACCGTGCGCAAATGCGCCTCGGAACTGAACTGCGAATCAGTGAGCGTTAGCTTGCCTTTCCGCTCCACATAGATCCGGTCCATTCTGTTGACCATGATTTCGGTGACGTCAGGGTCGTCGAGGAGCCGCTGCAGCGGCCCATAGCCCAGAACATCATCAGCGACGTCGCGAACCAGGCGCGTGCGCTCATCCGGCGACAACGGAACCTGTTCACCGTCGATAATCTGGCTCAGCTCATCCCGCGCAGCTTTGCGCAGATCCTCCTCGGTTACGGATGAATCGCTGAAACGCGACCCCATCCGTTCAAAAAGGGAGGTGGCCGCCCGCTGTTTGAGCCCGGCGAGCGCATCCACGGCCTTAGCTTTGGGCGCAGCGGGCTGCTTGGGCAGGTGCCCCAAGGGCTCGCGCTTGTCCTTCTGGTCCGGGACTTCAGGGGGCGGCGGCGGGCTGGCGGTTGCAGTACGGGGTTTCTTTGGGGCAGTATCCGACGGCGCTGCCTGAGCCATGCTGATGCGTTCGGATAGCTTCATCGTATTACCACCCTTCTGTGTTGCTGGCGTTGCGCCTTGAGGCGCCAGACCGGGTTGAACCGCTCCACCAGGCGCTGGAATCCTTTGATGGCCGGGTCACGGCGGGAGCTCTGGAGGAGAGGAACTCCACGGTTGGTGGAGTAGGCTACAGCTTTTGAGCGCGGAATGCTGATATCCACCGGCGCACCGACCGTTGCTTCCACGTCCTGGACGGACAGCCCGGATTTGGCATCAGCCATATTGAGGACCACGTGCCTGGAGGCCGGAAGAATGTTGAGTTGGCGCAGGACATCCAACCCTGAACGCAGCCCGCGGACGCCGGGCACGTCCATGCCCGTTACCCAGACGGCGTCCGTGCAGTGCTCCAGGCTGGTGAGCACCATCTCGGTCAGGCCCGGAGCGGTGTCGATCACCACATACTGGAATTCCCCGGCCAGTTGTTCCAGCAGCCGGGACACTTGCTCCACGCTGATTTCATCGGCTTCGACAGGATTCTTCGGTGCACAAAGGGCATAGATACTGGCTGGGTGGACGGTGAGGAAGGCCTTGAGCACCAACGAATCCTGGCTCGCAGACGGGGTAACCGCATCGGTCACCGTGTGTTCAGGGTCCAGATCCAAACCGGATGCCACATCTCCGAATTGAAGATCCAGGTCCACAAGCACTACGCTCATCGGTGCGATCTTGCCCAGCCCCACGGCAATGTTCGTCGCTATGGTGGTCTTGCCCACCCCGCCTTTTGGAGAAAAAACGCCGATAACCAGTCCCTTGGGGGTAGGGTCCGCGGCCTGTTCCTCGTGGTTCCGCTGGCGGCTGGCAAAAGCCTGGCAACCGCGTTCAAGGATCACCCGGATCTGGGCGGGGTCCGAGGCGGGATGGAGGACATCCCTGACACCGGCGCGCATGGCGTGCAAGACGGTATCGGGGTCCGCTTCCGCGACGAGAATGACGCTGATTTCAGGAAACCGGACGTCAAAGACGGTGGCGAGGCGGAGGGCGTCCTCAATGGGTACTTCAGGTCCCAGGATCAGCACTTCAGGCTGTTCCTGGTTCATCTGTTCGAACAGGTGCTGCGGTTCAGAGGGGACGACGTCGGTTGCGAACGTCTGTACCGCTCCATGCAGTCCTTCGGACACTGCCTGTCTCAGCCGGGCGTCGAAGTCGCCATTGGGGGTGATGAGGACGAACCGGCTCACTTGTACATCCTGTTCTTCCGGATGATCTCAGCTGCACCCGGGGCGGCTTGCTCGGATTCTTTACTCAGCCAGATAGTGCCGAATTCTGCGGCGAAGACAATGCGGGCCGCCGTCGCAGCGTCAACTGCGAAAGTGACCATCATGGTCCCCGTAGGGAGGGCCGGTGTACCGGCGGTCTCCTCCTGCGCCGGCGCGGCTGTCTGTTGGATGCCAGAGATCAGGAGGCGGTGGAAGACGAACTGCGTGGTTTCCGGGGGTGCATTGGTCTCTGATGGACCTGCGGGGAAGGAGATGAACATGCCAACGGTGTCCCCTGCAACAAGCCGCGCACCCACGGTGCGCTGGGGATCCAATGCCACGGACACTTCCTGGAGCCCCTCGGGTACCGGGACGGAACCCGGGGTTTGCAGTTCCGCGGGGTCCAAGAGCCGTTCGGCTACGAGTTGCTCGCCGGGAACCAGGTCAGCACCGGTGACTTTCCCGGCAGCGGCATCAAGATTTTTCAAGGCACTGCCCGGTACTGCGTTGGCAGGGACCGGCTTGAGGGCAAGGGATTTGGCCAGCGCCTCCACGGGAGTGCCGGCGGGTACTGCTTCTTGAACGACCAACACGTCGACCGGCTTCAGCCCTTCCTGCGCCCTGCGGTCAGCGCCCTGGGCGTAAGAGAAAACCAGGACCATCCCGATGATTCCGAGCAGGACAGCAGCGGTTCCTGCCAATAAGCGAGATTTCACTGACTCTCCTGTGGTCGGGCTTTACTAGTTTGTCATACGCACTATGGTGGCACCATCAGTATTGACAGGGCCCAGAGTGTAACCATCCATCAAAGAAACGTACTTCACGAACGTGCCGATGATGCCGCGGCACGGCTCCCGGCATTCAAGGCCGGAGGGGACGTCGGGTGATCGGTTGCGGAATGTGTAGGGAAGCCCTGAACTGCCAACTTTCCATCCCGCGACCTTAAACGCGGCGAAGGTTGTTAGTCCGTAGACAGCGCCGGATCCTGTTCCCGTGACGGAATTGAAAATCGGCAGCAGGAGGATCACGTCTTTGCCGGCGTTCATGTCTGCGGCCCAGCCGTTAAGCGTGGCTTCGCAATTCGGTGGCGCATTGTTACCAGTTTCTCCGCCCGCACTGGACGTTGCGATGTCAATGAACGCCCCGCACTGTCCTGCCCCCTGTTTGAGGCCCCCGAATCCGCCTTCCACAGCGGCGCCTGACGGTCCGTAGTTGCAGTCGGCGTTGGTGTTTTTCCCATGCAGCTGCAGTAGTTGCATAACCCCTGCCCTGTCGCGGACTTGGCAGATGGAAACAGTTATGGGGAACGGTGCGGGTCCCTTGACGGGACTGCCCCAAACCGCGGACGAGCTGGCGCCCACCTCGGCGCTGGTGATGCCGAGTGCTTGCGCGAAGTACAGGGACACTGAATTGGCTGCCGCTCCCGTCTCCCGGGCCGATGTCTGCACCCTGACTTTCCTGGCCGTCGTGTCCAGGGAAATTGACTGTACGTTGCTCATGCCATCCAGGGCATTCTGGTTGGCCAAGCTCGAAGCCAGGGGAGAGCTGGAAGAACACTGGGGATCAGCAAGACTGCTGGCACATTTCTGTGCGACCGCTAATGCCGAGGCATCGGCACCGTTCTGCAGCTGGGCCCGTTCTGAATAGAGCACACCCACGTCAACGGTCAACGCGGTGAAGGCGAGCAATACAACCATGAGCAGCGCCACGATCACTGCGACTCCGCCGCGCTCGCTGTCCTGGCGGCCCTTCGGGTATGTCATCCGCCGCACAGCATCACGCCCTTTCCGGTCAACGCAAACGGGCCTGCAAAGCCAGTGATGGTGCTAAGCGTGTATTGGATCGTTACGGTCATTTGCTGGGTGGGTGCGCATGATGCTTGGGAAAAGGAGATATTTGAATCGACGAGGGCGGGGTTGAGAGAAACGGCAGCGTTCTTGGTCGCAGCCTTGGCAGCGGCCTGGTCGCTGGAGATTGCCATGACCCGTACGCCTTCCCGGGCAGCACTTGTCAGGGAAAGCTGGGTGTTGAAGGCCCTGCCAAACTCCATGATTCCCAGTAGCAACGCCAATAGGACCGGCAGGACAATGGCGAACTCAACGGCGGCAGCGCCGCGCTCGGATCCTTCCGGCATGTGGCGCCGCCTCTTTCTAGTAGTGGCCAGTGACAAAGGTGGGTGGCGGAACCTATGGCTCCACCACCCCAACCTATGAGAGAAACGCTCTGAGCTTCGAGCTGTGAACTACGTGGCGGCGGGAGCGGCGGGAGCTGCGGGCAGCTTACCGGTGATGCTGTCGAAGAGTGCATCCAGCTGGCCGCCAAGCATGATGACGGCGGCGATGATGACGACCGAAATGAGGCCAACCATGATGCCGTATTCAACGGCAGTGGCGCCCTTTTCTTCGCGGAGGCGGTTCTTCAGGTTGAAGCCGAGGGTCTGGAGGGTAGCGATGAGAGAAAGCATTTTGTACTCCTGAGCGAGTTGGGGGGCTGGTCCATCACCAGCTCTGATACGAAGTTAGCAACCAAATCGAGGGCGATATCCGGATCTTGCAGCATCCTGCGGAAAGGCTTTTTCACCTGCGCCTTTCCTGCGCCTGTCCTGCGATAACGCTGGGTTTGGCGGTCTGTGGACACGCAAACGGACCCCCTCGGTTCTGGGTGCCGAGGGGGTCCGGTACTTGGGCGCCTCACGGCGCGGTTGGGGAGCTACGCTACTTAGCTGAAGGTTTCAATGATGCTGATAACAGCAGGTCCGAGGAGCACGATGAAGAGCACAGGAAAAATGAATAGCAGCAACGGGAAAAGCACTTTTACTGGCAGCTTCATTGCTTTTTCTTCAGCCCGCTGGCGTCGCTTGACGCGCGCCTGTTTTGCTTGTGCGCGGAGTACTTTGGCGATGCCAATGCCGTATTTGTCGGCCTGGACGACGGCCCGCACGAAACTCCGCAACTCTTGGACGGACGAACGGGCAGCTAGCGCATCATATGCCTCCTGCCTTGGCCGACCCACTTGGATGTCCTGAAGCGTTCGCGTCAACTCCTCAGCCAGTGGACCGCCCCCGTATTCGCCGGCTCTCGCCATGGCAGATTCAAAGCCGAGCCCCGCCTCCACGGAAATCAACATTTGGTCCAAGGTATTGGGAAGCTCAAGTTCAATAGCCTCCTGACGTTTGATGCCCTTGTTGTAAATCAGGAGATCAGGGACAAAATACAGGAGCACGGTGGTAAACAAAGCCAACCCGTACATGGGTGCTGTTGGAGACTTACTGATAAGGAGCAGGCCAAAGAGTGCCCCGCCGAATGCAAGAAGCGGTTTTGAGACGACGAGCTTGGTGAGGGGCATTGACTGAGGCCGCCCGGCCAATGCAAGCCACCGGTCCAGCTTGGCTTCATAGCCTTTAGGCGTCAGCCGTTTAGACACGCCCAGCAGCATGTTACTCCGCTGAGCGTCAGAGGTTCCTCCAGCGCTGAATCCTTGGTTCAAGTTGCTCTGGACTGCCAGAGCGCCCCGTCGATCGAGCGTCACAAGTACCCACGAGAAATAAGAAAGTGGTAGCACTATTGCGGCAATGATGAGCCAGGTTATTGGAGACATGTGACTTCCCCTAAAACTTAATCTTCACTGTGCGGCTCATCCAAAAGCCACCTATGACAAACATCAGAACACTAGCTACCAGCATGATGATGCCTACTGGATGGGTGAAGAAGACGCGCATGTATCCGGGATTCATCAAGCTGATGAAAAATGCAACGCCCACTGGCAGAGCCATCAAAATGTAGGCGGACATCTTGCCTTCAGCGCTTAGCGACCTAACATGCCCCTTGATCTCGCTTCGTTCCCGGATTGTCCCTGCTACTTCTTCCAGCACCTCTGCCAGGTCACCGCCCACTTCTCTGTTTATCTGTATGGCCTGCCCTATCCAGCGGAAGTCTTCGCTTCTCATACGGGTGGCGGCCTCGTCGATGGCCAAGCGAGGATCCTTACCGATTCTGGTCTCGTTGACAATGCGTGCAAGTTCTTCTGACGTCGGAGCATCAGCCTCTTGGGCTGCTGCTTCGATGGATCGCATGACGCTGTGCCCAACACGCAGACCACCGATAAGCATCTGGATCGTATCGATGAGCTGTGAGTCAAACTTTCCGCGACGCTTGTCCGTGAGAACCGACAGGTACATCCTGGCTAGGAACGGGACCGCAATTGCCAGCACTAGTCCAAGGAAAACATTGGTAAGGAGGGCAACGATAAGCCCAGTCACCAACGCCGCTGCGGTGACCAGCACCGTGAAGTCCGCTGGAGCCAATTTCACCCCTGCGTTGTATAGAAGTGTCGCGTTGAAGGGCCCTCCCGAGTCGCCAATCACGGTATCCATGGCATTGACCGCGGTACTGGAGACCCTACTGATGCTGGAACCACCGGAGCCAGATTCGGGACGCCTTCTGTTTAATGGGATGCCTCCATACCGCGGCTTGAGTACCACCACGAAAATCAGAAGCAGTGCGCCGAAACAGCTGACGACAGCCCCAATCAATACGGCCGAAGAATCCATATCATCTTCTCCCAACCGCGCCAGCGGGCGAAGCGAAGACAGCTGGCGATAGGCTGATACCCACATCAGCAAAGCGGTCCAAGAAACGTGGACGGATGCCTGTTGCTACAGGCCTCCCCAGGAAACGCCCTTGTGCATCCAGTCCTGCTGAGTAATCAAACAGGAATGCGTCCTGCAAGGTGACTATTTCGCCTTCCATCCCCTGCACTTCCGTCACATGCGTCACGCGCCTGCTGCCGTCTCGAAGCCTTGTTACCTGGACGATGAGGTCGACGGCCGACGCCACCTGTTCCCTTATGGCACGAAGCGGCAGGTCCATTCCTGCCATCAAAACCAAAGTCTCCAACCTTGCGATGGCATCGCGCGGAGAGTTCGCGTGAACCGTGGACAATGACCCGTCGTGGCCCGTGTTCATGGCTTGCAGCATGTCTAAGGATTCCCCGCCACGGACTTCACCAACGATGATCCGGTCAGGCCTCATGCGGAGCGAGTTTCGGACCAGATCCCTAATGCTGATTGCTCCCCGCCCCTCAATGTTCGGGGGGCGGCTTTCCAACCGCACCACGTGGTCCTGCTGGAGTTGTAGTTCCACGGCGTCTTCAATAGTGACAATCCTGTCGTCAGCCGGAATGAAGGAAGACAGCACATTGAGCAGGGTTGTTTTGCCGGTGCCCGTTCCACCCGACACGATGATGTTGAGGCGGGCTTGGACGCAGGCACTCAACAGCTCAGCCATCTCCGGAGTAACGGAGCCCCACTCGATCAGATTCTGAACTGTCAGCGGTACTTTGCTGAACTTTCGGATAGTCAACGAGGGGCCATTAACGGCCAAGGGAGGAATTATGGCGTTCACGCGAGAGCCGTCTTCCAGCCTGGCATCCACGAGGGGCGAGGATTCGTCGATCCGCCGGCCTACGCGGGAAACAATTCGTTCGATAACCTTCCGAAGATGGTCATCAGAACTGAATTGGTACCCGGTCATCGTGAGATGGCCGTGCCTCTCAATGTAAATTTGGTCGAATCGATTGACCATGATTTCCGTGACCGACGGGTCCTCAAGGAGTCGCTGTAGTGGGCCGTAGCCCATGACTTCGTCCGCGATCTCACGGATGAGTCGGCGTCTTTCTTCAGGTGAGAGCGGAACTTGTTCCTGATCGATGACCGTCGACAGCTCTTCCACAGCCAGGGACCGTAATTCTTCCTCGGATGACGAGGCGTCAGCAGACCGGGAGCCCATCCGCTCGAAAAGGGCCAGAGCCGCGCGTTGTTTCAGGCCGGCCAAGGCATCAATTGGTTGAACAACTGGCAGACCTCCCAACGAAGCTGGACGTGTAGGGCTGAGCTGCGGGGACAAAGCGGCTTCCACCGGGTTTGGAGATACAGCTGCCGTAACCACTCCTGCCTCGGTGCCGTCTGCTTGCGAACGGCTAAGACGATCTGAAAGCTTCATGACACCACCACCCGTCGGTGCAGTTTGTTCTGGCTCGAAGCGACCCAAGCTGGATCGAATCGATCAACGAGTTTCTTGAGGCCTTTGGAGGCACTGTCCCTTGAAGAGGCCTGAAGCACCGGAACTCCCCGGTTTGTCGAGAAGGGAAGGGTCCGGGAACGTGGAACAATCGTGTCCACAGGGACGCCAATGGTTGCCTCCACATCTTGCACCGACAAACCGCTTTTCCGATCGGCGAAATTTAGAACAGTGTGCCTGCCCTGTGGGAGGAGTTGCAGCTCCTTGAGCACCCCAAAGCACTTGCGAAGGCCCCGCACGCTGGGAACATCCATGCCACAGACCCACACGCCATCAGTAGCCAACTCGAGTGTTGCCAGAACGTGTTCGCCCAAGCCGGGAGCAGTATCCACGACTACATATTTGAACTCGCTCGCCAGCTGGTTGATCAGCCTTGTGACGTGGTCTGCGGTAATGTAATCCGACTCCGCCGGAGTCCTAGGAGCGCAAAGAGCGTAAATTCCAGCGGAATGTACTGTCAGGAACGCTTTAAGGACCATAGAGTCCTGGGCTGCTGTTCCATGCACGGCGTCCGTGATCGAATGTTCGGGTTCCAGGAGCAGCCCCGACGCCACATCTCCGAACTGAAGGTCCAGATCGACTATGACGACGCTCATCGGGGCAACTTTTCCCAGCCCAATGGCCAGGTTCGTGGCTACCGTGGTCTTGCCGACGCCACCCTTCGGTGACATTACGGCAATAACGCGACCGCGTTCCTGACCCGAATCCTGAGCTGGTGCC
Source organism: Pseudarthrobacter sp. NS4 (assembly GCF_024758005.1). NCBI lineage: Bacteria > Bacillati > Actinomycetota > Actinomycetes > Micrococcales > Micrococcaceae > Pseudarthrobacter > Pseudarthrobacter sp. NS4. The sequence goes on along the minus strand of NZ_CP103288.1, from coordinate 3,044,574 downwards.
ATTCCACGCCGCCTGCTGGCGGCCGCCAGGCAGGCTCTCTCAAGCAGTATCCGGAGGTCATTCACCACGATTTCAGGTGTTACCACGTCACGGATGCCGGCGTGCATAGCTTGAAGAACAAGATCGGGACTAGGGTCAGCTACCAAAAGAAGGCTTACCTCTGGGTACTGGAGGTCGAACACCGTGGCCAATTTCAGCGCGTCAGCCGGACCGACCCCCGGCCCAAGTATCAGTACCTCTGGCGGGGCGCCATGCAGCTGCTGCAATACGTGGTCAGGCCCTCCGGACATGACCTCGGGCGAAAGCGTTTGCAGTTCGCCGTGTAGGGCACCTGCGACGGCTTGCCTTATGCGGCCTTCGAAATCACGAACTGCCGTGACGGCTACGAAACGACTCATTAGTACAACCCTCCAAAGGTGGTAACCGGCGGATCACTCTTGGTGCTTGTGCCAGACTGCTTGGCAAGCCAAATGGTGCCGAACTCGGCTCCAAAGACCATCTTGGCTGCGTCAGCGTCAGTCCTGGCCACAGTGACGAACGCGGAGCCGTTCGGCATTTCGATGCCACTGTCAGTACTACCGGAACCGTCGTTTCCCGCTGTCTGCTTTGTTTCCGGAGCTGCCTTTTGAACAGCCGTTACGAGCACGTCGTGGAACAGCAAACCAGTGGACTGCTTCCATCCCTTCACTTCGGCCGGAACGGGAGCATCCGCCGGCATGTCTTCCTCAGATTTGAAGGATGTATAAACAGTCACCGTGTCACCAGCCTCGAGCCTGCCACCCAGAATTCTTTCCGGCGCCAAGAGGAAGGTAACTTCTTCGAGACCCTCAGGCACCGGGACAGTACCCGGTACCAGTTCGCGTGGATCGACCAACCTGGATGCTAGGAGTTGCTCACCAGGCTCCAGGTCTACTGATGTTATTTTGCCGTTCTGCTCATTCAATCGCTCCAAAGCGCCCTCGGGAACGGCGGCTTGCGGGACAGCTTCGATCTGTACAAAGTTATTCAGATCCTCGGCTTTCGTGCCGGCAGGAACTGCCTCCTTGACGACCAATACGTTGATGGGTTCAAGGCCTTGTGCGGCTCTGTTGTCCGCACCCTGCACATATACGACCAACAGCACAGTCCCTATTACTGCCAACAGCAGTGCTGCGATGCCTCCCAGTAGGCGTGATTTCACTTTTATAGCTCCTTCAACTTTTCGTGTTGACTTGCGAGGGGAGAGCCGGCGGCTACTCCGAGAGCCAAACTGTGGATGCTCCGTAGTTTGGTGCTCCACCGCTGGTCGAAAGGCCCTCTTCGAGGGAGACATAGCGGGTGAAGAAGCCCTGGATGCCTCGGCAATTGCCGGTGCATGAGGGGGCTGCGGGGTCCAGACTTGTAACGTTAGGACCACCGCCGAACTTGTACCCCGTCACTTGAAAAGCGATGAATCCGACCAGGCCGTAGGTTGCGTGCTGCCCTGTACCCGTTGCGGTGTCAAAGATCGGCAGAAGAATAGGTTCGTCTTTGATCGTGGCGATGATCCCATCACAGGCGCTCGGGAAGTTGAGGCCGGGTTCATTCCCAATCTCGCTGTTCGCGATGTTGATGTTTGCGCTGCAACCTGAATCCAAGTCAAGCCACCCAAAACCTCCTGGTGCATATCCGTTCTGCGGAGGGCAACCTGGGAAATCAGGCGTGTTTTCGTCATATCGAAGCAAGATGTGTGTCGCCATGGGATCACCAGTGAAACTGCCAGTTGAGTTCAACTCCGCGAGCTGGCTCGGTGACAAGTACTTCTCAAAAACACATTGGCTGATGGTCCAAGGAAGCGTGGTCGCTGCAGAGGGTGCACCCCAGCTAGCTTCGGCCCGGGCATGGATTATTGCCGTATCGATGCCCATAACGCGAGCGAAATAGAGGCCAAAACTGTCTGCTGTAGAACCCACTGCCTGAGCATTAGTTTCTACCCGAACACTTGTGGCAGTTGGTTGTGTAACGGAAAAAACGCCACTCGAGCCGTCATTCGCGTTGTCGTCCGCTAGCCGATTAGACTCAGCCGTCATTGCAGTGGCACAGTTCCCACCCTTGGCGCAGTCGCCGGCGATGGCCAGCGCGGTGGCATCGGCGCCGTTCTGCAGCTGCGCCTTCTCGGCATACATCGCGCCTACATCAACGGCCAGGGCAGAAAAACCAAGAAGTACCACCATGGAAAGTGCAACGAGTACAGCCGCAGCGCCCTGCTCCTGCTCCTTGCACTTGACGGTTTCTGATGCAGCGGTCTTTGATGTCTTCTTCAGCCACCGCATCTCATTACTCCTACGCCAGTCAAAGTCATGGGAAAGAGGCCGCCTGTGTCCAGGAATCCGGTCATGGAAGGCAACGTCACCCTTGTCGTTACCTGAACGTCAGCGTCGGGAGCGCAACTCCCAGCATTATGGGTCACGCTTACACCGAGGCCAGCGAGCGACGGAGCAGATGCCAGGGCAGTTCCTTCCACATCTAGCGTGCTTCGGTTGTAATGGATGGCGGCTTCGCGTGCACCCTCACGGGCCGCTTGAGTTAGCGAATTTTGAACGTTGAAAACCCTGCCAAACTCCATGGTGCCAATAAGGATCAACAGCAGAACGGGGAGGACAATTGCCATCTCTACCGCGACTGCTCCGCGTTCGTTCTTGCTTACTTTCAAGATCTACTCCTGGACCTTGGAACTGGGATAAAAGCGAGGGTTCTGGCGGCCCTGCAAGAGGCCGCCAGAACCACCGGAGCTCAGATATGGTTACGGCAGGTTTGCCCGGATGCCGATAAACATGTCACGGATGGCAGGCCCGAGGACGATCAGGCCGGCGATGACAATGATGGCGATCAATGCGACCATCAGGCCGTACTCAACCATCGTTGCGCCCTTTTCCTCACGGTTGAGGCGATCCTTGACGCCGGCGATGAAAGCAGTCATTGAGACCAAGAGAGAAGTCATTGTAATTTCCTTAATTCGGTGAAATGGGTTTATTTGATTTCAACGAATTTCCAGCTGCCCCCATAATTCCTTAGCGGCTGGACTTCGCTAAGGAGAGATTGTCATTCGGGGGACAGGGGCAACAATGCGTAGTGGTACTCTACTTTTTCAAAGGGCACTAAAAGTACGTACTCGAAAGGAAGGTGTGGTACTCAGAAAGGTAACTGAGTACACGGGTCGACTACTTGGATGGACGGCACGTTTGAGCAGGAAGTAAATGGCACGTCCTGCCGCAGATTGCTACAAGATGAAGAGGCTGGCCCCGGCAAGAGCGGCGAGCATCGAGGGGCCGTGGGCCACTTCTGATGCTTTATTCCGGCCTTTTCGGCTGAGGACCAGCACTGTGACTGCGCCGTTCAGGATGAAGCCCAGGAGGCCGCCGTAGAGCAGCTGGCTCCAGCCTAAGTACCCGAGGTAAAGGCCGACGGGCGCCGCAAGCTTCACGTCGCCCATGCCGATGCCCCCGGGGGAAATAAGTCCCAAAATAAGGTAGCCGGCAAACAAAATGACGGCCCCAAGCACGGCACGCAGCAGGTCATCAGCCTGCTTATTCAATAGCCCGGGCACCAAAAAGAGCGAAAATCCACCTGCGAACAGGATTAGTACGAGCGGGTTGGGGAGCAAATGCAGTGCGACATCGATCCGGGCGAGCTGGACGCCCAGCACGGCCAGAAAGATAAAAGCCGGCAGGGCAAGGCCCATTCCAAACCGCCAACTAAAGGTGGCGCACGTCAGGCCGGTGAGCGCCGCCGTCGTGATCCTGACGGGAAGGGTGGGAAGCCCGCCCAGCCTGGGAAGATGCTTGGCGATGAGGAGCTCGGCGGCAGGGGAGAGGATCAATCCCAGGACGCCGGCGCCAAGGACCAGGAGCCACCCTGCGTAACCGTCATAACCCATTGCAAACACCGCGACCCCCTGCGTCCGTCAGGCCGCAGGTGCTAAAGCAGCCTCCGGCTACCCCATTTTGACCCTGAACCCCTTAACGCGCTAATCTTGGTAGTCGTTGTGCGTGTCCTATTCCGATGGTGCGTGCCCGCTTGAGAATCCGGTTGCAGGATAACTACTCAACGTGCACATTCGGAACCACAGGATGACTGGTTACATAGAGCCCTCACCTCTGTTCCGGTAGCGCGCAGATAGTAGGTGCCCACCCCTGAGTGGCTCCTAAACAAGAACGCCAGAATAAGAACGAGGCAAACACCGTGCGTACGTACACCCCGAAGCCCGGCGATATCAACCGCCAGTGGCACGTCATTGACGCCACAGACGTTGTCCTTGGTCGTCTCGCGAGCCAGACCGCAATCCTGCTGCGCGGCAAGCACAAGGCCACCTTTGCATCCCACATGGACATGGGCGACTTCGTCATCATCATCAACGCTGAAAAGGTTGCCCTCACCGGCGCCAAGCTGGAGCAGAAGCGCGCATACCGCCACTCCGGCTACCCGGGCGGCCTGACCTCCGTCAACTACGCGGAACTGCTGGAATCCAACCCGGTCCGCGCCGTTGAGAAGGCCATCAAGGGCATGCTCCCCAAGAACTCCCTCGCTGCACAGCAGCTGGGCAAGCTGAAGGTGTACCGCGGTGCTGAGCACCCGCACGCCGCCCAGCAGCCCAAGACTTTCGAAATCACCCAGGTCGCCCAGTAGTCCTGGCCACCAAACAACTTATCTATACAAGGAGAACCGTGGCTCAGAACGAAGAGACCACCGAAGCCGTTGAGGCTGAGGAAACCCTGACCAGCTACACCTCTGAAAGCTCAGCTGCTGACGCCGCTGCGCCGAAGAAGGAGCGTCCGGCCCTGACCGTTGCCGGCGCAGCTGTTGGCCGCCGCAAGGAAGCCGTTGCCCGCGTCCGCGTTGTTCCCGGCTCCGGCAAGTGGACCATCAACGGCCGCGCGCTGGACAACTACTTCCCGAACAAGCTGCACCAGCAGGACGTCAACGAGCCCTTCAAGATCCTGGATCTCGAAGGCGCCTACGACGTCATCGCCCGCATCCACGGGGGCGGCATCTCCGGCCAGGCCGGTGCCCTGCGCCTCGGCATCGCCCGTTCATTGAACGAGATCGACGTCGAGAACAACCGCGCCACGCTGAAGAAGGCCGGTTACCTGTCTCGCGACGCCCGCGTCATCGAGCGTAAGAAGGCCGGCCTCAAGAAGGCCCGTAAGGCTCAGCAGTACTCCAAGCGCTAATCCCGCTTGCACAGGAGCCCGTCCCGCCATTGGCGGGGCGGGCTTTTGTCGTTAAGCAATGATTTACCGGGAGGGACGGGGCGCTGGAACTTGAGCCTTTGCCGCCCCAGAGCCCTCGGACGACGTACTGGCCAGCCGTTTCAAGCCCAACCACCCCCATCCTCTAGACTTGACCGGTGTCTAGATTATTTGGAACTGATGGTGTCCGGGGGCTGGCCAATGGCTTGCTGACAGCAGAGCTGGCCATGCAGCTGGCCCAGGCGGCCGCCGTCGTGCTCGGCCACGACCGCAACTCAAACGGCAGCAGGCCGCGCGCCGTGGTGGCCCGTGATCCGCGTGCCAGCGGCGAGTTCATTGCCGCAGCGGTGGAGGCGGGGCTGTCCAGCTCAGGCGTGGACGTCTATGACGCCGGCGTGCTCCCCACGCCGGCCGCGGCCTATCTGGTTGCAGACCTGGATGCGGACTTCGGCGTCATGATCTCCGCCTCCCACAACCCCGCACCGGACAACGGCATCAAGTTCTTCGCCCGCGGCGGCCAGAAGCTCCCCGACGAGGTGGAAGACGCCATCGAGGCACAGATGACCAGGGAAGCCGTGCGTCCCGTTGGAGCAGACGTCGGCCGCATCCAGCGCTTCTCGGATGCCGAGGACCGCTACATCGTCCACCTCCTCCAGACCCTTCCGCACCGCCTGGACGGGCTTAAAGTCGTCCTCGACTGCGCCCACGGAGCCGCGAGCGGCTGCTCGCCCCAGGTCTTCAAGGACGCCGGCGCGGACGTCATCGTCATCGGCGCCGACCCGGACGGCCACAACATCAACGACGGCGTCGGCTCCACCCACCTGGGCCCCCTCAAGGATGCTGTGCTGAAGTACGGCGCCAACCTAGGGATCGCCCACGACGGCGACGCGGACCGCTGCCTCGCTGTGGACCACGAGGGCAACGAGGTGGACGGCGACCAGATCATGGCCATCCTCGCCGTCGCCCTTAAAGAGTCGGGCAAGCTCAAGGATGACGTCCTGGTGGCTACCGTCATGAGTAACCTCGGCCTGAAGATCGCGCTCCGCCAGGCCGGCATCAGCATCCGTGAAACGGCAGTGGGGGACCGTTACGTCCTCGAGGAAATGCGCGACGGCGGGTTCAACCTGGGTGGCGAACAGTCCGGCCACGTGATCTTCGCCGACCACGCCACCACCGGTGACGGCGTGCTGACCGGTCTGCAGCTCGCGGCCCGGATTGCCCTGACCGGAAAGCCACTCAAGGAACTGGCCACGGTCATGACCAAGCTTCCGCAGGTACTCATCAACGTCAAGGGTGTGGACCGCGCCGGAGTGAAGAGCAACGAGGTCCTGGCCCAGGCGGTGGCGGCAGCGGAAGCAGCGCTGGGCGATACCGGCCGCGTGCTGCTCCGGCCTTCCGGCACTGAGCCCGTTGTGCGTGTGATGGTCGAGGCCGCCGACGAACAGACTGCCCAGTCCATCGCCGAACACCTCTCCCAGGTAGTCCGGACAGAACTAGCCTTGGAGCTGGTCAGCGAGTAACCGGCATTAAGCGAAGGGGCCCGCTTCCGAAAGGAAGCGGGCCCCTGTCGCTTAAAACGGGGCTCAGGAAGAGCGGCTCTTCAACGCGTCACGGATCTCGGTCAGCAGCGCGATCTGCGGGTCCTCAGCAGACTCTTCCTTGACGCCCTGGTTGATCCCCAGCCTGCGGTTGCGGCTTTCAATCATGTGGTTCATGGGCATCACCACGATGAAGTAGATGGCAGCGGAAATCAGCAGGAAATTGACGATGGCTGTCAGCAGGACGCCGAACTCGATGGCGTTGCCGTTCAGGTCCACCTTGGCGAAGCTGTCGAAGTTGGGGGAGCCCACCAGCCCTGCAATGAAGGGCATCAGTACCTTGTTCACCAGCGCCGTCACCACGGACCCGAAAGCGGTGCCGATCACAACGGCGACGGCAAGGTCAACAACGTTGCCCTTCATAATGAAATTCTTGAATCCAGTCAGCATGACAACCACGCTAACGCAAAGGCGACAAGTGGCTATGACACGCGTGCGCCAGGATCTACCGCAGGAACAACACCAGGATCAACGGCCCGGCAAGACAGATAAGTGCCGCGGCTGCCAGACCCCGATAAACCTGCCCGCGACGTATACGTAGCTGCTCGGCCGCAAGCTGAGCCTGCTGCCGCGACCAGTCACTGAAAGACAAGGCAACCCCCGCCAGGCTAAGCGACCGCAATCCTTGAATTATCCCCACGGCACCGTCAAGCGGCTTTTTTTCCAGATACCTTCGCGTTGTCCAGGCCACCTTTGCCCGTTCGAGCGGGAACGCAAGTCTTACCTCATCGCCTTGATGGTCAACCCGCAGCACGACCCCCTGGCTGGTGTCACTGTTCTTCATTCCCGCCATAGGTGCACCTTCTGGATCTAAGGCACGAATCGAATCCCAAGGGAAGGCAGCGGCAATATCCGGCACCCGGCCGCCAGAAACCAGGAGAGCCCCCTCCGTGTTGAAACACATAGAGAAATACCTGGGCACACCACCGGAGCGTACGCCGTGGAACATGCCCGGACGAAGTTTACGAAGAGCGGCAAGAAACTCCGGCGTGCGTTTGCCCTGCAACACCGTCATTCTGCTCATCGCGCGCGCCAGCGCGAAGAACCCGCTGGTACGCATGTCGATCAAGGTCACCGCGCCCATGGCGAGAAGGGTACCTCCGAGGAGTTCTACCAAGAGGAATGTGACTGCGCCTGTCGAGGCATCAAGGGAAGACCTCGCCAGCAGCTGCTGAACCATAGGCCAAGAGAGCCACAAGGCGAAGGCCGGGACACCGAACGAGCCCATAAGCCAGCACAAGCTCTTCAACTGCCGCGCCCGTAGCTTGGACTGACGCCGCCAGATGTGTGCCTCAAAGGCGTCGCCCGACGTCTTCACACCGGCTACGCCTTGAACATCGAAGCTCCGCTCTCCGCGGTCGCTAAGATCCGCGAGGCTGCTCCGGCGGTCGGCCCGCCCCGAACCCTGCGGGAGGCCGCTCCAACTGGCCAGGGCGGATGCTCCGGCATCTGTGTCCATCTTGGATAGTTCCGCCAGCAGCAGCTCAGGTTCCACGTCCGACGGCGAGATGCCGAATCTGTCCAAGCGGCCCTTGGTAACCAATCCGGAAATGTCCCTCGGACTGGGCCCCCGCTGAAGGATCCATTTTGCAAACTCCGCAGTCATGAAGTGGCAGTCGTCTTTGGCGTCTGCCCAGGCATCGATGCCCGCGTAACCCATGCTCGCCGTAACGTGGGCCGATGTTTTCTGGAGTTGAAGCTTTGCCAGCGAATGAGCAGTGTTCAGCAGCAGAACGACTCCACGCGCACCGTACTTGCGTGCGCCTTCCCGTGCCAGGCTGTCTTCCATACCGAAACCCAGGATGTCCTTCACCCGGGTGAGGCATTGGAAAAACATGGTTTCACCGTGTGCCAGCAAAATGTCGCGGAACAGCAACACGTCGTTGAGCCTTACGTCCACTGCCGCGGCTGAATGGGGAGCCAGTGGAAGACCGCTGGAAGGAGAACAATAACTTCTGATGAACTGCGCGACCCCGGGCCCGCCATGGAAACCCGTATTGAAGACACCGGACGTTGCGATGCTGTCAGGCCTGGCAAATTCCCTGTCCAGCGCCTGAAGCGTACGCGGGCTGAGCTCCCGCAAGAAGGCCAACGCCTTGTTCAGCGCGAGGACCCGCTTTTCGTCAGCGTCCTGACGCTGCGTCTGGTCTTTCCGGGCTAAATCGCTGATGCGTGCAATGATGCTGTCGGTGGCGCCCTGTGCATCGGTTTCTTCCATGTCCCCCATCCGGCCAATGTACAGCCTCAGGGATACCCCGGCGCTGCCTCCACGCCAAAGTACTCCTCAAGCGTGAAAATGCCGCGGTTCGCCATGTCCGTGGCGGCCTCCACCCCGATGTACCGCAGGTGCCACGGCTCGTAGTAGTACCCCGTGATGGGGTGGAACATCCACGGGTAACGCACCACGAAGCCGAACCTGTGCCCGTTGGCCTTCGCCCATACGGCAGCGGGCTGGTCGGCGAAGCACGGCTGGAAACCGCACACGCCCCCGCCGTCAGCGATGTCGAACGCCCACCCGGTCTGGTGCTCTGAGTAGCCAGGGCGGGCGCTGGCCGTGTCGGCGTCGGCCTGGCCCCTGGCGGCGACGTAGCCGTTGTAGGTGGCCACCTGGGTGTCATATGAGCGGTAGCCGCTGGCCAGCACCATCGCTACGCCGTCCCGCGCGGCAGCCGCGAACATCGCCTCCACCGCGGCCGCCGTCGTGCTGTTCAACAGCGCAGCCTCCCCGGACACGGTCATCGCGACGGCGGGAACCACCAGGTCGGCCGGCACGTAGGTTGCCGGGACCAGCGGCCGGTGCTTGTTGACGATGAGCCACGGGCTCGAAGGGTCCGTCAGGGAGAACTGCCGCGGCAGCGCGGCAGAGGGCGACGGCGCCGGCTCCGGAGGTGCCGGGGGCGCAGTGGCGGGTTCCGGCGTCGGGGTTGCCGAAGCGGTGACGGCAGGGGAGGAGGACGCGGCAGGAGAGGCCGACGACGGCGACACCGCCGCAGGTGTCTCCGGCGTGCATGCCGTCACGACAGTCAGCCCGGCGCCCACAGCGAGGAAGCGGGAGAAGCTGCGGCGGCTGGAAACCATGGGACCCGGTTCAGCTAAGCAGTCGTGGCACACCTGTGCTACACCTTCCGGAGCAACATGCGGCGGATGGAGTGGTCCGCGTCCTTGGTGAGCACCAGCTGCGCGCGGCCCCGGGTGGGCAGGACGTTCTCTTCCAGATTGGGCTCGTTGATCCGCTTCCAGATGTCCCGGGCGGTGCTCTCCGCCTCGTCGTCGGACAGTGTGGCGTAGCGGTGGAAGTAGGACTCCGGCTGCGCGAACGCCGTACTGCGCAGCTTGCGGAACCGGTCCACGTACCATTCCTCGATGTAGGAGGTCTTGGCGTCCACATAGATGGAGAAGTCGAAGAAGTCACTCAGCGCCAGGCCCTGCCGGCCGTCGTGGCGCGGACGGGCGGGAGCAAGGACGTTCAGGCCCTCCACGATCAGGACATCAGGCCGGCGCACCACTACTTCCTTGCCCGGAACAATGTCGTACGTGACGTGCGAGTACCAGGGTGCGCGCACCTCCTCCGCGCCGCTCTTGATCTCGCTCACAAACCGGAGGAGCGCACGGCGGTCGTACGATTCCGGGAAACCCTTACGGTCCAGCAGCTGGCGGCGCTTGAGCTCCGCCAGGGGATAGAGGAACCCGTCCGTGGTGATGAGCTCCACATTCGGCGTTCCGGGCCAACGGCGCAGCATCTCGCGGAGCACACGCGCAATGGTGGACTTGCCAACCGCCACCGAACCGGCCACACCGATCACAAACGGGGTGCGCTGGGTGTGCTCGCCAAGGAACGTGGTGGTCGCGGCATGCAGCTGTCCGGCGGCTTCGACGTAAAGGTGCAGGAGCCTGGAGAGCGGGAGGTAGACCTCGCGGATCTCCTTCATGTCGAGGGGATCCCCGAGGCCGCGCAGACGGATGATGTCCTCTTCGTTAAGAGGCTGTTCCATCTCATCTGCGAGCCGGGACCAGGTCTGCCGGTCCAGCTCGACGAACGGGGAGACACCCTCTCCATTCGCCTCATTGCGTTGCAAAGTCACGTTAGTGATTCTGCCCCGCCCCCGGCACATAGCGAAATGCAGGCCGTCGGGCGCGCGGCGGGTTCAGCAACATGCAGGGCCCGCGCAGACATCAACGCGAGTTCGGGCTGGCGGCTTCCAACCGATAGTCTTGAGCCTATGTGTGGAATCGTGGGTTATGTGGGCCGTCGGGTTGACGGGGTAAAAGCCGGTCACAGTGCTTTGGATGTTGTGCTGGAGGGGCTGCGCCGGCTGGAGTACCGGGGTTATGACTCCGCCGGGGTCGCGGTGGTGTGGGAAGGCTCGATCGAGTCGCGGAAGAAGTCCGGGAAGCTGAGCAATCTGATTGCCGAGCTGGAGGCCCGGCCGTTGCCGGAGACGGTGACGGGTATCGGCCATACCCGGTGGGCGACCCATGGCGGGCCGACGGACCGGAACGCGCACCCGCATCTGGCTGATGAGGGCAGGCTCGCGGTGATCCATAACGGCATCATCGAAAACTTTGCCGAGCTGAAGCTTGAGCTGCTGGATAAGGGCGTGGAGTTCCTGTCCGAGACGGACACCGAGGTGGCTGCTGCGCTGCTGGGGGATATTTTCCGGAACAAACTCGGCGGGGACACCTCCGAGGGCGGCCTGACCCGGGCGATGGAACTGGCCTGCCAGCGCCTGGAGGGCGCTTTCACGCTGCTGGCCGTCCATGCCGACCAGCCCGACGTCGTCGTCGCCGCGCGCCGGAACTCTCCGCTGGTGGTGGGCCTGGGCGAGGGGGAGAACTTCCTGGGCTCTGACGTGTCCGGGTTCATCGACTACACCCGCCGGGCGGTGGAGCTGGGCCAGGACCAGATCGTGACGATCACCGCGGAGACGGTGGAGATCACCGATTTCTTCGGCAACCCGGCCGAGGGCAAGGAATACCATGTGGACTGGGACCCGGCCTCGGCGGAGAAGGGTGGTTTCAGCTCGTTCATGGAAAAGGAAATCCATGACCAGCCCGACGCCGTGGCGCAGACCCTGCTGGGCCGTTCGGACATCAACGGCAAGCTGACCCTTGACGAGATCCGGATCGATCCGGAGCTGTTGAAGCAGGTCAACAAGATCATCGTGCTGGCCTGCGGCACCGCCGCGTACGCCGGGACGGTGGCGAAGTATGCGATCGAGAACTGGTGCCGGATCCCCACCGAGGTCGAACTCGCGCACGAGTTCCGTTACCGTGACCCGATCCTGGACGCGAACACCCTGGTGGTGTCCATCAGCCAGTCCGGGGAAACGATGGACACCCTGATGGCTGTCCGGTACGCGAGGGAGCAGGGCGCGAAGACCATCTCGATCTGCAACACCAACGGCTCGACCATCCCGCGTGAATCCGACGCCGTGCTCTACACCCATGCCGGGCCGGAAATCGCGGTGGCCTCCACCAAGGCGTTCCTGGCCCAGATCACCGCGGCGTACCTGCTGGGGATGTACCTGGCGCAGCTGCGCGGGAACATCTTCTCCGGCCAGATCAAGGACGTCCTGGCGGACCTGAACAAGATCCCGGCGAAGATCCAGAAAATCCTGGACAACGCCGGCCCGCTGCGCGAGCTCGCCCGGAGCATGGCCAACGAAACATCGGTGCTGTTCCTGGGCCGGCACGTGGGCTACCCGGTGGCCCTGGAGGGTGCACTGAAGCTGAAGGAAATCGCGTACATCCACGCCGAGGGCTTCGCCGCCGGTGAGCTCAAGCACGGCCCGATCGCGCTGATCGATGAGGGCCAGCCGGTGTTCGTGGTGGTCCCGTCCCCGCGCGGGAGGGACTCCCTGCACGCCAAGGTGGTCTCCAACATCCAGGAAGTCCGCGCCCGCGGCGCCCGCACCCTGGTCATCGCCGAGGAAGGCGACGAAGCCGTCAAGGCCTACGCCGAGCACGTCTTCTACGTCCCCGAAACCCCCACCCTGCTGATGCCGCTGCTGACCACCGTCCCGCTGCAGATCTTCGCCGCCGAACTCGCCGCCGCAAAGGGCTACGACGTGGACCAGCCACGCAACCTCGCCAAGAGCGTCACCGTAGAGTAGTGCCATGATCCTGGGCATAGGCGTAGACGTAGTAGACATCGAGCGGTTCGGCCGCCAGCTTGAGCGCACCCCGGGCCTCCGGGACCGGCTGTTCGTTCCCGCTGAACGGGAACTGAACACCCGGTCCCTCGCCGCGCGGTTCGCTGCGAAGGAGGCTGTGGCCAAGGTCCTCGGCGCGCCCGCCGGCATGAACTGGCAGGACTGCTGGATCGGCCTCGACCACAACGGGCCCACCGTCCAGGTCAAGGGCACCGTGCTGGCAGTCGCCGAGGCCAAGGGCGTCAAGCGCTGGCACCTCTCGATCAGCCACGACGGCGGCATCGCCACCGCCACGGTCCTGGCCGAGGGCTGACCCGGCCCGGAGCCCGGCCATGGACCTGACCAGATGATCAGCGCCTTCACCGGAACGCAGGTCCGGGCAGCCGAGGAACCGCTCCTGGCTGCCGGGCTCGGCGGTGCCCTGATGCAGCGGGCCGCCCACGGCCTGGCAAACGCCGTCATTTCCGAGCTGCGCACCCGCGGCCGCCGCATCTACGGCGCCCGCCTCGTGGTGCTTGCCGGCAAAGGCAACAACGGCGGTGACGGGCTGTACGCCGCCGCGTTCCTCGCCGCCCGAGGAATGCGGACGACCGCGGTCCTCACCTCCGGTGCCGGGCATCCCGCGGCGCTGGCTGCCTTTGAGCGCGCCGGCGGCCGTGCGGAGGAACTCACCGAAGCGGCAGCCGGCGGGCTGGCGGCCGAAGCCGCGTGCGCCGACGTCGTTATTGATGCTGTCCTGGGGACCGGCGCCAAGGGCGGACTCCGGGGGAGTGTCGCCGCGCTGGTTGATGCCATCACCCAGGCCCGCGCCTCGGCCGCCGTGCAGGGGCTTGTGGTGGCCTGCGACCTGCCCAGCGGCGTGGATGCCGATACCGGTGAGGCCGCCCAGCCCGTGCTGTCCGCTGACCTGACCGTCACCTTCGGGGCTGCCAAGAGCGGCCTGCTGGCGGATCCCGGCGCCGACCATGCCGGCAGGGTTCACGTGGTGGCCATCGGCATCGAAGAACATCTTCCGCGTCCCTTGCTGCGCCGGCTGGAGGATCAAGATCTCGCAGTGCTCCTGCCGTACCCCGAACGCCGCGCGCACAAATATTCCCGCGGGGTTCTGGGCGTGGTGGCGGGCTCGGTCCAATACCCGGGCGCTGCCGTCCTGGCCTGCCGCGGCGCTTTGGCGGCCGGAGTGGGCATGATCCGGTACCTCGGCCCTCCTGAGGTGGCAGACCTGGTGCGGCAATCGTGCCCGGAAGTGGTGTGCAGCACCGGCTCCGTTGCTGACAACCGGGTGCAGGCCTGGTTGGTGGGCTCGGGGATGGGGCCCGAAGACCACGAACAGCTTGCGCGGGCACGGGACGCCGTCGAATCCGGCCTGCCAACGGTGGCGGATGCCGGTGCCCTGCCGGGCCTCCCCAGCGAACTGGCCCCGCACGTAGTCCTGACGCCGCACGCCGGTGAACTCGCCTCGCTTCTGCAACGGCTGGGTGGCCGGGAGGACCGGGCAGCGGTGGAAGCCTGCACGCTGGACGCCGCCCGCAGTGCAGCTTCCCGGACCGGGGCCACCGTCCTGCTCAAGGGCGCTTCCACACTGGTCGCCGCGCCTTCCGGTGACACCTACAGCCAGGCGGATGGCACGTCGTGGCTCGCCACTGCGGGCAGCGGCGATGTCCTGGCCGGCGTCATCGGTGCGCTGCTCGCACAGGCGAATTCCGACGTCGGACGCTTCCGTTCCCTGGACATTGACGACGACGGCCTCTGGGCTGCCATCGCCGCCCTGGGAGCCGCCCTGCACGGCAAAGCCGGGCGGGCAGCGTCCGATGCTTCCCTCGGCGGGCCGGTAACCGCGGGCGGGGTCGCCAACGCCTTACCTGAAACTTGGGGTAAAGTAAGCACGCTTAGTAACTCTGGAGCCCGGAAACGTAATAGTCACAGCCAACCATTACGGTAGGCATTAGTTCGCAGCGGCAGTAGGGGCGTCCTGATGCCCTCTGCTGCCGATTAACAATGAGGAGCATTATGGAAGTCTGGCCCGGATCGGCTTATCCCCTTGGCGCCACCTACAACGGAACCGGCACCAACTTCGCCCTGTTCAGCGAACGAGCAGAAAAAGTTGAACTGTGCCTCTTCGACGACGACGGCAAGGAAACCCGCATCACGCTGGACGAGGTGGACGGCTACGTGTGGCACTGCTACATCCCGCAGATCCAGCCCGGCCAGAAGTACGGCTACCGCGTCCATGGCTCCTACGATCCTGCCTCCGGCAATCGCTTCAACCCCAACAAGCTCCTGCTGGACCCTTACGCCAAGGCCGTCCACGGCCAGGTGGACTGGGACCCATCACTGTTCACCTACAACCTGGGTGAAGAGGACTCCATCAACAACGAGGACTCCGCCAGCCACATGATGATGGGCGTGGTGATCAACCCGTTCTTCGACTGGGACGGCGACCAGAACCTGCGGATTCCCTACCACCAGTCCGTCATTTATGAAGCACACGTCAAGGGCCTCACCCAGCTGCACCCGGAAATCCCCGAAGAGCAGCGCGGAACCTACGCCGGCGTGGCGCACCCCGCCGTCATCTCGCACCTGCAGAAGCTCGGCGTCACCGCCATCGAACTGATGCCCGTGCACCAGTTTGTCAATGACGGCACCCTGCAGGACAAGGGCCTGAACAACTACTGGGGCTACAACACCATCGGCTTCTTCGCTCCGCAGAACACCTACAGCTCCACCGGGGACACCGGCCAGCAGGTCCAGGACTTCAAGGCCATGGTGCGGTCCCTGCACAAGGCCGGCATCGAGGTCATCCTGGACGTGGTGTACAACCACACCGCGGAAGGCAACCACCTCGGCCCCACGCTGTCCTTCAAGGGAATCGACAACGCCGCCTACTACCGGTTGATGGAGGGCGACGAGAAGCACTACATGGACTACACCGGCACCGGCAACTCCCTCAATGTCCGGCACCCGCACTCGCTGCAGCTGCTGATGGACTCCCTGCGCTACTGGGTCACCGAGATGCACGTGGACGGCTTCCGCTTTGACCTCGCCTCCACCCTGGCCCGTGAGTTCTATGACGTGGACAAGCTGTCAACCTTCTTCGAACTCATCCAGCAGGACCCGGTGGTCTCCCAGGTCAAGCTCATTGCCGAGCCGTGGGACGTTGGTCCCGGCGGCTACCAGGTGGGCAACTTCCCGCCGCAGTGGACCGAGTGGAACGGCAAGTTCCGCGACACCGTTCGTGACTTCTGGCGTGGTGAACCGTCCACACTGGGCGAATTCGCCTCGCGCATCACGGGTTCGGCCGACTTGTACGAGCATTCCGGCCGCCGGCCCGTGGCATCGATCAACTTCGTCACCGCGCATGACGGCTTCACCCTCTCGGACCTCGTGTCCTACAACGAGAAGCACAACGAGGCCAACGGCGAGGGCAACAACGACGGCGAATCCCACAACCGGTCCTGGAACTGCGGCGTGGAGGGTCCCACGGATGACCCCGAGGTCCTTGGTTTGCGGGCCCGCCAGCAGCGGAACTTCATCGCCTCGCTGCTCCTGTCCCAAGGCGTGCCGATGCTCCTGCACGGCGATGAGCTGGGACGCACCCAGCAGGGCAACAACAACGGGTACTGCCAGGACTCGGAACTGACCTGGATCAACTGGGACAGCGTCGACCAGCCGCTGGTCGAGTTCACCGCAGCCGTCAACGCGCTCCGCGCCAAGCACCCGACGTTCCGCCGCAGCCGGTTCTTCGATGGACGCCCCGTACTGAGGGGCGAAGGCGAACGCCTGCCGGACATCGTATGGCTGGACCCGAGCGGCGAAACCATGAAACCGGAAGCCTGGGACAGCGGATTTGGGCGGTCCGTTGGCGTCTTCCTCAACGGAGACGGCATCCAGGGCAAGGACACCCGCGGGCGGAGGATTACCGACGTGAGCTTCCTGCTGTTCTTCAACGCCCACGATGAAACCGTGAAGTTCACCCTGCCGGCGGACGAGTATGCTCCGGCGTGGGATGTCATCATCGACACCGCCGGGCAGAACGCCGACACGGAGCCGGTCTCAGCCGGGCAGCCGCTGCCGGTGGAAGCGAAGTCTTTGGTAGTCCTGCGCGCCCACACCGTGGAGGAAGTGGAGCCGGACCACTCGGTAGCTGCATCCCTGGCGGCGCTGACGCAGACTTCCACCAGCGAGACCGAATCCCTCACCACTCCCATGGTGGCCGAGCCGGGCAAGACCACGAAGATCGGGGCGCGGAAGGCTGCGGGCAAGTGAGAGTACCGGCATCCACCTACCGGCTGCAGATCCGCCGCGGCTTCACGCTCTTTGATGCTGCCGAGCAGGTCCCGTACCTCAAGACGCTCGGTGTTGACTGGGTCTACCTGTCGCCCATCCTGACCGCGGAGCAGGGCTCGGACCACGGCTACGACGTGACCGACCCCTCCGCAGTCGATCCCGAGCGCGGCGGCCCGGAGGGGCTGCTGGCCCTGTCCAAGGCTGCCCGCGAACACGGCATGGGCGTCCTGGTGGACATCGTTCCCAACCACGTCGGCGTTGCCTCACCGCCGCAAAACCCGTGGTGGTGGTCCCTGCTGAAGGACGGGCAGGGCTCGCCCTACGCCGAGGCCTTCGACGTCGACTGGGACCTGGGCGGCGGCAAAATCCGGCTCCCCATGCTGGGCTCCGACGCGGACCTGGACAAGCTGGAAATCAAGGACGGCGAACTCCGCTACTACGACCACCGCCTTCCGCTCGCTCCCGGAAGCTTTGCCGAGGGGGACAGCCCGCAGGAGGTCCACAGCCGCCAGCACTACGAGCTGATGGACTGGCGCCGCGCCGACGCTGAGCTCAACTACCGGCGCTTCTTCGCCGTCACCACGCTGGCGGGCATCCGGGTGGAAAATCCGCAGGTCTTCGAGGAAGCCCATGCCGAGGTTGGCCGCTGGTTCCGTGAGGGACTGGTGGACGGGCTCCGGATTGACCACCCGGACGGGCTGGCTGACCCTGCCGGCTACCTGCGCTGGCTGAAGGACCTCACCGGCGGTGCCTACGTCCTGGTGGAAAAGATCCTCGAACCGGGCGAAGTGTTGCCCGGCGAGTTCGCCTGCGAAGGGACCACCGGCTACGACGCCCTGGCGGACGTGGACCGGGTGTTCATTGACCCCGCCGGGGAGCAGGTACTGGACGCCCTGGACGCCAAGCTCCGCGGAGCTGACAGCCCGGCCGACTATGCAGAAATGATCCGCGGCACCAAGCGCATGATTGCCGATGGCATCCTGCGGTCCGAAGTGCTGCGCCTGGCCCGCCTGGTACCGGAATCCTACGGCCTTTCGGTTGAACAGGCCGCTGACGGCATTGCGGAAATCATTGCCGCCTTCCCGGTCTACCGGACATACCTGCCTACCGGTGCCGAAATCCTGAAGGAAGCGTGCGAGTCCGCCGCGGAACACCGGCCGGACCTCGCGGTGGCAGTGGGCACGCTGCTGCCGCTGCTCCTTGACCCCTCAAACGCGATTGCCGTCAGGTTCCAGCAGACCTCCGGCATGGTCATGGCCAAGGGTGTGGAGGACACCGCGTTCTACCGCTACACCCGGCTGGGCACCCTGACCGAGGTGGGAGCCGAACCCACCGAGTTCTCAGTGTCAGCGGAGGAATTCCACTACCGGATGCGGCGGCGGCAGGAGGAGTTGCCGCTCTCCATGACCACGATGTCCACCCATGACACCAAGCGCAGCGAGGATGCCCGGGCCCGGATTTCCGTGATCGCCGAGCTGGCGCAGGAGTGGACCACTGCCCTGGACACGCTGCGGCAACTGGCGCCGATTCCGGACGGACCGTATGAAAACCTGCTCTGGCAGGCCATCATTGGGGCCTGGCCCGCCAGCCGGGAACGCCTGCAGGGGTACGCGGAAAAGGCGGCCCGTGAAGCCGGAAACTCCACCACCTGGACGCAGCCGGATGAGGACTTCGAGTCCTCAGTCAAGGCTGCCGTGGACGCAGTCTTCGACGACGACCGCGTCACCAAGGTGGTAGAGGAGTTCGTGGCACGGATTGATGCCTACTCCGCCTCCAACTCGCTGTCCGCGAAGCTGGTCCAACTGACCATGCCGGGCGTTCCCGACGTCTACCAGGGCAGCGAATTCTGGGAACGGTCCCTCACCGATCCTGACAACCGGCGTCCCGTCGACTTCGCACTCCGCCGGGAAGAGCTGGCAAGGATCGATGGCGGCACGTTGCCGCGAGCAGGGACGGAGGCCAGCAAGCTGCTGGTCACCACCCGGGCGCTCCGCCTCCGCCGGGACCGGCCGGAATTGTTCCAGGGCTACAGCCCGGTGACAGCTTCCGGCGCGGCGGCCCACCACGTTTTGGCGTTCCACCGAGGCGCCTCGGACGCGTCCCCCGGCGCGCTGACACTTGCTACCCGACTCCCGGCAGGACTGGAAGCGGGCGGCGGATGGCGGGACACCGCCGTCGAACTTTCCACCGCCATGCGTGATGAGCTGACCGGGGCCGGCTACGGACCCGGCACCGTTTCGGTGGCGGACGCCCTGGGTACCTACCCGGTGGCTTTGCTGGTACCGGTGGATGGAGAAAAAGCATGACCCTGGTCAACGTTGGACCTGAACGCTTCGACGTTTGGGCCCCGGACGCCACATCCGTGATCCTGCTGGCGAACGGCAGGCAGTACCCCATGCTGAAAAAGGAGACGGCACCGGGAACCGAAGGGTGGTGGTCCGCGCCCGATGCTCCCGCCGACGGCGAGGTGGACTACGGCTACCTGCTCGACGGCGACACCACCCCGGTGCCCGACCCCCGGTCCCGGCGGCTCCCGTCCGGCGTCCATGAGTTGTCCAGGACGTTTGATCCTGCCAGCCATTCCTGGCAGGACTCCGGCTGGAGCGGCAAGGAGCTGAAGGGTTCAGTCATTTATGAACTCCACATCGGCACCTTCACCCCGGAAGGAACCCTGGACGCTGCGGCGGAAAAGCTGGGCTACCTGGCGGACCTCGGCGTCGACTTCGTTGAACTGCTGCCCGTCAACGGGTTCAACGGCACACACAACTGGGGTTACGACGGCGTCCAGTGGTACGCCGTGCACGAAGGCTACGGCGGACCGGCTGCCTACCAGCGGTTCGTCGATGCTGCCCACGCGGCAGGTGTCGGCGTGATCCAGGACGTTGTCTACAACCACCTTGGACCCAGCGGCAATTACCTGCCCAAGTTTGGTCCATACCTGAAACAGGGTGACGCCAACACGTGGGGCGACTCGGTCAACCTGGACGGGCCGGGCTCCGACGTGGTGCGTGAGTACATCCTGGACAACGCCGCGTTGTGGCTGCGGGACTATCACGTGGACGGGCTCCGCCTGGACGCGGTGCACGCCCTGGTGGACGAGCGCGCCGTGCACATCCTCGAGGACTTTGGCGCACTGGGCGACGCGATTTCCGCCGAAACCGGGCTGCCCAAAACGCTCATCGCCGAGTCGGACCTGAACAATCCGCGCCTGCTGTACCCGCGCGACGTCAACGGCTACGGGCTGGCCGGACAGTGGAGCGACGACTACCACCACGCCGTCCACGTCAATGTCAGCGGCGAAACCACCGGGTACTACGAGGACTTCCAGTCCCTGGCCGTCCTGGCCAAGGTCCTGAAGGACGGGTTCCTGCATGACGGCACCTACTCCAGCTTCCGTGGACGCCGCCATGGGCGGCCCATCAACACATCTCTGGTACACCCCGCGGCACTGGTGGTCTGCAACCAGAACCACGACCAGATCGGCAACCGGGCCACGGGCGACAGGCTCTCGCAGTCACTGTCGCACAACCAGCTCGCCCTGGCCGCGGTGCTCACGCTCACCTCACCGTTCACGCCCATGCTGTTCATGGGTGAGGAATTCGCGGCAAGCACTCCCTGGCAGTTCTTCACATCGCATCCGGAACCTGAGCTCGGCAAAGCCACCGCCGAAGGCAGGATCAGGGAGTTCGAACGCATGGGCTGGGATCCTGCCGTCGTCCCGGATCCGCAGGACCCGGAGACCTTCCACAGGTCCAGGCTGAACTGGGACGAAGCCTCCAGCGGCGACCATGCCCGGTTGCTGGACCTATACCGGTCGCTGACAGCGCTGCGCCGTGAGCACGCTGAAGTGGCCGGACTTGGCTTCGAGGACACCGAGGTGGCGTTCGACGACGACGAACGCTGGCTGAGGTTCCGCCGCGGGACGGTGGAGGTGCTGATGAACTTCTCCGATGCGAAGATCCGGCTCGACGACGTCCGCGGGGCTGTCCTCCTTTCAACGGACGAGGGGAGCGGCCTGGAGGGTGAGGCCCTTGCCCTCGCGCCGTGGAGCGCAGCGATCCTCAAGTCCTGAGGTCTTCCGAGCAGTTGCGCCGCGGGCTGATGATGTCAGCCCGCGGCGTAACTGTCTCCGGCGGGCGTGTAGCGCCGGTCACAGCTGGCAGGATGTAACGCATGACTTATTTTGCAGCGGAGGACCGCTACGAATCCATGCCGTACCGCCGCGTTGGCCGCAGCGGGCTGAAACTTCCGGCTATCTCCCTGGGCCTGTGGCACAACTTCGGCGACGACAAGCGCTTCGACGAACAGCGCGCCATTCTGCGCCGCGCCTTCGACCTGGGCGTCAACCACTTCGACCTCGCCAACAACTACGGGCCGCCGGACGGCTCGGCTGAAACCAACTTCGGCCGGCACCTGCAGGACGACTTCAAGCCCTACCGGGACGAACTCGTCATCTCCACCAAGGCCGGCTACTACATGTGGCCCGGCCCCTACGGTGAGTGGGGCTCCCGCAAGTACCTGATTTCCAGCCTGGACCAGTCCTTGCAGCGGATGGGCCTGGACTACGTGGACATCTTCTACAGCCACCGCCCGGACCCGGAAACCCCGATGGAAGAAACCATGGGTGCCCTGGATTACGCGGTGCGGTCCGGCAAGGCACTCTATGCAGGCATCTCCTCCTACACGCCGGAGCAGACCATTGAAGCGGCCCGGATCCTGAAGGAACTGGGAACGCCGCTGCTGATCCACCAGCCCAGCTACTCGATGCTCAACCGGTGGACGGAGAACGGGTCGCCGAACCTGTACGAGGCCCTGGACCAGGTGGGCGCCGGCTCCATCGCCTTCTCGCCGCTGGCGCAGGGCATGCTCACGGACCGCTACCTCAACGGCATCCCCGCCGATTCGCGTGCCGCCAAGGCCAGGTTCCTGTCCGAGGACTCCATTACGGACGAGAAGCTGGACCGCATCCGCGGGCTGCACGCCATCGCCGAGGGCCGGGGGCAGTCCCTTGCCCAGATGGCCATCGCATGGATCCTGCGCGACCAGCCGAAGGGCTCACCGGTCACGTCCGCCCTGGTAGGTGCCTCAAGCGTCCGCCAGCTGGAGGACACCCTGTCAGCCATCAACAACCTGGGCTTCACGTCCGAGGAACTGGCAGCTATCGACGATTTCGCCGTGGAATCGGACATCAACCTGTGGAAGCTGCCTGTCTGACGCCCGGAAATCGTTACGGAGCGGGATCGGGGGAACAAAGCCCGGTCCCGCTCTGTTGGGTACTATGAAAAGGCGCCGCGCGGCGCCGTACAAGCCGACCGCCGTCGCACCCTTCCCCGACGCACCCCGGCCGGCTGACGTTTTGTCTTTAAAGGAGTTCCGTGTCTTCACATCCGATCCGTGTTGCAATCGTCGGCGTAGGCAACTGCGCCGCATCGCTGGTCCAGGGCGTTCAGTACTACAAGAACGCAGATCCCAAGGCCACGATCCCAGGCCTGATGCACGTTGAGTTCGGCCAGTACCACGTGGGTGACGTCGAATTCGTCGCCGCGTTCGACGTTGACGGCAAGAAGGTCGGCCACGACCTGGCCGACGCCATCCTGGCCAGCGAAAACAACACCATCAAAATCGCCGAGGTCCCGCCCACCGGCATCACTGTCCAGCGCGGCCACACCCTGGACGGCCTGGGCAAGTACTACCTCGAGACCATCGAGCAGTCCACCGAAGAACCCGTTAACGTGGTTCAGGCCCTGAAAGACGCCAACGTTGACGTCATGGTTTGCTACCTCCCCGTCGGTTCGCAGGAAGCAGCCGAGTTCTACGCCCAGTGCGCCATCGACGCCGGCGTGGCTTTCGTCAACGCCCTGCCCGTCTTTATCGCCGGAACCAAGGAATGGGCCGACAAGTTCACCGCCGCCGGCGTTCCGATCGTGGGCGACGACATCAAGAGCCAGATCGGCGCCACCATCACGCACCGCGTGATGGCAAAGCTCTTCGAAGACCGCGGCGTCACGCTGGACCGTACGTACCAGCTGAACGTCGGCGGCAACATGGACTTCAAGAACATGCTGGAGCGCGACCGGCTGGAGTCGAAGAAGATCTCCAAGACCCAGGCCGTGACCTCCAACGTTGAGGCCGAGATGGCGGCCAAGGACGTCCACATCGGGCCCTCCGACTACGTCCAGTGGCTTGATGACCGCAAGTGGGCCTTCGTCCGCCTCGAGGGCCGCAACTTCGGTGACGCCCCGGTTTCGCTCGAATACAAGCTGGAAGTCTGGGACTCGCCCAACTCCGCAGGCGTAATCATCGATGCCATCCGCGCCGCGAAGATCGGCTTGGACCGTGGCATCGGGGGCCCGCTGCTGTCCGCCTCGAGCTACTTCATGAAGTCGCCGCCGGAGCAGTTCAACGACGACCTCGCCCGCGAAAAGGTCGAGGCCTTCATCCGCGGAGACCTGGAGCGCTGACCTCTCCTCTTGCATACGCTCCCTCACCTTCGGGTGGGGGAGCGTTTCCCGTTAATACCCTCTCTCACGTCCTGCGTCTTTTCCTGTGACGCTCTCTCACTATTAGGGTGCTGCCGCGCCTGAAGTGTCGCCGGCGTAGCGTCGGATGGCATGGCTTGCTTGCGCGAGGGCCAGCAGCCTCAGCAGCAGTTGGCTGTGCATATGCATACCGATGGCCGCCGTGAGGATGAGTTCGTCTACGCTTTCCGGAGTGGTGGTGGCGGCGATGTCGAATCGTGCGACGTCGTCCATCGCCTTGCTGTAAGTGTCCAGGACCTCATCGGTCACCTCAATGCCGAGGCTGTGCATCAGCTCCAAATGCGCGTTAAGTGCGTTTCTGGCATCGCTGGGGTAGTCCGGCCAGTTTCGGAGATGCACGACGGCGTCACTCGCCCCGGTTCCGGCCTCGCCGCCGGTGCGTGCCGCGTCCAGCTTCAGCACCACGCGCTGAACCGCCGCCAGGAGCGCCAGTCGCGGGGCGCCGTCGTCCGCCATCCGGAGGAGGCCCCGGATCTCTTGGATGTTCAGTCCGACGATGCGCCGGAGTGCCTGGATCAGCCCGAGACGCTCCACGTGTCTGAGGGAGTACTCTGCACGGGTCGCATGAACGGCTTCGCCGGCCGGCAGCAGGCCTTCACGCAAGTAGAACTTGACGCTGGCCGCCGTGACCCCCGACAGTTCACTCAGGTCCTTGAGCTGCATGGCTGCCGTCCTCCTGCCTGGGCTGAATCAACTGGATAGTGGATCCCTTGCCCGCTATCTTGATATACAGCATTGGATAGCAGCACTATCCTATGAGCATGGAGCACTGGAATGCACTGCTTGTCAGCCACGTGATTGCAGCCCTGTTCGCCCTTGCCATCGGCCCGGTCCAAATCCTTCGCCGGCGTCGCGACCGTATCCACCGCATGATGGGGTACTTGTGGGTGGCAGCGATGTACTACGTCTGCTTCAGCAGTTTCTGGATTGTGACGGCCGGGCACTTCACCTGGCTGCATGGCCTATCTGCGTTCACTATCGTGACAGTGACCTTGGGTCTATATAGTGCGATCCGCCGCAACATCCCATCCCATGTGGGAAACATGGTCGGCAGCTACATTGGCATTGCCGTGGCGTTCATTTTTGCGACCGTTGTGCCGGGACGGGCAATCCCACAGCTCCTGGCGCAGGATCCGGCAACTGCCGCCTTTGTTACCGGCTTGGTGGTGCTCGCCGTCGCCGTAATTTTCGTTTCGCTCAAACGTGGCGGACGATCGGCTGCACGGCAGGGCGCAGGGACTCGGACGCGCTCTCACTTTCTGCGGATTTGAGGACGGCGGATTCAAGTGGTGGTTGCAACACGTTCTATGCTGCTGATTCTTCCAGTATTTCTTGGAGGGCTTGGGCGGGGGTTTTCCAGCCGAGGGTTTTGCGTAGGCGACCGTTGAGGCCCGCGGCGGCGTAGTCGAGGTCCTCGGGGGTGACGGTGCTGAGGTCCATGCCTTTGGGGAAGTACTGGCGCAGGAGTCCGTTGGTGTTCTCGTTCGTGCCGCGCTGCCAGGGTGAGTGAGGGTCGCAGAAGTAAACGTCCGCTCCGGTGGCTACCTTGACGCGTTCGTGAATGCCGACCATCTCCGCGCCCTGGTCCCAGGTGAGGGTCCGGCGCAGCTGAGCCGGGAGCGTAGGCAAGGTTTCCTGGATGGCGGCCAGTACCTGCTCGCCGGTGTGTCCGTTGGGCAAGTGCAGGAGCATCACGAAGCGGCTGCTGCGTTCCACGAGTGTTCCGATCGCCCCGGTGCCGGGGGTACCGATGATCAGATCGCCCTCCCAGTGCCCGGGCACAGCCCGGTCTTCGGCCTCCGCGGGGCGTTCGCTGATCAGCAGTTCCTTCGGGACCCGGGGCTTTCGGTTCCCGGCCCGCCGGTTCGGTTGGCGCACGGCCCGGCCCGTCCGCAGGGCAGCGGCAAGCTCGGCCTTCAGCCCGCCGCGGCCCTGGATATAGATGCACTGATAGATCGTCTCGGGGCTGATGCGCATGCTCTCATCATCGGGGAAATCGATCCGCAGCCGGGCACTGATTTGCTCCGGGGACAACCGTTCCCGGGCCGTCAACATCCCGGCAACGTAGAGTGCCAGGGCCTCATTAACGGCCAGCTTCCGGGTCTTAGGCCTGCGTGCCAGCTTCTGCGCCCGGTTCTGCGCCGAGGACGCCAGGTAGGGGCGCTTGCCTTCATTGCGGATGTTCCGGCCCAGTTCCCTGCTGATCGTGGACGGGCTCCGGCCCAAACGCCGGCCGATCTCACGTATCCCGCATCCGGCGGCCCGCCACACGGCAATCAGCTCGCGTTCATGGAAGGACAAGAACCGTCGGCAGGCAGGCCTAATTGCAGGATTCACCCCACCATGCTGACGGACGATCACCCGGGCCGCTGACGGGGAAAGACCGGCCGCCTCCGCCGCCAACTCATCAGATGCTCCAGAAGACCTCGCCTCCCAGAAAACCCGAGCCACCTCACGCAAGATCTCAGGCCGACCAAAGCCCATAACAACACCCCAATCACTCAGGTGTTGCAATGACCCCTTGAACCCGCCGACCATCCCCTTTCAGTTCCTGCAGGTTTTCACACTAGGGGCGCTCATTTGGTACCGGTAAAACCGGCTGCATGCGAATGATCCGTCCACGCATGGCGCAGGTGGAGCTTTATTTTGTTGATGGCCCGTTCGAATCCGTCCGCCAAATCGTCCTTTGTGAGTACCAGAACCGTCCAGCCCGCCAATTCAAAGGCCTTGTCCCGCCGCCTGTCACTCAAGGACTGCGCGTCAAGAAGGTGATGTTCGCCGTCGTACTGAACCGCCAGGCGCCGGTGACGGTAGCCAAGGTCGGCGGTTGGTGATGTGGTGTCTTGCGGTCGCAGGGCAATCTGAAGGTCGGGTTCCGGCAGGTTTGCATCGGCCATAGCAAGGCGGAGGATAGTTTCGGGCGCTGAGTCGGCCCCAACGCGCAATAGCTCGAGGGCCTCCCGGGCACGGACAACGCCTTGGAGGTTCGGATGCTGCGCCACTAAAGTACAGAGTCCCTCCAAAGTGTCGAACGGTTCTGACCTGACTTCGTACGCAGGTCTTGGAAGGCGGATGATTTGATCGCCCATGCACACCAGATCGACGAGGGACAGGTGACGCGCCAAATCGAGCCACGTCCGTGATCGCGTACTGATGCGAATGCCGTCATACGATTCAATTTCCTCTTCCCGGGCGATAACCGTATGGCCGACCACACCTTTGCGGCGTACAGGGGGCAGCTTCCGGGGTTTGCTGAGATGCAGTTCGGTCGAGTCTGACAGCCAAGGTGGCAGTAGTTGGCCGTGCAGCCGGGCCGCAGTGACATGGGAGATCCAGGCTCCCGGTGATGCCAGGGACAGTGCACGCGCTGCGGCTTCCAACTCAAAGCTCCAATCCGACGGCCGGTAGAGCCCTCGGCTCACATGAATCACGTCAGTTCTTCGCAGCCTGGTACTCGAGACGCCTGAAGCCAGTGCTGCATTAAGTGTGAAGGGTGCTTCGGCCAGTGGCGGAGGTAGAACTTGGCGCATGTACATGCTGGGATTGTGGCCCAAAACGTGCGGGCGCCGCAGAAGTTATCCACAGACTGTCAAGTTGCGAGGGACGTGAGAGAGCGTCGCGCGGGATCCTGCGGAAGGTGAAAGAGGGTTGGGGAAATGACCGTGAAAGGTGAGAGAGCGTCTGGGGTTAGGTGAGGCCGATCGGGTTGCCGGCGTCGTCCACGTCCATCCGGAGGGCGGCCGGCATGGCAGGGAGGCCGGGCATGGTCATGACCGCCCCGGTGAGTGCCACGATGAATCCTGCTCCGGTCTTGGGCAGCAGGTCGCGCACGTGGATGGTGAAGCCCTTGGGCGCGCCCAGCCGTGAGGCGTCGTCCGTAAAGGAATACTGGGTTTTGGCCATGCACACCGGCAGCCCGCCCCAGCCGTTCCGCTCGATATCGGCCAGCCGCTTCAGTGCCGGTACCGAGAAGTCCACCCCGTCCGCCCCGTAAATCTCCTGCACAATGGTCCGGATCTTGTCCTCCACAGACAACTCCAGCGGATAAAGGTGCCGGAAGTTATTGGGCCCGGCCACCACCTTCGCAACCAGGGCCGCAAGCTCATCTCCGCCGTCGCCGCCTCCTCCGCGCCCCCACACATCCGCTACGGCGGCCGCGACACCCTCGGCGGCGCACCACGCCAGCAGCCAGTCGAGCTCCTCCTGGGAGTCGGAGGAGAAACGATTGATGGCCACCACCGGCGTGACCCCGAACTTCTCCACGTTGCGTACATGCCTGCGCAGGTTTGCCACCCCTGCCTCGAGCGCCGCCTGGTCCGGTCGCGTCAGCTGGTCCTTGGCCATTCCGCCCTGCATCTTCAGCGCACGCACCGTTGCCACCACCACAACAGCGGAAGGCGCCAGGCCACCAACCCGGGCTTTGATGTCCATGAACTTTTCCGCACCCAGATCGGCGCCGAAACCGGCTTCGGTCACCACGATGTCCGCCAGCCGCCGGGCGGTCTGGGTGGCAACCAGCGAGTTGCAGCCGTGGGCGATGTTGGCGAACGGGCCACCATGGACCAGCGCGGGTGTGCCCGCAATGCTCTGCACCAGATTCGGCTTGATGGCTTCCTTCAGGAGAAGGGCCAGGGCGCCCTGGACACCAAGGTCGGCAACAGTCACCGGCGTGCGCTCGAACGTGTACCCGAAGCTGATGCGGCCCAGCCGGTAGCGGAGGTCGGCAAGGTCCGTGGCCAGGCAGAAGACCGCCATGATCTCGGACGCCACGGTGATGTCGAAACCGTCCTGGCGGGGAATTCCCTGGGTGGGTCCGCCGAGCCCGATGACCATCTCGCGCAGGGCCCTGTCATTCATGTCCAGGACGCGCTTGAACGTCATGCGGCGGGGATCGATATTAAGCTTGTTGCCCTGATAGATGTGGTTGTCCACGAGAGCCATCAGGGCGTTGTTGGCTGAGGTGATGGCATGGAAGTCGCCGGTGAAGTGCAGGTTGATTTCGTCCATTGGCAGCACCTGCGAGTAGCCGCCTCCGGTGGCGCCGCCCTTCATGCCCAGGACCGGGCCCAGCGAGGGCTCCCGCAGCGCGATCATCACCTTGTGCCCGGCGCGGGCCAATGAGTCGGCAAGGCCAACCGTGGTGGTGGACTTCCCTTCGCCTGCAGGCGTGGGGGACACGGCCGAGACCAGCACCACCTTCCCGGCAGGCGGCGGAGCGTCCAACCGTGCGGGGTCGATCTTCGCCTTGTACCGCCCGTACTGCTCAACGGCATCGGCATTGATGCCCGCAGCGGCAGCGATCTCCCCGATGGGCCGGATCTGGGCCGCGCGGGCAATTTCAAGGTCGGTAGGGAAAACAGACATCTTTGTCCTTTCCTGGAAGGGCTGGTGCCGGAGCACCTGCCCCTAAGCTAACAGCCCCGCAGCAACAGCACCGGAAAAATCAGTAAGAGGGAACCACCGGCACGAGCTGCGGCCCCACATGGCGGTCGACGGCGGCGTGGTAGCTTTCGAGCGTGATGGCGGCAGTGCGGGCCCAGCCGGAGTTCTGGGCCCGGATGGCGGCTGCGCGCCCCATGTCCTCGCGGGTGGCGGGATCGTCGTAGAGGGCCTCCAGCGCTTCCGCCCAATCGGCGGCGTGATGACCGTCCACCAGCAGCCCGGTCCGCCCGTGGAAGACGGCACGCGAGAGCCCGCCCACCCGGGTGGCCACCACCGGGGTGCCGCAGGCCTGCGCCTCAAGTGCCACCAGGCCAAAGGATTCACTGAAGGACGGCATCACCACAACGTCTGCCGCCCGGAACCAGGCCGCGAGTTCCGGTGCCTTGACCGGCGGAAGCTGCGTGACGACGTCGTCCATGCCCGCCTCGGCAATCAGCCGCCGCAGGTTGAACTCCTTGTTCCCGCTCAGGGAGCCCAGGATGGTGAGCCGCAGGTTGATGTCGGGCCGCCGGCTCCGGAGGAGCGCGGCAGCTTTGACCAGGATCTGGGGGCCCTTCAACCGCTGGATGCGGCCGGCGAACATCAGGTGGAAAGTATCCTGGTCAATGCCGCGCTCGGCCCTGGCCCTGCTCCGGAAGGCCGGCGTGAAGGTACTGAGGTCCACACCTGGAGGCGCGATATCAATCCGGTCGTACGTGGCCCCGTAATGCGACACCAGTTCGGCCGCCTCGGAACTCGTATTGGCGATCAGCCGGGCAGCACCGTCAACGATGCGGTGCTCGCCGAGCTCACGCCGCCGCGGCTCGGGCTGCTCGCCCGATTCCAGCAGCAGGTTCTTGACCTTGGCCATGGTGTGCATGGTGTGGACCAGCGGCACGCCCCACAGTTCGGACAGCTCCAGGCCTGCAATGCCCGACACCCAATAGTGGGAATGGATGACGTCGTACCGGCCGTGCGGCTGCCGCCGGCGGATCTGTTCAATCTCGGCCACCATGCTGTGCAGCAGGCCGGGAAGTTCTTCTTTGGGGATCTTGTTCGGCGGGCCGGCGAGGACGTTGTGCACGCAGACACCGGGATCAGGGTGTTCGACGGCGGGTTGGCCGGCCGAGGTGGCGCGCGTGAAGATCTCCACTTCCACCCCGGCTTCGGCCAGGGCGGAGGCCAGTTCGCGGATGTAGACGTTCATCCCGCCCGCGTCACCGGACCCCGGCTGCTCCATGGGGGAGGTGTGGAGGGAGAGCAAAGCGACCCTGCGGATCAATGCCACGGGACCTCCTTCCGGGCACCGGCACGTCTGATGGGCGCCGGTTCAGTGCGCATTCGATAAAAACACTACTCCTTCCCTCACGCCCGCCGATGTGTGTTAACTCCCGGCCCCGCGCCACAGCTGCTGCAGCCCGGGGAAGGCCCGCTCGTAGCCAGCCAGGAGTTCCGCCGCCAGATCCACCGAATCCACCAGGGGATGCAGGGCGAACGCTGCCAGGGCCGCATCCCGGTCACCGTTTGCCGCGGCCCGGACCGTGAGCCGTTCCACGTCCTTGACCCGGCGAAGCAGCCCAAGCCGTGGTTCCGGTGGTTCCTGCTGGGGCAGCGGATGCGCGCCGTCGGGGGTGACGGCGCAGGGAAGTTCGACGACGGCGTCCGCCGGCAGGCCGGGAATGGCGGCCTGGGAAGCGGCTGCTTCAGCAGTGGCCGGCATGGTTTCGGAGGGCAGGGAGTTGCAGGTGTTCAGGATCAGCTGCGTCTCCCCGGCTCCCGAGAGTGCGCTCATGGCGGCCAGTGCCACCCGTTCATAGCCGCCGCCGGCGAGGTCGTCCTCGTCGCGCTGCCCGCCGTCGGCGCGTGCTTCGGCCAGGTAGCCCTCCTCGCGGGAACGCCGCGCCTCCTCCCAGAGCCGGAAGGCATTATCCCCGGCAGCGGCCAGCCGTGGATACAGCTCCTGCTGCTGGACATGGATGGTCTCCCCGCGGGTGCTGGCCATGGCCCGCATTGCCAGCCGTGCTTCCTCGCCCCGGTAGTAGTAGTACAGGTACTCGTTCGGAAGCGCCCCCAGCCTGGCAAGGAACGGCTGCGGAAACAGCCTGCCCTCTTCGAACGACTGCAGGGCGCCGGGGTCTGCGAGCAGGTCCGGAAGCACGTCCCGGCCGCCGGACTCCAGTTTGTACAGCCAGCCCAGGTGGTTCAGCCCGTAGTAGCCCACGGCGTCGAGCCGTCCATCGGGCAGCGCCGCCCCGGCCGCACGGGCAGCCCGCTGTACCAGCCCGCCCGCCGAGTCGCAGATCCCGATGACGCGGCGGCCCAGGAGGGGAAGCAGCGCCTCGGTGACCATGCCGGCAGGGTTGGTGAAGTTGATCAGCCACGCCTCCGGGCAATGTTCCTTCATCAGCCGGGCCAGTTCCAGCATGTGCGGGATGGTCCGCAGGGCGTAGGAGATGCCGCCGGCTCCGGTGGTTTCCTGCCCCAGCACCCCGAGGTCCTGGGCCACCCGTTCATCCGCAACCCGTCCGGCCGTTCCGCCGGGCCGGATGGCTGCAAACACCATGTCGGCCCCGGCGAGGGCTTCCGGAAGGCTGGTGGTGGAGCGGACCGGAAGGCGGGCGCCCGGGGCGTCGGGCATACTGTGCAAAACGGCGGTGACGGCGGCAAGGCGGGAAGCGTCGACGTCGAACAGCACCAGTTCGGTGGCCAGCCCGGCAAAGCGGCCCGAGGCCAGTGCCCGGTAGATGAGCGGCACCCGGAAACCTCCGCCGCCGGCAATCAGAAGCCGCATAACCAGCAGTCTAGGCCCGGCACGGGGCGTCCCCTACCGGATGTCACCGGCACGGCGTATCGTGCCGGACATGGACGCGATCCCAGCCCGCCCCTTCGACCCCCTGGCTGCTGTCCGCCCGTTCAGCGAACCCGGGCTGGATCTCCTCCTGGCCGGGACGGTATTCCAGGACATCATCTTCACCGGCCTTCCCCATAGCCCGGAACCCGGCACCGAAATCTGGAGCGACGGAATGGGCAGCTGCCCCGGCGGGGTGGCCAACCAGGCCATCGCGGCGGCCCGCCTGGGACTCAAGACAGGCCTGGCCGCCGCATTCGGCGATGACGGCTACGGCGACTTCAACTGGAAGATCCTCTCCAGCCAGGAACACGTGGACCTCAGCCTGTCCCGGCGGGTGCCAGGCTGGCATTCACCGGTAACCGTCTCCCTGTGCGTGGACAAGGACCGGTCCTTGGTGACCCATGGCCACGCCCCTCCGGTCACATCCTCGGAGTTGATCGGCACCCCTCCTCCGGCGCTCGCGGGGATCGCAGAAGTGGGGGTGGAGGTGGAACCGTGGGCGAAGGCGGCCCACCAGGCGGGGGTCAAGCTGTTCGGTGACGTCGGGTGGGACCCCACGGGGGAATGGGCGCCGGTCCGGCTGGAGAACCTGCAGTACTTCCATGCGTTCCTGCCCAACCAGCGTGAGGCCATGGCCTTTACCGGAAAGGACGATCCCTGGACTGCCCTGTACGCGCTGGCGGACCGCGTTCCCGTGGCAGTGGTGACACTCGGCCCCCAGGGCGCCATGGCGGTGGATTCGGAGACGGGGGAGGAGGAGTGGGTGCCGTCCCTTCCAGTGAAGGCTTTCGACCCCACCGGCGCCGGTGACTGTTTCGACGCCGCGTTCATTGTCGGAAGCCTGGCCGGCTGGCCGCTGGGAAACAGGCTGCGCTTCGCCAACCTGTGCGCCTCGCTGGCGGTACAGGAGGTGGGCGGCTCGCTCGCTGCGCCCGGCTGGGGTGATATCGCCGACTGGTGGAAGCGCGCCAACGCCCGGCCCGAACGGCAGATGAGCCAGTGGCTTCGGCGTTTTGGCTTCCTCGCTGAGATCATCCAGGACGTCCCGCTCGCCGCGCAGCGCAGGGCTGCAGCCACCATCGCCCACCTTTCGGACGCCTGAGGGCCACTCCCTGGGCTGGAGCATCCTCCGGGGGCGCCCGCGGCTGCCGCCGGTTCCGGAATGGAGCCCCCGCCGGCGTGATTATTCGGCCCGAAGTGCCCGCACTAGAATCACTAAGGTGACTTACCCCGCAACAACCGGTGAATTCAGCGCTGCCCCTGGACAGGACCCCCGCCACGAGCGGTCCGCCGTGATCGACCTCGGCGCCATCCGGCACAACGTCCGCCGCCTCGCCGCCGCCGCATCCCCGGCGAAAGTCATGGCCGTCGTCAAGGCCGATGCGTACGGGCATGGTGCGGTTCAAGTGGCGCGGGCGGCGATCCAAGGAGGCGCCTCCTGGCTTGGCGTGGCCCACATCTCGGAGGCCCTGGCCCTGCGGGCTGCCGGCATTGACGCGCCGCTGCTGGCATGGCTGCACACCGTGGACAGCAACTTTGGCGCCGCGGTGGCCGCCGGCGTCGACATTGGATGTTCGGGGTGGGAACTTGAGCGCATCGTGGCGGCAGCCCGGGAACAGGAGCGCCCCGCGCGCATCCACCTGAAAGTGGACACGGGCCTGGGACGAAACGGGGCCACCCCCGATACCTGGGACTCACTGGTGGGCGAGGCGATGGAATACCAGGACCAGGGGCTGCTGCGCGTCGTGGGTATCTTTTCCCACCTTGCCGTTGCCGATGAGCCGGAACGGCCCGAAACCGACCAGCAGCTGGCGGTGTTCCGGGAAGCGCTGGCCGTTGCCGAAGACGCCGGAGTGGACCCGGAAGTACGGCACCTGGCCAACACCCCGGCAACGCTCTCCCGGCCGGACACACACTTTGACCTGGTCCGCGCGGGCCTGGGCATTTACGGACTCTCGCCCTTCGAAGGACAAACCTCCGCGGAACTCGGGCTCCGCCCCGCCATGACGCTCCGGACCCTGGTGTCCCAGTGCAAGGAGGTGCCGGACGGGCAGGGCGTCTCCTACGGCCTCCGCTACCATACGAGCGGCCGCAGCACCCTGGCCCTCATCCCCATGGGCTATGCCGACGGCGTGCCGCGCATTGCCACCGGAGGCCCCGTCCGGGTGGCCGGCAGGACGTACCCGGTGGTTGGACGGATCGCCATGGACCAGATGGTGATCGACCTCGGTCAAACGGGCGCGGCCGGAGCCGGACTGCTGGGCGCCGAGGCTGAACTGTTCGGGAACGGAGACGACGGCGGCCCCACCGCCGACGACTGGGCGCGCGCCGCCGGGACCATCAACTACGAGATCGTGACGCGGATCAGCCCGCGGGTGCCCCGCCGCTTCATCAATGAACAGGACACCGCTGCCGGGCTGCACGGGGAGGGGGCCGCGTGAACGCCTTCGAACCGGCGGCCCTGCCGAACTGGGAAAAGACCTTCACCGCGACGACGGCGGACCAGACCCATGCGCTCGCCGTCGGCCTCGCCGGGGTGCTGGAGGCGGGGGACCTGCTGGTGCTCTCCGGCGAACTGGGCGCCGGAAAAACCACCTTTACGCAGGGGCTGGGGGAGGGGCTGGGGGTCCGCGCCGGGATCATTTCGCCCACCTTCGTCCTGGTCCGCATCCATCCCAACCTGCGGGACGGTCCCCGCCCCGGCGGCCCGGACCTGGTGCATGTGGACGCCTACCGCCTCGGCTCAGCCGCCGAGATCGACGACATTGACCTGGAAAACACCCTGGACTCCTCGGTGACGGTAGTTGAATGGGGGCATGACCGGGTGGAGCACCTGAGCGAAAGCAGGCTCGAAATCGACCTGCACCGTGCCATCGGACTCAGTGCCGCAGGACCTGGTTCCACCCCCGACCCCGGCAGCGGGCCTGCAGGGAGCCTTGACTTCGACAACGAGGACACTGACGAGCCCCGCACCATCGTCATGCGCGGGTATGGTCCGCGGTGGCCGGTTGCCCCGGAGCTGGGCGCCTCAGAGCTGCGCAGCGCGGAAGGGAAAGACTGATGCTGATCCTTGCCATTGATACCTCGGCTGTCGCCAGCGCCGCACTCGTATCGGATGATGCCCTCGAGGGCGTGGTCGCCGCCTTCTCCACCGAGGACACCCGAAGCCACGCGGAAGTGCTGGCACCAGGGATCGCGGACATGCTTGCCGCCGCCGGCGTCACCGGACAGGACATCGACGCCCTGGTGGTCGGCGTCGGTCCGGGTCCCTTCACCGGCCTGCGGTCCGGCATTGCGACGGCGCGTACCCTCGCGTTTGTCTGGGGCAAGCCGCTGCACGGCCTGATGAGCCTGGACGCGGTAGCCCTGGAAGTGGCCGAATCCACTGCAGCTGTCCCCGATTTCCTTGTGGTGACGGACGCCCGCCGCAAGGAGGTTTACTGGGCCCGCTACAGTCTGGCCGAGGGCCAGCTGCCCCGGCTCGAGGACGGTCCCCACGTCGGCTCGGCGGCGGACCTGCCGGTCCTTCCCGCCTTTGGGGCCGGGGCCGGACTCTACGCTGACATGCTCCGGGCCGACCCGGAGTTTGCCCACGAACAGCCTGATGCGCTGTACCTGGGCCAGTTCGCACTGGCCCGGCTGGCCTCCGGCAACGGCCTTCTTGACTCCACGCCGCTGTACCTGCGCGAATCCGATGCGCAGGTCCCCGGACCGAGGAAGAGGGCACTGTGAGCACCACTCCTGATCCCCGCACGGCAGGCATCTCCGTACGGGACATGACCGTGGACGACGTCCCGGCCGTCAACGCCCTTGAGCAAAGGCTTTTCCCCGTTGACGCCTGGCCCCTGGACATGTTTTTCGACGAGCTGGCCCAGCCGGAAACCCGGCGCTATCTGGTGGCGGAAAGCACGGACGGCATTGTGGGATACGCGGGCCTCATGTGCATCGAACCGATCGCGGACGTGCAGACGATCGCCGTCGTTCCTGGTTATGAGGGCATGGGCATTGGCAGCACCCTGCTGACCAACCTCATCGACGAGGCCCGCCGCCG
Organism: Pseudarthrobacter sp. NS4; assembly: GCF_024758005.1. Classification (NCBI taxonomy): domain Bacteria; kingdom Bacillati; phylum Actinomycetota; class Actinomycetes; order Micrococcales; family Micrococcaceae; genus Pseudarthrobacter; species Pseudarthrobacter sp. NS4. The sequence continues at coordinate 3,008,468 of NZ_CP103288.1, read as the reverse complement.
GAACGCCGCGGACGTCCTCCTGGAAGTGCGCGCGGACAACCCCCGGGCGCAGCGGCTGTACCTCCGCTTCGGGTTCGAGCAGATCCATGTCCGCCCGCGGTACTACCGCGACGGCGTCGATGCCCTGATTATGAGGCTCCAGCTCACCGGCGATGATGAAACAGAAGGAGGCCAGCCATGAACCAGACCCGGCCACTGGTCCTGGGCATCGAATCGTCCTGCGATGAAACCGGCGTGGGCATCGTCCGGGGGACCACGCTCCTGACCAACACTGTGTCCTCATCGATGGACGAACACGTCCGCTTCGGCGGTGTCATCCCGGAAATTGCCTCCAGGGCGCACCTTGACGCCTTTGTCCCCACCCTGGAACAGGCATTGTCCGACGCCGGAGTCAGGCTGGACGAGGTGGACGCCATCGCCGTCACCTCCGGCCCCGGACTCGCCGGGGCGCTGATGGTAGGCGTCTGTGCCGCGAAGGCCCTGGCCGTGGCCACCGGCAAGCCGCTGTACGCCATCAACCACCTGGTGGCGCACGTGGGCGTGGGACTCCTGGACGGGCAGCGGAACGACGGGCAGCACAAAGACGGACAGCGCCGCGGCGGCCCGCTGAAAGCTCCGCAGCTGCCCGAAAACCTGGGCGCCCTGCTGGTGTCCGGCGGCCATACCGAAATCCTGAAGATCAACAGCATCACCGACGACGTGGTGCTGCTGGGCTCCACCATCGACGACGCCGCGGGGGAGGCCTACGACAAGGTGGCCCGCATCCTGGGACTGGGCTACCCGGGCGGGCCCGCCATCGACAAAGTGGCCCGTACCGGCAACCCGAAGTCCATTCGCTTCCCCCGGGGCCTCAGCCAGCCCAAGTACATGGGAACCGCCGAAGAGCCCGGCAAGCACCGCTACGACTGGTCCTTCAGCGGGCTGAAGACAGCCGTCGCCCGGTGCGTGGAGCAGTTCGAAGCCCGTGGCCAGGACATACCGGTGGCAGATATCGCCGCAGCATTCCAGGAAGCCGTGGTGGACATCATCTCGTCCAAAGCCGTTCTTGCCTGCCGGGAGCACGGCATCAAGGACGTCCTGCTGGGCGGCGGGGTGGCGGCAAACTCGCGCCTGCGCGAGCTGACCGGCCAGCGCTGTGCCTCGGCCGGAATACGGCTCCACGTGCCTCCGCTGGACCTGTGCACGGACAACGGTGCCATGGTGGCGGCGCTGGGTGCGCAGCTGGTAATGGCAGGGGTGAAGCCGAGCGGAATCAGTTTCGCCCCGGACTCGTCCATGCCGGTCACCTCGGTGTCGCTGCCCGCCTGACCGGGGGCAACGGGGGAAGAATCAGGCGGTGGGGCCGTTCCGCATCTGCTTGACGAGGTCCAGCACCACGGCCTGGAGGTCTCCGCCGTGCTCGGCGGCAACCCGCCGCTGGCGCTGGTACCCCGCGCCGCGGCGGATAATCTTCTCCACGTCGGCGAGTTCGTCGGCACAACGCAGCTTGGCCGCAACCGGTTCCAGCCGGTTCAGGGTATCCAGCAGGTGGTCGGTGACCAGCTGTTCCTTGCCCGCGGCGTCAAGGATGATGATGGCGTCCATGCCGTAGCGCGCAGCCCGCCACTTGTTCTCCTGGATGTGCCAAGGCGGCATGGTGGGAATGCTGCCGCCGTTGTCCAGGGTGGTGGAAAACTCGTCCACGAGGCATTGGGTGAGCGCGGCGATTGCGCCGACTTCCTCCAACGTGGCGAGGCCGTCGCAGATTCGCATCTCAATGGTGCCCAGGTTCGGGACCGGCCGGATGTCCCAGCGGATTTCGGAGAGTGTGTCGATTACTCCGGTGGTAAACATGTCCTGGACGTAGGACTCGTATTCCTCCCAGGACCGGAACTGGAACGGCAGGCCGGCTGTGGGCAGCTGCTGGAACATGAGGGCCCGCTGCGACGCGTAGCCTGTGTCCTCGCCGCCCCAGAACGGGCTGGACGCGGAAAGGGCCTGGAAATGCGGGAAGTAATTAACCAGCCCGTCAAGCACCGGGAGGGCTTTCTCGCGGCGGTCCAGCCCCACGTGCACATGCACGCCGTAAATCACCATCTGCCGTCCCCACCACTGCGTGCGGTCGATCAGCTTGGCGTAGCGGGCCTTGTCCGTCACCGGCTGCAGCTGCGGCGGGCTGAACGGGTGGCTGCCGGCGCAGAACAGTTCCACACCCATCGGATCCGTGATCTCCCGGACCGCGGCGAGGGACCGGCTCAGGTCCTCCTTGGCGTCGGCGGCAGTTTCACAGATACCCGTGACCAGCTCCACCGTATTCAGCAGCAGTTCCTGCTTGATATGCGGGTGTTCGTCGTCCTCGTTCAACTCAGGATGGCGGGACGCGACACCGCGCAGCACCTGATTGGCTACGGAAGCGAGCTCCCCGGTGCTGCCATCGACCAGCGCGAGCTCCCATTCAACACCAAGGGTTGATTGCCTCGATGAAGCGAAGTCAATCTTCACGCGTTTCCTTACTGTCCGGTTTGCCGCTGGCTGACGCCGCTCACGGGCTGCTGCCGGCAGGGGAACGGGTGGTTCAAGTCTAGTGCAGGGGTAGCATCGTATTAATGGCCCCGTTCCAACACCTGCGTGACAGTCCACACAGAATCTTCCCCCTCCTCGCGGCGGTATCCGCCGTGGCACTGGCCTCCTGCACCGCCGTTCCAGCCCCCCGGCCCTCGCCGCCCGCCGCCACAGCGGCACCTTCCGCCACCCCGTCACCCATCAAAATACCGCGTACGACGCCGGCGCCCGCCTCCCCTTCCCCCTCACCCGATCCGGGTTCCCGGCCCCTGGGCTGGGGTCCGGAGCAGCGGGACCAGGACGCCGCCGCCGCGGCTGTGGCCGGCATGACAACCGAGGAAAAAGCCGGGCAGGTGCTGCTGCCGTTTTTCAGGGGCAGGGAGGTGGAAGCCCACGCCGCCGCCATCGAACGGCTCCACCTTGCGGGCTCCATCATCATGGGTGACAACGTTCCCAAAGATCCGCAGGGGAAGCTGGACCTTGCCGGGATGGCCGCCATCAACCACCGGCTGGCGCAGGCCACCCTTGCGGACGGAGACCCTTGGCCGGGAATGGTCGCTGTAGACCAGGAGGGTGGCCTGGTGGCCCGGCTGGGCGCCCCGCTGACCGAGTGGCCCGCGCCCATGAGCTACGGTGCGGCGGGCAACGAAACGCTGACCCGGGAAGCAGGGCAGGGCCTGGCCGGAGAGCTGGTGCCGCTGGGGTTCAACGTCGATTTCGCGCCGGACACCGACGTCACCATCGGGCCGATGGATCCCACCATCGGGGCGCGGTCCATGTCCGCTGACCCTGCCGCCGTTGCCGTGCACGGGGTGGCTTTCTCCCGCGGCATGCTCGCCGCAGGAGTCCTCCCGGCAGTCAAGCATTTCCCGGGACATGGTTCGGTCACCGCCGATTCCCACATCAGCCTGCCGTTACAGCCGGCCGCCATTGAGGAACTCCGCGGCAGGGATTGGAAGCCGTTCCAGGCGGCCATCGATGCCGGTATGCCCATGGTGATGACGGGGCACATCGCCGTGACCGCGCTGGAACCCGGTGTCCCGGCGTCGCTCTCCGCCCACACCTACGCCGCCTTGCGCGGGCTTGGGTTCAACGGCGTGGCGGTGACGGATGCACTGAATATGGGCGCGGTGGCCAAGCAGTACCCTGGTGGCACCGCCGCCGTCATGGCGCTGGCTGCCGGCGCTGACCTGCTGCTGATGCCGGTGGACGTGGCCCAGGCACATGCCGCCATTGTCGGGGCAGTGCAGTCCGGAAGCCTGCCTGCCGAACGGCTGGACGAGGCCGCCCGGCGGGTGGCCACCATGATGCTTTGGCAGGGCCGGCGCGCTTCCGCAGCCGGAACCCCGGCAGGCAGCGGCGCTCCGGTCTCCGCCCGCGTATCGGCCTCGGCCGTCACGGTTGTGTCCGGGCCCTGCACGGGACCTATGGTGCCGGGAGCAGTGCGCGTAACGGGGGGAGGACCGGGGGACCGGGAACGGTTCGAGGCGGCGGCTGCCCGCGCCGGACTCACACTGGGTTCCGGGCCGCTGGTGAACCTCATCGGGTTCGGGGCGCGCCCCGCTGGAGGGGATATTGCGGTGGCACTGGACGCACCCTGGCCGCTGCGGGATTCTCCGGCACCTGTCAGGCTTGCGCTCTATGGCCGGAGCGATGCCGCCTTCGACGCGCTGGCCGCCGTGCTGGCGGGGAAGGCGACGGCGGCCGGGAAACTGCCTGCCGCCGTCGGAAGTTTTCCGGCCGGAACCGGCTGCCCGTAAACCCAACCAAGTAGCAGTAAGTGTCGTTTTGGCGGCTCAAAACGACACTTACTGCTACCCAGTTGGGTGGGAACGCGTTTAATGGTCAGGTGCCCATCCTCAATAAAGACATGACCCTCTGCATCTCGCTCTCGGCCCGTCCCAGCAACAACGGGACCAGGTTCCACAACCACCTGTACGGGCAGTTGGAGCTCAACTGGATCTACAAGGCGTTCGCGCCCACCAACCTGGAGCAGGCCATCGCCGGAGTCCGCGGCCTGGGCATCCGGGGTTGCGCCATCTCCATGCCCTACAAAGAGGACGTCATTGCCCTCGTGGATGAGATGGATCCCTCCGCCAAGGCCATCGATTCCGTGAACACCATCGTGAACACCGGCGGCCGCCTCAAGGCGTACAACACCGATTACACAGCCATCGAACAGCTGCTCGCCACCAACTCGGTGCCCACCAGCTACTCCGTCCTGGTCCAGGGCGCAGGCGGCATGGCCAAGGCTACTGTGGCCGCGCTCCGGGATGCCGGTTTCACCGACGTCACGGTGATCACGCGGAATGAAGCGACGGGGCGGGCGCTGGCAGACCAGTACGGGTTCGGTTGGCGTGCGGCGCTCGACGGCGGGACGGCTGACCTGATCATCAACGTCACGCCCCTTGGTATGGCCGGCGGGCCGGAAGCGGACACTGTGTCTTTCCCGCCTGAGGCCATTGACGCCGCCCGGCTCGTCTTCGACGTAGTGGCCCTGCCTGCCGAGACCCCGCTGATCAGGGCTGCCCGCGCTGCGGGAAAGCCCGTGATCACCGGAGCGGAAGTTGCCACCATCCAGGCGCTGGAGCAGTTTGTGCTCTACACCGGCGTGCGGCCCAGCACTGAGCAGGTGCGTGCGGCGGAGGAGTTCATGCGGGCGCAGTAATGCCCGCAGCAGTCACGCTCAGGCGGACCCGGGAGTGACGGGTTCCACGACGATGGCCACCCGGTCCTCACCAATGCGGGTCAGGACCAGGGTGGCTGTCCTGCCGCCCTTCTTCGCGGCGCTCCTGCCGCTTTGCAGCAGTTGCTTCCGGAGCTCCTCCGGCAAGACGGCCGTGCCGCGTTTCTTGATGTCCAGCACCGTGACGCCTTCCGCCTTCACCCACGCCTTGAGCGCCTTGACGTTGTAGGGCATAACCTCCAGCACCTTGTATGCCCGCGCGAACGGGGTATCCACCAGGGCGGGGGCGCAGATGTAGGCGATGTGCTCGTCCACCAGGTGGCCACCGAGCTGAAGCGCGACGTCGGCGACCAGTCCCGCGCGGATGACGGCGCCGTCGGGTTCATACAGGTAACCTTCCACCGGACCAACCGGTGCTGCCGGCCCGGCCCCGAAGTCCTCGGCGCTGGTCACCTCGGCGGCGCCGCCGGCACCCTGCACCAGGGCCGAGCGGCGGACTCCCGGCCGCCGCACCGCGTTGAACCACAGCGCCACCTCGGTGACGTCCCCGGCCACCGAAACCCATTGCGCTTCGCAGTCCGGCGGCACGGAGTCATGCGGCATGCCCGGCCCCATCTTCACTCCGACTGCCCGGCCCTGCGCTGCAAGGCCTTCCACAAACGAGAGCGGCGGCGAAAAAGCTTCGGGGTCCCAGATGCGCTTGGTGCCGGATGTGGACGTGACCCGGCGGGCGGGGTCCAGCCACACGCCGTCGATACCGTCCAGCGGAACCGCAGTGGCATCCGCGTGGACCACCGTGGCGTTCGGGAACGGGATGAGGTTTACCGTGGCACAGGCGGCAGTGGTTTCATCCACCTCCACCGCGGTGACGGTCATGTCCAGGGAAGCCAGGGCAAGCGAGTCGGCGCCCAGCCCGCAGCCCAGGTCCGCCACGTGGCTGATTCCTGCTTCCGCAAACCGCTGCGCATGCCGTGCGGCCACACTCAGGCGGGTGGCCTGTTCCAGGCCTGCCTGGGTAAACAGCATGCTGCGGGCAAACTCACCGAACTTCCCTTCCGCCCTGGTGCGGAGCCTGGACTGGGTGAGGACGGCAGACACCAGCTCGGGGGAATGCCCGGCTTTCCGGAGAGACGAATTGAGCTCGAATGATGCGTCCTCCTGATAGGGCCCCAGGGACGCCAGCAGCTCCCAGCCTTCAGGGGTGAGCAACGGCGCGATCTGGTCCTGGGGAGCTTGAGGCATGCGTTCCAGCCTAGTGGAGGAGCACCCCGCGGGATGCCGATAGGGTGGAAACCATGGAAGAGAGCGCAGGCCCCCAGCAGTCCGGAGACCAGCAACCCACGGACCGGGGCCCCGCCAGATACGCCCGTTCGGCGCTCATCACGGCTTCCGTAGTGGCAGTGGTGTGCATCGCGCTGCTGGTGATCATCTTCTTCCTGGACACCTTCAACGCGACCGTCTATTCAGTGGGCGGCAACAGTGTCCAGGACGACACGCAGGAAGCCCGCGACATCCGTGGGTTGTATGCCGGCGCACGGATTGGGAGCATCGTGTTCCTGGTCGCCTCCCTGCTGGCGGCCCTTGGCGCGGCCGTGCTGCTTTACCGCGGCAGGAACCAGGGGGCGCGGGAGTCCGAGGGCGGCGAGGACGTGGCCTTCGACGACCTGGGACGCTGAGGCTGCTGGCCCGCGCTGGTCAGCAGGACGCCGGATATCACCAGGATCCCGCCCAGCACCTGCGCCACGGTGATGGGCTGGCCCAGCAGCACCGTGATGATGGCGGTAAAGACGGCGATCAAATTCAGGTAGTTGCCGGCGTTGGCCGCCGTGGTCCTTTTCAGTGCCAGGTTCCACAGCAGGTAGGAGCCCAGCGACGGGAACAGGGCAATGAACGCCAATGACCAGCCTTCGGCAGGGGTGGACGGCAACCCGGCACCCGTTACTGCAGCGGCAGGCCCCAGGACTACCGCCGCCATGGCCACCTGCACGGCCGTTGCGGTGATCGCTGGCAGGGCCAGCCGCCTTGCAATGATTGTGTACAGGCCCCAGACCGTGATGGCTGCCAGGATCAGCAGTTCGCCGGTGTTGATGGAGAAGGTCAGCAGGCGCTCCACGTCGCCTCCGGTCAGCACCAGCAGGACGCCTGCCAGCCCCAGGCCGATGCCCAGCCAGCTCACCGGCCGCGGCCTGTCCCGGAGCAGGACCACGGCAAGCACCATGATCAGGGCCGGGTTTGCTGCCGTCACCAGGGAGGCGTTCAGGGCCGAGGTGTGCTGCAGCGCGCTGTACAGCAGCAGGGTGTAGCCGCTCATGCCCAGCACGCTCAGAAGCAGCAATACCGGCCAGCGGCGCAGCACAGCCCGCCAGTCCGGCCGGTCCACGGCCTGCGCCAGGAGGAGCAGCGGCACGGCGGCCAGTGCCCAGCGCCAAAAAGTCAGCTGCAACGGTTCCATGGTCTGCATCGCGGCTTGGCCCACCACGAAGTTTCCGGCCCAGAAAAGGTTTGCAAGGATCAGGTAGACGGCAGCTCGCACCGCTTCAATGTACACGCCGTGGTGTACGCGGATGACGAAACGCTGGCACTCGCCTTGACCGAGTGCTAACCCGCACATAGAGTCTTCATTAGCACTCTCCCTAGGAGGGTGCTAACACATGAAGAGCTGCCAGCCAGGCTGCTGCCGGCACCGCGACGACGGTTTGCCAGCCAGGGCGGAAAGCTTTCCAGTCCACGAATTTGCTGACGAAAAGGAGAGGTCCGAGTGTCGGTCTCTATTAAGCCTCTTGAGGATCGTATTGTTGTCCGCCCGCTCGAAGCCGAGCAGACCACGGCTTCCGGCCTGGTGATCCCGGACTCCGCACAGGAGAAGCCCCAGGAAGGCGAAGTTGTTGCAGTAGGCCCCGGCCGCTTTGAGGACGGCAACCGCGTTCCTGTCGATGTAGCCGTCGGCGACGTCGTTATCTACTCCAAGTACGGCGGAACCGAAGTCAAGACCGGCGGCACCGAGTACCTCGTACTGTCTGCCCGCGACGTCCTGGCGATCGTCGTAAAGTAACTCTCCGGATCCCCGCGCCGCTGGTCATGCATTCTGCTGTTCAGCTGCGCGGGGTTCTGTCTTGAAAGGACAAAACCATGGCAAAGCAGCTTGCGTTTAACGACGCTGCCCGCCGGTCTCTTGAAGCCGGCATCGATAAGCTCGCCAACACCGTCAAGGTGACGCTCGGCCCCCGCGGCCGCAACGTCGTCCTGGACAAGAAGTGGGGCGCTCCCACCATCACGAACGACGGCGTCACCATCGCCCGCGAAGTTGAGCTGGACGACCCGTACGAGAACCTTGGTGCCCAGCTGGCCAAGGAAGTGGCCACCAAGACCAACGACGTTGCCGGCGACGGCACCACCACCGCAACGGTTCTGGCCCAGGCACTGGTCAAGGAAGGCCTGCGCAACGTGGCGGCAGGTGCCGCTCCCGGCCAGATCAAGCGCGGCATCGAGGTTTCCGTTGAAGCCGTCGCCGCCCGCCTGCTGGAGAATGCCCGCCCCGTTGAAGGCACCCAGGTGGCCAACGTGGCCGCCATCTCCGCCCAGAGCGACGAAATCGGTGAGCTCCTCGCCGAGGCCTTCGGCAAGGTGGGCAAGGATGGCGTGATCACCATCGAGGAGTCCTCCACGACGCAGACCGAACTGGTCCTCACCGAGGGCATGCAGTTCGACAAGGGCTACCTGTCCCCGTACTTCGTCACCGACGCAGAGCGCCAGGAAGCAGTCCTCGAAGACGCCCTCATCCTGATCAACCAGGGCAAGATCTCCAACATCCAGGAATTCCTCCCGCTGCTGGAAAAGGCGCTGCAGAGCTCCAAGCCGCTCTTCATCATCGCCGAAGACTTGGAAGGCGAGGCGCTTTCCACGCTGATCGTCAACCGCATCCGCGGCACCCTGAACGTTGTTGCCGTCAAGGCTCCGGGCTTCGGCGACCGCCGCAAGGCCATGCTGCAGGACATCGCCACCCTCACCGGTGCGCAGGTTGTTTCCCCGGAACTGGGCCTGAGCCTGGAAACCGTTGGCCTCGAGGTGCTGGGTACCGCCCGCCGCATCACCGTCACCAAGGACAACACCACCATTGTGGACGGTGCCGGTTCGGCTGAAGACGTGGCAGCACGCGTTGCCCAACTCCGCGCCGAGCTGACCCGCACCGACTCCGACTGGGACCGCGAAAAGCTCCAGGAACGCCTGGCCAAGCTGGCCGGCGGCATCGGCGTCATCAAGGTCGGTGCAGCCACCGAGGTTGAGCTGAAGGAAAAGAAGCACCGCATCGAGGACGCCGTGTCCTCCACGCGTGCAGCCCTCGAAGAAGGCATCGTGGCCGGTGGCGGCTCCGCCCTCATCCACGCCCTCAAGGCCCTGGACGAGGACCCTGCGGTCAAGGCACTTGAAGGCGACGCCGCCGCTGCTGTGGGCATTGTCCGCCGCGCGCTGGTCCAGCCGCTGCGCTGGATCGCCCAGAACGCCGGTTTCGACGGGTACGTCATCACCGCAAAGGTTGCCGAGCTCGAAACCAACAACGGCTTCAACGCCAAGTCGGGCGAGTACGAGGACCTGATCGCCGCCGGCGTCATCGACCCCGTCAAGGTCACCCGTGCAGCCCTCCGCAACGCAGCCTCCATCGCTGCCCTGGTTCTCACCACCGAGACCCTGGTCGTGGAGAAGCCTGCCGAGGAAGACGAGCACGCAGGCCACAGCCACTAAGCCCCACCGGCTCCCAAGTCTCGCTTCGCTCGACTCGGGTCCCTCGCCGGCGTGGGCCCAGCCCTGTAGTCACAAAGGACCGGCCCAGCATCCGCTGGGCCGGTTTTTTGTGCCTGCGGTTCCCGCGTTAAGTGCCGGGCATGTCCTGCGTCTCCACGTCGCCCGCACGCTCGTAGACCAGCGACACTGCTCCCTTCGGAAAGGTGCGCGCCGGCTCGGCGAGGCGGAAGGAGGCGGGGATGGTGCCGGCGTCGAACAGGCGCTTGCCCTGCCCGAGGGTGACCGGATAGAGCCAGAGGTGCAGGCGGTCCAGGACGTCTGCCGCGAGCAGTGAACGGATGAGGACGCCGCTGCCGAACATGTGCACCTGGTTGTACTCCTCCCGGAGCCCGCCGGCGGCCGTGGCATCCGGCAGGAGCGTCGTGTCCGCCCAGGCCGGCGCAGTCAGGGAACTGGAAACAACGAACTTCGGAACCCGGTTGAGCGTGCCGCCGATGTCGCCGGACTGGTGGGGCCAGTAGGCCGCGAAGATGTCGTAGGTCTTCCGTCCGAGAAGCAGGGCGTCGATGAGGCTGATTTCGGCCTCGATGGCCGCCTCAGCCTCGTCGTCGGATACCGGCATCTGCCAACCGCCTAAGGTGAAGCCGCCCTCGGTGTCCTCTTCGTGGCCGCCGGGCCCCTGGTAGACACCGTCGAGGGTGATGAACAGGTTGGCGACGATGATTCCCATGCGTCCAGTGTGGAAGTGCGTTCCGTCGCTGTCCAGCGTTGTCGGCCGGCTCCATGCCCTGGCGGCAGTGCGCGTGGCACACTGGTGCCATGCTGCTCGACGAGCTCGTGAAAACTACGGATGCCGTCGCGTCCACGCGTTCCCGGCTCGCGAAGGTCAATACACTCGCGGACCTGCTGTGCCGGCTCGAGCCCGCGGAGATTGCGACCGCCGTCGGCCTGCTCACAGCCAAACCGCGGCAGGGCCGGGTAGGGATCGGCTGGCGTGGCATGTCAGCGGCCATGGGGGAGCCTGCCGCTGAGCCGAGTCTTACTGTCGCCGACTTCGACGCTGCCCTGGACCGGCTGCTCGTCACCTCAGGCGCGGGATCGGCTGCGGAGCGCGCGGGGACCCTCCGGACGCTTACGGGGGCAGCCACCGAGCGCGAGCAGGCCTTCATCGCCGGCGTGCTGCTCGGCGAACTGCGTACCGGTGCGCTTGGGGGAGTACTCACGGATGCCGTCGCCCGTGCCGCCGACCGGCCCGCCGACTCCGTACGCCGCGCAGCCATGCTCTCCGGCGATCTCGGCGAAACCGCCCTGCTGGCGATGACGGGAACGGCGGCCCAGCTTGACGCCGTCGGCCTTGTCGTCGGGCGCCCCGTGCAGCCCATGCTCGCCGCAACCGCGCCCAGCGCCGCCGCCGCGCTGGAAGTTACGGGGGAAGCATCCGTGGAATACAAGCTCGACGGCGCACGGATCCAGGTGCATCGGGCCGGCGAAGAGGTGCGCATTTTCACACGCACCCTGGCCGAGGTGACCCACCGGCTGCCCGAGGTGGTGGACGTGGTGCGCGCGCTGCCGGTGCGCGATGTGATCCTCGACGGCGAGACCCTCGCCCTCAACGAGGACGGTGCCCCGCGGCCGTTCCAGGAGACGATGTCGCGTTTCGGGGCGGATGCAGCGCGCACCACGGTGCTGCATCCCTGGTTTTTCGACGTACTGCACGTCGACGGGCGCGACCTGCTCGATGAGCCGCTGTCAACGCGCATCGGCGTGCTCGAGCGCATCGCCCCGGGGCACCGGATCCCTGGGGAGATCACGGCGGACGCGGCAGTAGCCGGGAAAGTGTCGCATGATGCGCTCGCCGCAGGCCACGAGGGCGTCATGGTGAAGGCGGTCGGATCGGCCTACGCAGCCGGCCGGCGTGGTTCCAACTGGATCAAGGTGAAGCCCGTGCTCACCTACGACCTGGTGGTCCTCGCCTGCGAGTGGGGATCAGGACGGCGTACCGGGTTGTTGTCGAACCTGCACCTCGGAGCCCTCGACCCGGCAGGGGAGTTCGGGGAAGCCGGCGGCTACGTGATGGTCGGCAAGACATTCAAGGGCCTCACGGATGCGCTGCTGCGGTGGCAGACCAAGACGTTCCAGGAGCTCGAAGTGCGGCGCACTTCAAATACCGTCTGGGTGGAGCCGGTCATCGTAGTGGAGATCGCGATCGATGGTGTGCAGCAATCTTCGCGCTATCCGGGCGGAATCGCCCTCCGGTTCGCCCGCGTCAAGCGTTACCGTGACGACAAGACGGCTGCGGAGGCCGACATTATCCAGACGCTGCGCGCGCTGTTGCGTCCGTAGCTGTTCACAGTGAACGGCGACGACGACGGCGGGCGGCTGGGCGGGCGGTATCCGGAACGGGGCCAGGTGCGAAATGGCGGGTATCCACCGGGGCCGGGGTCTGTGACGTCTGCTACACACCCGCCCGGAAGATCCCCATTTGGCAAGCGGCGGATACTCAGCGGGACCTCAATGACCGAAGATTGTCAATGCAATCGGGTAAACTCGATGGTTCGTTACGCGATCCGAAGGGTTATCTGTGTCTATACTATGGACCGCGGGGGTGCAGGGGCGTGCCGATCATCGCCAGCATGTGTCCCGGAAAACTGCGTACCGCCCCGAAATCGAAGGGTTGCGGTCCCTCGCCGTTCTCATGGTGGTGACCTACCACGTCTGGTTCGGCCGCGTCTCGGGAGGCGTTGACGTATTCCTCCTGATTTCAGCATTCCTGATGACCCTGCAGTTCGTCGGACGCCACGAGCGGCGGGAGCCCCTGGCCCTGCTGAAGCATTGGCTGCACCTGTTCCGGCGGCTGCTTCCCGCCGCTGTGACGGTCATTGTGGCAACCCTGGCCGCCTCGTACCTGTTTCTTCCGCGCACCCGTTGGTTGGAGATCATCCAGCACGGCTGGGCTTCCCTGTTTTATTCGGAAAACCGCTTACTGCAGAAGCAGGCCGTGGACTATTACGCCAACGACCACAGTCTTGCCAGCCCCCTGCAGCACTTCTGGTCCTTATCCATCCAGGGACAGGTGTTCATCCTGTGGCCGCTCATATTTGTGCTGGCAGCATGGACAGCGCACCGTTTCCGGCTTTCGTACCGGCCCTTGCTCGCCTACGTCTTCTTCACGATCTTTATTGGCTCGCTTGCCTATTCGATCTATTTCACGGCAACCGACCAGGTCCAGGCATATTTCGACACCGGCGCCCGGCTTTGGGAGTTCGCGCTGGGCACGCTGGTTGCGCTCATCCTTCCCGGCCTCCGGCTTTCCCGCCTGACCCGTGTTCTCATGGGTTGGGCAGGGCTCGTTGCGATGCTCGCGTGCGGGATCCTGCTGGATGTGCAGGCGGCGTTTCCCGGCCTCGCCGCGCTCTGGCCCACGCTCGCGGCGGCGCTGATCATTGCGGCTGGCCAGACGCAAAGCGCTGCCGGCGTGGACCGGGTTCTCAGTTCCACACCCATGGTGAAGCTGGGCGGGATCTCATACGCCTTGTACCTGTGGCACTGGCCCCTCCTGGTGATCGGTTTGGCCTGGAGCGGCAAAGAGCAAGCAGGCTGGCTCTCAGGAACAGTGATCATTGCGGCGTCCCTTATTCTCGCGTACCTCACCACACGCCTGATCGAGAGCCCATGGCGCGAATGGAAGTGGCCGGAAGCCAGGAGGCGCCGTGCAGTACTGGCTGTTGTCCTGGCCGTTGCCGTTGGTGCGGCGCCCCTGGCTCTGTGGCGGACCCAGATCCTGCAGGCCAATTCGATAGCGACAATAGGGTTGGACGATCCCCGTTACCCGGGTGCGCTCGCTGTGAGCGACGGATACGTTTTCACCCCCGATCCAAAGGCCCCTCCGGTACCTAAACTGGAAGTCATCGCCGAGGAATGGCCTGTTTTCCCGGAGCCATGTATCGGACTGGGCGAAAACGCGAGCATCTGCACCAACTCCGTCGAGGACGGCGACAAACATATTGTCGTTTTGGGGAGTTCCCATGCCTATGTGCTGAATACGCCCGTCCTGATGATGGCGGAGAAGCACCGCTGGCTTGTCACATCCATCACCAAGGGATTTTGCCCACTGACGGATGAGTTGGGGCCCGGAATCACCGAGGAGTGCCTGGAATTCAACAGGCAAACAATGCAACAAGTGCTGGACCTGAAGCCCGATCTCGTTATCACCACCAGCACCAGGACGGATGCTGATCCCGACGTTCCCGATGTGCTCGATCAGTCCTGGATCAGGGAGGTGCGGAAGCTCAATGATGCCGGCATCGCTGTGTTGGGAGTGCGGGATACCCCGCGGATGCCCCAACACGTACCGGTCTGCCTCGAGGAGAATCCGCAGGATCCGGAGGTTTGCAGCGCCAGCGTGGCGGATAACTTCAGCCCTGTTCCGGCCACCGATGAGGTAGCTGACCAAATCCCCAATACACGCTTCCTTGACCTCACTCCTTATTTCTGCGTGGATGGCGCCTGCCCCGCCATTATCGGTAACGTGATCGCCTACAAGGACGAAAACCATCTCACCCGCTCTTACCTCATGACTCTGAGTCCGTTCTTCGAGCGGGAGCTTCTTGCGGCATTGGGGTGGGAGGTCTGAGGCCTGCACCGATGACAACAGACGCTCCCATCAATACAGCCAAGGAAGTGGGCACCAACATCCGTAAGTCGACCTTTCGCCCTGAAGTCCAGGGGCTCCGTGCATTGGCAGTGCTGATGGTGGTCGCCTACCACGTCTGGTTGGGCCGGGTTTCGGGTGGAGTCGACATCTTCCTGTTGATTTCCGCCTTCCTGCTCACCCTGTCCTTTGTCCGCAAAGTCGAAGCGGGGCGGCCCTTCGGCCTCCTGGGGCATTGGCTGCACCTGTTCAAGCGGTTGCTGCCGGCCGCCGTCGTGGTCATCCTTGGCGTCCTGGCGGGCACCTGGCTGATCCTCCCGCAAAGCCGATGGCCGCAGGTGCTCGACCAGGCTTGGGCGTCGCTGCTCTACGGCCAGAACTGGCTGCTCGCCAACACGGCGGTGGATTACTACGCCCAGGACCATGCCGGAGCAAGCCCGCTCCAGCATTTCTGGTCGCTCTCCATCCAGGGCCAGGTTTTCATCCTGTGGCCCGTGATCTTCGCCGGCTGCGCGGCCCTGCTGGCCCTGTTACACCGTATTCACGCCTTCACAGGATTGACCTACCGGGTGCTGCTGACCCTGGTCTTCGGTGCTGTCTTCGCCGTCTCCCTGGCGTACTCCGTGGAGCAGACCGCCACAAACCAGGCGTACGCCTACTTCGATACCCGGGCGAGGCTCTGGGAGTTCGCCCTCGGATCCCTGCTCGCCCTTGCACTGCCGTACCTCAAACCCGCCCGCGCCCTGCGCGTGGTTCTGGGGTGGGCAGGCCTGGCTGCGATGATCTCCTGCGGCCTGCTGCTGACGGTGGACCGGTCATTCCCCGGCTTCGTGGCGCTATGGCCAACCCTGGCAGCGGCGGCAATCATCGTGGCGGGACAAACCGGCAGCCGGTTTGGGGTGGACCGCTTCCTGGGCAGCAAGGCTGCTGTGGCCCTCGGGGACAACTCATACGCGCTGTACCTGTGGCACTGGCCCGTCCTGGTGCTGGCGCTCGCCGCCACAGGTGTTGACGCGCCCAATCTTGTCGAGGGCCTGGGAATCGTCGGCGCCTCCATCGTGCTTGCGGTCCTCACCACGCGCTTCGTCGAAAAGCCGCTGCGCGACTGGCACTGGCCCAAGTTGCGGGCCTGGCGCACCGCCGTCGTCGTTGTTGCCTGTGGCGCCCTCCTGGCCGGGCCCGTGGCGCTCTGGCAGACCACGCTCACCGCCGAGGAAGCAGCGACGGCGGCGCAGCCGCGCGAACTTACGCCGGGGGCCGCGGCCCTCAGCCCCGAGAACGCAGGGGCGCCCGCGCCGCAGGCGAAGTTCATTCCAGGACCCTCAGCGCTGGACAGCGACTGGGCCGGCATCCACGCACCCTGCACCGGAGCAAACGCCACGGCTGACCCCATCCTGGAAGGGTGCCGGCAGGAAGTTCCCGAAGAGGGGGCCACCAAACGGATCGTGGTGCTGGGTGATTCCCATTCCCAGCAATACCTGGGCGCGCTGGCACCCATCGCGGAGGCCCGGGGATGGGAACTGGTCACCTTGCTGATGCCGGCATGCCGGTTTGGGGCCGAGTCGGAGACAAGGAACGCCGAATGCAATGCCTACAACCGGGCCAGCGCCGCATATGTCCTGGAGCACCGGCCTGATGCCGTCTTCACCGTGGCCTCGCTGACCCTTGAAGATGCCCCCTTCGAAACTGAGGTGCCCGGCTACCTGGAAGGCGTCCGGCCGTTCGCCGAGGCGGGAATCGAGATCGTGGGCATCCGGGATAACCCTCGCTTCACGTTCAACATGCCCGAGTGCGTCCAGCGGAACGGTGCCCACGCTCCGGAGTGCAACCCGTCCCTGGACGAGTCGCTCGTAGAGCCCTCGCCGCTGGAAAGCTACCGGGGCAAACTTGAAGGCCTGCACCTGATGGACCTGAGCGATTTTATTTGTGCCCGCGGAGTCTGCCCGGCCGTGGTGGGAAACGTTTACGTCTACAAGGACGACAACCACCTGACAAGGACCTATGTGGAGAGCATGATCCCCATGTTCGAACAACGGCTGCTGGCCGCCACCGGCTGGAGCTGACCCTCCGGCGGGTGGTGGGCCCATGCCCCAGGGTTCCCCGGCGGAACTTACGGGCATAGCGAGCGTGCGGTTGCTCACATTGCAGGCTTGGAATAGGGGGATCGGCGCAGAGGTTCTAATATTTACTCAACACTTTCTGCACCCGGAGCCGCCGCCTGACCTGGCGGTCCCTGACGATCATCTGCACAGGCCAGTTCCGTAATGACGGGCTGGTCATCGGCTGCAACCCCTGCCCGCCCCAGCAACCAAGGTAAGAGGCGCAATCATGACCGAGCCCGAACACAACCCCTTTGGCTTCATCGGCCTGACATACGACGACGTCCTGCTGCTGCCGGGACACACGGAAGTGATCCCGTCCGAAGCTGATACTTCCTCGCGGATTTCCAAGCGGATCACCGTGCAGACCCCGCTGCTTTCCGCCGCGATGGATACCGTGACCGAGTCCCGGATGGCCATCGCAATGGCCCGCCAGGGCGGCTTGGGCGTGGTGCACCGCAACCTGTCCATTGCCGACCAGGCTGACCAGGTGGACCGCGTCAAGCGCAGCGAATCGGGCATGATCACCAACCCGCTGACCATCCGTCCCGAAGCAACGCTGCTTGAGTTGGACAACCTGTGTGCCCAGTACCGGGTTTCCGGCCTGCCGGTGGTGGATGAGGACAACCGCCTCCTCGGTATCGTCACCAACCGCGACACCCGCTTCGTCCCGGAGTCCGACTTCCCGCTGCGGCTGGTCAGCGACGTGATGACCAAGATGCCGCTGGTCACCGGTCACGTGGGCATCAGCCGCGAGGAAGCCTCGCACAAGCTGGCCACCAACAAGATCGAAAAGCTTCCCCTCGTCGATGAGCAGGGCCGGCTTAAGGGCCTGATCACCACCAAGGACTTCACCAAGGCCGAGCAGTACCCGCTGGCCACGAAGGATGACGAGGGCCGGCTCCGTGTCGGCGCTGCGATCGGCTTCTTCGGGGATGGTTGGGAGCGGGCCATGGCACTTGTGGACGCCGGCGTTGACGCCCTGTTCGTGGACACCGCCAACGGCCACTCCCAGGGTGTGCTGGACATGATCCGCCGGCTCAAGTCGGACCCGGTGGCCGCGCACGTGGACATCATCGGCGGCCAGGCAGCCACACGGGAAGGTGCCCAGGCGCTGATCGACGCCGGCGCCGACGGCATCAAGGTGGGTGTCGGTCCCGGCTCCATCTGCACCACGCGCGTGGTGGCCGGTGTGGGCGTCCCGCAGATCACCGCGATCTATGAATCGGCCAAAGCGGCCATCCCGGCCGGCGTGCCGCTGATCGCCGACGGCGGGCTGCAGTACTCGGGTGACATCGGCAAGGCCCTGGTTGCCGGCGCCGACACGGTCATGCTCGGCTCCCTGCTGGCAGGCTGCGATGAGTCACCGGGCGAGCTGATCTTCGTCAACGGCAAGCAGTTCAAGTCCTACCGCGGCATGGGGTCACTCGGTGCCATGCAGTCCCGCGGCAAGAACACGTCCTACTCCAAGGACCGTTACTTCCAGGCCGACGTCTCCGGTGATGACAAGCTGATCCCCGAAGGCATCGAGGGCCGGGTGGCGTACCGCGGACCGCTGGCGTCCGTGGCTTACCAGCTGGTGGGCGGCCTGAGGCAAACGATGTTCTACACAGGTGCCCCCACCATCCCCGAGCTGAAGGCCCGTGGCAAGTTCGTCCGGATCACCCCGGCCGGGCTCAAGGAATCGCACCCGCACGACATCCAGATGACAGTCGAGGCGCCGAACTACGGATCCCGCTAAGACGCAAGCAGTCGGCCGGGATGGGCACTTCTGCCCATCCCGGCTTTTTCGCCTATAAAGTACATTTGATGGATAAATGAACTGGCGGGCTTGGGGGCGACGTGGCTGGCAATTTTCCCGGCGCCGATGTTGGCGGACTGAGGCAACTCGCGTCCACACTGCGTTCTGCAGGTCTAAGGCTGGATGGGCAGCGACAAACATTCGATGTCCGCATAGCTGGCACTTCCTGGCCCGGCCCGGACGCCGAGCGGTTCCGTCAGGACTGGAGCGCGGATCACAGCCGGTCCCTGGGAGCGGCAGCCTGTTCCTGAAGCAGGCTGCCGACGAACTGCTGAGGCAGGCAGATGAACAGGAAACAGCAAGTTCCGGATCCGGTGGTTCCGTTGCGGCCGGCTTGCGCGGGCGGGTTCGAACGCAGGTGCCCAGACCGGAGGACATCCAGGGCAAGTCCGCAGCCGAAGTCCGAACCTGGTGGCTGGGCCTGGCGGGATCCCAGCAGCACTTCCTCGAAGACCACCCCGGCGTGGCGGGAAACGCCAACGGCATACCGTTCGATGTCCGGACTGAAGCGAACCGGACCAACGCCCAGTACCGGATCGAATGGCTGAACGAGAATGATATCGCAGTCCATCGTGGAGCTAATCGGCACCTATGACAGGAACACGACTTCCGTGATCACCTATGTTCCCGGTACTACCACCAACGAGGCGTCGTTTTATGGCTGCGGCCTTCAGGAGTTGGCCAGGCGCTTGGTAACCTCGGACGAATCGGGCGGAACTGCGGCGTTCGTGTTCAAGGGTTCGGAGTTTCCGGATGGTGACCCTTATGAGGCATTCCTGGTGGAGGCCAAGAGCGATTAGTTTGTAGCCGGCTCAGCCCCCGTCCTTCAGGCCTTCCAGGACGCCGTGGACCTTGAGCGGCCGGCGGGTGCCCAATCAGTCGGTGTGGGCCACAGCTGGGGGGCGCGGAACCTCACAGGGGCGGAGCTTGAGGGAGCCCACTTTGACAAACTCATCGCTCTGTCGGGCGCTGCAATGCCTCCCGGCTGGGTGCCCGATCCCCACACCGCCTATTCCAGCTACACCTACCCAGATATCCTGCTGACCGCCGAAGCGAACGGGGTTGTTGGGGAGAACTACCCAATGAAGGAGCCGGCCTTTGAAAAGCACGTATACGAGCCGCCAGGGGGCTACCGATGGAGACAGTTCTACAGCATCGACAACCACACCCTCATCGCAACCACGGACCCCAGAAACGAAAAGCCCCTCGAAGACATCCGCGGGGAAATCCTTGGCAGGTAAGGCTGGCGGCCGGCGATGGACAACAACCTGGCGGATAGCCGGGGCAATAGCATTTACTGCGATGGCGGCCTCATGCGGGCAGACGGGAAACGGAAAAGACATGGACCTCAGGCTCGAATCAGCCAAATCCAGCGTTATGTCGGCAGAGCAGGAAATCTTGGCACTGCTGCCGGCCGACGCAATCCTGTCGACGTTCGCGCACGACACTTCAAGCCTCATGAGTTGCGACGGAGACCGGAAAAAATGGGTGGGCGACGCCGTGGCAGACCTGATGCCCGGAGTGGACCGCGATGCCTTCCTCGATGAAGTGGCTGCTGCAATGGACAGCCGGGCAGGGTGGAAAGTATCAGAGGACAAAACCCTGGACGGGGACCGGTCGCTCGGACTTCTGCATGAGGATGGCACCCATCTCATGGTTGCTTTCCAGGAAGCCCCGGAATCGCTCAGGATCGCCGGCTACAGTGGCTGTTTTGATTTCCCCGAGTATGAGTACGGTGAGGAATACTGACCCCGCTGCCCTCTGGGCTGCGGGTATTAGGCTGAAGCATGCCCGCACCACGCCATCCGGCTGAGCTAAGCCCTAAAAGGGAACCTCAGCGCCGCCTGGCCCTCCGGCCCTACGCCCGCGCTGTGGCCCAGGTCCTGCGGGTCAGCTTCCGTGCGTCCCCGGGCGCGGTGGTCATGAAGGTGCTCGGCTCGCTGATCTCGGCCGTGCTTCCTCTGGTCACCACTTACTTCGCGGCCCTCACCACCACCGCGCTGGCTGCTGCCTACTCAGGGGACGCCGGAGCCGGGCAGCAGGCCATCGTCTACGTCATCATCACCGCCGCCCTCGGCCTTTTCTGGGGCGCATTCAACAGCCTGGACCGGTACATCCAGCAGCTGATGAGCTTCAAGGTGGGCGCCATAGTGGGGGACCAGATGTATGAACGGTTCCTCGCCCTGGAGTTCTGGCGTTATGACGACAAGGAGACCGTGGACCTCTATGACCGCGCCAAACGGTTCTCCGATTCCTATGCCCGTGTGCTGGACCGCATCGCGGCGATCTTCACCCAGCTCGTTTCGGTGATCCTGGCCGTGGGCGCTCTGCTGCTGGTCAGCTGGTGGATCGCGGTGATCGTCCTGGTGGCCATCGTGCCCAGCGTCTACCTGCAGTTCAGGCTGTCCCGTGAGCAGATTGCGCACTGGAACACCCAGGTGGACTCCCGGCGCCAAAGGAGGATGATCGAAACCAACCTGCTCAGGCCGCAGCACATCGCCGAGATGCGGCTCTACGGAATCGTGGGCTTCCTGATGGATCTCCGGTCCCGGCTGCGCGACACTGACGAGCGCCGCCGTCTTGATTACCAGCGGCGGTACATTCCCAAACAGCTGGCGGCGGACGCCCTTCAGTACGGTGCAGAGGTGGTTTCGCTGATCTGGGTGGTGGGGCAGATCATTGCCCGGGCGCAGCCGGTGGGACAGTTCCTCTATGTCCAGCAGATAGTCAGCCGCGCCTTGTCCACCGCGAACAACCTGGTGTCATCGCTGAGTTCCATCGACGAGGACCTGGCGAACCTCAAGGACTACGAGCTGTTTATGGCCCTGCCGGTGCATGCCGGGCACGCACCTCCGCTGCTGGGCGCGCCAAAGGTGGTGGAGGTGAAGGACGTCCGTTTTACCTACACGGGCAGTGACATCGAGGTGATCCGTGGGATCAGCATGACAATCCGCGAAGGCCAGCACATCGCCATCGTGGGGGAGAACGGTGCCGGCAAATCCACGCTGATCAGGATCATGGCAGGCCTTTACCGCCCGGACTCAGGGCAGGTAATGCTCGACGGCGTGGATCTTGCCGCCGTCGACGTGACCTCCTGGCACAAGCACCTCGCGGTCCTGAGCCAGGAGTTCCTCAAGTACGAATTCGCCACAGCTGCCGAGAACATCTACTTCGGCGACGTCGATTCACCGAGGGACGACGCACGCATCCGAAGGGCCGCCGCAGATGCCGAGGCCCTGGACTTCATCAACAAACTGCCGAATGGGTTGGACAATCACGTCAGCAACTGGATGGAGGATCCCCGCGGCCGCAAGGGCAGCGGGCTCTCCGGCGGCCAGTGGCAGCGGCTTGCCATGGCCCGGAACTTCTACCGCGACGCCTCGTTCATGGTGATGGACGAACCAACCTCAGCCATTGACGCCCTGGCTGAGCACCGCATTTTCACCCGCCTCTTCGCCGACCGCAGCAGCACCATCATCGCCATCAGCCACCGGCTCGCAACCATTGAGAAGGCCGACGTCGTGTACATGCTGGAGGAGGGCCGGATCGTGGAGCAGGGCACGCACCGTGAGCTTGTGGCACTCCGCGGCCGCTACTTCCGGATGTTCGAGTCCCAGCTCACCGTGGAGGAAGCCGAGGGGCTCTGAGCTCAGCCCTGGTTTTTCCGTCCCGGCCAGTGGAAAAACGTATGCCATGGTGCCGTTCGTCGCGATGGGGACTTGTCCCTGTCAGGGCCGCCCCTCAAGAACCATAGTGCGGACGCGGGCGAGGCTGGGACGCGGAGGGACGCTGCTGAACCCAAACGTCACTGGGGGCAGGATGGGGGACAGGGTCCCGGCGTCGGCCCCTTGCCAGGTTACGACGGCGGAGGTGACGTGGTGCAGGTCGCTCAACCCGTAGTACTCCAGCCTTCCATTGCCGGCAGTGCCGAACGTGCGGGCGCCCGGGGCGGTCAGTGCCGCCAACGGGCTGACGGCGCCAAGCCAGCGCGGATGGACGGCCAAACGCCGCGGCACTGCCCGCAGTGCACTGCCCAGGAGAGTCCTGGCGCCCACTCCGGCCCGGATCGCCAGGGGACCGGCATCCACGGTGAGCTGTTGGGCATCCAGCGCCGCTGACACGTGCAAGACCTGGACCTCATCGAACCTGTAGGTCGAGGCGATAAAGTCGGCAGCTTCCTGGGTGGGCGCCAGCAGCAGCCGGTGTCCGGAAGGCTGTTGGAGCATAACGTCCGCGAAGGATCCGAAGGGGGAGTCCTGCCAGACTCCCACCACGGTGCGGAGCCCCGAGGACGTTCCGATTCCGGCGATGTGCCCGTCAAAGATCCACCGACTGCCCATCCGGCCACTGTAAGCGAAGGACACCGCAGCGGCTGGGATAACCTAGAGCAGTGACTTACGAGATCGAGATCGGCCGTGGCAAGCGTGGGCGTCGTGCCTACTCCCTGGATGACATTGCAATCGTCCCTAACCGTCGTACCCGCGACCCCAAGGACGTCTCCGTCTCCTGGCAGATCGATGCCTACCAGTTCAGCATGCCGGTCATCGCCGCCCCCATGGACTCCGCCATGTCGCCGGCAACAGCCATCGCCTTGGGCAAGCTCGGCGGCCTGGGTGTGCTGGACCTCGAAGGGCTCTGGACCCGGTACGAGGACCCTCAGCCCATCCTCGATGAAATCGGTGCGCTGGAGGATGAGACCAACAGCCCCTCCGTCACCGGCCGCATGCAGGAACTGTACAAGGCCCCCATCCAGCCCGACCTGATCACGTCCCGGCTCGCCGAGATGCGCCAAGCGGGCGTCACCGTTGCCGGTTCCCTCACCCCGCAGCGCACCCAGGAGCACTACAAGACGGTCCTCGCCGCCGGCGTCGACATCTTTGTCATCCGCGGCACCACAGTGTCAGCCGAGCACGTGTCCAAGGACCACGCGCCGCTGAACCTCAAACAGTTCATCTATGAGCTGGATGTTCCGGTGATTGTTGGCGGCGCAGCGGGATACACGCCGGCGCTGCACCTCATGCGCACCGGCGCCGCCGGCGTGCTGGTCGGCTTCGGCGGCGGCGCCACCACCACCACCCGACGCGCCCTGGGCATCCACTCGCCCATGGCGTCCGCGATTTCCGATGTCGCAGCCGCCCGTCGCGACTACATGGACGAGTCCGGCGGCCGGTACGTGCACGTGATCGCCGACGGCGGCATGGGCAGCTCAGGCGACATGGTGAAGGCGATCGCGATGGGCGCCGACGCCGTCATGCTGGGCAGCGCGCTGGCGCGCGCCGAGGAGGCGCCCGGCAAGGGCTGGCACTGGGGCCAGGAAGCCCACCACCTGGAACTCCCGCGCGGCGACCGGGCCAACGTCGGCACCGTCGGCCCGCTGGAGGAAGTTCTCTTCGGCCCCGGCCACCACACCAACGGGACGTCCAACCTCATCGGGGCCCTGCGCCGCTCGATGGCGACCACCGGCTATTCGGACCTGAAGGAATTCCAGCGGGTCGACGTCGTCGTATCCCCTTACTCAGGGAAGTGATGCCCCTCGGCTGGTCAGGGGCAGCATCCTCCCCTGGCCAGCCTGCCCAAGCATGCTCCAAGCAAGTAGTGTGGTTTTACTACCGGCACTAGAGGCACTGGAGGGTTCAATGAAGACTGTTCCTGCAAACGGGGCCCTTGGCCCGGCAGCCAGGGAAGCATCCATCCAGCGGCTGCGGGCCACATCGGAACCCGGCCAGGAACTGGACATCCTGATCGTCGGTGGCGGAATCGTGGGTACCGGAGCAGCCCTGGACGCGGTCACCCGCGGGCTGAACGTGGGGATTGTTGAAGCGAACGACTGGGCAGCCGGCACCTCCTCCCGGTCCTCCAAGCTCATCCACGGCGGCCTGCGCTACCTTGAAATGCTCGATTTCGGGCTGGTCAAGGAAGCCCTGCAGGAACGGGGACTGCTGCTCTCCGAGCTGGCGCCCCACCTGGCCCGTCCGGTGCCGTTCCTCTATCCGCTCACCAAGCCCTTCATCGAGCGGCCGTACGTAGGCGCAGGCATTGCGCTGTACGACATCCTGTCCGTCTCCAGCGGCCATAGCCGGGGCGTGCCCTTCCATAAGCATCTGACCAAGCGGGGCACCCTGCGGGCCGCCCCAAGCCTGAAGAACGATGCCTTCGTGGGATCCATCCGGTACTACGACGGCCAGGTGGACGACGCGAAGTACGTTGCCAACCTCGTCAGGACGGCCGCCTACTACGGTGCCCATGCTGTGAACCAGATGGCAGTGGTGGACTTCCTGCGCGAGGGTGAACGGGTGGTGGGGGCCAGGGTGGCTAACCATGAGGACGGGACCCAGTTCAAAATCCGCGCCAAGCAGGTTATCAACGCCACCGGGGTCTGGACCGATGAAACCCAGGCAATGGTCACAGAACGCGGCCAGCTGAAGGTCCGTGCTTCCAAGGGCATCCACCTGGTGGTGCCGCGGGACCGGTTCCAGTCAACTGTTGGGCTGATACTGCGCACCGAAAAGTCGGTGCTGTTCGTTATCCCGTGGGGCCGGCACTGGATCATTGGAACCACTGACACCGACTGGAGCCTGGACAAAGCCCACCCCGCTGCCTCCAGCAAGGACATCGACTACATCCTTGAGCACGTCAACCAGGTACTCAAACGCCCCCTGACCAGGGAAGACGTGGAGGGCGTATACGCCGGACTCCGGCCCCTGCTCGCCGGCGAAAACGACTCCACCGCCAAGTTGTCCCGCGAGCATGTGGTGGCACACCCCGTCCCCGGCCTCGTGGTGGTGGCAGGTGGAAAATGGACCACTTACCGGGTGATGGCCAAGGACGCCGTGGATGAAGCAACCCGGTCCATGGACGAGCGGGTGCCGCCCAGCTGCACCGAAACCATCCCGCTGCTCGGGGCCAGCGGGTTCAAGGCCGCCTGGAACCGGCGGAACCGCACCGCCGAGGAATCCGGTGTGCATGTGGCCCGGATCGAACACCTGCTCAACCGGTATGGGGCAATGACCCCCGAGCTGCTGGCCATCATCGAACAGGATCCGACCCTGGCAGAGCCGATTCCGGGCGCGGACGACTATCTCCAGGCCGAAGCCGTCTATGCCGCTTCCCATGAGGGCGCCCGGCACGTCCATGACGTCCTGACCAGGAGGACCCGGATTTCCATTGAGGCCTGGGACCGCGGTGTATCCGCGGTTCCCGTTGTCGCTAAACTGATGGGTGACGTCCTTGGCTGGAGCGACGCGCAGCGTGAAAATGAGGTCCGGCATTACATTGCACGCGTGGAAGCGGAACGCCTTAGCCAGCAACAGCCGGACGACGAATCCGCAGACGCCGCCCGCCTGGGCGTGGAAGACATCGTGCCCTTGCGCTGAGGGGCGGATGGCCAGCGCTGCTGACTGAAGGGATACGCCTTGGCGGAACCGCTCGACCCGTATGATGCTGAACTCACCACCCCCGGGATGGTGATCCTGGAACTGGAGGCATCGGACAAGACCGATGCCGCCACCCAACTGGCAGAACGGCTGTTCGCCGCCGGGCGTGTCTCGGACCTTGAAGGGTTCCTCAAGCACGTCAATGCGAGGGAGCACCAGCTGGCGACGGGTTTGCCGGGCGGGATCGGCCTGCCGCACGCCCGCAGCGAGTTCGTGACCCGGACGTCCATCGCGGTGGGCATCGCCAAGTACGGCCACGCGCTGGACTTCGGTGCGGCGGACGGACCGGCCACCGTCATCCTGTTGATTGCCACCCCGGCCAGCTCCTTTTCCGACCACCTTGAAGTCCTGGCAACCCTCGCCCGGTCACTGTCCAAGGAGTCCTTCCGCGAATCGCTGCGGCGTGCCTACGACGCCGAGGTCATCTCCGAACTCATCAATTCCAGCCTGGTGTTCTTCGATCACTAAGCCGGTGCCCCGTCGAGCCCAAGGCAAGGTGCAGGGCCGGCGTTTAGTTGTTCTACAGAAGTACGAAGTACGGTTAAGACGTGTGGAAAACAGCCCTTAAACCCCGATGGATCGCAGGCTTCGTCTTCGCGATTGCCATTTCCGGGGTCTTTGTGCTGCTCAGCCAGTGGCAGTTCGGGCGTTCCACCTCTCCCGAGGTACCGGTCAACCCCACCACCGAGCAGGTCCAGCCGCTGACGGAAACCCTTCAGCCGGGCGAATTCTTCCACGGTACCGACGCCGACCAGATGGTCAGTGCCCAAGGGACCTATGACCCGGCCAAGCAGGTCCTGGTCCCCGGGCGGCTGCACGACGGAAAGACCGGCTACTGGGTTGTCTCCGCCTTCGCCGTCAACGGGGCTCCGGCACTGAGTGGGGTCGCCTCCTCGCCCCAGACCTGGATCCCCGTGGCCCGCGGCTGGGTGGCCGAGCCCGGTGACGCGGCAGCACCGCCGTCGGGCCTTATCGAACTGACCGGGCGGCTCCTGCCGTCAGAGGCCCCGCTCCCAGGCAGGGCGCCCGCGCCGGGGGAGGCCACCGCCGTCTCCGTGGCGGAGCTGATCAACTACTGGGAGGTCAGCAGTTACCCGGGTTTCGTGGCGGCCACCGCCGAGATGGCTGGGGGAGTGGACGTCAGCGCCGCCGCGGTGCCGGGCGGGTTGCTTCCGCTGGGCATCGGCCCGCAGCCCCCCGCACAGCAGATCAACTGGCTCAACCTCTTCTACTCCCTTGAATGGGTGGTTTTCGCCGGCTTTGCCCTCTTCATCTGGTGGCGGCTGGTCAAGGACGACTACCACCGGGACCTCGAGGACAGCCTCGACGAAGATGACGATGCCACTACTCCTGAACAGAACCAGCAAAAGGTACAGCCATGATTGATCCGAAACCGGCCACTCCCGCGCAGGCCACCGGCAAGACGGCCGGCAAGAAGCGCCGCTTCGGCGGCACCGAGGCCCAGATCCGCTCAGCACTGAAGTTCTACAAGGTACTGGCCTACCTCACTGGCGCCATGTTGCTGCTGCTGTGCGCTGAACTGATTGCCCGGTACGGCTTCGGTCAGTACCTGTTCGCGGGCGGCACCAACGCGGTCACCGGCCAGCCCTTCGGCTTCGGTTTTGCCGACGCTGAACCGCGGGGCGTCCTCGGCGGAGTCAACCTGTCCGTGACGGTCCTCATCGTGCACGGCTGGATGTACGTGGTGTACCTGATCTCCAACTTCCGGTTGTGGGCGCTCATGCGCTGGCCGTTCCTCAAGCTGATCCTGCTGGCGCTGGGCGGGGTCGTCCCGTTCCTTTCCTTCATCGTGGAGAAGAAGTTCCACGCCGAGGTGGAGGCCGAGCTCGCAGCCAACCCGCAGGCGCCGCAGCGGTACTGACCCCGTCCTGAGTTCGCTCCGTCACAGCGAGGCTTCTCAAGGTGCGCCGGTGCAACGGCGCAAAGTAGGCTATTACGGTGACTACTCCCACTGCATCCCAGACTTCCCAGAAGCCGGTGCTGGTTGTTGACTACGGTGCCCAGTACGCGCAGCTGATTGCCCGCCGCGTCCGGGAAGCGAATGTGTATTCGGAAGTGGTTCCGCATACCTACTCCACCGAGCAGCTCCTGGCCAGGAACCCCGCCGCCATCATCCTTTCCGGCGGCCCGTCCAGTGTTTACGCGGACGGCGCCCCGAGCGTCGGTGCCGACCTCTTCGAAGCCGGTGTTCCCGTCTTTGGGATCTGCTACGGCTTCCAGGCGATGGCCAATGCCCTCGGCGGCAAGGTGGACAAGACCGGGCTGCGGGAGTACGGCTCCACCGAAACCACCATCCTCGGCGAGGGCCGTTCCGTCCTCGAGGGCATGCCCCAGCACCAGAAGACCTGGATGAGCCACGGTGACTCCGTCCACGAGGCGCCGGACGGCTTTGAGGTTCTTGCGACGACGGCCGGCGCCGAAGTGGCTGCCTTCGCCAATGAGGAAAAAGGCCTGTTCGGCGTGCAGTGGCACCCCGAGGTCAAGCACTCCGCCTACGGCCAGCAGGTCCTGGAGAACTTCCTCTTCAAGGGCGCCAGGATCGAACCCAACTGGACCACCGGCAACATCCTCGAAGAGCAGGTGGAGCGCATCCGCAAGCAGATCGGCGATGCCCGGGTGATCTGCGGCCTCTCCGGCGGCGTGGATTCCGCCGTCGCTGCCGCCCTTGTCCAGCGCGCCGTGGGCGAGCAGCTCACATGCGTGTTCGTTGACCACGGCCTGCTGCGCGAAGGTGAAGCGGAGCAGGTGGAGCGCGACTTTGTCGCTGCTACCGGCGTGAAGCTCTACGTCGCGAACGAGCAGGATCGCTTCCTGTCCGCCCTTGCCGGCGTCAGCGATCCGGAAACCAAACGCAAAATCATCGGCCGTGAATTCATCCGCGCCTTCGAGGAAGCGGAACTGGCCATCATCGCCGAGGCCGCCGCCCACGGCGAGAAGATCAAGTTCCTGGTCCAGGGAACGCTGTACCCGGACGTTGTCGAATCCGGCGGCGGCGAAGGTGCGGCGAACATCAAGAGCCACCACAACGTGGGCGGACTTCCCGAGGACCTCCAGTTTGAACTCGTGGAACCGTTGCGTGCCCTGTTCAAGGACGAGGTCCGCGCCGTCGGGGCCCAGCTTGGACTGCCTCAGGAAATCGTGGGGCGCCAGCCGTTCCCCGGCCCCGGCCTCGGCATCCGGATCGTCGGCGAAGTCACTAAGGAGCGCCTGGACCTGCTGCGCAAGGCAGACGCCATCGCGCGCGCCGAGCTCACTGCCGCCGGGCTGGACAACGAGGTGTGGCAGATGCCCGTAGTCCTGCTGGCTGACGTCCGCAGCGTCGGTGTGATGGGCGACGGCCGCACCTACGGCCACCCCATCGTCCTGCGTCCGGTCTCCTCCGAGGATGCCATGACGGCTGACTGGTCACGCCTCCCATACGAGCTCCTGGCCCGGATCTCGAACCGGATCACCAACGAGGTGGAAGGCGTCAACCGCGTGGTGCTGGATGTCACCAGCAAGCCGCCGGGAACCATCGAGTGGGAATAGCATCCTGAGTGGCCGGCCTCCGTCAAAGGAGGCCGGCCACTGCTGTTCCCGGGTGAAATCCTCCGCAATTTAGGCGCTCCAGTGTTGCGGTCTCTCAGTCCGGGCACCGAAGCGGCTACGCTCGAATCTATGCCGGTATGGTCCAGGGCGTCACGTGCAAACGCAGAAAAGAAGGCAGTAGTGTCAGTTGGTCAAGGCCACCCGGAAGGCTCGGAAGAGCTTCGCAAATGGCTCTCCGGGCTTAAACCCGTTACCGGGGCAGACACGATGCTGCGCTTCACCAAGACCCCCGAAGGTTCCATCGACCTGACCCACGCCCACCCGTCGGGCCTGGCGCAGCTCATGGCCGGACGGAAGACCCGCTTGTCCACGCTGATCCGGGACCGGCAGCAATATGTTGTGGCTGCCAGGGCTTCGCGCAACATCAGGTCCAAGATTTTCGAGCTCGCCAATGACCGCGGCATTGACGCCGGCTACCTTTCCGCCGGCACCGTCGTGTGGACATCCGCCGTCGGAGGCAAGCCGCAGCGCGTCTCCGCGCCGGTGATGCTCACCGCCATTTCCCTGACTGTCCGCCCGGGGGAGGACGACTACGAACTCCAACTGACGGAACAGGCCCATATCAACCCGGCACTGGTGCGGCACCTGAAAAACATTCACGGAATCGTTTTCGACGTCAACGCCGTAACCCGTCTTGCCTACAGCACGGCCCGTTACGATCCGCAGCCCGTCCTGGACCGCCTGGGCACGCTGATACGGCCCATACATGGTGCCGAAACGCAGCATAACCTGCTTGTTTCCACCTTCGCTGACCTGTCGGGAAACCTCGACGACCCCTGGATCAATGACAGCAACCCCCTCATCTCCGCGCTGGCCACCGCCGCCGGGGGCGAAGTAGTGGATGTCGAGGAGCCGGACCCTTCCCGTTTCCCGCCCCTGGACAGCAGGCACCCCAGGGATGAACTCCTCCTGCTGGACGCGGACTTGGACCAGCAGTACGTCATTGACGCCGCCCGCGCCGGCGATTCCCTCGTGGTGAGCAGCCCGCCCGGGACGGGACAGACCCAGACGGCGATCAACACCATCGGTGCCCTGGTGGATGCCGGCAAGACCGTCCTGGTGGTGGGGGACCGGCGCGCCAGCCTCAACGAGGTGTCCGGCCAGCTGGAGTCCCTTGGCCTCGACTCCATCCTGTTCCAGCTGTCCGGGAACGTCACGGCCCAGCAGCTGAAGGCACAGCTGGTCAGGGCCATCGTCCGCAACGAAAAGTCGCTGGAACCGCAGCTTGGCAACCTCCACAACACCCTGACGGAACACCGCCATGCCCTGATGGACCATGTAGCGTCGCTGCACAACGTCCGCCAGCGCTGGGGTTGCTCGCCCTACCAGGCCATGCAGTCGCTTGCCGAGCTCACGTCCATCCATCCCGCCCCGGCCACCACCGTGAGGCTGAAGAGAAGCGTCCTGGACAGCATCCGTGACCGCGACGAGCTTGCCGGCAGGCTCCGCCGGGCGGCTGAGCTGGGCAGCTTCAGCAAGGCCTCCACCACCAGCCCGTGGCACGGCGCCCGGCTCCTCACCCGCAAGGAAACCGAGGAAGCCCAGGAACTGGTCCGGTCTGTGGAGAAGAGCCTGCCGGTCCTGCGGGACCGCATGAAGGCAGTGGCCGAGCACGCGGAGATCCGGCTGGGCGAATCCTTCGCCGAGTGGGGCGAGCAGCTTGAGCTGTTGGTGGCAGTGCGCGGCAGCCTGGACAAATTCACGCCGGATATCTTCGACCGGCCGGTGACGGACCTCATCTCCGCCACCGCTCCCTCCGCCTGGCGGCGGGAACGCGGCATCGAGATGGCCTCCATGCAGCGGTCCCGCCTGCGCAGGGTGGCCAAGGAGTACGTCCGGCCCGGAGTCCACATCGCCGACCTGCACAGCTCCCTCGTCCTGGTGCAGGAACAGCGGGCCCACTGGGCCGGCTATGCCACCACCCAACGGCATCCTGCCGTCCCCTCGGGGCTCGGCGAGATGAACGCCCTGTACCGGGAACTGGACCGCGAGCTCGCCCAGCTGGGCGAGGCCTTGAAGCACACCGAAGCCGGCGGTTCACTGTCCAGGGTCCGGTACGAGGACCTCATGGAACGCCTCGAGCGGCTGGTGGCGGACACAGACACGCTCAAGACCCTCCCGGAGCGCACGCTTCTGGTGGAGAACATGCGCGAGCACGGGCTGGGGGAGCTCCTGGCCGATCTTGCGGAACGGGAAGTCCCTGCGGGCTCCGTCGCCGCCGAGCTGGAACTGGCCTGGTGGCAGTCTGCGCTCGAAGCCATGATCAGCGGCGACGACTACCTCGCGATGTCCGACGGCGACGCCCTCCGGCAACTGGAAGCCGAGTACCGGCTGGCCGACAACGCCCACATTGCCAGCGGCGCAGCCCGGCTGCGCTGGGACCTTGCGGAGCGGTGGCGGACCGCCATCACGGACCAGCCACGGCAGGCTGACCTCCTCCGCAGCCTGCTCAAGGACGGCAGGGTCTCCCTTTCCTCGCTGACTGCGCAGGCACCTGACCTGATCGGCACCCTGGTTCCGGTCTGGTCCGTGAGCCCCTACCTGATGACCGGGCTGCTCCCGGCGGGACAGCACTTCGACGCCGTGATCATCCTCGATGCAGAAGCCACCTCGCTCCAGGCCGTACTGCCGTCCATCGCGCGGGCCCGCCAGGTCATCGCCTTCGGGGACTCCCGGATTGCCAGTCCCCGTACCTTCACTGTCGGCGTGGAGCGCCTGGCGCCGGGGGAATCGGCGCACCAGCGCGTAGAGAGCGCCTTCAACGCACTGTCGTCTGTGCTGCCGGTATGGCGGCTGAACTTTGTGTACCGGGCGGTGGACGAGGACCTGGTCCTGCAACTGAGCAAGAACTTTTACGACGGCAGCCTCCGCCGGCTGCCGGAGGGACAGTCTGCCACCGGTCTGGACCGGTCACTGTTGGTGGAGTACCTCCCGGACGGAACGGGGCTGCCCAGTGCCGACCACGAAGGCGTGGAATCCGTGGTGGCCGAGGTCAACCGGGTGGTGGAGCTGGTCTTCGAGCACGCACGCCTTCGCCCCCGTACTTCCTTGGCCGTGGTGACAGCCAGCCTGCGGCACGCTGCCCGGATCGGCGAGTCCATCCGGCTCCAGCTGCCCAACTATCCGGGCCTCGCCAGTTTCTTCGGGGCCGGGCCCGAATCCTTCCGGGTGGTTGACCTGGAACGCGCCCAGGGCCTGGTGCGCGACCATGTCATTTTCTCGCCCGGTTTCGGCCGCACCCCCCACGGGCGTGCCCTGCACAACTTCGGGCCTCTCTCGGCCGATGGAGGCCGGGAAAAGTTTGCCCTGGCCATGACCCGTGCCAGGCGCTCCATGCACGTGCTGACGTGCTTCCGGCCGGAGGACCTGGACCAAACCCGGCTGACGCATGGAGCCGTGGACCTGTATGCGCTCCTGGACAGGGAAATATCGGGTAATACCGATCTGGGCACTCCCGCCTCGCGTGCTGCCGCCAGCGAGCAGGCACTGGGCGCCGATCCGTTGGTGGCAGACCTGGGTGACCGCCTGCGTGCACGCGGAGCACGGGTGTGGCACCAGTACGATGGCGCCATTGACGTGGTGGCAGCCGCAGATCCGCTCAGCACCATGGGCCAGGATGACGCCGACCTGCCGTGGCCGGTGGCTATCGAGTCGGACGGCACCGGACAGTACCGCACCATGAGTGTCCGGGAGCGGAGCCGGTTGCGGCCGCAACTGCTGGAACGCCTGGGCTGGCGGTATATGCCGCTGTGGACCATCGAGGTGTTCACGGATCCCTCAGCCTGCGCTGACCGGATTGCGGCGTACCTGGGGCTGGAAAAGATGGGGCTTCCGGCGCGGGCGGCCACGTCCGCCGGCTTCCTTGACGACGACGTCGATCAGGCGCTGAATGATATTGACGCCGCACAGCCTGCCTCGATTTCCTACGCAACGCATTCCCCCGGACCGGTTTCCGGGCGCCGCGCTGGTGGAATCACCGAAGCACATGCCGGGCATCATGGTGTTGAGTCCATGCAGGCCGGACTGGACAGCAAGGAGGTGGGCCACGTGGCCACCGAAGAAGAGAAGAACAGCGCCGCCGATAACAGCGCACCGTCATCCACGGACACCCCCGCTGCTCCGGTTGTACCCTCTGCCGGTGTGGCCGAGGGTGGAACCGGGGGCCTCCTGCCGAAGACAGCGTCCGAGGACGATCCCCGTGCCTGGGGCGACCGCGACGATGACCACGATGCCTGGCTGAAGGAACAGAAACCGCCCCACTGGGGCTAACAGTAAGTTACGGCCCACTGCCGGGATCACCGCGGGTCAGGATGGTCCTACCAGGACAAAGAACAGCTTCCCCTGGGTTGACGCCCCGGCCAGCCGGGCTGCCTGTTGAGCGTCCGCGGCCACCACGATCAGCCCGTCCGTCTCGTGGGTTCCGAGCCACTGCCCGCCCTGGCTTCCCTTCGTGGACGTCCACAGCACGGGGACTCCTGATGCCAGGACCTCTGACGGTTCCTGCTGGTCGAAGCCGTTGCCTGCCGTCAGCACGACGTTGACCAGCTGCCCCGGGGAAACCAGCTGGATCGAGGACGCATCGGCCATCCTTACGGGAACGGCTGCTGAACCAGGAGGGCTGCCGGTCAGCAGGCCGGGGCCCAGCAGCTGGGCGTCCGTCAGCAACTGGCCCTTGCGCAACGGGGCTGCCAGCTGCTTTCCGGCGGCCGCGCCTTCTTCGCGGAGGAACCCGTCTGCCAGCATGCCCGGCGGCACCTGAACATGGGCAAGGTCGGCCGCCGCCAAGGCTGAGCCGGCAGGCAGATCCCGGGAAGCGGCCAGGGCGGTCACGGTGTAAACCGGCGCCGGGGTGAGTTGGTGCACAGTGAGTGCCGCCGCGGCACAGAGAAGCAGCGCGACTGCAAGGCGCCGGTTACGGCTGAGCCACCCGGTTAACCGCACAGCCGGACGGCTGGTGCCGGAACGGCTAGAAGGACCCGGCCGCCGGTTAAGGTGAAGGAACCCACGGGTTTTCCGGCGGACGCGGTTCGGGTGTGCAGGCATAACCCCACGCTAAGGGCACAAAAGACGCACACGACAGCGGCCCCGCGCCTATGTGGACAACGTCCGAACAACAGGTCGCGGGGCCGTTGAAATAACGGGAGCCGGAATCAGCTGGCAGCTGCCGCCGGAACGGAGGCCACCGGTGCAGCAGCGGGAGCCGGTGCCGTCGAAGCTGGCGCCGGGGGAGTTGCGGAGACTGTACTGCCCTTGGCATCGCGGGAGTCGGTGCGGTAGAAGCCGGATCCCTTGAACACGACGCCCACGCTGTTGAACTTCTTGCGCAGGGTGCCCTCGCATTCAGGGCACGACGTCAATGAGCTGTCCGAAAAGGACTGGACGATATCGAAGGCATGGCCGCAATCCTTGCAGGCGTAAGCATATGTTG
The DNA here is from genome assembly GCF_024758005.1 of Pseudarthrobacter sp. NS4. Classification (NCBI taxonomy): domain Bacteria; kingdom Bacillati; phylum Actinomycetota; class Actinomycetes; order Micrococcales; family Micrococcaceae; genus Pseudarthrobacter; species Pseudarthrobacter sp. NS4. The sequence continues at coordinate 2,973,480 of NZ_CP103288.1, read as the reverse complement.
GCACTGGTGCTCCTCCTCTTGGGCAAACGAGAGGTCCCGTGCTGCCACATGGTAGTCCATTAGCAGTCGCAGGGCCTGAGTGCCAATTCTATCATTCCCCAGCGCCCCCATCACCCGGGTTCAAACGGTGCCGACCAGCGACCGCAACCCTGACGGCGCCAGGATGGCGGGGACGGGGCGGTCGAACTCCTCGGCAGGGATCTGCCCTGCGGGCAGCAGTTCATCGTCGTAGATAACAGCGGCGAGCGGAATCTCCTTCCCGGCAGTCGCAAGATGTCCCAGGAATTTGTCATAGTAGCCGCCGCCCTGGCCTACCCTGTTGCCGCTGAGGTCCACGGCTGTTGCCGGGATGAAGAGCGCCGTGGCTTCCCCCGCCACATCGGGTCCATGGCGGGGCCCGGACGGTTCAAGGATGGGCGCGTACCTGCTGCGCTCGAAGCTGACGTCCGGACTCCAGAAGACCCAACTCAGTTCCCTGCCCGGCTCGCAGACGGGGAGCAGGACCCTGTGGCCGTGGTTGTAGAGGGCGGTGATGAGGGGGAGGGTGGGCGGCTCCACGCCGATGCCCAGGTAGACGCAGAACATGGCCGGTTCTCCACCGGACATGGATTCCGCCCAGGCGGCACCGTGGATGGCAAGAGCGGCACCTGCGGCTTCCAGCTCTCCGGGGCTCCGTACAGCCCTCCGCTGCCGGTGCGCTGTACGGATGCCGTCCTTGGCGGCGTTCTGCTTCTCAATCATTGTGTATGTCCTCCCTTGCCCGCCGTTCGGCGGTTTACGTGCCGGCCCCCGGGCAAGCCGCAGCCGGTCCTTTGTTACTGAATGCTTGACGCTGACGTTAGATTAGTCCGGTGAGTACCAGTAACCCGCGAGTCCGCAAAGCTGTCATCCCCGCTGCCGGGCTGGGCACCAGGTTCCTTCCCGCCACCAAGGCTATGCCCAAGGAAATGCTTCCCGTGGTGGACAAGCCTGCCATCCAATACGTGGTTGAGGAAGCCGTCCACGTGGGGTTGAACGATGTCCTGATGATTACGGGACGGAACAAGCGGGCACTGGAAGACCACTTCGACCGGGTTCCCGCGCTGGAGTCCACGCTTTCGGACAAGGGTGACACCGAGAAGCTGGCGTCCATCCAGGCAGCAAGCAACCTGGGCGATATCCACTACGTGCGCCAGGGGGACCCCAACGGCCTGGGACACGCGGTGCTCCGGGCCAAGCAGCACGTAGGCGATGAAGCCTTCGCGGTCCTGCTCGGTGACGACCTCATCGATGCGCGCGACGAACTGCTCAGCACCATGATTGACGTGCAGGCCAAAACGGGGGGTTCCGTCGTGGCCCTTATCGAAGTGGAACCATCAGAGATCAGTGCCTATGGCTGCGCTGATATCCAGGAGATCGACGGCGAAGGGTACGTGCGCATTAATCGGCTGGTGGAGAAGCCCACCGCGGATGAAGCACCCTCCAACCTGGCCATCATCGGCCGCTACGTGCTGCACCCCGCCGTCTTCGGAGTCCTCGAGGGCACTGGTCCAGGGCGTGGCGGCGAGATCCAGCTCACCGACGCCCTGCAGGAACTGGCCACCGGTGACGGGGACGGCCACGGAGTCTATGGCGTGGTATTCCGCGGGCGCCGCTACGACACGGGCGACAAGCTCAGCTACCTCAAGGCGTGCATCCAGCTGGCCATAGACAGCGACGATCTTGGGCCCGGTTTGCGGGAATGGCTGCCGGGCTTCACCGACGGCCTGTCCAAGTAGCACGCATGCGCCTTGGCCCCATCTGGCCCGTGACCCTGGAATGCGGCGACCTGGTCCTGCGGCCCATCCGATACCGGGACAAAAAAGAATGGACGGAAGTCCGCGCCCGCAACCGCCAGTGGCTGGCGCCGTGGGAGGCGTCCAACCCGGACCCGCACGGAGGCCTGCCGGACTACCGGCATATGGTGCGTTCCCTGAACATACAGGCGGCCCAGGCGACTGCTCTGCCGTTCGTCATCACCGAGCGGGTTCCCGGCCGAAGGAATCCGGCAATCATCGGCCAGCTGACCGTCTCATCCATCGTCTGGGGCTCGGCCATGATGGCAACACTGGGTTACTGGGTTGACCAGGCACGCGCCGGGCGCGGAATCGCCCCCACGGCCGTGGCACTCGTAACTGACCATTGTTTCCAAACACTGGGCCTGCACCGGATGGAAATCAATATCCGGCCGGAAAACGGGCCCAGCCTGCGCGTGGTGGAGAAGCTGGGATTCCGGGACGAGGGATACCGTCCCCGTTACCTGCATATCAACGGCGAATGGGCTGATCACCGTTCGTTCGCCCTCACGTCCGAGGAAGTTCCCGAGGGGCTGCTGCCACGCTGGCTGGCCTCCCGCCCGTCATAAATCCACTCATTTGCGAGCCGGGCCGCGACACACCGAAGGTAATGCTGCGGCATACCACGGGATGCTCATACGGTTTTGAGTGTGGACTTCCCCCTTAGCAGCTCAGTGATCCTTGTGGTTGCCGTTGTGCTCTGGATTGTGTGGGTCGCCCCCTACGTCCTCCGGAACCGCCGGCACCAGTTCCAGCCCGCCGGTGATTTTCTGGCAGAAGCCCCAGCCGATGAAAAACCGGAGCCACCAATCGGTTTGGTACTAAATGTCGCCGCCCAGCAGGAGAAAGCCATGGACACCAGGAAGAGTGCCGGACCCGCTGCCAAGACTGCAGGCCCGGCACCTGCGGGTGGGTTCCGGATCCGATACGGCCGCACCGCCCTGGCGCTCCTCGGTTTCCTGTCCCTCGTGACAGCTTTCGTTTCCGCGGTGTTGCTGATCTTCGGCCTCGGCTCTCCTGCCCTCCCGCTGGCCTGTGCTGTACTGACGGCAGGATCTGTTGCCATCCTGCGCTGGTTGGCTGTCAGGGACCGCAAGGCGAAAGTCGATGCCGCCTTCCGTTCGGCAATGAGTGCACCCGCACCGCGGCCTGATGCCGCTGAGAACATCCCGCCCAAGCCTGAAGCTGCGCCGGCCCGCCGGGAAAGCCCGCTTTTTGACGCGGAGGCGCACAAGCCGAAGGTCAAGCAGCTGACAGCCCAGGAACTTAGGGAGGCAGCACTGGCCGTAGCCGTGGCCGCCGGCGATACCAGTGCGGCAGCAGTGGCGTCGGGAACTACGTCCGGCACTCCCTGGGAGCCGGTAGAGGTTCCCAAGCCGGTGTACGTGGAGGCTGCAAAGGCCGAACGCCCGGAGCCGGAACCGCTTGAGCTGCCGGCGGCCCCGAAGGCCGTGGGAAAGCCGTCTCTGAGGCAGGGCGCTGCAGGTGTTCCGTCCGCCGCTCCGGCTGCAGGAGAGGCGCAGGAGCTCACCAAGGCGCAGAGCGCCCTGAGTAACCTCGATGACGTCCTGCAGCGCCGCCGCGCCTAGGAACAGGGCGCCCCTGGGCGCAGGTGCTGCACGACGCCGGGAGGCACCAGCGTGTGCCGGTTCTCCTCGAGCGCGCCGGTTGGCATTGGCCCGGGAAAATTTGTAGCCTAGGGTCACCGGTCCCGCACCTTAGAGAAGAAGGGGCGGCCAGTTCCGGGGCTATAGCTCAGTTGGTAGAGCGCTTCGTTCGCATCGAAGAGGTCAGGGGTTCGAATCCCCTTAGCTCCACAAAATTCAAGGCTTTTGGCGTGGCATCCACGGGGCGGGTGTCCACGAACAGGACCGCCACAGTCCGGGAATGGACAACCGTGTAGTGTGCTCCTGCGCCGTGGACGATGAATATCCGAGCCGGGGCGTTGGCGTCCGTTACCGGAGGAGATGGACCCGATGGTTCCTCCAGGGCCACCATTCCGAGTGTTCGCACGGCTCGAGGCCGCGGATACAGGACCAGACGGATGTCTGTACGTCGTGCTGATCAGCTGTGGTGGCTACGCTGAATCGTCGTGGTCATGCCTCGGGCGACGGCGTTTCGACGGGATCGACGTGTTCCGGATTGCGGTAAAGAAAAAAGGCCGCGGCCAAGACCCACACGGCACTCATGTAGATCCCGGTCTGGAAGGACATCGACAGATCGGAGTACCCGGTCCGCGCCTGGACGACACCGAAGGACATCGTCTTCCACCACGATCTCCTGGGCGTCGACGACCCGAAGAGCTTTTTCAGTATTCCTAGGTGACCACTCGGCACGTCGGTATGCTGTGGCCGTACACAAGGGGGATGCCATGAAACGATTCGTCCATTACATCGACATGACGAAGGCAAAGTCTGAGGAGGCGTTCCAGGAGTTCCTGGGTGAGCGGGGGCCGGCACTGCAGCGGCTGCGGGAGGCTTTGTTGGCCGACGGCCAGGACCCGGACGCGCTACTGGATGGGTCCATCGAGAGCTTTATTCCTTTGTGGCGGTGGATCCTCTCCCGCCTTGCCGGCGCGGACGCCCCTGGCGCCACGGCTCCTGGATCCGTGCCGCGGGACGTGTGGCCGTCCTGGGAGCGGTACATGTACGAGGGTGAGACGACCTTGTCCCTGGAGTCGCTGTTCCTGCTGGACGGGCTGGTGTCCTACCTTGCGGCAGTGGTGCAGGAGCGTGCGCCCCAGGCGCGGTGGGAAATTGCCCGTCACCACGCCAAAAACTACAGATTTAGGAACCACCCGGTCATGGTCAGGGGCACGGCGGAGGGGCATATGTTCCTGCCGCGACTGCCCGTCGTAGCGTCCGTCGATGCCCTCCGAGGGGCCAGAGAGTCCCCGGACGATGAGATCGCCGATTACGCTCGCGCGCTCATCGAGCAGTTGAACCGAGGCGACAGCCCGGAGGATGAGCCGCTCGTCGAGGTCGAAGACCTGGGCGACGATGAGATCCGCGGCCGGGAGCTTGAGGTGTCGCTGCGGGAAGACATCGGCCACGAACACAGCCGGGTGCGGACCGGCAGTGGCATTCGCGAGGACGAGCCTCTCGTTGAGGTTGCAGACCTTGGTGAGGACACGCTCCGCGGCCGGGAGCTTGAGGTGTCGTTGCGGGAGGACATCGGCCATGAGCACAGCCCGGTAGTAGACCGCATGGTCAAAGCTCTCAAATGGGAAGACGGCATCAGCCGCGTGATCCGGGAGGACCGTGAAGTGCTTCTTGTCGCCACGGCGAGCTGGAGTATCGAACGGCTACAAGCATGGGTCGCCGGCTATCTTGAGGAAAATGTCCGTGACTGAGGCCGGCGCGGCCGGGAACGGTATCCATTTCCGATGACGCGTTACGGGAAGATGGCTAAGCGCGAGGCGGCAGCAGCGCTGCAGGAGTTTCTCGACGAGCGGCCGCGGGCGCTGGAAGAACTCACAGAGCTCCTGTCTGAGCACGGCGGGGACGCCGTTACCCTCGATGAGACCGTGGACAGCCTCGTACCGCTCTGGCGCTGGGTAAAGTCAGTGCTCACTGAGCAGGAGGCAGGCGCCACTCTGCCAGAGTCTGATGCACCGTCGTGGCTCCGCTACGGCATCGGCACGGAGCCGACGCTGTCGCCGGAGTCAGTGGCTATGGTCGATGCGGTGATTTCATACCTCTGTCGCGTTGTGGAGCGGGGCGCCCCGCGGGCCCGCTGGCGTGTAGGGCACCACCGGATCAAGTCGTATATGTGGCAGAACCACCCGGTGCTAGCCAATGACAGTGAGGAAGTCGCGCTGGCCGACATGGTTCCCGGGACTGCGCGCGGTCAGGTCACCGGGCGGGTGCCCTCCGTTGACGACAAGTTGGCTCGCACGGCCGCGGCGGTCATCGAGCGACTGAACGGCGCTAATGAGGACATGGACGGCGAGGACGAACCGATCGTTGAGGTTGAAGACCTGGGCGATGACGAGCTCCGCGGCCGCGAGCTCGAGGTGTCCTTGCGGGAGGACATCGTCCACGAGTACAGCCGGGTGGTGGCCCGCATGGTCAAGGCACTCAAAGAGGAAGACGGCATCACCAGGGTTATCCGCGAAGACCGTGAGGTGCTCCTCGTCGCCACACCTACCTGGAGTATCGAACGGCTACAAGCATGGGTGGCTGGCTACCTTGAGGAAAACGTCCGGGAGTGAAGCATCTGGCCATCCATGTCCTGTCTGGTACGCCAGCCCTTGGAACTCTAGACGACAGCGCCATTATTGAGCTTCAGCCGACTGGAGCGACGGAATGGCGGCCTGCTCCGTGTACCAGGGGCGCGGGTTCCCGGTGGCCGGCATCCCTTTCAGCGGCCTTGATGGCCTTGTAGCAGAGGACGAGGACTTCTTTGAGCTTGCCCTCACGCTTCAGCTGCTTGATGGGCTCCACCAGCTCTAGGTAGTGGACGCCGTCCACCATGGGCCGGCGGGTTCTCCCGTGTGTGGGACCATTCTGGCTCGCCGGCGCCCAGCCAGACGTATGCCTTGGCCAGCAACTTCTGTTCGCGTAGGACGTGGAGCTGGTAGGGCACCGATTCGCTGGCACCGGCCGGCAACGCGGCGTCCTTGGCAGCATAGGACTGAAGGCAGCCGACTTTCTCGCCATCCACCAGAACAGCTACAGCCTGCGGATCGACAGGATTCTCCGGATCCCGCTGCAGCTGCGCCTGGCCCTCGTAGTAGCCGCGCTCAGCGAGGCCCTTTCGGTCAACGAGGGCGGCGGCCGCATCCTTAGCGAAGGTCGTCGTGCCGGCAATCTCCATGCAGGGGTCGATCTGCATCGAGACCCGGATCGTGAATGCCGACTGGTCGGGGGCTGGATCCCATGGAGGCGGCGGCTGGGAGGCCTTTCCACCTATGGCATTCTGCAGCCAATTGCCAAGCCCCAATTCTCCCCCTGAAAGTCGTTCGCAGCTCGACCCACTGTGCGCTTGACTCTACCAAGCTACAAGTGCCACAAGCTCAGCATCTAGGGTGCCGCCGGCATCGTGGTTCAACTGATTGAGTCTTACCCGCGAATCTTTCTGGGGCTCACCCTGCGGCCGCATGCAGTCGCCTGACCTGTTAGCCGATGACAGGTCTGCCTAAAGCCATGGCTAGTCCAGCGGCAGGGTGATGGTGAGGCGCACGCCGTTGCCGGGTGTGGAGTCGATGACGATAGTGCCGCCGGCTTCGTGGACGGCGATGGACATCAGGCGGAGCCCTAACCCGCGAGTCCGGTCGCCGGTGGCATTAACGTCAAAGCCCCTGCCGTTATCCGTCACGGTCAGGCGGATACCGTGGTAGACGGCCGTGAGCCGGATGGTGATTTCGGTGGGCTGTGCGTGTTTGAAGGCGTTGCTGAGTGCTTCCTGGGCCGCGTGGTAGAGCAGTGCTGCGGAGGCGGCCGTTATTTCGATGCCATGGTGTGGTGTTTCCCAGCGGATGACTGTTCCCTGACGGCGCAGGGGTACGGTTAGCCGGTCGATGCAGCCGGCGACGCCGAGGGTGTGGAAGTCCAGGGGGCGGTAATCGGTGATGATGCCGCGGGTGACGGACACTTCATCCAGGGCTGGTGCTTGAGTCATGGCCGTTCCTGCTTCCGCTGCAATTCTGTGTCGCCTCGGCGCCGATCAGGGGTTGGTTGCCGTTGACGTGTTGTTGGGTTAATAGTGCGCTGTCACCATCAAGGAATTGGGTGCTTTGCCATAGCTCTGATGCAGGGTTTGGGCAGGATTCATCAAAGGCTTGCTAGTCCGAAAATGAGATGCGGCGCCTGTGGTTGGCGCGGGTGTGGGTGTCCGGGGCAAAGTAGAGCCGTCGGCGAGTCCTGAAGATTGGAACTTAGGCTGCCCGGGTCAGGGTGACGGTGTAGCCGAGGGCTTCGAGTTGGCGGACGTGGTTGCGTTTGCTGGTATCGGGGTTGGTGTGGCGGCTGAAGTGATCGGCGCCGAGGTCGCGGAAACGTACATTGGGATCCTGCAGCAGGTGCCAGACGATGACGAGGATGGAACGTCCGATGGCGACTATGGCGCGTTTCCTGCCTCGTCGCCGGGCGATCCTTCGGTAGCGTTCGCCCAGGAACGTATCTGTCTTTCCGGCCACGACGGCTGCCTCTCCCAGGACCCGGGCGAGATAGCGGTTGCCATGCCCGGTCGAGCCGTTGCCCTTAGTCTTCCCGGCGGAGGAATTGATGCCTGGAGAGAACTTCGACCAGGAACAGAGGTGCCCCGCGGTTGGGAACCGGGTCATGTCGGCCCCGATTTCGGCCAGGATAATGGCGGCGGCGACGGGGCCGATGCCCGGGATCTCATCCAGATGCTCCGCCGCCCCCGCGAAAGGGGCCAGTTGCACCTCGATCTGTTCATCGACCGCCGTGATATCGGCATCGATCCCGTCGATCCTGGCCAGCATCCGTGCCAGCAGGAAGCGGTGGTGGTCATCAAAGTGGCCGCTGAACGCCTCCTCGAGTTCGCTGATCTTCTTCCGCATGCTTGCCCGCGCCAACTGGGCGAGCACTTTCGGATTCCGTTCGCCGGCGATGAGCGCCGCCATCATCTCCCGGCCGGACACCCCGAAAATATCCGAAGCCACGACGGAGAGTTTGATGCACGCGTCCTCAAGGAGTTTTTCGACCCGGTTCTTTTCTGCCGTCCGCGCCCCGACGAGGTCAATCCGGTACCGGGTCAGGTCCCGCAGCCGCCGGATCGGGGCGGGCGGGACAAAACTGGGCCGCAGCATCTGCCGTTCGGCGACTTTGCACAGCCAGACCGAGTCGAGCACGTCGGTTTTGGGACGTCCCGGCAGATGCCTAACGTCGCGCGCGTTGACCAGCCACGGTTCGAGCCCGTGAGCCTCGAGGAGATAGAACACCGGCTTCCAGTAATCGGAGGTTGCCTCCATCACCACCCGCTCGATCCGGAGATCGACCAGATGGTTGGCCAGTTCCCCCAGGGATCGGCTCATGGTCGAATGCGTGGACACCTCCTGTAACCGCTTCTGCGGGTTCCCGACCGCCGGGACCCGGACACAACACACGAGTTCGGCTTTGCCTATATCCAGGGCCGCGACCCTGGCAATGATCTGCTCCTCATCCTGGGATTCGGCCAGCATGGCCTACTCATCTCCTCACCCGACGCCCCGCTGAATGGATAAGCGGCCGCCCGTGGGATCACCGGGAAAATCGGAATCTAGTCCTCGTTCTCGGCTAACGAAACAGTGAAGGGCCCACAGCGTGATCCCCAGCGCCCGGCTAGCTGACGGCCTGAATGAACCATAGAACCACGGCGTCGGCAGGCGACCACAAGGACATTTTCAGCCCGGAACGGGCGTCCCGCAAGGGACACAAAGGCTAGTTGCCCGGTTTCAGCCAATTCAAAGCCTCAGTTTCGTATGTGAAGAACAGGGTGGGGCAGGGGTGGCTGTGCGGGCCGCGGAAGCTGGCGATGACTCGGTCCACGGGACTAGTGCCGAGCAACGCGATGCGCGAGGCCATGGTCGGTGTTGAGAAAGCGGCTCGCGCGTCCGCTGGGCGGCCCAATTGGCCAGGGTTCCGGGAGACCGGCGCAAATATGCGGCCACTTCATCCCGTGTCATCAATTCCGACGGCATCCACGAAGGGCCGGTTGCTACTAGGTCTGCTTTGTTCACAGAGAGTCCTATGCGCCTCGATGGCCGAGAGCGGCCACTTTGCGCAGGACCGGCGGAGTAACACTTTGAATGACACTTTGAGCGTGAACGAGCGTAAATCGGATGTGACCGTACGTGAGGCTCCGTGACTCTGAATCCGCTTAGTGCCGCGCCGGAGCACTCTTTCGTGAGCATGGGTGAACTCACGTTATCCACCGTTCGCATCGAAGAGGTAAGGGGTTCGAATCCCCTTAGCTCCACAAAATCCCGGGCGCCCTTATCCCCGCCGTCTTAGGACGTCTAAGGCGCTGCCGGCTGCCGGGCGGCAGTCGAGTCCGGCCGCTACCCTTATTTGCGCAGCGTCAGCGTGCCTGACTGGCGGCCGGATCTCCGGCAGCTAGTCTGAACGGTGCCCGTTTCCAGAACCCGGGCAAGCCGCGCATCCGAAGGAACATGAAGATCAACCGCTTTGCCGCCACGTCCCTGACAGTTCTCACCAGCATTCTCCTTGCAGGCTCTCTTGCCGGCTGCGAGGCTGCAGCACAGGCAGGCACCGCGGTCGCGGAAGCCATCCAACGCGCCCCCGGAAGCACGGTGGGGAGCCCGGGAGCCCAGGCGCCGTCGTCGTCCTCCAATCCTGCTGAGGCCGCTGCCGCCTTGGCACAGCTGGAGACTCTCGCCGTCAAAGGCCGTGCGCCGAAGACCGGCTATGCCCGCGACGAATTCGGACCCGCCTGGGCGGACGTGGACCGCAATGGCTGCGACACCCGCAACGACATTCTCGCCCGGGACCTGGAGGGTGAAACGTTCAAGCCCGGCACCTCGGACTGCGTCGTCGCTGCCGGCACGCTGGCCGACAAGTACACGGGCGCAACCATCAACTTTGTCCGCGGTGACAAAACCAGCGCGGCGGTCCAGATCGACCACATTGTTCCCCTGTCGGACGCCTGGCAGAAGGGCGCCCAACAGCTCAGTGCCGAACAGCGCAAGCAGCTCGCCAATGACCCCCTGAACCTGATGGCCGTGGACGGGCCCACCAACAGTGCCAAGGGTGACAAGGACGCCGCGACGTGGCTTCCGCCAGACAAGGCGTTCCGGTGCGAATACGTCGCCCGGCAGACCTCCGTGAAAGCGAAGTACCAGCTCTGGGTGACCCAGGCCGAGCACGATGCCATTGCCGGGATCCTGGCCACCTGCAGGTAGCGCCGACAGAGTACTGCCTGATCCGGCGTACTACAGCCAGCCCTTCCTTTTGAAGATGGCGTACATGGCCGCTCCGATCGCCAGCATAAGGACGATCGCCATCGGGTAGCCGTAATCCCAGTGCAGCTCGGGCATGTGGTCAAAGTTCATACCGTAAATGCCGGCCACGAACGAGGGCGCAAACAGGATGGCAGCCCACGAGGAAATCTTCTTCACCTGCTCGTTCTGCTCGGCACTCGCCTCGTTCTGCCGGTTGGCCGTCAGGGTTCCATCCAGGGTTAGGGCGTTCTGCAGGAGGTCCCGGAAGGAATCTGCCCGGGAGATCACCCGTTCAACGTGGTCCTCCACATCGCGCAGGCTGTGCTGAAGCTCGGTCTCCACACCGTACTTCGCGAATCCCCGCTTCAGCTGGTGCATCATGTCCGGCAACGGGTGGATGGCACGCTGGAACTGGATCACTTCGCGGGCCAGCTCATAGATACGCCGCGACACCGTTGAATCGCCGCTGAACAGCTGGTCCTCTATCTCGTCAATGTCGTTCTCCAGCCCGGACACCACGGGAGCGTAGTCGTCCACCACCCTGTCCAGGAGGGCATACAGCACAGCCTCAGGGCCGTGGCGGAGGAGATCCGGCCGGGCCTCCAGCCGTTTACGCACCCGTGCCACGCCGGCCATCTCCGCATGCCGCACGGTGACCACGAAATTCCGGCCGGTGAAAATGTGGAGTTCCCCAAACTCCACCGTTTCGCTCTCGTCCAGGTACCGCGCGGGACGCAGGACGGTGAACAGGTTGTCCTCGTAACGCTCCATCTTGGGCCGCTGGTGCGCGGAAATGGCATCCTCGACGGCGAGGGCATGCAGACCGAACTCGGCAGCGACGGCCGCCATCTCCTCAGCGGTGGGACGGTAGAGCCCGATCCAGGCCATTCCGCCGTGGTGCGCGAGGGTCTCGAACGTCTGTTCAAGGCCCTTCGGTTCGGCATGGCGGATGCCATCCACGTAAACGGCGTTGTCGATGATGGTCATGGCCGGACGCCTACAGCAAGCCAGTTGATCCGGGAAACGCAAGTGAGCCAATCCATTCTGGAAATCCTAGCCGCCGGGCCGCAGTCGGCCGGGGAAGCACGGCTCCGGCGTGGAGGCCGTGGTCAGCCGGCGGTCGCCTTGGCCAGGCCGCTGATCAGGGGTTCGGTCCGGTAGGGAATATGGGTGTGCAGTGCCAGGACGGTTTCCGTCCGGATGACGCCCTTGATCCGCAGGACCTGCCGCAGGGACGCCTGCAGGTTGTGGGTGTCCGTGGCGACAACCCGGCACCACACGTCCCCGCGTCCGGAAATCTCGTGGACCTCCAGGACCTGGGGGATCAGCCGCAGCGCAGCGACCACCCCGTCCAGTTCGCGGTGCGAGACCTCGATGGTCACGAAGGCCACCACGTCATAGCCCACGGCCTCAAGGTCCACTTCCCGCCCGCCGGTTCGCAGCACTCCCGCACGGATCAGCCGGCGGACCCTGGACTGTGCTGTATTGCGGGCAACTCCCACCGAGTCGCTCAGCTCACCGATCTGGATCCGGGGATCGCGGATAAGGGCCAGGAGGATCTTCAGGTCAGTAGGGTCAAGATTGTTCAAATGGTCACTCTCCATCATCCGCGTTCGGAAGTTTTGATGATCTTGCTCAATTTTCCCATATAAACCGAGTCAAAAGAGCAACAATGCCTCAACCTGGAGCCATCACGTATCCACACCCGAGGCCGGCTCCCACAAGGACAACCGTCCGCGGGAGAACCAAAGGCGGCACCATGACGGTCTTCAGCGAACTCCGTATGCGCCCAGCTCCGGCTGCAGCAACCGGGTGGGATGCCTCCACCATGGCACGGCTGGTGATGGCAGGCGCGGTCATCTTTGTTCTTCTGGTGGGTGCCAATCTGGCCACGCCGCTCTATCCGCTCCTGCAGGCCCAACTCGGGCTGTCCGCGCTGGACGTGACAGCCGCCTTTGCCAGCTACGTCCTTGCCCTGGTGGCCACGCTGATGCTCGCCGGGCACTGGTCGGACCACATCGGCCGCCGCGCTGCACTGCTCCTTGCCGTGGTCACCGGCCTGGCGGGAGGCTGGGTCTTCGCAGAGGCGGCAACGCTGGCGGCGTTGTGTGCGGGGCGTGCCCTGCAGGGGATAGCGGTTGCGCTGGCCACGGGTGCCAGCGCGGCAGCCTTGCGCGAGCTGCTGCCGTCCCGTCCGGAGTGGGCGTCCCGGTTCACCCTGCTGGCTTCGGCTGGCGGAGTGGCTGCGGGGCCGGTCATCGGAGGGCTGCTGTCGTTGCTGCCGGGAGCCACCACTGCCCCCTACGCCGTGTACTCGGTGGTCCTGGCCTCTCTGCTGGTGCCGCTGTACCTGATCCGGGCAAGGCCGGCAATCATGCTGCCGTCCCGGTCCAGGCCCCTGCACGTCCTTGCACCGCGGCGCCCGTCCGTGTCGCAGAACGCGAGGGGTGCATTCTGGCTGGCATCCGCCGTCGGTTTCCTCAGCTTTGCCGTCTTCGGCTTCTCCCTGTCGCTGGCTCCCGGCTACTTCGCCCAGGTCCTGGAGACTGAGTCCCGGCCGCTCATCGGCCTGCTTGCAGGCCTGCCCCTGGGTGCTTCCGCACTCAGCCAGTTGCTCGCCGTGCGTGGCCGCTACGTGGTTCCGGCCGGACTGGCCGTCCTCGGTGGATCAGTCTTCCTGCTGGGAGCTGCCGGCGCCTGGCACAGCCCGCTGCTGCTGGTACTCGCTGCTGCCGCGGCCGGGGTGGGCCAGGGATTGGCTTTCCGGACCGTATTCAATGAGGTGGCTGCCCGGGTGGAGCCCGCCCGCCACGCCCAGATTGTCAGTACGGTGTACGTCATCACTTACCTCGGCAGTGCAGCTCCGGTCCTGGGCCTTGGCTGGGCGACAGGAGTGTTTGGCCAGGCTGCTGCCGTGGGCGGGTTCGTCCTGGTATGCGGCACCGCCTCGCTTGTGCTGTCCGCCCTGACCCTGGCCCGGGCGGTGCGACGGCGGGAAAACGGCTAGGCGGACGGCGCCCGTTCCGTCATTCCGGGAGCGGCCCGTGGTTGCCCTGGATGTGCTCGAACACGAGGGTGGTTTCGGTGTGGCCCACCACCGGGTCCGTTGCGAGGTTGTCCAGCACCCAATCCCGAAGGTCTTCGGTGCTCCCGACGGCGATGTGCAGCAGGTAGTCCACCGAGCCGGACGTGTGGAAGGTGGACAGCACGGCAGGCAGGTGCGGGACCCGGGCGGTGAAACGGTCAATCTGGTCACGGTCGTGGGCGCGAAGCCGCACCGCAACCAAAGCCTGAACCGACCTGCCGATTGCCGAGAGGCTGAGCTTGGCCGCATAGCCCTGGACGATGCCGCGCTCGGACAGGGCGCGGGTACGCATCAGGGCTGTGGAAGGGGCTATGCCCACGAGCTCGGCCAGCTGTTTGTTGGAGATCCTCGCGTCGGCCACGAGGGCAGCCAGGAGGCGCTCGTCGATGGCGTCCAGCGGCTCCAGGTGCGCTCCGGGCCTCGTGTTCCTGGCATTTGTAGTCACTGCTGTTCCTTCCAACGGTCCTGCGTTCATCCTAGACCGCCGATTCTGCGCTTTCACGTCCGCTTCCTGCGCGTCCCGCCGAATATACGCCTCTGCAGCTTTCCTTTGGGAGCAGTTAATTCGCCGCTGAAATGTGCGGCGGAGGCGGCCGGGGCTGATCAGGCGGGCGCGCGTTCAGCCGGGGGATGGACGACGGCGACAGCGGCGGCGGTGAGGCAGGCAAGGACCATGACGGTCACCGCCAGGGCCGTCCAGCCATAGGACTGGAAGACCAGCCCGCCGGCCCAGCCGATGACGCTGGACCCCAGGTAGTAGGCAAGGTTGTACAGCGAGGCTGCCTGGGCCCGTCCGGTGCTGGCGATGGCGCCCGTCCAGCCTGCCCCGATGCTGTGTGCGGCAAAAAACCCGCCGGTGAACACCACCAGGCCGGCCAGGATCAGGCCGAGGGAGGGCGCCAGCGTCAACGCAAGTCCCGCCGTCGACAGGGCCAGGCCGGCAAGCAGGATGTTCCGGCGGCCGAAGCGCATGGTGAGCCCGGCAGCCCAGCGCGAGGAGACGGTGCCTGACAAGTAGGCCAGGAAGATGAGGCTGATCAGCGTGGTGGGGAGGCCGAAGGGGTCGCCGGACAAACGGAAGCCCAGATAGTTATAGACAGCAACGAAACCGCCCATCATCAGGAAGGCCTGGACGTACAGTGCCAGCAACCGGATGTTCCGCAGGTGTCGGCTGAGGGTGCGCAGTGCGCCGCCCAACCCGGATGCCCGCGCGGAGACAAAGCCCCGGGCCCGCGGCACCAGGACCAGGAAGGCGACGGCGGCAAGGGTCGCCATGACCGACACCCCGAAGGTGGCGGCACGCCATCCCCACAATTCACCTGCGGGACCGGCCACCAGCCGGCCGGTGAGGCCACCGAGGGTTGTGCCCGCAACGTAGCTTCCGGCGGCCAATGCTGCGTGGGCCTTGGTGACTTCTTCGTTGAGGTAGGCGATGGCGATGGCCGGGATCCCGCCCAGGGCCATGCCTTCCAGGAGCCGCAGGGCCAGCAGCATCCCGAAACTGCTGGACAGCGGCACCAGCAGGCCAAGCACCGTGGCGATGGAGATGGCCCAGGCCATTGCCTTGACGCGGCCTATCCGGTCGGCAAGAAAGGACCAGGGGATCACCGTCACGGCGAGGCCCACGGTGGCAAGCGAGATGGTGAGGGCGGCTTCTGCCGCGGTAATGCTCAGGTCTGCGGCCAGGAGTGGCAGGACAGCCTGGGTGGAGTACAGCTGGGCGAAGGTCGCCACTCCGGCAAAGGACAGCCCGGCGAGGATCCGGCCGTATGTCCGTGACCCCTTGGCATGTCCATCCCAGCGCGGCGGCGTTCCGCTGCCGGCGAAGCTGGCGTTGTGTGGCATTCCGCAAGCGTAGCTCTACGGGATAGATGCCTCCAATGCATACTTCATGCCAAACTGATAGCAGAAAAGGATAAGTCTGCAAAAGGAGGCCCGTCAGTGGAAGCAGACCACAAGCAGCTGGTGCAGCTGCTTCCGCTTCTTCCGGTGCTGGCCGAGCTGGGGCGCACGGAACATGTGACGGAAACGGCGGAACTCCTGGGAGTACCCCAGTCCACGGTGAGCAGGGTGCTCGCCCGGGCCAGCGCCGTCGTCGGTACCGAACTCCTGGTGAGGGACGGCAGGGGCGTCCGGCTGACCCCCGCCGCCCGCACCCTGCTGCCCTACATCGAGCAAGCCCTGGCGGAGTTCCAGGCCGGGCTGGACCTGGTACGCCACGAATCCGAGGTAGCCAGGGGCAGGATTTCGGTAGCGTTCCAGCACACCTTTGGCGAGGCCACCTTGCCACTGCTGATCAGTGCCTTCCGAAGCCGGCACCCGGGCGCAGCCTTCGCCCTGAGCCAGGGCGCCCGCAATGCCTGCCTTGAGGAACTGGCCTCCGGCGAAGCTGACCTGGCGCTTACCGCCCCTGTGGCTGCGGCCGGCAGGATCCTGCAGTCCGCACCGCTGTACCGGGAGCCGCTGCGCCTGGTGGTCCACCACAGCCACCCACTCGCAGGCCGGGCGACGGCGGGGCTGGCCGATATCAGGACTGAGCCTTTTGTGGCGCTCGGGCCGGGGTACGGCCTGCGCTCGCTGACCGACGCACTTTTCCGCGAAGCAGGTTACCGTCCGCGCATCGCCTTCGAAAGCCAGGATTCCCATACCGTCCGCGGGCTGGTGTCCGCCGGACTGGGTGTCAGCATCCTGCCGCCCGGCGGAGACACCCCGGGCCGGACGGTCAGCCCCGAGACGGCGAACCTGGGCTGGGTGGAAGTTCCCCTGGATTCAGCCCTGGCCTTCCGGGAGGTGGGCCTGACCTGGCGCCGCAGGAAGCCGGACGCCGAACCGGTTGCCGTCAGGCTCTTCCGGGAGCTGGTGGTGGCCGAAGGGCCGCAACTGCTGGCCGGGCTGGCCAGGCAACGGACCGGCTGACCGGCGGCACCCGGGCTGGACCTGCATCATCGCGATAGTCAGGCGTCAAAGCTCCTGCGCCGCAGACCAGTACCCTTGTGACGTGACCAACACCGAGAACCCCTCCGCAAGCCCCGCAGAACAACCTGTGGCATCCGCATCCAGCCCGCTGGCCGACGTCATTATCGGTCTGGACATCGGCGGCACCAAGACCCACGGGATCCGGTTCGAGGACGGGATTCCCGTTGCTGATGAGTCCGCGGGCAGCTCCAACGTGCAGAACGTCAGCCGCGACGAGGCCGCACGCAACATCGCCGACCTCTTCTCCCGGATCGGAGGCGGAGCGGTGTCCCAGGTGTATGCGGGATCCGGCGGGATCGACACGGACGAGGACGCTGCAGCCCTTGCGTCGCTGATCCAGCCGCACGTTCCCGGCGCCCGGGTGACCGTGGTCCACGATTCCCGACTGCTGCTCGCTGCGGGCCGTGCGAGCACGGGCGTAGCGGTGATCGCGGGGACGGGCTCGGCCGCCTGGGGCAGGAACGCCGACGGCGGCGAGGCCCGGGCGGGCGGCTGGGGTTATCTGCTCGGGGATGAGGGCAGCGGATACTGGCTGGGACGCGAAGCTGTGCGGCACAGCCTCCGGAAGATGAACCAGGGCAGGCCTGCGGACGAGCTCACCAAGGCCCTGCTGGAATCCTGCGGTGTGGATGATCCCAACCGGCTCATTGCCCTGTTCCATTCCCCGGACACGGGCCGGCGCTTTTGGGCCCAGCAGGCGCGGCACGTGGTGGAGGCGGCAGCCGGCGGGCACCCGGAGAGCCAGGCCCTCCTGGACCAGGCCGGCCAGGATCTTGCAGACTTGGCGCTGCAGGTGCTCAGCCAGCTGGGCATCACAGGTCCTGTCATCCTGGGCGGTGGCCTGGGAATGAACGTGGCACCCCTTCAGGAATCCTTCCGCCGGCACCTGGGAAGGGCCGGCGTGTCCGACGTGCGCGTGCTGGACCAGGAACCGGTGCTCGGCGTGCTCCAGCTGGTGGCGGAACCGGCCTGACGGTCCGCCCCGTCGGCTTCAGACGGCGCGTTTGCGGGGAGTCAGCCGCACCGCGGGGAGCGGGGGAGCGGGGATGCGGCCCGCCTCGGCACCGGAGTCAGGGCCGTGGCCCGGTACCAGCCCGTACCGGGCGGCAGCCATCTCTGCATCCGGCAGGCCGTCCTGGGCTTCCCAGGCATCACGTGCCTGTTCCACTTCCTCGTGGGTGCGGCCCACAAAGTTCCACCACATCAGCAGTTCCTCCTGGAACGGCTCCCCGCCTATAAGCAGGAAGCGGGTTCCGGGCAGGGCCTGGACCTGGAGTTCCGTCCGGCCGGTGCCCAGGTAGCCGAGGGGCCCGGGCGGCAGCTCCTGCCCGTCCACCGCCAGGCCGCCGTCGAGCACCAGGATGCCGTGTTCAAAATCCTGGTTCAGCGGCAGCAGCGCAGCTCCTTCACAGGAAACGTCCGCTCCCACGATCGGGGAGTACATGGTGGCGGGGGAGGCGGCCCCCGCAAGCTCGCCCACGATGACAGTGGCGGTGAAGCCCGCCCCGCTCACCTGCGGCAGTTCACGGTGCTGCTCGAAGGCCGGCTGCCGGTGCCGTTCCCCGTCCGGAAGCGCCACCCACAATTGCAGGCCGCGCTGCAGCGGCAGTTCCTCCCCTGCAGCCGGAAGCACCGCGAACTCAGAGTGGGAGACGCCGTGCCCGGCCGTCATGATGTTCAGTTCCCCCGGGCGGACCACCACGTCGCTGCCCACGCTGTCGCGGTGGCGGATGTGCCCGGCCAGGGGCCACGTCACGGTCTGCAGGCCGATGTGGGGGTGCGGCAGGACGGACATGGCCGTCCTGTCCGGCCCGAAACTGTCCAGGAAGCACCACGCTCCGATGGTGGGAAGGCCCCGCTGGGGCAGGGTCCGCTGGACGTTCATGGCACGCACGCCACCCAGTGGCACTTCACGCTCCGGCCACAGCTGCAGGCAGGGGCCCGGGCTTCCCCCGGCGGCCGCCGGCGGACAAACTTCCTGCTGGGGTGCTATCTCCAAGTTGGTCACTTTCCCACTTTAGGCCTGTGGGCGCCGGTCGGTCAGCGTGTCGGTTTCCGCTTGGCCAGCAAAGGCCGAAAGCGCACCCCATCCAGGCAGCCCCGCGGGTCCGAATGGTCACAGTAGGGATTCCTTTGCCCGGATTTGGTGCCACTGCTGGTGATGCCGGCTCCGGATTGGGTTACCGTAACTACCAGCGTGCTGATGACAATGGCGCGGTGCATTCAGATGCCGTCCGAGCAGAACAGGTAAGTCCGGACCATGGACCAGGCGATGATCGAATTTCAGAGCGTGACCAAGCAGTACCAGGGCGGGCAGCCGGCCGTGGATAACCTTTCCCTATCCATTGGGAAGGGCTCCATCACCGTCTTCGTCGGGCCCTCCGGCTGCGGTAAGACAACCTCGCTGCGGATGATCAACCGCATGGTGGAACCGACCTCCGGCACCATCACCGTGGGCGGAAAGGACGTCACCTCGGTTCCGGCCGCGGAGTTGCGCCGCTCCATGGGCTACGTGATGCAGTCCGCCGGACTGTTGCCGCACCGCTCGGTGCTGGACAATATCGCCACGGTTCCGAGGCTGAACGGGGTGTCCAAGTCCGAGGCCCGCAAGCGGGCCGGGGAACTCCTGGACGTCGTGGGACTGGCCCGGCCCCTGGGCAAGCGGTACCCCTCACAGCTTTCCGGCGGGCAGCAGCAGCGCGTCGGCGTAGCGCGCGCCCTCGCTGCAGATCCTCCCGTTTTGCTCATGGATGAGCCCTTTAGTGCAGTGGACCCCGTTGTCCGCGACGAACTCCAGCAGGAACTGCTGCGGCTCCAGAAGGACCTGGCAAAGACCATCGTTTTCGTGACCCACGACATTGATGAGGCCACCGTGCTGGGGGACAGGGTTGCTGTCTTCGCAGTAGGCGGGCGGCTCGCCCAGTACGCCACGCCGGAGGAGATCCTGCGGGCTCCGGCAAACGACTTCGTGGCCTCCTTTGTTGGGCGTGACCGGGGCTTCCGCCACCTTGGCTTCACCCCGTCCGACGGCGTCACGCTCCACCCGGTCCCGACGATCGTCCGCGGTCCCTCCGGCCACGTCTCCGACCCCGCTGCTGCGGGCGAATGGCAGCTGGTGGTGGACGCGGACATGCGCCCGCTCGGGTGGGCGACCCCGGGCACCGATACCGGCCTCATTCCCGGCGGCTCGCTGTTCCGCCCGGGTGAGAGCCTCCGCCGGGCGCTGGACGCGGCGCTGTCGTCGCCGTCGGGCCTGGGCGTGGCCGTGGATTCCGAGGGCAGGGTCCGCGGTGTCATCCGGGGCGGCGAAGTCCTGGCCCTGATTGAAGAAGCACGCCAGGTGCGGCAGGCTGCGCTCTGATGGAGTGGTTCCTCGCGAACAGCGGCATGGTCCTCGAACGCGCGGGCCAGCACATGCTGCTTGCCATTGTCCCCATGATCCTGGGGCTGCTGATCTCCATCCCACTGGCCCAGCTGGCCAGGCGGAGCCGCCCACTCCGCTCGGTGGTACTGACGGCCTCCTCGCTCCTGTACACCATCCCTTCGTTGGCTCTGTTCATCATCCTGCCCACCATCCTCGGCACCCGGATCCTGGATCCGGTCAACGTGGTGGTGGCACTGACCATCTACGCCGTGGCCCTGCTGGTCCGCGCGGCCCTGGATGCCTTCGACTCCGTTGACGAGGGCGTGAGCCAGGCCGCCGTCGCCATGGGATACAAGCCGCTGGCACGGTTCCTGCAGGTGGACCTGCCGCTGTCCCTTCCGGTCCTGTTCGCCGGCCTGCGCGTGGTGTCAGTCAGCAACATCTCCCTGGTCAGCGTGGCTGCCCTCCTGGGCATCGGCAACCTGGGCATGCTCTTTACCTCCGGCCTCCAGCGGGACTTCGTCACCGAAGTGATGGTGGGAATTATCGCCATCCTGGTCCTCGCGCTGCTGATGGATGCCCTCCTGGTCCTGCTGGAGCGGATCCTCACACCGTGGGAGCGGGCCGGGAAACGGGAGAGCCGCAGGCAAGATGCCCACATCCAGGAAGAGGTAATGGACGGAGCCCTGCGGATGTCCGTGCCGAAGGCTGGAGGCGGAAACGCATGAGCAACGTCTTCACCGACACCTTCGCCTGGCTTGCGGACCCGGAGCACTGGGCAGGCAGCGCCGGCATTCCCGCCCGGCTGGGGGAGCACCTCCAGTACACCGGCCTGGTGATGCTGATAGCCATCGCGATCGCCGTGCCCGTCGGCCTGTACGTGGGCCACACCGGCAGGGGGAGAGTGGCCATCGTGGCACTGGCTGGTGCCCTCCGCGCCCTGCCAACCCTGGGACTGCTGACGCTCTTCGTGCTGCTCGCCGGGATCGGACTGATGCCCCCGGTCTGGGCGCTCGTCATCCTCACAGTGCCGCCGCTCCTCGCGGGCACCTATGCGGGGATTTCGAGCGTTGACCGGAACGTGGTCGACGCCGCCCGTGCCATGGGCATGACCGAACTGCAGGTCCTGTTCCGGGCAGAGCTGCCCAACGCGCTGACCGTGATGTTCGGCGGATTCCGCACCGGTGTCCTGCAGGTGATAGCCACGGTCTCGGTGGTGGCCTACATCAACCTGGGCGGCCTTGGCCGGTACCTCTTCGACGGCCTTGTCCTCAGCGACTTCCCGCAGATGCTCGGAGGCTCCCTTCTCATTGCAGCGCTGGCCATCGCCGTCGACCTCTTCCTGTCCCTGTTCCAGAGGCTGTTCCTGATGTCAGGACCCTCAAGCCAGTCACGCCGCAGCCAGCAGGCTGCGGTCGATCCCACAGACCCCGTCCTCACGGAGACTGTTGTACAAGGAGGTAAGTCATGAAAGAAAGCCGTCCCCCCCGCCTCGGCAGGCGGGCCTTCAGCGGACTGGCCGCCGGGCTCGGCCTGGCAATGGCGCTGTCCGCCTGCGGCGGCTCGTCCGATCCGCTCAGCGATGCCCCCGCCACCACTGGCGGGACCACCGGAGAGGCGACGTCCCTGGTGGTTGGCTCAGCCGACTTCCCGGAAAGCCAGATCGTTGCAGAGCTTTACGCCGGGGCGCTGAACGCAGCGGGAGTCACAGCCACCACCAAGCCGAACATCGGGTCCCGCGAGGTGTACTTCAAAGCCGTCCAGGACGGTTCGGTGGACGTAGTTCCCGACTACACGGGAAACCTGCTGCTGCACGTGGACAAGGAAGCATCCGAGGAATCGGCAGAGGACGTCGCCGGCGCCCTTCCGGACAAGCTGCCGGACGGCCTGGCCGTGCTGGAACCAGCCAAGGCTGAGAACAAGGACGCCATGGTGGTCACCAAGGCCACGGCGGAGAAATACCAGCTGAAGTCCATCGAGGACCTGGCCAAGGTCTGCAGCGAGATTGTGGTGGGGGCTCCGGCGACGTTTGCGGAACGTGCCTACGGACTGCCCGGCCTGAAGGAGAACTACAACTGCGAGCCCAAGAAGCTGGAGCCCTTCAGCGACGGCGGCGGCCCGCTGACCCTCAAGGCGCTGCTGGAGGACCAGGTGCAGGTGGCCGACATCTACACCACCACCCCGTCCATCGCGGATAACGACCTGGTGGTCCTGGAGGATCCGAAAAACAACTTCATCGCCCAGCAGGTTATCCCGCTGTACAACGAGGCCAAGGTGACGGACACGGCCAAGGAAGCACTGAACTCCGTTTCCAGGATCCTCACCACCGAGGACCTGATCAATCTCAACCGCGCGGTCAGCGGCGACCAGAAGCAGGGCGCGAAGGAAGCAGCCGACGCCTGGCTGAAGGAAAAGGGCATCGTTAAATAAGGTTCACCTTCGCTGTACGCCACGGCATGCCCGGCGATGACGACGGCGGCTGCCGGACTTGTAAAGTCCGGCAGCCGCCGTCGTCCGTGTGGGTGAGGTCTCAACGGCGGCACATCCTTCCTGTGGCATATTTGAGGGATGGCAGAATTCAGGCAGTCCACAAAGCTCAATAACGTCCTTTACGACATCCGTGGACCGATTCTTCAAGCCGCCCAGCAAATGGAGGCAGAGGGGCACCGGATCCTCAAACTGAACATCGGAAACCCCGCGCCGTTTGGATTCGAAGCGCCGGACGCCATCCTGGTGGACATGATCCGCCACCTGCCCCATGCCCAGGGCTACAGTGACTCCCGCGGCATCTTTTCGGCCCGCACTGCAGTGTCGCAGTACTACCAGACGCGCGGGATCCAGAACATCCACGTGGACGACATCTACCTGGGCAACGGCGTCAGCGAACTCATCACCATGTCCCTGATGGCCCTGCTGGACGACGGCGATGAAGTCCTGATTCCCACTCCGGACTACCCGCTGTGGACGGCGTCCGTAGCGCTGGCCAGCGGAAAACCTGTGCACTACCTCTGCGATGAGGACGCCGGCTGGCAGCCCGACCTGGACGACCTCGAAGCCAAGATCACGCCGCGTACCAAGGGCATCGTGGTAATCAACCCGAACAACCCCACGGGAGCGGTATACCCCGAGGAGACCCTGAAGCGGATTGTTGCCCTTGCCGAAAAGCACGGCCTGGTGCTCTTCGCGGACGAGATCTACGAAAAGATTTTGTACGAGGACGCTGTCCACGTAAACCTTGCCGCGCTGACCGGCGACCACGTCCTCTGCCTGACCTTCAGCGGGCTGTCCAAGGCGTACCGGGTGTGCGGATACCGTGCGGGGTGGATGGCCATCTCCGGCCCCAAGAAGGATGCCGCAGACTACCTGGAAGGGATCAGCCTGCTGGCCAACATGCGGTTGTGCGCCAACGTTCCCGCCCAGCATGCGATCCAGACGGCCCTTGGCGGATACCAGAGCATCAATGACCTGATCCTGCCCGGCGGCCGCCTCCTGGAACAACGCAACAAGGCCTACGACATGCTTAACGCCATCCCCGGCGTCAGCACCCAGCAGGCACGCGGTGCCCTCTATCTCTTCCCCCGGCTCGACCCTGAGGTTTACCACATCCGTGACGACGAAAAGTTCGTCCTGGACCTTCTCCGGGAGCAGAAGATCCTGGTCTCCCATGGCCGCGCCTTCAACTGGGTGCGCCCCGACCACTTCCGCATGGTCACGCTGCCCAACGTCAAGGACATCGAAGAGGCTGTTGGTCGGATGGGGGACTTCCTAAGCAGGTACCAGGGGAACTAGCCTGTGCTCACGGGCGCTTGAGTCCCGTGGCACTTCGCAGAGAGGACTTCCCATGGCCAGCGTCACAGGCTTCGATCAGCACCCGTCTGAAACCCTGCGGGCGGGGGAAGGATTCTCACTGGCCGACGTGGACCCGGACTCCACGCCCGGGTACAGCGGCAGCAAGGAGGACGGAAAGGCTCTCCTGGCGGACCTGGACGACGAGCTGGGCGAGTTGCAGGAGAAGCTGTTCGCAGAGTCACGCTTCGGCGGACGGAAGCGGATCCTGCTGATCCTGCAGGCGATGGATACGGCGGGCAAGGGCGGAATCGTGAACCACGTCATGGCCGCCACCGACCCACAGGGCATCCAGTTCAAGGCTTTCAAGGCTCCGACGGATGAGGAGAAGTCCTACGACTTCCTGTGGCGGATCCAGAAGGAAGTCCCTGCTGCCGGCATGATGGGTGTTTTCGACCGGTCCCATTATGAGGACGTGCTGATCCACCGTGTCCACGGCTGGGCCAGCCCGGATGAAATCAAGCGCCGTTACGTGGCAATCAATGAGTTCGAGGGACGCCTGACGGAGTCGGGGACAAAAGTCGTCAAGGTGATGCTCCACATCAGCGGGGAGGAGCAGAAGGCACGGCTGCTGGCCCGGCTGGACAACCCGGCCAAGCACTGGAAGTACAACCGGGGCGACCTCGATGAGCGGGCGTTCTGGGAGGACTACATGGATGCTTACCAGGCGGCCATCGATGAAACGAGCACCCGGGACGCGCCCTGGCACGTGGTTCCGGCAAATAAGAAGTGGTACGCCCGGATCGCCGTGCAACAGCTGCTCCTGGGGGCACTTGAAGAACTGAATCTTGAGTGGCCCAAAGCCGAGTTCGACGTCGCCACCGAGCGGGAGCTGATCCTCGGGTCCTGAGACTGGTGCTTACAGTGGCTGGTCGCGGGCAGCGGCCAGCCGCTTCCTTGCCCCTTCCAACCACTCCTCGCAGCGCGCCGCCAAAGCCTCGCCCCGTTCCCAGAGCGCCAGGGACTCCTCGAGGCTGGCGCCCCCCGCTTCGAGCCTGCCCACCACTGCGATGAGCTGCTCGCGGGCCTCCTCGTAACTCATGGCTGCGATCCCGGCGTCGGGCTTTTGCTCACTCATGCGGTTCTCCCGTTTCCGGATTGTCCTGATCAGAAATATTCGATTCGCGTGCTCCGGTGGAGGTTGCACCGAAACGGCCTTCCGCCACCCTTATGGAAAGCGGCGACCCGGCCGGGGCATCAGCCGGGCGCCGGACCACGGCATGGCCGGCGATGGCTGCCGGTCCCGCGGGTTGCCCGGCGAGTTCGACGACGGCGTACCCCCGGTCCAGCGTCTTCTGCGGCGACAGCGCACGCACCTGGGCCCTTAGGTGTTCGAGCTGGTCGGCAGCGCGCACCACCGTGGAGTTTACGGCTGCGGACGACCTTCTCAGCAGCCGTTCAATTTCTTCGCCCCTGACTGTGACCAGCCCCTCCGGTGAGGCCAGTACCGGCCGGGAGTGGAGCGAAGCCAACCGGTCCGTCTCCCGGTCAACCAGGCGCTCCATACAGCGCCTCAGCTGTTCGCGCGCCTGCCGGACGCCTGCCAGTTCCTCGGAAACCTCCGGCACGATCCGCTTTGCGGCATCCGTGGGGGTGGACGCCCGCAGATCGGCAACATCATCCAGCAGCGGCCGGTCGGCCTCGTGCCCGATGGCGCTCACCACCGGTGTGGCCGCTGCCGCTACGGCACGGACCAGTTCCTCGCTGTTGAAAGGCAGCAGGTCTTCCAACGCCCCTCCGCCGCGGGCGATGACGATGACGTCCACCACAGGATGGGCATCGAGTTCCCGGAGGGCGCGGACAACCTGGGACACGGCCGTGTTTCCCTGGACGGCCACCTCACGGATTTCGAACTCGACCGCCGGCCAGCGCAACGCAGCGTTCCGCAGGATGTCCTTCTTGGCGTCGGATTCCCTGCCGGTAATTAAGCCGATGCGGTGGGGCAGGAGGGGAAGGGGCTTCTTGCGGGAGTCCGCAAACAGACCCTCAGCCGAGAGTGCCTGCCGCAGCCTCTCAATCCGGGCGAGCAGATCACCCAGGCCCACCGGCCGGATGTCCCGGACCAGCATGTTCAACCGACCTGTCTTGATCCAGAACTCGGGCTTCAGCAGGGCCACCACGCGGGATCCGCGTTCAAGGGGCAGGTTCTGGCGCTCCAGTACTTTGGTCCAGACCGACGCGGGCAGTGAAACCTCCGCGTCAACATCCCTCAGCGTCAGGTAGGCGTTGCTGCCCCGCCGGTTCAGTTCGATGACCTGGCCCTCCACCCACGCCGAGGGCGTCCTGTCGATGTGGGCCTTGAGCTTTTGCGAGAGCAACTGAAGCGGCCACGGGTTGTCCGGGGTTGTTTCTGCAGCCGTGGCCGGCAGCGTGGAGGGCGCGGTGCCGGGAAGGGAAGCCTGTTCAGACATGTGAACACCCTTGCGGGGCTTGAGCTGCGGGCATGGGGTCCTTCGTCTGTTGTGCGGCGGTTATTCAACCTTATCCATAAGCTGTAGCATGCGGGGCTGACAGAATCCGGCCAGGTTCCTTATCTAGGATGGGTCTACCGCCATCAACCTGAAGGACCTGCTGTGCGCACTATCGTTTCTGCCGTCGCCACCGTGTTGGGTGTCCTGCTTGCGGCCGTGGCGGTTCCGGCCATCTGGCTGGACCGCAACATCGTCCAGGAGGACGGCTTCGTGGGTTTGGCAGCCCCGCTGGGGAAGAACACCGAATTCCAGCAACAGTTGGCTGTGGCTGCTGTGGGGACCATCGACACCAGCGCTGTTCCGGGGTTCCTCGCCGACCTGGTCCAGCCAGTGCTTGAGGACGCCGCGAGATCTCTGACAGGGCTTCCCGGCTACCCGGCTGCCTGGGAGGAAACGCTGCGTAAAAGCCATCGCCTCAGCGTTCCGGACGGCCCGGAAGAGCCCGGGGCGTCCGGCGGGGTGACCTCCCTGACCCTTGATGTTGCACCCTTGGTAGCGCTGGGTGCGGAGGAGATTTCCCGTGCCACGCGGCTTCCACTGGACCCGCCGGCAGAGACTCTGATCAATGTAGGCCAGCCCGAACACAGGGAGTGGGCAGAACGGTTGGCCACCTATGCCCCGTTGGGATACGTGTTTGCTGCAGGTGCCGCGATCGCCTTCCTCCTTGCCTTGGTAGCGGCCCGCCGCCGGTGGACCGTGCTGGTGGGCGCCGGTCTTGGAGGGCTGCTGCTTGCCGGTCTCCTGGCGCTGGGCGCACAGCTGGGTTCGGCCCGGGCACTGGCAACGGACACCGGAAACGAGGTTGCCAACATGTTCCGTGACGGATTCGTCGCATCGGCCAATGCGGACTTCCTGGGTTGGACTGCGGCCACAGCCATCACCGGCGGGGTGCTGCTGCTCCTGGGCACTGTGGCGGGAATCGCATCGCGAAAGCGTTGGCGGGCAACCCGGTAGCATGGAGAAATGACCTCCTCCGCTGTTTCCCTTTCGATGCCAACCATCCCGCGTAGGCGCCGCTCCCCGGAGGAAGTAGCAGCTGCCGCCCCCGTCGCGGGGACCAAGAAAGTGTTGCTGGCCGCACCGCGCGGATACTGCGCCGGTGTCGACCGCGCAGTGATCGCCGTTGAGAAGGCCCTGGAACATTACGGGCCTCCCGTCTACGTGCGGAAGCAGATTGTGCACAACGTCCACGTGGTGACTTCCCTGGAGGAAAAGGGCGCCATCTTTGTGGACGAAACCGATGAGGTGCCTGAGGGTGCCCTGGTCATCTTTTCCGCGCACGGGGTTTCACCGGCTGTCGTCGAGTCAGCCGAGGAGCGCGGACTGCGCACCATCGATGCCACCTGCCCCCTGGTCACCAAGGTCCATAAGGAAGCCGTCCGGTTTGCCAAGGACGATTTCGACATCCTCCTCATCGGCCATGACGGGCACGAGGAAGTCGAAGGGACTGCCGGCGAAGCGCCGGAGCATATCCAGATCATCAACGGCCCCCACGAGGTGGATAAAGTCACCGTCCGTGATCCCGAGAAGGTGATCTGGCTTTCGCAGACCACCCTGAGCGTGGACGAGACCATGGAGACGGTGCGGCTGCTCAAGGAGCGGTTCCCCACCCTCCAGGATCCGCCCAGTGATGACATCTGCTACGCCACCACCAACCGGCAGGTAGCCATCAAGAAGATTTCACCCCAGGCAGACCTGGTGATCGTGGTTGGCTCGGCCAACTCCTCCAACTCGGTCAGGCTGGTGGAAGTGGCCTTGGAATACGGCGCGAAAGCCTCCTACCGGGTGGACTTCGCCAACGAGGTGGACGAGGCCTGGTTTGAAGGCGTGGCCACCGTGGGCGTGACCTCCGGGGCATCAGTGCCTGAGGTGCTGGTGCAGGACGTGCTGCGCCTGCTCGCCGACTACGGCTACGGCACGGTGGAGGAAGTGGTCACGGCTGAGGAAGACCTCCTCTTCTCGCTGCCCAAGGAGCTCCGCGCAACCCTGAAGCAGGCCGGCGATGTCAGCCGCGCGCTGGGCGGGCGCAGGCCGCGCAGCTGACATCGTTCCGTTCCCGGCAGCGGCGTCCGTCCTAGGCGGCAGCCTCATCCTGCTGGAGTTCCGGAGCGGCCAGGGCGCGCGGCGTGACCTCCACTGCCGGCGGAGCGACCAAACCTGACTCATCCAGACTGTTGAGCTTGCGGGCCGTGGGCAGGACCCGGGCTTCCAGCGTGCCCACCATGGAGTTGTAACGGTCCACCGAGGACTTCAGCGAGGACCCCAGCTTGCTGACGTTTTCCCCCAGCGTTCCCATCCGGTCATAGAGCTGCCTCGCCAGATCGAACAGTTCCCGCGCGCTGTCCGTCAGCACATCCTGCCGCCAGGTAAAGGCGACCGACTTCAGTACGGCCAACAACGTGCTGGGGGATGCCAGGACCACGTTCCTGGACAAGGCGTGGTCCAGGAGCTCCGCATCGGCCGTCAGCGCGGCGGCAAGGATGGACTCGGCCGGGATGAAGCAGATCACCAGTTCCGGGGAATTGCCGGGGATGTCCCAGTACTTCTTATTGCTGAGCGAGTCCACATGCGCACGGAGGGCCTTGGCGTGCGCAGCCAACAGGGACTGCTGGGTGCGGCGGTCAGTTGCTGTCAAGATCCCCTGCTGCGCGCGCCGGGGATCTTCCGCTCCCAGTTCCTGGGCTTCCAGGTAGGACGACAACGGAACCTTGGCATCCACCACCAGCTGCTTTTCGCCGGGCAGCTGCACCACAAGGTCGGGACGGACTGCAGATTCACCGCCGGCACTGTGCACCTGCTCCACAAAATCGACGTGGCGCAGCATCCCGGAGGCCTCCACCACCCGCCGCAGCTGTACTTCGCCCCACTGGCCACGAGCACTGTTGGACCGCAGGGCCGATTCCAATGCGTGCGTGGACCGGATCAGCTGTTCATCCGAGAGCCTGGCTTCCTGAAGCTGCTGCGCGAGCTGGCCGTACTGTTCCACCCGGTCGCGCTCCAGCAGCGCCACCTGCTGCTGGACGGCCGTGAGCTTCTCCGCCACTGGTGCCAGTGCACGGAGCACGCTGCCGTCCTGCGTCCGGGCCTCGCCCAACTCCCGGTTCTGTGCCGTCAGAAGCCGCCGCTCGGCGTCGGCTGCCGCGAACTGTGCGCTGACCTCCGAAAGCCGGGACGAGACCGCGTCGAAATCCGATTCCAGGGCATGCGAGTTCTTCCGCAACGCAAAATAGGTGGCGGCAGCACCTGCGAGGGCACCAAGCAGCAGCATGAACAAGGCCAGAATCAACGCAAAAACATCCATGCCCTCACTGTTGCACGGGGCTCTGACAATCGGAGGCAATGACATCGGCCGTTACTGGGCGGGGACGCCCTGCGGGTAGAATCAATGCTCGTGGCTCTTACTATTGGCATCGTCGGACTGCCCAACGTCGGCAAATCAACTCTCTTCAACGCGCTCACCCGCAACCAGGTCCTGGCAGCGAACTATCCGTTCGCCACCATCGAACCGAACGTCGGCGTCGTGAACCTGCCCGACCCCCGGCTGGACAAGCTGGCCGGAATCTTCGGGTCGCAGCGGGTGCTGCCGGCCGCTGTCTCCTTCGTGGACATCGCCGGCATCGTCAAGGGCGCATCGGAAGGGGAAGGGCTGGGCAACCAGTTCCTGGCCAATATCCGGGAAGCCGAAGCCATCGCCGAAGTGGTGCGCGTGTTCGATGACCCCGACGTCATCCACGTTGACGGCAAGGTCGACCCCCGCTCGGACATGGAAACCATCAACACCGAGCTGATCCTCGCCGACCTGCAGACCATCGAAAAGGCCATTCCCCGGATCGAAAAAGAGGTCAAGATCAAGAAGCGGGAGGCCGCCGAGCTTGCAGCCATCAAGGCTGCCCAGGCGGTGCTGGAACGCGGTGACACCATCTACTCCTCCATCAAGGGCGACAAGCTGGAGATGGAGCACCTCAAGGAGCTCAGCCTGCTCACGGCCAAGCCCTTCATCTACGTGTTCAACGCGGACGAAGCAATCCTGGGCAGCCCAGAAAAGCAGGAAGAACTGCGGGCCATGGTTGCCCCGGCGGACTGCATCTTCCTCGACGCCAAGCTCGAATCCGACCTCGTGGAACTGGACGAGGAAGAAGCCCGCGAGATGCTGGAGATGAACGGACAGGACGAGTCCGGGCTGGACCAGCTGGCCCGCGTGGGCTTCCACACCCTCGGCCTGCAGACATACCTCACCGCAGGGCCCAAGGAAGCCCGCGCGTGGACCATCCACCGGGGTGACACAGCTCCCCAGGCCGCCGGAGTCATCCACTCGGACTTCCAGCGCGGCTTCATCAAGGCCGAGGTGGTGTCATTTGACGATCTCGTCGATGCCGGTTCCATGGCTGAAGCCAAGTCCCGCGGTAAAGTTCGGATTGAGGGTAAGGAATACGTCATGGCGGACGGCGACGTGGTGGAGTTCCGCTTCAACGTCTAGTTAGGCCCTTTTTCCCCCGTAAACAGTGGGTTTAGGTTCAGCCAGTCCGCACAGAGTCCGCAGGAATCCGGAGAGCTTCTTCCATCATGGCTCCGGCTGCTGACCTTGTGCGGTCTTCTGCTGTCGGCCACAAGTGCGAATACGTGTTCAGCGTCGTGGTTGCCTTGGCATGACCTAGCGCTCTCTGGACCGTCACAACGTCACAGCCGGCCGCAATTAGCCCCGAGGCGTAGAAGTGCCGGAGGTCATGCAAGCGCACGTCTGAGAGCCCCGCAGCCTTCACTGTCTTCCGCCACCAGTAGCCCGTCGTGTTCTGGTGCGGAGGCAGCCCGCCATCACCGATGAACAGCCATTGATGGACGCTATGCACGCCTATGTGCTCGACGTGTTGGGCGAGGATCTGCACCAGCCCGTCAGGGATGTGCACAAGCCTCTCTGAACCGTACTTCGGGGGAGTGATGGCAACTTCCCCCTTGCCTGCCCGCTGTATCTGCCGCTGAACCTTCAGAGTGCGTCGCAGGAAGTCAATGTCAGTGAGTTGCACCGCCGCAGCCTCACCGAGCCGCAGCCCAGCGAAAGCGCACATAGCCACGAACGGGCGAAACTGAACCTCAGCAGCGGCCAACAGCTTGCCCACGTCCTCTGGGGAAGGGATAGCCATTGCGTGCTCAGCCTTCCGGCCGCGGGGCAGCGCAACGCCGTCCGCCGGATCCGTGGCAAGCATCCTGTCATTCCTGGCTCCGCGCAGCACTGAGCGGACGTTGTTGTATCGGGTCTTCACCGTTCCTGGCGCCAAGCCGTCAACGGTCATCTTTTTTACCCACGCCTCAACGTGGGAGCGCTTGAGGTTGCGGAACTCCACGTCACCGAACGTGCACGAGCGCACGGCCAAGCTCATGGCCTTAGCCGTGCCGGCTGCCCAGATCTGTCGCTGTGACCAGTCCGCAAAGAATGAGTTGAGCGTTACCTTGCCAGACTTCGGATCCACATAAGAGCCGGTAACGACAGAAGTTGTGACCTCATCAAGCCACCGCTGAGCGTCTATCTTCCGGGGGAAGTGCCTGGCGTGCTCCTTGCCCGCGTCGTCGCGGTACCGTGCGCGCCAAGAGCCGTTATCTCGCTTTTGAATGCTCGCCACGAAGCTTATCCCTCATTCCGTTCTCGGAGCTGGGGCGGGCATCAATATCTACCGCCGCAAGATGATCCCGCTCTGATGGCGTCAAGTCCCTTACGTATTCATCCCACTCATTGAGGGTGTCCTCCAGAGCATCCTCCATGTTCAGCGCCTGGGCCCTGAACATCGCAAGCCGCGCAAGTTGGCTATTGAAGTTCGATAGAAGGACGCCTAGCTGGGACTGAGTGGCAGATTCTCTATCGAGCGGCAAGAGAGCCTGCACGGGGATGCCAAAAGTAGCGGCGATCACGGCTGCCTCACTGATGGAAGTGGGCCGGTCGCCCCGCTCAATCTTCGCAATCATTGTCTGAGTAGCATTGACGCCATTTTTCGTGACGTTCCGCGCAAGGGTGTCCTGCGTCCACTCGTTTGCCAAGCGGTACTTTCTCACTGATTCACCAAAGGTGCGTCTGGCCACGTCGCCGACACTGAGCTCTTTATTCTCCATGCGAATAAGACTACATTCCCCAAGAGCTTGACACCACCCCCAATCACCAGCCATGCTATTCATGTCCGGACTACAGCAGAAGTCCCTGAGAGAATAGGAACGTCATGGCACTAGCAATCGCAACGCTGCTCACGCTGGCGGAAACTGCCGAACGGCTGCGCAAGTCTGAGGCACAGCTCCGCTGGATGATCCACGCAGGAACCGCGCCAAAGTCGGCCAAGATCGGCGGGCGCCGGATGTTCAGGGCCTCCGATGTTGAGGACTACATAAACGCCGCGTTCGAGGAAGCGTCCTGATGGGCCGCACCTACTCAGAAGCCGACCTCGCCGCAGCCTGGGAATCCGGCTACTGGAACGGCACCAGCCACGAGGGACCGCTGAACAGCGCAGTAGTAGACGCTAAGAACCCATATCGGCAGCCCACGGACGAGGCACGGGGAACGACACCGGCTAAGGCCTGCAAGGTCGCCCTGAAGACAGAGAAAGACCGCGACGCCTCGCCAAAGTCCGTCACGGTCTCAGAACCCACCAATTCCTAGGAGATTCATCATGAACACTACCAAGTACCCGGCCACGTTTCGAGAGTTCGCGGAAACGGCCATCGAGTTGGGTATGACGCTGCCGAGGCTGCTGGAGGTCCTCGGCCCCATCCCAATGCCACCCGCCGGCTACACTCTGGCCCCCAAGTCGGAAAGCCGTTGGATCGGAACCGAGACGATTGCCCGCGGTTACATCATCACGCCGACCTGGGACTACAGGACTCAAAAGCACTCCATCGAAGTGTGGATGGCTGAGCACGAGGCGCCGGACTACGCAGTGCTGTCGCCGGCCGAAGCGCTCCGGTTCGCCGCCGACCTAACCGCGGCAGTGCAAGCCGTTGCTGCCCACGAGGCCCCGGAGGTCTAAATGGATTCACGGTTTCCCACTTACTACCTGAACGACAGGCGGGTGCTTAGGCTGCCGCCAGAGCATTTCCGGCTCTTTGTCCTGGCTAACGCGTGGGCCGTCTCCAACATGACAGACGGGGCCGTGACCCGAGAAGACCTCTACCTCATTCCCTTTGCAGATGAGTCAGGGCCAGACATGTTGGTGCAGCAAGGCCTCTGGGCGCCCGCCCCTGACGGATGGGTGATAAGCGACTTCCTCAAGATCCAGACCTCCGCGGCGAAGTTGGAAGCAGCCTTGGAGAACCGCAGAGAGGCCGACCGAACCCGTCAGCGCAGGAAGCGCGAGCAGGACAAGCCCGTAGATAACCAACCGTCACGTGACAGTCACGTGACGGTTGAAGGAAAGGAAGAGGAAGAGGCAGAGGCAGAGGAAAGGCTAAGTACTAAAGCAGTTCCTCAAGAAAGAAAAGCTTCAGAAGAAATTCGCCCCGCGCCCAGCCATTCTTCAAGGCCTCTTCGTTCTTTCCCTGATTGCTCAACTCCTGGCTGCAACGGGAGGTTGAATCAGCGAGCACTGGACGCAGGCCGAGATTGCTGTGATGACTGCGCGTGGTTGAGCGGGCAGGCGGCATCATGAGCGCTTCGCTCTCACGCCAAGACCTCATAGACCTCTGCGAAATCTACAAAGCCAAAGCTCTAGAAGAGCACGACCTGTTTAGGCACTGGCAAGCACGAGCCATAGAAGCAGAAAGCCGCCTCGCCATCTACGAGCCAGGCGACGAACCAACCAACGAACAGGAATAGACCATGACCACCCCAACAGCCGGCGTCCTGCAAGTCAACGGCAAATACATCAAAGTCCGCTGCCCCTACTGCAACGGCGTGCACCGGCACGAAAACGGAGCCGTCCCCAGTAACCCCGGCACTACATTCCACCGCGCCCCCGGCTGCGGACTCCAACGCACCGGCGACGAACGAATCGCCGGTTACACCTTCACCATCCCCACCGCCTAAAGGAGCGCACCATGTCAGACCTCGAATCCTCCCTGAGAGCCGCACTCGGCCTCCCCGACGCTCAACCCACCGAATACCAGGCCGACGAACAAGACGCGCCCCTAGCCCTCAATGACGACAACTCACTCACCGCACTCATCTACAACGCTTTGGAGAACTGAAAATGACCATCATCGAATCCCTGCACACGCTCACCGCAAGCATCGCCACCGTCACCAACGCGGGCGGGAAAACCACCAAGGAATACGACCGGATCCTCACCCGCTGGAACGACTACGCCAACCAGGCCAGCACCGCACAGCAGCAACTCACCGCCGCCATCCTCGGAAAAGAAACCCCGGAGCGTATCGCGGAACTGAACGCGCTGACCCTCGCGGAACTTGCCAACCACGTAGACCGGGCAACCGTCATGAACGCTGTTGCCGATGAGGTGTACCCGGCACTGCGGAACGAATACGCCAAGACCGCCGCGGCGAACTATGAGGCACTCGCCGCCAAGTTCAACACCACCGCGCAAACCCTCACCGAAGCCATGCAGGCAGTGGACATCGAAACCGCACCCGAACACCTCATGTCAGGGACCGACGAACAGCGCAGCGCATGGGCGCACGCGCCCGCCCTCGCCGCGGCCCTGACCAGCCAGGTCCCCAACCTCACCGAAGCCGCACGCCTCGCCGGCCTCACCATCCAAGGCGCAGACGGCACCCTCCCGCTCACCGTCAACCCCGGCGCCCTCCACCGCCGCCGCGTCTGGGAAGCATGGGAGAACGCCACCGGCCGGGCAGGAAAGTGGGGCGCACTCATCACCCTCGGCGCCACCATCGAAGCTTCAGACCTCGACGAGTACAAGCACTACCGCCGACCCGCACCCATCGAAACCCGGTACGAACAGGTAGGACGCGGCATGCACCGCCCCGTTGAGATAGACCCGGAAGACCAGCACCACCGCGGCGGCGCCACCGCCGACCAGCTCGCGCCATCAATGAACACCGCACGCACCAAGCCCTTCGTGGGCGACTACGTAGGTATCTGAGGGCACAGAGCAAATGACAACCACGGCAGGCAGGGGAGCAGGGCAGCGGGTCATCACCGCCCCGCCCGGCCCCTCTGCCTGCCGGTGGGTGGGCACACCCCCCGGCCACCCCCGATCCTGTGCCTCCTCCGGCATTGGCACAGTTTCTCTCCCTGAACCCGAAACGTTAGGCCCTTGAAAGGTTGATTATGGCTAGTCCCAGAGGTTTGAAGGCCGCTGGCAAGAAGCTGTGGGAAGTTGCCACGGCAGAGTTTGAATGGGCTGAGCATGAGCTTGCCCTGTTGGAGGAAGCGTGCCGTGTTCGGGACCGGATCGTGGAGCTTGACTCCGCTGTGAAGGTTGATGGGCTGATGATCACCAGTTCGCAGGGCTTGAGGTTGCATCCGGCGGTTGGTGAGGCCCGGCAGCAGCGGCTCACGCTGGCGCGGTTGTTGGCGTCGTTGCAGATTCCCGGTTTGGATGATGATTTGCCGCTGGCGCGTGGCGTGCGTGGTGTATATGGGCGGGCTCGTGGTTAGGCGCCGTCAGCGCGAGGTGATTGTCAACGGCGCGAAGATCCCGGAGAGCGTTCTGACGTTCATTCTTGCTGATTGGCCGGGCGGTTCGGATTATCAGCGGTGGGCGGCGTGGGATGAGGCGCGGTGTGCGTGGGCTGAGGCGAACCTGCCGGACGGGGTGGAGGATTTGCCGTCTGACTTGGGAGCGAACCTGCCCCCGGATCAGCCGTGGGATGAGGTGGAAATCTGATGGTGAGGCGGAAGCGGCAGGGCGTGGCGCTGGAGTTGCCCCGGCATCTTTGGCTGGATCAGGCAGGTCCGGATCCTGTGCGGTGGAAGCTGGCTCGGTTCGAGTGGGCACGTCAGCATTCCTGGCCCGCGGGGCAGGTCGGATTCGCGGCGTTCTTCAGGGAGACGCGGGAAGCGTTCTATCGGGCGGTGGGGCCGCTGTGAAGACGTACAGGAATGACAGGCGCTATGTGGCCCAGCGGGAGGCGCTGAAGCGGAGGTATCAGGCACAGGGCCTAGCGTGCGTGGCATGCGGTGGCCCTTTTTTGTGGGACATGGAGGACCGGAAGCGGTACCCGGATTTTTGGAAGGACGCCCGGAGCTTCACCGCCGATCATATCGAGGCCGTGAACCTTGGCGGCAGGATGGCGCCGGGCCTGGCAGGTCTTCAGGGCATGCATCGCGGCTGTAACTCAGCGAAGGGCGACGGGAGTAAGAACCCCAGACCTAAGCCGGATCCGGGGCCGCTAAGGACTAGCCGCAAATGGTGAACACATCAACGAAAAGGAGCAAAGACATGGCAGGAAAAACAACACAGGAGGTCGCAGCAGCGTATGCGCTGCGCATGATCCTGGCGATGGCCGAGGATGACATGGCCGAGTTTCGGCGCATCGATGACGAGATTGGCCGTAGCCGGAACAAGAAGCTGCCCGCGAGCGTCATTGTGGCTCTGACCGGGGCAGCAGCTAGCGCTTTCAAGTCTGCTTACCCGCAGACATGGAATGCCGAGCTGCGGATGAATTTGCACGATCTGGATATGGATCCGGCGCGCTGGACGACGGATCAGCCAGGCAATGAAAGGAAGGGCTAGACATGGCAACTGAATTAGGGGCCGCGTACATCTCGATCATTCCCGAAACCTCGAAGATTAGCGGAAAGATCAAAGAGGCTTTCGGGGATGTTGGCGGGGTCGGCTCGGACGCCGGGAAGCAGGTTGGCGGGACTTTCCTTGCCGGTCTGGGGAAGATGGTTGGGCCGGCTGCAATCGCGGGCATCGCTCTCAAGACTGGGGATGTCCTCAAAGACGCGATCGGTAAGGCTGGGGAGCTTGAGCAGAGCAGCGGAGCCATCGGCTCTGTATTCAAGACCGCGGCCGCGGACATGCTCGGTTTTTCCAAGACGGCGGCAACGACCGTTGGCCTAACCCAGGATGAGTACAACAAGCTTGGCACTGTCCTTGGTTCCCAGCTCAAGAATGCCGGCGTGCCGATGGATGAGCTCGCGGGGAAGACTAACGAGATGGTCACCCTGGGCGCCGATCTTGCGTCTATGTTCGGCGGGGATACCTCGCAGGCTGTCGAGGCACTATCGTCGGCGCTGAAGGGTGAGCGGGACCCTCTGGAGGCTTACGGCGTATCCCTGAATCAGGCTGCGATTGATGCCAAGGCTGCTGAGCTCGGTTTTTCCAAGGTAGGCGGGGCACTGTCGGCTGAGGCTAACCAGGCGGCAACTATGGCGCTGATCATGGATCAGACGGCGGACGCTCACGGCAATTTCGCTAAGGAGTCTGGGACGCTCGCCGGTCAGCAGCAGCGCATGGCGGCGACGTGGGAGAACATTCAAACCCAGCTTGGTACGGCGTTCCTGCCGATCATCACTGAGGTTTCATCGTTCATCAATACCAACGTCCTGCCGTGGGTTTCGTCGCTCACGTCTGGGATCGGCGGCGGCGGGCTTGGTGGTGCTTTTGCCGCGTTCCAGCCGGTGGCTGCAAGGGTGGGGGAGGCGTTCCATGGCCTTGTGGCCGCGGTGGGGCCGTTTATTGATCAGCTCATCTCGGTATTGACTCCCACGGTGCAGAACCTCTTGCCGGTGGTTGACATCGTGTTCAATACCATTGGCAGTTTGGTTGCCGGAGTGATGCAGGTCATCCAGGGCGTGATTCAGGTTGCGACGGGCGCCATTTCCGGGAACTGGTCGCAGGTCTGGAGCGGCATCCAAAACATTTTCGGCGGCATCTGGAATAACATTCAGGCCATCGTGTCAGGTGTCATCGGCGTCGTGGGAACTGTGATTCGTGCGGGACTCTCCAACGCGGCCGGCTTTGTCGGTTCGATTCTTGGCAATATTGGCCGGTTTTTCGCTGATACGTGGAACAACGTGGTCAATGGCGTGTCCTCCATGATCGGTAACGTTGTTGGGTTCTTCTCTGGCCTGATCGGGCGCATCACCGGGGCGATTGGTAACGCCGGATCCGCACTGTTCAGCGTGGGCGTGAACATCATCCAAGGGCTCATCAACGGTATCGGCTCCATGATGGGTTCCATTGGCCGTGCGGTCCTGAATATTGTTCCCGAGGCGATCCGTGGCCCGTTTGAGGACCTGCTAGGCATCCGTTCCCCGTCCCGTGTGTTCCGTGAGTATGGCGTGAACATTGGTCAGGGTTTGATTCTCGGTATTGACGGGATGCACGCGAAGGTAGCCGATTCGGTTACTGGGCTGGTTTCTGTCCCCTCGGTGCCGGCGTTCAGTACCGGCTCATTCACCCCTGTAGGCGCGATTGGTGCGGCTGGGGGATCCGGGATGGTGAACAACTTCAGCATCCAGGTTGACGACCCCATTTCAACAGCGCACGCCGTAACGCGCCGACTCGCGGCGCTGGGCACCTAACCCCAAATGCTCAATAACGAAATCAGCACCCTACTGAAAGAGAAGAACAATCATGGGATTTCTTGATCCGAAGCCTGTTTTGCCGCACCTGCTTGACGCCCTGACCACCACCAAAATCAAAGACCCCGAGAGCGAGACGGCAAAGGCACTTACTGCCACTTATGCCGGCGTGAAGAAACTGGACAACGGCGGGCAGTTCCTCAAGCCCGTTCGTGTTCCGACGCTCACGGTGCTCGACTCGCTGCCCAACCCAACAGCTGACTTCCGTATCCTCTGGACCGAAGCGAACGGGCAGACGCTCTACGCTGTGGGCTTTGACAACACGTTCCGTAAGAGCACGGACGGCGGCATGACGT
The DNA here is from genome assembly GCF_024758005.1 of Pseudarthrobacter sp. NS4. Taxonomy (NCBI): domain Bacteria; kingdom Bacillati; phylum Actinomycetota; class Actinomycetes; order Micrococcales; family Micrococcaceae; genus Pseudarthrobacter; species Pseudarthrobacter sp. NS4. The sequence continues at coordinate 2,934,236 of NZ_CP103288.1, read as the reverse complement.
GGACGCGGCTTGGACGGCACGCCGCGGGCCTTGGTGGCTCATCGGGAGCGTTCCTGAAGACCACCGCTGGCACACTGCTGACGCACTCCTTGGAGAGCCCTACCAAGATTGTGCGCTCCACTGACGACGGCCTGACGTGGACGGTTGTTCACACCCTCCGCGCCGCAACCCGGCTCATGGGCGTCCAGTCGTGGTGCCAGGACGCGGCGAACGGGCACCTGTACTACGTGGAGTACATTAGCCCCGCCAACAGCGTGGACGTGATGATCTACCGCTCCACGGACGACGGGCTGACATGGGCGACGTTCGCGACCTTCCCGGGCGGCGGCACGACCGATCCCAACCGGATCGACCACATGCACTCCTGCCAGTACGACAGCGTTTCCCAGCGCGTGTACTTCATGCTGGGGGACACCCGCCCGAAAGCTGGCATTTACCGGACCAACGCCGCCAAGACAGGCGTGGAACCTGTAGTGCTGAATGAGCAGGTGGAAGCGCAGACCGGCTCGCCGGACGCGGCCCGCTCCATCGGCATGATGTGGTTCCCGGACTACATCGCCTGGACCGGTGACGCATCATCCAACCCGTACCTGATGAGGATGCACCGTAACCAGATCGGCATTGCGGCCCCGGTTGTGGAGCGGGTCTACAGGTTCAACTCGACCGGCTGGTTCACGGCGAAGGCCAGCAGCGACGGCACACGCTGGGTCTGCTCGGCCTCTCAGGAGCCGACAGCCGGCGTGAACCTCGACAAGGCAGTCCACCTATACGCCGTGGAAGATCAGGGTGCGACCATCTACGAGATCGCCGCCTACCCTACCGAGGCCACCATCAACGCCGCCCTAGCACCCGTGGGTCAGGCTGAGATCCACGGTGATACGTTCTGGCTCACAACGTTCGGCATCAGCACGAACTTTGACTACGCCTACTACAAGTGCCGGATCGCACGCGGGACCGCGCCCATGCCGGTCACGAAGCGCAGGGCCATGCCTTACGCCTGGGAGACGCAGAACAGTGGCTATCACGTCCTCGGAGTCACCGAGAACAAACTGTTCGGGCACACCCGCGGATCATCCACCAACCGGACGCTCTACATCTTCGACTACGGCGTCCTGAAAAAGGCTGGCACTGGAACGCTCGGCGTGAAGATCCGGCGCGAAGACGGCACCACCATTGCCTCTGTGGACACCTTCAATAAGAGGCAGCGGCAAAGCCTGTTCGCTGAGACGGAACCGTACCTGGCCAAGGTCACGCTCAACTCAGATGAAGGCGTGGAGTTCGTCATCTACAACCAGTCAGGCGCTAACCCTGCCGAAGGAACCGCGTTCGTCACCTACGGCTGGGGACCGTAAGACCGGTTAAGTTCCCCAACTAAGTTGCCCCGCTCTCTTCGGAGGGCGGGGCTTCCTGTTAAACTATGAAGGTGCCCCGCCAGCGAGGATTCTGGCGGGGCACCTTTCGTGAAACAGCACAATCGTGCTATTTCCTCTTGGGCTCTGACGGAAGGCTGTTCAGCCACGTAACCAGGTCCTCGTGCGCTATGAGGGCTTTCGTCCCCACGTACCGTGCTATGAGGTAGCTGTCGGCTATCTGTTCCCGTAGCGTACGGCTACTGACTCCGACTCTGGCTGCGGCTTCCTCGATGCTGTAGGCAATCTTTCGTGTCGTGTGGCACGGGCAGCAGTTTGCGTGCGGGTAGTCTATCCATTCAGTCATGCGGCCCAGTTTGCCTTCCAGTCCGCAGAAAGTCCGCAAGAGGTCCGCAACAAGGCGAAACGGTCCGACACTGGCCCACTGCCAGAACCGCTAAAATTCAATGAAACCAACGGCGGCCGACCTTGTGCGGGTATCTAGGGTACGTTCCGCTTCAACGTCTAAGCGGCCACAGACCTTATCCTGACTACGTAGGGCGTGATCCTGGCGACTCCAGGTCCCCCTCCCGGTGAGGGAATACCCAAGGAGGCGGCATGCCGGTCAGGCGTCTGATGCAGTACATTACCGCGGCGGTGGCGGCTGCGCTGGTTCTTTCAGGCTGCTCCGGCGGCGGCAGTGCGCCCGTGGTGGTGGGGGAAACCAAACGGGGCGGCATTGCCACCGTCGCCGAGGTTAACGCGTTCTCCTCCTTCAACCCCTACAGCGCCGACGGCAACACCGACATCAATTCCAAAGTCGGTTACATCACCCATTCCGGGTTCTACTACCTGGATGACAACGCCGCCGTCCTGCGCAATGACAACTTTGGGCGGTTCGAGAAAGTTTCCGACGAACCGTTGAAGGTGAAGTACACCGTCAACGAAGGCGTCAAATGGTCCGACGGCGAAGCAATCGACGCAGGAGACCTCCTCTTGAGCTGGGCTGCCGGGTCAGGATACTTCGACGACGCCGACCCCCTTGCCGGAACAGGGACCAAGTACTTCTCCGTGGCCTCGGACACCAGCGGCCTGGCAGGGACCAACCTCCCGGAGGTCGGAAGCGACGGACGTTCGATCACCCTCGAGTACGCCACACCCTACGCCGACTGGGAAGTTGCGTTCGACGTCGGCCTGCCGGCGCACGTTATTGCAGCAAAGAGCGGCTTGAACGACGAAGAAGACCTGGTTGACCTGATCCAGGACTCACCCCGCGGTGACCCCGCGAAGCCCGTGGCCAACGCGGAGCTGAAGAGGGTCGCTGATTTCTGGAACTCCGGCTTTGACACCAAAACCCTTCCCGATGATCCCGCGCTGTACCTCTCCAGCGGCCCCTACATCGTGCGGGACATCGTTCCGGAGGTTTCCATGAGGCTCGTGCGGAACCGTGACTATGTCTGGGGAGCGGAGCCGTGGCTCGATGAGATCAACATCCGCTTCACCGGGGCACTGCCCGCAGCGGTTGACGCGCTGCGGAGCGGGCAGGCGGACATCATCTCGCCCCAACCCTCCGCCGGCACCGAGGATGTTTTCGCAGGCCTGGCTGAGCAGGGCAACACTATCGAGCGGTACAACCAGTCCGGCTACGATCACCTTGACCTTAATTTTGCCGGGCCTTTTGCGGAGGAAGACGTCCGTGAGGCCTTCCTCAAGACGGTTCCACGCCAGGCCATTGTCGACGCCGTCGTGGGGGATCTGCTTCCGGACGCCAAACCGCTGGATTCCCACGTCTTCCTGCCGGCGCAGCCCAGGTATGCGGACACGGCGAAAAACAACGGGTCTGCGGATTTCGCTGAAGTGGACATTGAGGGAGCCAAGGCGCTCCTGAACGGTGACACTCCCGCGGTCCGGATTCTCTACAACAGGGACAACCCCAACCGTGCCACAGCCTTCGCATTGATCCGGGACTCGGCGGCGCTGGCGGGGTTCCGCGTAGTCGACGGCGGGCAGGGCAGTGCGGACTGGGCAAAGTCCCTGGGCGGGGAAGGCCATGACGCTGCGCTGCTGGGCTGGATCGGGACAGGCGCCGGAGTCAGCAGGGTTCCCCAGATCTTCCGTACCGGTGCCGGCAGCAACTTCAACGGTTTCTCCGACGGCGACGCGGACAAGGCCATGGAACAACTGGCGGGAACCACCGACCTCGGCAAACAGGACGAGCTTCTCGCCGAAATCGACAAACAGATTTGGGAGAACGCCTACGGGCTTCCGCTGTACCAGACCCTCGGGACCACAGCCTTCGGGCCCCGGATCGCGGGAGTGAAATCGAGTTCCGGGCCACTCGGGGTTTGGTGGAACGTATGGGATTGGCGCCTGGCCTAGCCGTCCTGGCCTGCCTGCAGGGGCTCCACCAGCTCCTGCCGGGAACGTTCACGGCCGGTTCGCCCTCAGAGGCTACTGGCGAGTAGCATGTGACTTGCACAACTTCCGTTTACCGGCTATCACGTCGACGTGACGCGGTCACGGTTTGGCAACGGAGTACCAGTATCTGGACTTCGTGCAGTTAGGCTAATCGTTATATGTAGGTTGCGTCACAGCCGAGAGCTGCGTCCGGCCTGCGGGGAAGCACAATTTCCCCTCGTTATCTCCCACAACTCATAGGAGGCGGAATGCGTTTCACGCGCACTTCCAAAGCACTGGGCATCGTGGCAATCGCTGCACTTGCCCTGACCGGGTGCGGCGCTGGAGGCGGCACCACTGATGGGGCCAGCGACTCAGCCGGCGATCCGAACAAGGTCATCACCGCCTACAGCAACGAACCACAGAACCCGTTGCTGCCGGCCAACACCAACGAAGTTTACGGCGGCCGCGTTGTAGAACTCCTCTTTGAAGGCCTGCGGACGTACGACGCGCAGGGTAAGCCGGTCAACGCACTGGCTGAATCGATCGAATCTGCGGATGCGCAGAACTGGACCATCAAGGTCAAGCAGGGCCAGAAGTTCACCAACGGCGAGGAAATCACCGCCAAGACGTTTGTGGATTCCTGGAATTACGCAGCCAACTCCAAGAACCTGCAGAACAACGGATTCTTCTTCGAGTCAATCGCCGGGTATGAAGAGGTCTCTGCGGTAACCACCGAGAAGGCTGCCGACGGCAAGACCACCACCACCCCTGCACCCACGGCCGAAACCATGTCCGGCCTGGCAGCAACAGATGATTCCACCATCACGGTGAAGCTTGCCCAGCCTGAGGCTGACTGGTCGCTCCGCCTTGGGTACTCCGCCTTCTTCCCGCTTCCTTCCGCTGCCTTGGCAGACCCGAAGGCATTTGGCGAAAACCCTGTGGGCAACGGCCCGTACAAGCTCGAAAAAGAAGGCGCCTGGATCCACGACCAGTCCATCTCGCTGGTCAAGAACCCCGACTACACGGGTCCCCGCGAGGCTAAGAACGGCGGCGTGACCTTCAAGTTCTACACCGATCCGGGCCCGGCCTACACCGACCTGCAGTCCGACAACCTGGATGTCACCGACGTTCTTCCGTCCAACGCATTGAAGACCTACGTCTCCGACTTCCCGGACCGCAACGCCACCAAGCCGGTCGCCACCAACTCCACGCTGAACATCCCGCCGTACAACCCGAACTTCCAGGGTGAAGCCGGCAAGCTCCGCCGCCAGGCCCTCTCCTACGCCATCAACCGCGAGGAAATCGCCAAGGTCATCTTCAACGGCACCCGCACCCCCGCCAAGGCATTCGTTCCGCCGGTCATCGAGGGTTTCGAGGAAGGCATCGAGGGCAGCGAAATCCTCACGTTTGACGCCGACAAGGCCAAGGACCTGTGGGCACAGGCTGAAAAGATCCAGCCGTACGACGACTCCAAGCCGCTCCAGATTGCCTCCAACACCGATGGCGGCAACAAGGAATGGATCGACGCCGTAGCCAACGGCTTCAAGAACAACCTCGGCATCCAGGCGGAAATCCAGCCCTTTGCCAAGTTCGCTGAAGTCCTGAACCTGCGCAAATCCCAGGAGCTCCCGGGTCTTACCCGCGCCGGCTGGCAGGGTGACTACCCGTCGCTGTACAACTTCCTGGGACCGGTCTGGGCTACCAACGCCTCCTCCAATTACGAGAAGTACTCGAACCCCGAGTTCGACAAGCTCCTCCAGGAAGGCCTTGCCGCCAATACCAGCGAAGAAGCCAACGAGAAGTTCAACCAGGCACAGGAGATCCTCTTCGAGGACCTTCCCGGTCTGCCGCTCTGGGATCAGGCCCGTCCGATCGTGTGGAGCAATAACGTTGTGAAGGCCGAAACCGGCTGGAACGGCGGCGTCCGCTACTTCGACATCACGGCAAAGTAGTCCCCAGATCTAACTTGTCGACAAGCACATGGGGGTCCGGTCAAGGCCGGGCCCCCATTGGCTTGCGGCAGGAAGGCACCCATGAACCTGTTTGATTTCCACCCGGAAGGCTGGTGATCCGGTGGTCCGCTTTATTTTGCGCCGACTCCTGCAAGTGATCCCCGTCTTCATTGGCACCACGCTTTTGGTCTATTACATGGTGTTCGCCCTTCCCGGCGACCCCATCGCGGCGCTCTTCGGCGACCGGCAGCCCCCGCAGGCCATCATTGACACCCTGCGCAACCAGTACCACCTGGATGAGCCTTTCTGGGTCCAGTACGGCCTCTTCCTGAAAAACCTCTTCACCTTCAACCTCGGCAACGACTTCACCGGCCAGCCCATCGCGGCTAGCCTTGCCCGGGTCTTCCCGGTGACCGCCATGCTGGCCATCGAAGCCCTGGCCATCCAGGCAATCTTCGGTGTGGCCTTCGGCGTTTTCGCCGGCCTGCGCCGCGGTGGCTGGTTCGACTCCACGGTCCTGGTGGCCTCCCTGGTGGTCATCGCAGTTCCTACCTTCGTGTTGGGCTTCGTGTTCCAGCTGGTCTTCGGGGTACAACTCGGATGGGCCAAACCCACCGTGGGCGCCAACGCCGACTGGGGCAGCCTGCTGCTGCCCGCGGTGGTCCTGGGGCTGGTGTCCTTCGCGTACGTCCTTCGACTGACGCGCGCCTCAGTCAGCGAGAACATGAACGCCGACTACGTCCGGACCGCAACTGCCAAGGGCCTGTCCCGGCCGCGGGTAGTCGTGGCCCACATCCTGCGCAATTCCCTGATCCCTGTAGTGACCTACCTGGGCGCCAACCTTGGCGGTCTTATGGGCGGCGCAATCGTCACCGAAGGCATCTTCAACGTTCCGGGCGTCGGCAACAAGCTTTACCAGGCAGTCCTCCGCAGCGAAGGACCCACCATTGTCTCCATCGTCAGCGTGCTGGTGCTGGTGTTCGTGGTGGCCAACCTGCTCGTCGATCTCCTGTACGCCTGGCTTGACCCGAGGATCCGCTATGACCAGTAACAACAGCCACTTCGTGGCGCCCATCGACGAAACCCCGCTGCTGGCAACGGACGCCGTCAAGACTGACCAGGCACCGCTCAGCCTCTGGGCAGACGCCTGGCGAAAGCTCCGCCGTCGTCCGCTGTTCATCATCTCGGCGCTTCTCATCCTTGCCCTGACCGTAGTGGCGCTGTTCCCGGGCCTCTTTACCTCGGTGCCCCCCAACGCAGGCTGCGAACTGGCCAACTCGGAAGGCGGACCCACCGCCGGACACCCGTTCGGCTTCACGTTCCAGGGCTGCGACATTTACTCGAGGGTCATCCACGGCACGCAGGCATCGCTGTCCGTGGGCCTGCTCTCTGTGCTGTGCGTGCTGGTCATTGGCGTGACCGTTGGCGCCCTCGCCGGGTACTACGGCGGCTGGATCGATGCAGTACTCGCCCGCCTGGGCGACATCTTCTTCGCGCTGCCGCTGATCCTCGGTGCGCTGGTGATCACGCAGCTGCCCCTGTTCCGCGAGAACAGGAGCGTATGGACCGTGGTGTTCGTCATCTCGCTCCTGGCCTGGCCGCAGATGGCGCGCATTACCCGCGGCGCCGTCATCGAAGTGCGCAACGCGGACTTCGTCACGGCCGCCCGTGCGCTGGGAGTCTCCAAATTCGGGGCGCTGCTGCGCCACGTCCTGCCGAACGCCCTCGCCCCGATCATCGTGCTGGCCACCCTGGAACTGGGTGTCTTCATCGTGGCCGAGGCAACCCTGTCCTTCCTGGGAATCGGACTGCCGCAGAGCATCATGTCCTGGGGCAATGACATTGGGGCTGCGGCCCAGTCTTCTGTGCGGACCAAGCCGGAAATTCTTCTGTATCCGGCTGCTGCACTGTCCATCACGGTGCTGAGCTTCATCATGCTGGGTGACGCCGTCCGTGACGCCCTAGATCCGAAGAGCCGCCAGCGATGAGAGATAAAGAGATGACAACTCCAGACGTCCGCATCGATGAAGCAGGCACCAAGGGCACCACGCCGTTGCTGGAAATCCGGGACCTCGCCATCACGTTCAAGAGCAGTGGCGGCGAAGTCCATGCAGTCCGCGATGCGCACCTGACCATCATGCCCGGTGAAACCGTCGCTATCGTGGGCGAGTCGGGTTCCGGCAAATCCACCACCGCGCTGGCCGCCATCGGCCTGCTTCCCAACAACGGCCGGGTTTCCGGCGGCCAGATCCTGCTCGACGGAGAGGACATTGCCCACGCCAGCGAGCAGCGCATGATCGAGCTGCGCGGCAACACCATCGGCATGGTCCCGCAGGACCCCATGTCCAACCTGAACCCGGTCTGGAAGATCGGTTACCAGGTACGGGAAACCCTCCGCGCCAACGGGCGGCCCAGCGGGCCGGATGACATCGCCAAGGTGCTGTCCGAGGCTGGCCTGCCGGACGCCAAACGGCGTGCCAACCAGTACCCGCACGAGTTTTCGGGCGGTATGCGCCAGCGTGCCCTGATCGCCATCGGGCTCTCATGCCAGCCTCGGCTGCTCATCGCCGATGAGCCGACGTCGGCCCTGGACGTGACGGTGCAGCGGCAGATCCTGGACCACCTGGACACCATGACCACCGAACTGGGCACGTCCGTACTCCTCATCACCCACGACCTGGGGTTGGCGGCAGAACGGGCCGACAAGGTTGTCGTGATGTACCAGGGCCGGGTGGTGGAGGCAGGACCCTCGCTGGAACTGCTCCGCAACCCGCAGCACCCGTACACAAAGAGGCTCGTTGAGTCTGCCCCGTCCCTGGCCAGCCGCCGCATCCAGGCAGCCAGGGAACAGGGTGTGGAGACGACGGACCTGCTGGCCCCCGCTGCCGCGACGGCCGCCGCGGACAACGTCCTGCAGATCCAGGACCTGCGGAAGGTGTACAAGCTCCGCCAGGGCCTGGGGAAGGCAACGGACTTCGCAGCGGTGGACGGCGTGAGCTTCGACGTCCAGCGGGGAACCACGACGGCGATCGTCGGGGAGTCAGGTTCGGGCAAGTCCACGGTGGCCAGGATGATGCTCCAGCTGGAAAAGCCAACCGACGGCAAAATATTGTTCGACGGCTTGGACACCTCCCTGCTCAAAACCCGGGAGCTGTTCAAGTTCCGGCGCCGCGTGCAGCCGATTTTCCAGGACCCGTATGGCTCCCTGGACCCGATGTACAACATCTTCCGCACCATTGAAGAGCCGTTGCGGGTGCACAAGATCGGCGACCAGGCCAGCCGGGAGAAGAAGGTCCGGGAGTTGCTGGACCAGGTGGCGTTGCCACAGTCCGCCGTGCAGCGGTACCCGAACGAGCTCTCCGGGGGGCAGCGCCAGCGGGTTGCCATTGCCCGTGCGCTGGCCCTGGACCCCGAGGTCATCATCTGTGATGAAGCGGTGTCCGCGCTGGACGTGCTGGTGCAGGCGCAGGTCCTGAACCTGCTGGCAGACCTGCAGGCCAACCTCGGACTGACCTACCTGTTCATCACCCACGACCTTGCCGTCGTCCGGCAGATTGCGGACCACGTGTGTGTCATGGAGAAGGGGCGGCTGGTGGAGACCGGTTCCACCGACCAGGTCTTCGAATCGCCGCAGCAGGAGTACACGAAGGCACTGCTCAACGCCATCCCCGGGGCCAAGCTGATGCTTCCGCCCGAAGTGGCGTAGTTGAACAGGTGATGGGCTGGGGCCGCCGCTCCTGGAGAGCGTTGGCTTCAGTCCATCGTCTTGTCCTCCCCGGTTCGGGCCAAGGAACTGGCGGTGCTGGCCTTAAGATCAGGAACGTTAATTTCGCGGAGGCGACGCTCCAGCAGGATGCCCAGGGCTTTGCGCCCGTCGGCATCCATATGAACGGTATCCGCGAGGCGGTGGGTCAGGTTGTGCTTGGTCAACCAGTCGCCGACGCTGATGAAGGTGATGCCCTGCTTCGCTGCAATGGTCGCCAGCAGCGCATCCACTTGGCTCCGCCGGCCGCCACCGTTTCCTGCGCCGCGCCCGAGTGTCCCAACCATGACGATTCGGGTGGTGGGATACCTCGATTTCAACTCCTGAAGAAGCCGGTTTGCATTTGCAGTGATTTGGGCATCCGTGGCACCGCTGCCGGCGTCGTTCCCGCCGCCCTGCACCACCACCAAGCCGGGAGTGCCCACTGGAAGCAGCCAGTGGCCGAGCTCCAGGGCATCGATGTAGTTGCCCACCCTGCCGTTCGCTCTGACGAAACCCGTACCCCCCAGGCCGGCAAAATGAACGTTATACCCCAAGGCTGCAAGCGCCTGCCTTGGCCATCCGTTTGCGGGCTCTGACTGCGAGTCACCAATCAGGACGGCAGTCCTGCTGACGTTGGGTACAACCACTTCGTTGCGGCCGGAGATCGGATTCCGGTAGACAGATCCCGGTAGTGGGATGGCCATCCCCCCGACGACCTGAGCCAAGTCCAGATGTGACGAATACCGTGCAGCTGCGGGTTGACCTCCAGCCCGGACCGACCTGAGCAGTTTGGGCGGACCATCGACTTCGCCGGCAAGGATTATGGGGGCATGGGTGCCGGTATCCGGCGGGTTTACCTGCAGCGGTTGGCCTGGAGTGGCAAGGACCATTCCGGCCGCGACCCCCAAAGCCGCAATCCGTATCAGAGCAGGTGCAGGACGCATGCTGATATCTCGGGTTTCTCGCTGCTCATCAACAGCAATCATGGGGCATTGCCCGGCATTTATCCAGCGAGTGTGACGGCAGCGACGTGCCAGGGGCTGCCCGCCCGCATTGGTACCGCAAACTTGGTTGAGCTTTTTTAGGCCAATAAATGCCACTGCCGGTAGACTGGGGGAAGGTGCCCTGTGCTAAGGGCCTGATCCGTCGTGCGTTCCAGTTGGAAATGTCGCGATACAACAGCTGACTTTCACCACTGAATCGAGCCTTTACGCATGTCTGAAACCACCACCAACACCGCGGTAGCCACTGCATCACGCAGTGACCTCCGCAACGTCGCGATCGTGGCCCACGTTGACCACGGCAAGACCACCCTGGTCGACGCCATGCTCAAGCAGACCAACTCCTTTGCCGAGCACAACCACCTCGAAGACCGCGTGATGGACTCGGGTGACCTGGAGCGCGAAAAGGGCATCACCATCCTTGCCAAGAACACCACGGTGGCCTACAACGGACCGTCCTCAAACGGCGAGACCATTACCATCAACGTCATCGACACCCCCGGCCACGCCGACTTCGGTGGCGAAGTGGAGCGCGGCCTGTCCATGGTGGACGGCGTTGTGCTGCTGGTTGACGCTTCCGAGGGCCCGCTGCCGCAGACCCGTTTTGTGCTGCGCAAGGCCCTGGCCGCGCACCTGCCCGTCATCCTGCTGGTCAACAAAACCGACCGCCCTGACGCCCGCATTGAAGAAGTTGTCCACGAATCCATGGACCTCCTCCTCGGCCTCGCCTCGGACCTTGCGGACGAGGTCCCCGACCTGGACCTGGACAAGATCCTCAATGTTCCCGTCGTCTACGCCGCAGCCAAGGTAGGCCGCGCCTCCCTGGAGCAGCCTGCTGACGGAAGCGCCCCGGAGAACGAGAACCTGGAACCGCTGTTCCAGACCATCATCGAGCACATCCCCGCGCCCACGTACAACCCGAACGGCGTCCTGCAGGCACACGTCACCAACCTGGATGCTTCCCCGTTCCTGGGCCGCCTCGCCCTGCTGCGTATCTACAACGGCACCCTGCGCAAGGGCCAGACCGTTGCCTGGGCGCGCGCCAACGGTGAGCTCAAGAACGTCAAGATCACCGAACTCCTGGCCACCAAGGCACTGGACCGCGTGCCTGCCGAGTCCGCCGGCCCCGGTGAGATCGTGGCTGTTGCCGGTATCGAGGACATCACCATCGGTGAGACCCTGACTGACGCCGAGAACCCGCAGCCGCTGCCGCTGATCACCGTGGACGATCCCGCGATCTCCATGACCATCGGTATCAACACGTCTCCGCTGGCCGGCAAGGTCAAGGGTGCCAAGGTCACCGCGCGCCAGGTGAAGGACCGCCTGGACAAGGAACTGATCGGTAACGTCTCCATCAAAGTCCTCCCCACGGAGCGCCCCGACGCCTGGGAAGTCCAGGGCCGTGGCGAGCTCGCGCTGGCCATCCTGGTTGAGCAGATGCGCCGCGAAGGCTTCGAGCTGACCGTCGGCAAGCCGCAGGTTGTCACCAGGACCATCGACGGCAAGATCCACGAGCCGATGGAACACATGACCATCGACGTCCCCGAGGAGTACCTCGGTTCTGTCACGCAGCTCATGGCCGCGCGTAAGGGCCGGATGACCAACATGGCCAACCACGGCACCGGCTGGTGCCGCATGGAGTTCATCGTTCCGGCCCGTGGCCTGATCGGTTTCCGCACCAAGTTCCTCACGGATACCCGCGGTGCAGGCATTGCAGCTTCCATTTCCGAAGGCTACGAGCCGTGGGCCGGCCCCATCGAGTACCGGACCAACGGCTCGATGATCGCTGACCGCGCCGGTGTGGTGACCCCGTTCGCCATGATCAACCTGCAGGAACGCGGCTCGTTCTTCGTCAAGCCCACGTCCGAGGTTTACGAGGGCATGATCGTGGGCGAAAATTCCCGCGCCGACGACATGGACGTCAACATCACCAAGGAAAAGAAGCTCACCAACATGCGTGCAGCCTCCTCCGACACCTTCGAGAACCTGACGCCGCCGCGCGACTTGACCCTCGAAGAGTCCCTGGAATTCGCCCGTGAGGACGAGTGCGTCGAGGTGACCCCGGAAGCCATCCGCATCCGCAAGGTCATCCTGGACACCAACGAGCGCGCCAAGGCCAACCGGGCCCGCGCAAAGGTCTAGCAACAACGGCCTTCGGGTCAGTGGAACTGCCGGGACGGCAGGCGGGATTTTCCGCCGTCGTCCCGGCTTTTTCTTTGCCCCCGGGTGGGCACGGGCCTCGTTGAGGGCAACCCTTAGTGTGCAGGGCGGCGGCGCTCCGGCGCCGGCGGCACCTGCTTGGCAGCCACAACGCGCTCAAGGGGAATGACGACGTCGGCCTGCCGCGTGCGGACCGTGCAGGCACCGGCGTCGCACGAAACCAGGTGACCAAGCGCATCCGTCAGTCCATCCTCGAGCCGGTAGCGCACCACTACACGGGTACCGGGCGCGGCGGCGGAAAGAAACGCGGCGGGCGTGGGAGGCTGACTCACCAGTTCATACTAGGCGGCCCGGCTAGGTTCGCGGGAACGGGCTGGGAGATAATAGGCTCAGATGTCAGGGTCCGGCCAGAGTTGCCGGATGCAAGAACCGGCGGTCGCCGGAACCAACGTGGAGAGGCCAGGGACGTGACGTACGTAATCGCGCAGCCGTGTGTAGATGTCAAGGACAAGGCATGTATTGAGGAGTGCCCCGTCGACTGCATCTATGAGGGTGAGCGTTCGCTGTACATCCATCCGGACGAATGTGTCGACTGCGGTGCCTGCGAGCCGGTCTGCCCGGTCGAGGCGATTTACTACGAGGACGACACTCCCGACGAATGGGCCGACTACTACAAGGCCAACGTGGAGTTCTTCGACGACCTCGGTTCGCCCGGTGGTGCCGCCAAGATCGGTAATACCGGCAAGGACCACCCGATGATCGCTGCACTGCCGCCGCAGAACCAAGACCACTGACGCATTCAGAAAAGGTGACCGCAGCAGTGAATTCGTTCGGCCTTGACCTGCCCGATTATCCGTGGGAGGCCATGGCGCCGTATCTCACGAAGGCTACGGAGCATCCCGACGGAGCCGTCAACCTGTCCATCGGGACGCCGGTGGACCCCACCCCGGCGCTGATACAGGATGCGTTGAAGGCTGCTGCCGACGCTCCGGGGTACCCCACCGTCCATGGGACGCCCGCGCTGCGGGAAGCCATCGCCGGCTGGTTCGAGCGCCGCCGCGGAGTTGCTGGGCTGGATCCCCGCAACATCATGCCCACCGTGGGTTCCAAGGAACTCGTGGCGTGGCTGCCGCTGCTGCTCGGACTAAAGCCCGGCGACGTCGTCGTACGCCCCAAGGTCGCCTACCCCACGTACGATATCGGCGCCACCCTCGCCGGGGTCACCTCGGTGGCCACAGATAACCTTGACGAGCTCGACGACGCCACCCGCTCACGGGTCCGGCTCATCTGGGTCAACTCACCAGGCAATCCCACCGGCAGTGTCCGCGACACCGACTCCCTGAGGACGCTCGTGGAGCAGGCCCGGGAGCTGGGGGCAGTGGTGGCCTCAGACGAATGCTATGCAGAACTTGGCTGGGGAACCTGGGACATCCAGCGCGGCGGCCAGGCGGTGCCCAGCATCCTGGACCCGCGGGTGGCCGGTGGATCGCACCAGGGACTGCTGGCCGTCTACTCATTGAGCAAGCAGTCAAACCTGGCGGGCTACCGGGCGGCCTTCGTGGCCGGGGACCCGGACCTGATGCCCAACCTGGTCAACAGCCGCAAGCACGCCGGCATGATCGTTCCCTTTCCCGTGCAGGAGGCCATGCGCGTGGCGCTTGGCGATGATGCCCACGTCGAGGACCAGAAGGACCTGTACCGGGGCCGGCGGGAACGGCTAATGCCGGCGCTGCTGGACTTCGGACTGGAAATCAAGGATTCCGACGCCGGCCTGTACCTGTGGTCCACGGCGGGGGAGAGCACCTGGGATACGGTGGCGCGACTGGCTGAGCGGGGCATTGTGGTGGGGCCCGGGGTCTTTTACGGTGAGGCCGGCAACGGCTATGTCCGGGTAGCCCTGACGGGAACCGATGAGCGGATCGACGCCGCGGTGGCGCGGCTGCAGGAAACCCGGTAGCAAGAGACCGCGTAACAATCGTGTGACTCGTGCCACACCGCCCGCATTTTAGGGGGCTTGGAGCCGTCGCGGATTAGTGACACCCGCCAAGGAGCGGTAGTTTTTAAGTGACTATCAATGGTGGCTTTCTACAAGAAGGCAGCCCGGGTGTTGGAACCTGTGTTCTCAGGGTCAGTGCGCGGCTCACCTGATGTTGGATCAAGCTTTCGACAGAGGCCCAGAAGCCTCATGAAGGGGACTCCATGACTGAGACCAACAACGCGGCCACCCTGCTTCACGCAGGAGGCGAGCTCAAGCTCCCGCGCATCCAGGTTATTGAAGGAAACGAAGGCTACGACGTTTCCAAGCTGCTCAAGCAGACGGGCGCAGTCACCTTTGACCCCGGCTTCATGAACACCGCAGCAACCACCTCCGCTATCACCTACATCGACGGCGATGCCGGCATCCTGCGCTACCGCGGATACCCCATCGAGCAGTTGGCGCAGCACTCCAGCTTCCTCGAGGTGTCCTACCTGCTGATCTACGGCAACCTGCCCTCGCCCACCGAGCTGGACGAGTTTGACCAGAAGATCCGGCGCCACACGCTGCTGCACGAGGAGCTGAAGGGCTTCTTCGGCGGCTTCCCCCGTGACGCGCACCCGATGCCCGTCCTGTCCTCGGCCGTATCCGCGCTGTCCACCTTCTACCAGGACTCGCTGGACCCCTTCAACGCCGAACAGGTGGAAGTCTCCACCATCCGCCTTATGGCCAAGCTGCCGGTCATTGCCGCCTACGCGCACAAGAAGTCCATCGGCCAGCCCATGCTGTACCCGGACAACTCCCACAACCTTGTGGAGAACTTCCTGCGCCTTAGCTTTGGCCTGCCGGCCGAGCAGTACGAGGTTGACCCCATCGTCGCCAAAGCACTGGACCTGCTCCTCATCCTGCACGCGGACCATGAGCAGAACTGCTCCACCTCCACTGTGCGCCTGGTGGGTTCCTCGAATGCCAACCTGTTCGCGTCCGTCTCCGCGGGCATCAACGCGCTCTTTGGCCCCGCTCACGGCGGTGCCAACGAAGCTGTGCTGAAGATGCTGCGCCAGATCCAGGCCGAGGGCACCAAGCCCGAGGACTACATGGAGAAGGTCAAGAACAAGGAGGACGGCGTCCGGCTCATGGGCTTCGGACACCGCGTCTACAAGAACTACGATCCGCGGGCCAAGATCGTCAAGGCCACTGCCCACGAGATCCTTACCAAGCTCGGCGGCAACGACGAACTGCTGGACATCGCCCTGCGCCTGGAAGAGAAGGCGCTCAACGATGACTACTTCATCGAGCGCAAGCTCTACCCGAACGTGGACTTCTACACCGGCCTGATTTACAAGGCCATGGGCTTCCCGGAGAAAATGTTCACAGTCCTGTTCGCCATCGGCCGCCTCCCCGGCTGGATCGCCCAGTGGCGTGAAATGATCAGTGACCCGAACACCAAGATCGGCCGCCCCCGCCAGCTGTACATTGGCGAGCCCGCCAGGGATTACCCGGCCCGCTAGGCCCCTCCGGCTCCCTGTTCGAGCCACTACGACGACGGCCGCCCACCTTCCCAGGTGGGCGGCCGTTGCGTATCCGGTGATTGAGCTTCAGTTGCCTGCTGATTGAGCCTCCCACCCGCTCCCTTGCCTCCCAAGCTCGGCCAGGGAACCCGGCGGGCGTGGGCCCATCGAGATCAGCTGGCGTAGCCCTGCGGGTTGTTTTTCTGCCACCGCCAGTGGTCCTCGCACATCTGGTCCACGGTCTTGGTGGTGGACCAGCTCAGGTCTGCAAGCGCCGAGGTGGCGTCCGCCCAGAAAGCCGGCAGGTCACCTGCCCGGCGGCCGGTGATCTCGTAGGGGATCGGTTTGCCCACTGCCTTCTCAAAGGAGCGCAGGACCTCCAGTACGGAGGAGCCCTTGCCTGAACCGAGGTTCCAGCGGAACACGCCGGTACGGTCTGCGACGTGGTCCAGGGCTGCCACGTGGCCTTCGGCGAGGTCCACCACGTGGATGTAGTCACGCAGGCAGGTGCCGTCCGGAGTGTCGTAGTCGCCGCCGAACACCATCAGCTTTTCGCGCCGGCCCACGGCCACCTGGGCGATGAACGGGACGAGGTTGTTCGGGATGCCCTGCGGGTCCTCGCCGATGCGGCCGGAGGGGTGGGCGCCTACCGGGTTGAAATAGCGCAGCAGGGCTATATGCCAGCGGGGATCCGCTGCACCGAGGTCGGAGAGGATGTCCTCGATCTGCTCCTTGGTACGGCCATACGGGTTGTTGGCGCCGATTTCCATCTTTTCAACGTAGGGGATGGGGTTGTGCTCGCCATAAACCGTTGCCGAGGAGCTGAACACGAAGGACCGGACGTTGTACCGGTCCATCACGCGGATAAGGTTCAGTGTGCCCACAAGGTTGTTGTAGTAGTACTTCAGCGGTTCCTGCACTGATTCGCCCACTGCCTTCAGGCCGGCGAAGTGGATGACGGCGTCGATCGCGCCGCCGGCGAAGACCGCCTCGACGGCGGCTTCGTCCACCAGGTCCACCTTGTGGAACTCTGCGGTCTTGCCGCTGAGTTCGGCTACCCGCCGCAGCGATTCCTCGCTGGAGTTGACGAGGTTATCGATGACCACCACGTCATGGCCGGCTTCCTGCAGGGAAAGAACAGTGTGGGAACCGATGTAGCCGGTGCCCCCTGTAACCAAGATTTTCATGCCTCAACGCTATCCCACGGAGGCCTGCTGGCGTCGCCACGTTCCGGATACCGGGCAGGACGGCGGGCCACAGCTATGGTGGCAGCACAACTGTGCTAAAAAGAGCAGTGCCCAAAATCGTGAATCCGCAAGCCCGCCGCCAGGACGTTGTGGAAGCGGTCCTTCGGATCATCGCCGTTGACGGGTTGGAACGGGCGTCCCTCCGTGAGGTCGCGGACGAGGCCGGCCTCGCCGTCGGATCCGTCCGCCACTACTTCGCCGGCAGCGACGAACTCCTCCAGTATTCCTTTGCCACCGTGGTGGACCGGATTGTCAGCCGGCTCAATGATTCGTTGCCAGGTGTAACGGCCGCCGGATCCCGCAGCCCCGAGCAGCGCGCGGCGGTGTTAACCCTCCTGGGTGGCCTGCTGCCGCTTGATGAGACGCGTGCAGTTGAAGCCTGCGCCTGGTTGGCGTTCAAAAATTCGGCGAGGATCCGGCCCTTCCTGGCAGCCGTTGCGGACCGCAGCCACCGGGAGGTCGCAGCAGTTGCCGGTCAGGTGGTGGCCGCCCTGATGCCACCGGACGAACCGCAGGAGAGCCTCGTGCTGGAAGCGGAACGCCTCCTGGCCACGGTGGACGGGCTGTGCATGCACGCCTTGCTGCAACCCGGATGGATGACGGCGCAAATGTGCACTGACGTGCTGGAACGGCATCTTGACGGGTTGAGTCGGTGATGGGCGTTACCGTGGGCAGGGAGCGGGAATAGACTGATAACCGGGGCGCCAAAGCGGATCAGCAGACCCGGCAGGAGCACGCCAGGGAAGGATTTCGGATGCATCAGGCAAGCGGTTCAAGGTGGCAGATCACCACGGACACGTCCGGACCCATGATGATTGCACTCTATGTCCGCGATACGGCCGGACTGAACGGCGTAGGCCACCCGTCGCTCTCACACACCATTCCCAAGATCCGTCCTGTGGACCACACGCACCTGACGGCCGACGTCGGTGGCCTGAGCGCGCTCAAGACCGAGTGGGAAGCCTGGTGGGAACAACTGCTCAAAGCGCACCCCCAAACGTCGCCGGAACTGGCGCCACCGGAATTCGCGGCTTTTGGCAACTCACCCGCCCTTCAGCGCGTCCTGCAGGCCCACTTCGGCTCTGCCCTTACATGGGCGCGGGAGCGCCGGAGCGAGTACGCCGAGCTGGAAGCGGAACGGGCCGCCAGCGGCACGGACCAGCTGCTGGAGGAGATGGTGGACGACCGGCTGATGGAAGTGGGGCGCGATTCCCGCGACTTCAGGCTGACCATCATCGAACTGCCCCTGAATGAGCAGCGGGCCTGGTACCTGGAGCCGGACAAGATCATCATGAGCCACCAGCTGATGGGCCAGCCGGAGCTGTTCCGCAGCTACGTGCAGCCCGTGGTGGAAATCCTCGTTTAAGCCTAGGTGCCGGCGGGCGCTACCGTGATCCGCACCTGGCCTTCCAAACCTGCCGATTCCCGCCAGCCGTTCCGTTCCGCGCGGTCCCAGCTGCGCCCCGCCACGTCTACCTTGGTGACCTTGAGATCTTTGGCGTTGGCAACCGCCCATTGCGCCACGGACCAGGCCTGGCTGCCGCTCGCTTCCACCACCAGGGTCTGCCCCTCCACCACGGACCCCAGGGGGCCATAGGCCCTGCCGAGGGCGGCTGAAACGGCGCCGGCGTCCCCGGCGGAGCCTGAGGAGCGAAGTGTGCACTGCACCGCCTCCGGCGTCTGGCCGGACAACCCGGAGGCAAAGGACCGACCCATGTCCTCGTGCCGCGCATAGGCACTGGGAAAAGCGGACCGCTGGACCCGCTGGGCGGCGTCGGTGATTTCAAGGGATTCATAGCCCGGAACTTTCACCAGCGCGTCATAAAAGGCGTTGGCGGCGTAGTACGGGTCCATGACCTGCTCCTCGGTTCCCCAGCCTTGCGAGGGCCGTTGCTGGAACAGCCCCCGCGAGTCGGGGCCGGCCTGGTCACCGTGTGCGATGTTCCGCAGCTTGGACTCCTGCATGGCAGTGGACAGCGCGATGCTCGCGGCCCTCGGGGGCAGTCCGCGCTGAACCGCGACGGCGGTGATCAGTGAGGCGAACACCGCCTGGTCGGGTGCCAGCTCGGCTGTCCGGCCGCCGACAACAGCGGTGCAGCGTTCCGAAACGAGGGTCTCGGAACGCTGCACGAAAAACACGGCCGAGTAGATTCCGCCCGCTACCAGCGCGAGGGCGAGCAGCAGCACCAGAAAGCGGCGCAGGCCGCGTCTTCGCGCCACGGAATCAGTTGGCGTGCAGGGCGTCGTTCAGTTCCACGGACTGGCCCGCGCGGGGGAGGACCTCCACCACGCCCGTGGTGGAGTTGCGGCGGAACAGCAGGTTGGGGACGCCGGAAAGTTCCGCGGCCTTGACGATCTTGGTGGTGTCCTCGCCCACCTCGTCCTTGGGTCCCGGTACCCGCACGCGGGTTCCGGCCGTGACGTACAGGCCCGCTTCCACCACGGAGTCGTCGCCGATGCTGATGCCTACGCCTGAGTTGGCGCCCAGCAGGACACGCTCTCCGATGGTGATTTTTTCCTTGCCGCCGCCGGAGAGGGTGCCCATGATCGAGGCGCCGCCGCCCACGTCGCTGCCGTCACCGGCCACAACGCCTGCAGAGATGCGGCCTTCAACCATGGAGGTGCCCAGTGTTCCTGCGTTGAAGTTGACGAAGCCCTCGTGCATGACCGTGGTGCCTTCGGCGAGGTGTGCGCCGAGGCGCACACGGTCGGCGTCGGCAATCCGGACGCCGCTGGGTACAACGTAGTCCACCATCCGCGGGAACTTGTCGATGCCGTACACGGTGACGGCGCCGCGGCGGCGGAGCTTGGCGCGGGTAAGTTCGAAGCCCTCCACGGCGGCGGGACCGAAGTTGGTCCAGACGACGTTGGGCAGTTTCCCGAAGATGCCGTCCAGGTTGATGCTGTTGGGCTTGACCAGGCGGTGCGAGAGCAGGTGAAGCCGGAGGTAGGCGTCGGCGGTGTCAGCCGGGGCCTCGTCCAGGTTGATCTGGACGAACACCACCTTCTGCTCGGTGCCGCGGTCCTCATCGGCTCCATTTTCCGCGATCTGCGTCAGGGAATCGTCAGCGTGTTCCACGGCACGCAGGTTCTCGGCGGCAACACCGAGGGACGGTGCGGGGAACCAGACGTCCAGGACGGTGGCCTCGCCTGTTTCCTTGCCGGCGGACGTGGCGATGGTGGCCACGCCGAAGCCGTAGGCGGAGCGTTCGTCAGTGGTTGCGTTCAAGGTTTCGGGCACGGCCGAAGAAGCGGTCTCAGTCATGTGCTTCAGTCTATCGAGGGCCGGGCGTCGGGTTCGAACTAGACTGGCTTCGTGACTGCCGAAACCGCTCCGGATCCCGCTTCCCTCCTGTCCAGCCAAGAGTCCAGCCAGGAATCCGCCCCCGTGCGCCTGGACCTGCGGCAGGATGTTGCGCTGCTGACGGCGGCGCTGATGGATATCAACAGCGTCTCGGGCAACGAAAAGGAACTCGCGGACGCCGTGGAAACGGCGCTGCTGGCGATCCCGCAGCTGAGCGTGGTCCGCGACGGCGATTCCATCATTGCCCGCACAGAACTGGGGCGGCGTGAACGCGTCATCCTGGCAGGGCACCTGGACACTGTCCCGTTGCCGCTGACCGAGGGCTCCAAGGGAACCGTGCCTTCCAGCTGGGAGTCCGGCATTCCGGGGCAGGGTGTTCTGTACGGGCGCGGGGCCACGGACATGAAGAGTGGCGTGGCCGTGCAGCTTGCGATGGCGGCGACGTTGTTCGACGGCGGCATGCAGCCCAAGCGGGACGTCACCTTCGTTTTTTATGACCACGAGGAAGTGGAAGCGGTAAAAAGCGGCCTGGGCCGCCTGGTCCGCAACCATGGCCACCTCCTGCACGGTGATTTCGCCATCCTGCTGGAACCGACGGACGGCACCGTGGAGGGCGGGTGCAACGGCACCAGCCGGTTTGAGGCAACAACTGTGGGTGAGGCCGCGCACTCGGCACGGGCATGGATGGGCAGCAACGCAATTCACGCAGCGGCCCCCATCCTGGCAAGGCTGGCAGCCTATGAGCCACGCACCGTCACGGTGGACGGCCTGGAATACCGCGAAAGCCTGAACGCTGTGAAGATCAACGGCGGGACCGCCGGGAATGTCATCCCGGACCGCTGCGTAGTGGAGATCAACTACCGCTTTGCCCCGGACAAGAGCCCGGACCAGGCCGAAGCCGTGGTGCGGGAACTCCTTGAAGGTTTCCATGTCGTCCGCACCGATGCTGCCGCCGGTGCACGCCCCGGACTCCAACACCCGGCCGCCGCCTCCTTCGTTGCTGCCGTGGGAGCAGAGCCGAAGCCCAAATACGGTTGGACCGACGTCGCGCGTTTCAGCGAGTTGGGGATTCCGGCAGTTAATTTCGGACCGGGTGATGCCCTGCTGGCGCACAAGGACAATGAGCACGTTCACGCCGATGCCATCAGAAAGTGCCTGGCCGCGCTGCAGAATTGGCTGGCGGGCTGAGCCAAGCAAGAAACCTCCTGGTTAAACGGCAATGGCCCGGACCTGATGGTCCGGGCCATAGCGTTTGGAACTGTTAGGGAACCGGGGCTTCGGCTTTTTCGGGTTCGGCCTTGGCCACCCCTCCGGCAGCCTTTTTGGATCCGCGGCGCTCGATCCACACCGCAAGCCTGGAAACCAGAATGTTGATGGCGATGTAGATTGCGGCGGCAACGAAGAAGATGGGGAACAGGAACTGGGTACCCAGGAAGTCTGCCATCACCTGGACCGCACGCAGCAGCTCGCCGTACGCCACGATGTAGCCGAGCGAGGTGTCCTTGAGGAGCACCACCATCTGGGCCACCAGGGATGGCATCATGCGGCGGACTGCCTGGGGAAGTTCGATGAGCATGCGCGACTTGAAGCTGGTCAGGCCGATGGCCAGGCCAGCTTCACGCTGGCCCTTCGGAAGCGACTGGATGCCTGCGCGGATGATCTCCGCGAACACCGCTGAGTTATAGAGCACCAGGCCGGTGACGACGGCGATGAACGGCGAGGTGCCGAAGCCCAGGAGGATGAACAGCATCATCAGGACCACGGGCATGCCGCGAAGGAATTCCAGCAACACCCGGGTGGGGACCCGAATGAACGCAACATCCGAAATGCGCAGCAGAGAAAGCAACAGTCCCAGCGGGAATGCGATGACAGCAGCCAGTGCGGCGGCGCTGAGCGTTGCGCCCAGTCCGTTGCCCAGGAGGGTCCACACGTCGGCGCGGGTGAAGATCTGCCAGCGGCGGCCTTCGAATATGCCCTGCTGGGCGAGTGTCATGACGATCCAGGCGAGCAGGCCCAGGATCAGCAGGGAACCTGCAATCGAACCTATCAAGGAGATGCGGCGGGCCTTTGGGCCGGGAACGTCGTAAAGGACTGAAGTCATCGGGCAATCGCCACCTTTCGTTCCACCGTGCTGGCCAGGATGCCCAGCGGAACGGTGAGGAGCAGATAGAAGAACGCAACGCCCAGCAGGACAGCCATGACGGCGTCACCGTTGGCATTGGCCAGCTGACGGCCGTGGCCGAACAGTTCGAGGACAAAGAAGGCACCGGCAACAGACGAGTTCTTCACCAGTGCGATCAGGATGTTGATCAGTGGCGGAACCACCGTCCGCAGGGCCTGGGGCAGGATGATGAGGTTCAGGACCTGCCCGAAGTTCATGCCGATACTGCGGGCGGCTTCGGCCTGGCCCACCGGGACGCTGTTGACACCTGAGCGGACAGCTTCTGCGATGAACGCTGCGGTGTAAGTACTGAGGGCGATAATTGCCGCGACCTCAAACTGCTCGAATGTTACGCCGAGCCGGGGGAGGACAATTGCGGCGAAGAAGAAGGCAATGGTGAGCGGAGTGTTCCGGAGAATTTCCACGTAGACCATGCTGAAGCCCCGAAGGGCTGCGACCGGGGAAACCCTGGCTGCCGCAAGCAGGGTGCCCAGAACGAGGGCGATGATCCCGGAAACGACGGAGAGGAAAAGTGTGCGGAGAAAGCCATCCCAATAAAGTGGGAGGTTCTCAAGAATGACGTCCATAGGATCCTTTGGATGTGGGCGCGGCTGTGAAGACAGAATATGCCGGGGCCGGCGGACCGGCCCCGGCAACTCTGTTTACTTAGTAACGGTCAAGCTCGGGCAGCTCAGGTGCAGTCTTGATGACTGAACCTGCAGTAGCTTCCCAGGCCTTCTCGTAGGACCCGTTCTCTTCGAACTTCTCCAGCTGGTCGTTGATCCAGTTGCGGAACTCGGTGTCACCCTTCTTCAGGCCGATGCCGTACGGCTCCTTCGTGAAGGTTTCGTCGGAAGCGAGCTTGAAGGCATCCGGCTCCTTGTCCACAAAGCCGGCGAGGATCACGTTGTCAGTGGTAACGGCTTCGACCTGCTTGTTGCGCAGCGGCTCCAGGCATGCCGAGTAGGTTGCCGCAGGAACGAGCTCCGCTCCGTACTCTTCCACGATGGTGGCGGCAGGAGTTGAACCGGTGACCGAGCACACCTTCTTGCCCCTGACGTCCTCCGGGCCCTTGATGGTGTCATTGTCCTTGTTGACCATCAGCGCCTGGCCGGCCTCGTAGTAAGGGCCAGCAAAATCAACAACCTGCTTGCGCTTGTCGTTAATGGTGTACGTGGCGATGACCAGGTCAACCTTGCCCTGTTCGATGAACGGTTCGCGGTTGGCGGAGACCGTTTCGGACCATTCGATCTTGTCAGCAGGGATGCCCAGCTCAGCAGCAATAAGCTTGCCGATCTCCACGTCGAAGCCAACGGGCTTGCCGTCAAGGCCCACCTGGCCGAACAGCGGCTGGTCAAACTTCGTGCCGATCCTGATGGTGCCGGCCGAGGCGAGCTGTTCCATGGTGGTGCCGGCGGCGAACGTGGGCTCGGCAGCAACCGTGGGATCGCTGCCGGCGTCGGTTCCGCCGCCGCCGCAGGCGCTCAGGGACAGGGCGAGGGCAGCGGTAGCCGCCACGAAGAATGACTTCCGCCGGGTCATAAATGCCTTCATGACATTCCTTTCATTGATGGCCGCGGGTCACGGCCTGGGTGCGAACTGGAGTGTGTTTGTTCGGGATAACTCAGTGGGTGAGGAGCTTGGAGAGGAAATCCTTGGCGCGGTCACTCTTGGGATTCGTGAAGAACTCCTCCGGAGAGGAGTCCTCGACGATCTGGCCGCCGTCCATAAAGACAACACGGTCTGCAGCCTTGCGGGCGAAGCCCATCTCGTGCGTGACCACGATCATGGTCATGCCTTCCTTGGCGAGCTGGATCATGACGTCCAGGACTTCGTTGATCATTTCGGGGTCGAGGGCCGAGGTGGGCTCATCGAACAGCATGACCTTTGGCTTCATGGCCAGGGCACGGGCAATCGCCACACGCTGCTGCTGGCCGCCTGAGAGTTGTGCCGGCAGCTTGGGCGCCTGGTGTCCAACGCCTACCCGTTCGAGCAGCGCCATGGCGTCCTTATCAGCGGTGGACTTGGCGACACCCTTGACCTTGATGGGGCCGAGCGTGACGTTTTCCAGGATGGTTTTATGCGCAAAGAGGTTGAATGACTGGAAGACCATTCCGACGTCGGCCCGGAGCTGTGCCAGTTGCTTGCCTTCTTCGGGGAGGACCTTCCCATCGATGCTGATGGTGCCGCCTTCGATGGTTTCAAGGCGGTTAATGGCGCGGCACAAGGTGGACTTACCGGAGCCGGAAGGCCCGATGACCACAACAACCTCGCCCTTGCGGACCTGCAGATTGATGTCCTTCAAAACGTGCAGCTGGCCGTAATGTTTATTGACGGCGTTCAGGGAGACGAGGGCATCGCCGGGCACATGAGTAGTCATAGGAAGAATCTAGCGAACAACGGGTCCCTATGACGGGAATCACCCCAACTTCCCGCGGATCGTGATTCAAGAGATACCTGCCGCGGGAGGTTAGCCTAGGGGAATGAGCATCAATGCAGATCCGGCCAAAAACTCCCAGCCGCGCCGTAAGGGGCCCCTTGAACTGCGCCGCAAACAGGCAGCCGTGGAAATGTCCGACCAGCATCTGCTTGACACCAAAGGCCCGGGACAGTTTGTCCATACCGATCCGTGGCGCGTACTGAGGATCCAAAGCGAGTTTGTCGAGGGTTTCGGCGCGCTCGCGGACATCGGCAAGGCCGTCAGTGTCTTTGGTTCTGCCCGCACCAAACCCGGCAGCCCCTACTACGAAATGGGCGTCGAGGTGGGGCGGAAACTGGCGGAAGCCGGTGTCGCGGTCATTACCGGCGGCGGGCCCGGCTCGATGGAGGCAGCCAACCGTGGCACCGTCGAGGGCAACGGCGTGTCCGTTGGCCTTGGCATCGAGCTTCCCTTCGAACAAGGGCTCAACCAGTGGGTGGACCTGGGCATAAACTTCCGATACTTCTTCGCCCGCAAAACCATGTTCGTGAAGTACGCCCAGGGGTTTATCGTGCTCCCCGGGGGGCTGGGCACGCTCGATGAGTTGTTCGAGGCGATGGTGCTGGTGCAGACCCGGAAGGTGACGTCGTTCCCGATCGTGCTGCTCGGCGTCGACTTCTGGGGACCCATGATCGACTGGATCAGGGGAACGCTGGTGGCTGAAGGCATGGTCTCCGAAAAGGACCTGGACCTCATCCAGGTCGTTGATGATCCTGCCGAAGCCGTGGACCGCGTGCTCCACGCGGCTGTCACGCCGTCCCTGAACGGCGAGCAGCGGCCGGAGTAGCATCACCGCCCGGTCTGGCACGATGGAACCGTGAGCTTTTTTCTGGTTTTCCTCGCCATCGTGCTGGTCGGGGCGGTTCTCTGGGCAAGCCTTGGGCGGCGTCCCCGGCGGTCGGGCCACCGCCCGCTGCCCGCCCTGCTTGACGGCGGCTTCGAGCAGCCGCCGGCCAACCTCCCCCCGGTACTGCTTCCGGCAAACGCTGCTCCGGAGGACGTGGACCGCGTGCGCTTCTCCCTGGGCCTGCGCGGCTACCGGATGGACCAGGTGGATCAGGTCCTTGATGTGCTGAGGGACCAGCTGGCTGCCAGGCGGCAGGAAGTGGAGGAGCTGCGCGCCCGGCTGCTGGCCTTTGAGGAACCGGGTGGAGGCAGTCCCGGCGGGGACTCCGACGGCGAACGCGCCGAGGTGGGCGACGGCGGGAATGCGCTGCCCGGGAAGGGCAGCCAGTGAGTACCGTGGCTCGGCGCCGAAGCAGCCTCGCCTCAACCGCGCAGGCTTTGGCCGGGCAGGCCGCCTCAGCTATCCGCAGCTGGCCCTGGTGGGTGCAGGTCTCGGCTATCTACGTTGGAGCGAGGCTGGCCAGCGCCTGCATCTTCATGGCTGCCGCCCTCCACCAGGGCCCTAACCCCTGGTTCCCGCCTAAGCCCGATTACTGGAATTTCATCAACATCTGGGATGCCCGCTGGTATGGCCGGGTCATCGCCAACGGTTACCCGTCAGTCCTCCCCACGGACGACGCCGGCAACGTCCAGGAGAATGCCTGGGCCTTCTACCCGCTGTTCCCGGCGCTGGCGGGCGGGCTCAGCAGCCTCACGGGACTGAATCCGGCCGCCTCTCTCACCGTCATTGCGATGCTGGCCGGTTGGGGAGCAGCGCTGGTGGTCTATGCCCTCTTTCGGCACAAGGTGCCGCACGCCCCGGCACTGTGGGGAGTTGCCTTTTTTGCCACCTTCCCGGTGTCGGCAGTACTCCAGGTGCCCTACGCCGAGTCGCTGTCGCTCCTGCTCCTGGCGGTGGCCCTGCTGCTGGTGGTCCGCCGGCAATACCTGTGGGCAATGCCGGTGGTGGTGCTCCTGTGCCTGTCACGTCCTGTGGGTGTTCCCTTCGCAGCCATGCTCGGGCTCATCCTGGTCCACCGTTTGCTGGAGCGCTTCCGCAGCAGCGGAATCACCGGCCGGACAGGGGGAAACCTCACCGTAGGCGACCTTGCGGCGCTGGCCGGCCTCACCGCCGTCGCGGGCGTTTCCGCCCTGGCCTGGCCGGCTGCGGCGTGGGCCGCGACCGGTGACTTCCAGGCCTATACAAAGACCGAAACGGTGTGGCGGGGTCAGGACCTGGTGCCGTTCAAGCCCTGGTTCGATACGGGTGTCGACCTCTTCGGCCCAGTGCTGGGAGTGCTGGCGCCATTCATCTTTGTGGCCCTCTTCGGGCTGATGCTGTTCCTTCCGCCCGTGGTGCGGATCGGCGTCGAACTCCGCCTGTGGTGCGCCTGCTACATGGGGTACCTGGTGGTGTTCCTGCACCCGCAGACCAGTACCTTCCGCATGCTGCTGCCGCTGTTTCCGCTGGCGCTGGGGGCGGTGCTGGTGTCCCGGTCCAAGGCGTACCGGGGCACGGTGGTGACCATGTTCCTGCTGCTGCAGATCGTGTGGATCGTGTGGTTGTGGGCCTGGGCGCAATTGCCCGGCGGCGGCGATTACCCGCCGTAGTTTTTGGAACTTCCGCGCAGGTCAAAACAGGAATACCGGCCCGCCGGAAATGTCCATCGATTAGCTACGTACGGGTAATTCCGCGATAATGATAAGTAAGCAAGGACAAAAAGCATTCAGAATACGCGCAGCCTTGGCGGGGTAAAGTACCGCCGCCATAGCGGCTTGATCGACATGCGGACACAGCCCGCCCGGGCTGATCAGTCCTGGGACAAATTGGAGGGGAATTCCTCATGGCGGCGATGAAACCACGCACCGGCGACGGCCCAATGGAAGTCACCAAGGAGGGCCGCAGCCTGATCATGCGCGTCCCGCTCGAAGGCGGCGGGCGTCTTGTGGTCGAACTGAACGCTGCCGAGGCAGCGAACCTCAGGGAATGCCTCGTAGGCGTTACCGAATAATCGTGCGGGACAGGATCCGCGGCCTGCGGCTGTGGATCCTGTCCTTTCGTTTTTGCAGTCCTCTTTATTGCCCCACGCTATTTCTTGACGGCCACCAGCAGGCCGTCTCCGGTGGGAAGCATGGCCGAAGCGAGCCTGTCGTCGTCACGGATGGACTTGCCAACCTGGCGGAGGACCACGGTGGTGGCCTCACGGCCAGCCGGGTTTGCCACTTTGTCCTTGTCCAGCGCGTCGTTGATAATCAGCACGCCGGCCCGCTTCAGGAGCCGGATGGCCTGCTCCACGTAGCCGGGCAGGCCGGGCTTGTCGGCATCGATGAACACCAGGTCATAGGCAGCATCGGTGAGCCGCGGCAGGACATCGCCCGCACGGCCGGAAATGGTGCGGGTGCGGTTTGCGGGGCTGCCGGCCTCCGAAAAAGCCTCACGCGCAGCCTTGAGGTGTTCGACGTCGACGTCGATGGTGGTGAGGACGGCCTGCGGGCCAAGTCCGCGGAGGATGCATACGCCCGACACCCCGGCGCCGGTCCCGATCTCGACGGCGGTCTGCGCCTTGGAAGCGGCGGCAAGGACCGTGAGGACGGCACCTACCCCCGGTCCAATGGGAGTCACACCAAGCTCGAATGAGCGCTCCCGTGCCCGAAGCATGACCTCATCCTCAGCGGGCAGATCTTCTGCAAAGGACCAGCTGATGGACTTGTCGGCGCTCATGAATATTCGCTTTCTGGGCGGAAGGGGGAGTGTCTTCTACAGCCTACTGTGTCAGGGGGAACCTGCAGCGGAGGCAGGCTGTTGCGCCCACGGCTGAACTTCGCCGCGGTCAGGAAATTCCCAGCCAAGTTTGAAATGATTATTATCCGCTCATCCAAAAGGTGATCGGCGCCGAATCAGAGATGTCAACAGTATCCGGGCGTTAGCAATTCCACGAGGGGAGTGGACGATGTCATCTTCAGTTGTGGCACCTGTCCCTGCAACAAATAATCCCGACGCTGAGTGGGTCCGTCCTACTTGGGAAGAAGTGGTGACCAACCACTCGGCAAAGGTGTACCGGCTGGCCTACCGCCTGACCGGTAACAAATACGACGCCGAGGACCTCACCCAGGAGGTGTTCGTCCGCGTCTTCCGCTCACTCGAAAACTTCAAGCCCGGCACACTGGACGGTTGGCTGCACCGCATCACCACCAACCTGTTCCTGGACCAGGCGCGGCGCAAGACCCGTATCCGGTTCGATGCCCTTGCCGAGGATGCGGAATCGCGGCTGCCGGGGCGGGAGCCGGGCCCTGAACAAAGCTTTGAGCTGAATAACCTGGACCTGGATGTCCAGGCTGCCCTGGAGGAACTCCCGCCGGACTTCCGGGCCGCCGTGGTCCTCTGCGACCTGGAGGGACTGTCCTACGACGAGGTGGCGGAGGCCCTGGGCGTCAAGCTGGGAACTGTCCGCTCACGGATCCACCGTGGACGGACCATGCTTCGGGAGAAGCTGGCCCACCGGGATCCGCGCCCGCAGCAGTCACGGCGCAAGCTGTCCATGCCGCGCATCGCCGGCATCCTCTGAACGGCGCATGAGGTCCCGTTTTCCCCTGGGCGGCAAGCATCAGCGAACCCCCGGACATCTTTCCATTTGCCCCGAGTGCGCTTCCGCAGTGCGCCGGGAACGCCAGTACCTGGAGCGGCTCCGGGAAGCCCCCATCCCGCCCGCCAGTGATGACCTGACCGCCCGGCTGCTGGCCCGCACCTCCGAGCTGGCATCGGCGTCCCAGCCGGCGGCCAACCAGCCCGCGGCGGCGGGCACAGCCGTCCGTGTCCTGGCCATGACGGCAGGCAGCACTGTGGCCGCCGCCGGCGTACTGGCTGTTGGTGCCTTTGCTGCGGCCGGTGATCCAGTCATCGGGACGGGCGCTGACACAGCAGCCGCGCTGGCGCAGGTCTCCTCGCAGACACCTGCGGACGGCCGGGCGCTGAGCCCGGAGCAGCTCAGGAAGCTCCGAACGGAGGGCTGGGCCTGCCCGGAACTGGAAGCGATGGGCTTCCACCTGGAGTCGGCAAAAGCCGTGGTCATCGACGGGCAGCCCGCGGTTTCCCTTCGCCTCTCTGACGGATCGCACTACGCGACCGTTATCGAGCAGCACTCCACCACCAAGGACGTGGGCGGCCAGGATCCCAACGCGCTGCAGCTGCTGGGCTCCTCGCCGTGGTCCGTCACGTACCGGACACCGGGTCGTACCTTTACCTATGAGTCCAACCTCCCTGCCGAGCGTGCTGATGACGCCGTGCCGATCCTGCAGCGCTTGGGCAACCAGGCAGGGGAAGGCGTGGCGGCCGCGGTCAGCGGGGCCAAGGAAGCAGCGCGTGCAGAGTCCCTGGGTACCCGGCTGCAGCGCGGAATCAACAACATCGTGGCCCGTTTCAGCCACTGAGGCAGCTAGATTCCGCCCCCGCCGGCCGCGAATCGTCACTGGCAGCCCGGAAAGGGTAATCTTCGTAAAGTGTTTGGAATCAACGGCCCGGAGTTCTTTCTTCTGCTGATCATTGGCGTTCTGGTGATCGGTCCCCAGCGGCTGCCCGAATACACCCAGAAGCTGGCGAACCTGGTGAAGGAAGTCCGGCGCATGGCGTCCGGCGCCCGTGAGCAGATCAAGGAAGAAGTGGGGATCGACATCGACGATGTCGACTGGAAGAAGTACGATCCCCGTCAGTACGATCCCCGCCGCATCATCAAGGAAGCACTCCTCGACGACGATCCCAAACCTGTCAGCGCAGGTGCGCCTGCCGCAGTCGCAGCTGTTTCCGGCGCGGCAGCCGTTGCGGCCTCACACCCGGGGCCATCGCGGCCCCAACGCGCGGTGCAGACCTTGCCGCCGGGCGAGGCCGCTCCGTTCGACACTGAAGCCACCTGACCACAGCTTGCAGATCACGGCTTCCCAGGCACGACAGCTCAGAGCGTCGCCCGGCCGTGTCAGCGCGGCTGCAAGCCCAGTTTCATGCCCGCCAGGCCGCGGGGTACTGCTGCCAGCCGGGATGCAATCCCTGTAAGTGAGGCAGCGGCGGGAGTGCCAGGCTGTCCGATCACGATCGGAACCCCATTGTCGCCGCCCTCACGGAGCCGGATATCCAACGGGATCTGTCCCAGCAACGGAACATCCGCCCCCACAGCAGCCGTCAGTCTTTCGGTGAGGACCGCCCCGCCGCCGCTTCCGAACAGCTCCATCCGGCCGCCGTCGGGCATCTCCAGGTAGGACATGTTCTCGATGACACCGGCCACCTTCTGGCCCGTCTGGGTGGCAATTGCTCCTGCGCGTTCGGCGACGTCCGCGGCTGCCGTCTGCGGCGTGGTGACCACCAGGATTTCAGCCTTGGGCAGCAGTTGGGCCACTGAGATCGCAATGTCACCGGTGCCCGGCGGAAGGTCAAGGAACAGCGCGTCCAGGTCCCCGAAGTACACGTCAGTGAGGAATTGTTCAAGGGCCCGGTGCAGCATGGGGCCCCGCCAGGCCACGGGCTGGTTGCCGCTGACGAACATGCCGATGGAGATCACCTTTACCCCGTAGGCGACCGGCGGCAGGATCATGTCATCCACCCGGGTCGGCGCCTGGGTGATCCCCATCAGGGCCGGCACGGAGAAGCCGTACACGTCGGCGTCGACGATCCCTACCCGGAGACCCTGTGCGGCCAGTGCGCACGCCAGGTTCACGGTTACCGAGGACTTTCCCACACCGCCCTTTCCGCTGGCTACGGCAAAGACTTTGGTGAGCGAATCGGGCTGGTTGAACGGGATGCCGCGCTGCCCGCCGGCGCCGCGCAGCTTCTCCTTGAGGGCATCCCGCTGCGCCTGGTTCATCACCTTCAAGTCTACGTCGACGGCGGTGACGCCCGGTACGGCGAAGAGGGCCTTCCGGGTATCCGACGTGATCGTTTCCCTGAGCGGGCAGCCGGCGATAGTAAGCAACACGGCCAGGCTGACCCTGCCGTCGCCGGACACGCTGACTGACTCCACCATCCCCAGTTCGGTGATAGGGCGGCGCAGCTCAGGGTCGATGACCGTGGCCAAGGCGGCGTTGACGGCCTCCACCAGGGCGGAGTTGACGATGGGTGTGCTCATTGATGTGTCCTGAACTTATCTGTCCTGGGCTTACCGGTCAGGGGCTCACCGGTCTGGGGTTCACGATCCGGGGCTTACCGGTCCTGGCTGGAATGCCCGGGCTTGATCCTGGGAATCTGCTGCGTCCGGGGATTCCGCTGCCGGTCACGCTGTTCCTTGAGTTTTTCCTTGACCTTGTCCCGCTGGGACTCGTGTTGACCCTGCCCGGAAGGATCATGCGTGCGGAGCTCTTCCTGGGCCTCCAGCATGTCCTCGAGCAGCGAACGCAGCTCTGCCCGGACGTAGTCGCGGGTGGCCACCTCACGCAGCGCGATCCGCAGCGAAGCCAGTTCCCGGGTGAGGTATTCGGTGTCGGACAGGTTGCGTTCGGCGCGCTGGCGGTCCTGCTGCAGCGAGACGCGGTCCCGGTCATCCTGCCGGTTCTGCGCCAGCAGCAGCAATGGTGCGGCGTAGGACGCCTGCAGCGAGAGCATAAGCGTCAGGAGGGTGTAGCCGAGGGCGCGGGAATCGAACTGCCACTCCATTGGTGCCCACGTGTTCCACGCCAACCAGACCACGACGAACACCGTCATGTACACCAGGAATTGCGGCGTACCCATGAAGCGGGCAAACCCTTCGGTGGCATGGCCAAATGCGTCCGGGTCCGGGGAAAACTTGGGCAGGATCCGCTGCCGGCCGCTCAGTGGCGTGTCCAGGCTGCCGCCCTTCGCCGCACCTCGGCCGGGGATCCTCTGGTTGGGGTTCTTTGGAGCGCCGTTGTCAGCCAATGCGGCCACCGAGCTTTCTTATCGGGGCTTCGCCATCGTGGGCGCGCCAATCGTCCGGCAACAGATGATCCAGGACGTCATCAACAGTCACCGCCCCCACAAGACGGCCGGTGCCATTGACCACGGGCAGGGAGTTCAGGTTGTACGTTGCCAGGGTCCGGGCCACCTCGCTGATGTGGGCCTGGTCAGACAACGGCTCAAGGTTCTTATCCACAAGGTTCCCCAGCGGCTCATAAGGGGGGAACCGGAGGAGCTGCTGGATGTGCACCACGCCCAGGAAGCGTCCAGTGGGTGTTTCCAGCGGCGGGCGGGCGATGAAGATGGAGGAGGCAAGCGCCGGTGACAGTTCCTCACGGCGGACGTGTGCCAGGGCCTCAGCCACGGTTGCTTCCGGGGGGAGGATGACGGGCACCGGCGTCATCAGGCCGCCAGCGGTGTCCTCGTCATATTCCAGGAGGCGCCGGACGTCTTCAGCTCCCTCGGGCTCCATGAGCTGGAGCAGTTCCTCCGCCTGGGCGGAGGGGAGCTCGCCGAGGAGGTCGGCGGCGTCGTCCGGGTCCATCTCTTCCAACACGTCAGCGGCACGCTGGACATCCAGGGCGGAGAGGATTTCCACCTGGTCATCCTCGGGGAGCTCCTGGAGGACGTCGGCCAGCCTTTCATCCTGAAGCTCGCTGGCCACCTCGAAACGGCGTTTGTCGCTCATTTCCTGAAGGGCCTCGGCGAAGTCGGCAGGCTTGAGGTCCTCATGGTTGGCCACGAACTGGGTGGCTGCCTGCGGTTCCGTGCGCGGTCCCTGCAGCGCGTCGGCCCAGTCGATGATCAGCGTCTCGTTGCGGCGCAACCGGCTCAGCGGAGACAATGAGTGTCCGCGCCGGACGAAGAGCTTACTGACGAACCAGTCGCCGGAACGGCTCTGGTCCATGGCAATGTCTTCGATGGTGGCGTCGCCGCTGCCGTCACGCAACGTCACCCGGCGGTCGAACATTTCGGCCACCACCAGCGTCTCCGCACCCCGCTGCTCGAAACGGCGCAGGTTCACCAGCCCCGTGCAGATGATCTGCGTCTGGTCGATAGAGGTAATGCGCGTCATGGGAACAAAAACGCGTTTCTTTCCCGGCACTTCAACCACGATGCCCACCACGTGCGGGGCGCCCTGTGTACCGCGGGACAGCACAACAACATCGCGCAGCCGGCCCAGCCGGTCGCCCAGCGGGTCGAAGACATCGAGGCCCAGAAGGCGCGCCACGAAGACGCGGGTAGGTGTTGTGCTCACTCCTACAGGCTACCGAGTCTGCTCTCTTTTAGCTGAATTCACAGTCAGTGTCCATCATGATGGGCAACAATGGGGGGTATGGCAAACATTTTTGGTGCTCCCAAGGCAGGTGGCCCCAACGGCATGGACGAAGCCAGGGCCGTTCCCACCGGCGACACCGTCGGCTCCTACACCTCTTACCTGGATGCCCAGAAGGCGGTGGACTACCTCGCAGACCAGCAGTTCCCGGTGCACATGGTCTCCATCGTGGGCAACGAGCTGAAGATGGTTGAGAGGGTCACGGGGCGCCTGAGCTACCCCCGCGTCGCTCTTTCCGGGGCGCTCAGCGGTATGTGGTTCGGCTTGTTCGTCGGTGTCCTGCTGTCCTTTTTCGCGCCGTCGCCGGGGTATTTCTCCATCCTCACCTCCGTGCTGATGGGCGCCGCGTTCTTTATGCTCTTCGGCATCGTCACCTACGCCATGCAGCGGGGAAAGCGGGACTTCACCTCCACCAGCCAGGTAGTTGCCACCAGCTACGACGTCGTGGTCTCGCCCGAGGCGGCGCACGAGGCGCGGCGCCTCCTGCAGCAGTTGCCCATGAACCGCTCCGACGCTGCCGCAGGCAGTGGCCCTTACCCGCAGCGTGACTACCAGAACCAGCCCTTCCAGCAGCCGGGCCAGGGCCCGGCCCGCCCGTCGGGGTGGAATGATCCTTACGGCCAGTCCTCCGGGTCTTCCGTGCAGGACAACGGGTATCCTGCCGGCGGCCAGCAGCAGGGTGGACAGCCTTACGACGGCCAGAATTACGACGGCGGCGCGCCCCAGGAGCCGGCGCCCGCACCGGCACGCACGGTCCGCTTCCCGGACCTGCCGGACGGCCGGCCCCAGTACGGCATCCGGCTGCCCCAGGGCCCCACCGGCGAGCCTGCACAGCCTGCAGACCAGCAGCACGGTGATAACGGACAGGGTCCGCAGGAGGACCGTGGCGCAGACGGCCGGCAGCGCCCCGGCGATTCCCGGCAGTAGCGGTTTTACGCAGAAGAAAGCGGGACCACCGGACACTTCCGGTGGTCCCGCTTTCGTCTGCTTCGGGCTCTCCAGCCGGGGCTAGCCGGCGGCGTCAGCCTCACGGTAGATGCCGGCCATCCAGTCCTCCACGTCCTCCGCCTTCCGCGGCAGGGCGGCGCTCAGGTTCACGGGACCGTCGGCAGTCACCAGGATGTCGTCCTCGATCCGGACGCCGATCCCGCGGTACTCCTCCGGGATCGCCAGGTCCTCCTCCTTGAAGTAAAGGCCAGGCTCAATGGTGAACACCATGCCTTCGGTCAGGATGCCGTCCAGGTAGAGCTCCCGCTTGGCCTGCGCACAGTCGTGGACGTCCAGTCCAAGGTGATGGCTGGTACCGTGCGGCATCCAGCGGCGGTGCTGCTGGCCTTCAGGGCTGATGGCTTCCTCCACACTGACCGGAAGGAGGCCCCACTCGGCAAGCCGCTCGGCCAGAACGGTGGTCGCCGTCGTATGGATGTCGCGGAACCGGGTTCCGGGCTGTGCAGCTGCAAACCCGGCGTCGGCCGCCTCCAGTACCGCTTCATAAACCTTGCGCTGCACGTCACTGAAAACTCCGCTGGCCGGAAGGGTGCGCGTGATGTCGGCCGTGTAGAGCGAATCAGCCTCGACACCGGCGTCCAGCAGCAGGAGTTCGCCGGCCTTGATCCTTCCGGTGTTACGGGTCCAGTGCAGCACCGTGGCGTTGTTCCCGGACGCCGCGATGGTGTCATAGCCCAGTTCGTTGCCCGCCTCGCGTGCACGGGCAAAGAATGCGCCTTCCACCACCCGCTCGCCCCGGGCATGGGTCAGTGCCCGGGGCAGCGCCTTCACGACCTCTTCGAAACCTTCAACGGTGGCCGCCACCGCGATCTTCATCTGCTCGATTTCCCAGTCATCCTTGAGCAGGCGCAGCTCGGAGAGGGCCTCGCTGAGCTTTTCATCGAGGGCATCGAGGACACCCAGGTCCAGGTTGTCCGGGTCCTTTGCGGTGTTGTACCGCGCAGTGTCCACCAGCGCGTCGATGTTCTCGTCCACCTTGCGCACCAGGCGGATGGAGATACCACCGATCTCCGGGGCACCGACGTTCTTGGTGATGGCCGTTTCCAGCTGGTCGATGTGCACCGTTGCCAGGCCCAGCCTGGCCTCGAACTCGGCCAGGGTGGGACGGGGGCCGATCCAGAACTCCCCGGACCGCGAGTCAGCATAGAACTGCTCCGTGTCCCTGCCCGCCAGGGGACGGAAGTAGAGCGTGCCGCGGTGGTGGCCGCCGTCGTCGCCCTTTCCTTCCTCAACGGGCTCCAGGATCAGCACGGCGTCCGGCTCGTGGTCCAGGCCCAGGCCAGTCAGGTGCGCAAAGCCGGAGTGGGGGCGGAAGCGGTAGTCGCAGTCGTTGGAGCGGACCTTGAGCGGGCCGGCGGGGATGACCAGGCGTTCGCCTTTGAACAGGGACGAAATGGCCTTGCGCCGGGTTGCGGCATAACCGGCCACGGCGTCACGGCCGGGAAGTTCCTGGTTTGCCGGCGCCCAGTTGCTGGCCATAAAGGCCTTGAAAGCGTCGGAACTGGGCCGCTGCGAGCGGTTGTTGACGCGCTCTTCCAGCGGCTGGGAAGCAGAGTTCGGGGTGTTTTCGGCATCGTTCACGCGACCATCGTCTCACCAGCATCGCGGCGATGCGAACGG
The DNA here is from genome assembly GCF_024758005.1 of Pseudarthrobacter sp. NS4. Lineage (NCBI taxonomy): Bacteria > Bacillati > Actinomycetota > Actinomycetes > Micrococcales > Micrococcaceae > Pseudarthrobacter > Pseudarthrobacter sp. NS4. Next base: position 2,897,208 of record NZ_CP103288.1, on the reverse strand, counting down.
GACTTCCGGCGGGGCGGACGCGCGGTCTACTAGTGTGGATACGTGAGGATTGACCTGCATGCCCACTCCAATGTCTCCGACGGCACGGAGAAACCCGCCGACGTCATGGCTTCCGCTGCCCGGGCCGGACTGGATGTGGTGGCCCTGACCGACCATGACTCCACGGACGGCTGGGTGGAAGCATCTGCTGCCGCCGGGGAGCACGGGGTTGCCCTGGTGCCCGGAATGGAGGTTTCCTGCCGGACCGAAGAAGGCATCAGCGTCCACCTCCTCAGCTACCTGCATGACCCCGGGCACGCCGGGCTGCTGGAAGAGATCACCAAGGCCAAGGACGCACGGCTGACCCGCGCCGAGCGGATGGTCACGCTCCTCGCGGAGGACTATCCGCTGACCTGGGACGACGTCATCCACCATGTGGCTCCCGGTGCCACGCTTGGCCGCCCCCACATCGCCGATGCCCTCGTGGCTGCCGGCGTGGTGGAGGACCGCTCGGAAGCGTTCGCCTCCATCCTCACCTCGCGGTCACGGTACTTCATCCAGCACTATGCCCCGGACCCGGCCACCGCCGTCGAACTCGTGTGCGCCGCCGGGGGAGTCCCGGTCTTCGCCCATCCGGTTGCCTCGGCCCGGGGCAGGATCGTGGGGGAGCGCACCTACCGGGAGATGATCGACGCCGGTCTGGCAGGCCTGGAGATCGACCACCGCGACAACCCGGAAGAGGGGCGCGGTTTCCTGCGGCGGCTCGCGGCAAAGCACGACCTGCTGATCACCGGATCCTCCGACTACCACGGCACCGGCAAACCCAACCTGCTCGGGGAGAACCTGACGGCACCGGAAGTCCTGGCCCGCATTGAGGAATTGGGGACCGGGACCACCGTCGTCCGCCCCTAGGAAACTGCGCTACCTGGTTGGTTGGTGGGCGACGAAGGTGGCGTGCGCACCCAGCCGCTTGGCCATGATGTCCACAGCCGGCTGGTTCTGGTCCACGCAGACGAACCTTCGGCCCAGTTTGGCGGCCACCGCGCCCAGTGTTCCGGACCCGGCGAAGAAGTCCAGGCACCAGTCTCCAGGCCGGCTTGAGGCGGCCACCACACGGCGGACCAGGCCCTCCGGCTTCTGCGTGGGATAGCCGGTTTTTTCCTTGCCGGTGGGGGAGACGATAGTGTGCCACCAGACGTCCGTCGGCAGCTTGCCCAGCTCCCGCTTGGCCGGGGTCACCAGGCCGGGAGCCATATAAGGTTCCCTGTCCACCTCCGCGCTGTCGAAGTGGTACTTCGCGGGATTCTTGACGTAGACCAGGATGTTGTCATGCTTGGTAGGCCAACGGTTCTTGGCCCGGGCGCCGTAGTCATAGGCCCAGATGATCTCGTTCAGGAAACACTCCCGGCCGAAAATGGCATCCAGCATCACCTTGGCGTAGTGCACCTCGCGGTAGTCGAGGTGCAGGTACAGTGTGCCGTCATCTGCCAGCAGGCGCCAGGCTTCCACGAGCCGCGGTTCCAGGAAGGACCAGTAGTCGCTGAATGCGTCGTCGTAGCGGTGCAGGGCGCCCTTGATGGTGTCGTAGGAGCGCCCCTTGAAGCCCACCCGGTCCCCGCTGCCCTCGGCGTTGACCACCATCCGGGTTTCCTGGCGCCGCTGCGGCCTGCCCGTGTTGAAGGGCGGATCCACGTAAATCAGTGTGAAGGCGCCGTCCGGCAGCGTCGGGAGGTACTCCGCGTTGTCCGCGTGCACCACCAGACTGCCGCCGTCCGGCGCCCAGACGGTGTCAGTCATCGGGGCAGTTAGCCCTCGCTGCTGCCAGGCTGCGTGCCATTGTCGGCGCCCGCCACCACTTCGCCGTTGCGGCGGCGCGTGCGGGTGCGGGTGCGGCGCGCGCGTGAGGGCTGTTCACCCTCGGCTGCGGGGGCAGCAACGTCGTTCGCCGGTGCGGAGGCTGCGGCAGCGTCGGAAGAACGACGGCGGCGCTCCCCTGACGAGCGGCCCGCGGACTCGCCGCCGCGGCCACCTTCGCGGCCATTTTCACGTCCGCCGCTCTTGGCGGGACGCCCACGGCTGTCGCGGTCACGCCCGTCCCCGCTCCGGGGGGTGCGGCTGTTCTTCTTGCCGGTTTCACCCAGGTCCTCGAGGACCTCGGCGTCAACGCCGGCCAGCGTGCGCTTGTCACGCGGCAGGCGGCCTTTGGTGCCCTCGGGGATATCGAGGTCCGCGTAAAGGTGCGGGGAGGACGAATATGTCTCTACGGGCTCCGGCACACTGAGTCCCAGGGCCTTGTTGATCAGTCCCCAGCGCGGCATGTCATCCCAGTCCACGAAGGTCACGGCCGTGCCCTTGTTGCCGGCACGGCCGGTGCGGCCTACGCGGTGCAGGTAGATCTTTTCGTCTTCCACGCACTGGTAGTTGATGACGTGGGTGACGTCCTCGACGTCGATGCCGCGGGCGGCAACGTCCGTCGCCACAAGGACATCCACCTTGTTGTTGCGGAAGGCCCGCAGTGCCTGCTCGCGGGCGCCCTGGCCGAGGTCGCCGTGGATGGCGGCAGCCGCAAAGCCGCGGTCCACCAGTTCCTCGGCCACCTTCGCGGCGGTGCGCTTTGTCTTGGTGAAGATGATGGTGCGTCCCCGGCCCCTGGCCTGGAGGATGCGGGCCACTACTTCGATCTTGTCCATGCTGTGGGCGCGGTAGATCAGCTGGCGGATGTCCCGCTTGGTCAGGCCCTCGTCCTCGGGGTCAGCAGCGCGGATGTGCGTCGGCTGGGTCATGTACCGGCGCGCCATGGCGATAACGGGACCGGGCATGGTGGCCGAGAACAGAAGGGTCTGCCGGACGGCCGGGGTTCCGGCGATGAGGGTCTCCACGTCGGGCAGGAAGCCGAGGTCCAGCATCTCGTCGGCCTCGTCCAGCACCACGATCTTGACGTTCTTGAGGCTCAGGTGCTTCTGCTTATAGAGGTCGATCAGCCGGCCGGGGGTGCCAACCACAACCTCCACCCCCTGCTTCAGGGCTTCCACCTGCGGCTCGTAGGCGCGGCCGCCGTAGATGGTGGTGATGCGGGCATTGCGCTTGCGGGACGCGGTCTGCAGGTCATTTGCCACCTGCACGGCCAGTTCACGCGTGGGCACAATGACGAGGGCCTGCGGCGCGCCGGGGACGGCCAGCTTCGCGTAGCCGGGGTCGTCCTGTCCAACAACGCGTTGAAGCGCCGGGATGCCGAAGCCCAGGGTCTTGCCCGTGCCGGTCTTGGCCTGTCCGATGATGTCGTGTCCGGACAGGGCCACCGGAAGGGTCATGGCCTGGATTGGGAAGGGGTGGGTGATCCCGGCGTCGGCCAGCGATTCCACGATGTCCTCGCGGACGTTGTAGTCAGCGAAGGACTTTTCCACGATCTCGTGCGGCTTCTCGTCCGAGATGATCGTTTCTTCGGGCTCGATGGTCTCGGTGCCGGTGTCATCCGTCAGAAGCTGGTGGGTATGCAATTCACTCACAGGGAGTTTCCTTATTCATTTGGGCAATGGCGCTGCCTGCTCAACGGGCCGGCCGGGAAGGCTGATCCGGAGCACGCTCGGGCGCGCAAGCAATTCCAGTGGAAGCCGATCGCGGGCTATCTAAATGCTGGCACTGGTGACCAGCGGGCAAATCTCAAGATCGCGTAGGGGCGGGCTTGTTGGTTTCAAATCAAGGAAATCAACGACCGGGCATCCATATCTACTTCTCCAGTCTAGCCGTACGGGGCCCGATTACCGGTTTCGGGCCTGTCCCGCCCTGCGGTGCGCCGGCCGGACGGATTACTCCACCAGTTCGAAGTGGACCTCACGGGTGGCAATATCCGAGGAAACCAGGCGGACGCGGACCTTGGTGCCGGACGCCAGCTCACCGGCGCAGCGGGCGGTCACTGCGGGCTCGGCCACCTGGATGATTCCGGAGCCGCCGTTGCCGTTACCGTTCTTGCCGTTTCCATTTTTCCCGTTGCTGCCGTTGCCGTTGTCCTTTTGCGGCTTGGACCCGGAGATGACGATTGCCTCGAACTCCTGGCCGATGTGGTTCACCAGCAGCGCCGCCTCCACAGTGTCCAGCGCCATGCGCTCCATCCGCGACGCCAGCTGGTCCGACCCCGCCATGATCTCGGGCAGCGATGGAAGCGCCTCGCGCGCCCAGGCGGGTACATGGCCGCCGTTGCTCAGGGCCTCGCAGATTACCAGCACAAAGCGGTCCACCAGCCGGCGCAGCGGAGCGGTGGTGTGGGCGTAGGCGGCGCCGATGGCGGATTGCACTGCGTCTTCGGGGACCGTGCCGTCGAAGGCGGTGTAGGCGGCCCCGCGGAACAGCATTCCTGCGGAATGCATGATGGCAAGCTGGCGCGGATCTGTGGGGTCCAGTGTGCGCAGGTATTCGCCATAGCTGACTTCGCCGTCCCATGGCTTGCCCAGCACCTCTGTCTGCAGCCGGAAGTGGTTCAGGGAGCGTTCGTCGGGGGCGGGCATGGTGCGCAGGATTCCTACTTTGCCGGCCAGCATGAGCTGGGCGGCGGCCATGCCCGTCATGAGCGAGATTTGCGCGTTCCAGTCCTCCACGGGAAGCTGCGGGGCGGCGGCGATCCGGTAGCCGCCGTCGGGAAGCTGGATAATCTCCTGGTCCGGCATGTTGAGGCTGGCTCCGTCACGTGCGCGTTCCTGCTCCACGCGTTTGAGGCCCACCTCTTTGAGCAGTTGCAGGACGGGCGGCGCGTTGCCCGAATCCAGTTCGGCCTGCGCTCCCTTGTAGCTGAGCTTGGCGCGGCTGCGAATTCGCGCCCGCCTCACCGTCACGGCAGTGACTTCGGCGTCCCCATCCAGGCGGAAGTCCCAGACGAAGGCGGAACAGTCCTGCTCCGGCAGCAGGCTCCCGGCCCCCTCGCTGATGATTTCCGGATGCAGCGGGATCCTGCCGTCAGGGGCGTAGAACGTCTGCCCCCGGCGCCGGGTTTCGGCGTCCAGGGGCCCGCCGGGCGTCACAAAGGAGGGCACGTCTGCGATGGCGTACAGCACGTGGTAGCCGTCGCCGTCGCGTTCGATGAACAGGGCCTGGTCCAAATCGGTGGATGACGCCGGATCGATGGTGATGAACCCGACATCGGTCAGGTCATAGGCCGGCAGCTGCAGGGAGGCCACAGCTGCTTCCGCGTCCTGGACCGCTTTTGCCGGATACGGGCCAGGCAGTTCCAGCTCGGTCCGCAGCGCGCTCAGGGCTTCCTCGAGGGCGTTGTTGTGCTCGTGGATGTTGGGAGCCAGCCGATGATGTGACACGAAAATCAGCCTAGCCCGAAGAACACGGGTTATGCATGGAATCTATGTCCCTGCGGCTGCTCCGTGTTGTAGATGTGACTTAGGAGGTAGTCCCGTCCAAAGCGGCGAGGAGGGCTGCCGCGGCGGCAGCGGGGTCGTCGGCTTCCGTGATGGCGCGCACCACCACGATCCTGCCTGCCCCGGCCTCCACCACCTGGTCCACGTTGGAGTGGTCGATGCCGCCGATCGCGAACCAGGGCACCTGGCTCCCGGCCCCGGCTGCCGCAACGTACTTGACCAGGTCCAGTCCGACGGCGGCCCTGCCGGGTTTGGTCGGGGTTGCCCAGACCGGCCCCACACAGAAATAGTCCAGCCCGGCCGGACCTTCCGCGGCAGCGAGGGCAGCGTCCACCTGCCCGGGGGCATGGCTGGAAAGCCCGATGGCAGCGTTGCCGTTCAGCAGCGTGCGGGCCGCGGCCAGGGGGAGGTCCTTCTGGCCAACATGGAAAACCGGTGCACCGGACAGCACGGCGATATCAGCGCGGTCATTTACGGCCCACAGCCTGCCGTGGCGTTTTGCGGCTTCCTTCAGGACCGCCAGCAGCTCCAGCTCCTCGGCCGCCTCGATGGTCTTGTCGCGCAGCTGGATGATGTCCACGCCTCCGGCGAACGCCGCATCCACGAACTCCGCGAAGTCCCCGCGGTCCCTGCGTGCATCAGTGCAGAGGTAGAGGCGGGCAGCCTTCAAACCGGAGGTGCCTTCAGCATTCGTAAAGGCATCGGTACCGGGAACTGCAGCAGCGGGAACAGGGGAGTGGGACACATTCATGGCTGCAAGCCTAGTTCCTCTACACTGGCCTCGTACTGCGGGAGCCCGCGGCAGCTGTCATAAAGCGCCGGGCTGAGAGGGCGTCAGAGCCGACCGCTTGACCTGATCCGGTTAATGCCGGCGTAGGGAAGGAGACACATGGGCAGCCAAGACCCTGCCCCTCCCGGGGCTCAGAACGGCACCATCCGTGCCGACGTCGCGGTGATTGGCGGGGGAGTCATCGGGCACGCCATCGCCTGGGAGGCGAGCCGTTCCGGGCGCTCCGTAGTGCTGATCGACGAAGCCCCCGGCTCCGGTGCCAGCTGGGCCGCCGCCGGGATGCTTGCCCCCGTGAGCGAGCTGCACTACCAGGAGGAGGATCTCCTGGAACTTATGCTTGCATCCTCCACCCGCTGGCCCGGCTTTGCCGCCGACCTGGCCGCCGCTTCCGGTGAAAGTTCCGGATACCTTGCGACGCCGACCCTCGCCGTGGGTGCCGACGCCGCCGACCGCCGGGCACTGATGGACCTGCGCGGGGTGCAGCAGGCCAACGGCCTGACCGTGGAGCCGCTGACTGTCCGGGAGGCCCGCCGTCGGGAACCCCTGCTGAGCCCTGCCATTGCCTGCGCACTCGACACTCCCGCCGACCATAAGGTGGATCCCCGGCTCCTGGTGTCCTGCCTGCGGCGCGCCCTGGCCTCGCATAACTCCGAAAGCAATGACAACGGACCGGCCGTGGCAGGCGCTGAGGACGGTTATGCAGTCCGGGACAGGGCTGTCGGGCTTGTGTGGGCCGACGGAGCCGTTGCGGGTGCCCGACTTGCCGGCGGCGGCAGCGTCCTTGCCGGGGAAACAGTGGTGGCCAACGGCCTGGACGCTGCAGCCCTGGCCGGCCTGCCCGAAGGGCTGCACCTGCCGCTGCGGCCGGTCCACGGCGATATCCTGCGCCTGGCGGTGCCGCGGCAGCTCCAGCCCCTGGTGACGTCTACCGTCCGTGGCCTGGTCCACGGCGTTCCGGTATATATCGTCCCGCGGGAGGACGGGACGGTGGTGATCGGGGCCACCCAGCGGGAGGATGCGCTGGCTGGAAGGACCAACCCGTCGTCGACAGGCGCCCGGTCCGATGCCGGCGCAGTATCCGCAGGCGGCGTTTATCAGCTCCTCCGGGATGCCCAGGTCCTGGTGCCTGCCGTCGCGGAACTTGAGCTGCTTGAATGCACGGCGAGGGCACGGCCCGGAACCCCGGACAATGCCCCGCTGCTCGGGCGGGTGCCGACGGCCGGCGGACCCGCAGCCGAAGGGCACGGGCACGTACCGGGCCTCATCATTGCCACCGGATTCTTCCGGCACGGCGTCCTCCTGGCACCCGCAGCGGCCGCCATCTGCCGGGACCTGATGGACGGCACGGCGGATGTCCGCTGGAAACCGTTCGACCCGGCCAGGTTTTCGGGACGGGAACCAGCCGCCACCAGCTTCAACATCAAGGAGACAGCATGAACATCACCCTGAACGGAACTCAACATACGGTGGCTGACGGGGCCTCCATCACCATGCTCGTCAGCCAGGTTACCGGCCGCCTGCTCGCCGCTGACGGCCAGGCCACGGATGGCGGAAAACTCGGCGTGGCAGTGGCGCACAATGCGCAGGTGGTGCCCCGCAGCCAGTGGTCCGCAACAGCGCTCGCCGACGGCGACGACGTCGAGCTTGTCACGGCAGTACAGGGAGGCTGACACCATGACCGAAACCATCACCAACGCTTCCGCAGGCACGTCCGGCCTGGACGATACCCTGGTCATCGACGGCGTGCCCCTGGCATCCCGGCTCATCATGGGCACCGGCGGTGCCCCCAGCCTTGACGGCCTGGGCGCGGCGCTCCTGGCGTCGGGCACCTCTCTCACCACAGTGGCCATGCGGCGCTATTCGACGGCCGAGACCGGCTCGCTTTTCCAGTTGCTGGTGGACCACGGCATCCGGGTGCTGCCCAATACTGCCGGGTGCTTTACGGCCCGGGATGCCGTCCTCACCGCGGAACTGGCCCGTGAAGCCCTGGAAACCGACTGGGTGAAACTTGAGGTTATCGCCGATGAGCACACCCTCCTGCCGGACGCCGTGGAGCTGGTGGATGCTACGGAGCAATTGGTCAACCGCGGCTTCAAGGTGTTCGCGTACACCAACGACGATCCCGTCCTTGCCCTGCGGCTGGAAAATCTGGGAGCCACCGCAGTGATGCCGCTCGGGTCCCCGATCGGCACCGGCCTTGGCATCCTCAACCCGCACAACATCGAGCTCATCGTGTCCCGCGCCTCCGTCCCGGTCGTCCTGGACGCCGGCATCGGCACGGCGTCGGACGCTGCCCTTGCGATGGAGCTTGGCTGCGACGCCGTGCTGCTGGCCACGGCTGTGACCCGGGCACAGAATCCGGCACTGATGGGGGAGGCCTTCAAACACGCCGTTATCGCCGGTAGGCTGGCGAAAGCGGCCGGTCGCATACCCCGCCGTGAACACGCGCTGGCGTCGTCGGCGATGGAGGGCCGGGCCGAGTTCCTGTAGGGCCCGCTTTCCGCCGGCCGGCGCCCTGATGCAAGGAGCAGCAGTGGCCGGTAAAGACGCCCTTTCCCCGGAACGCATCGACGAGGCCTTGGCCGGGCTCCCTGACTGGCGGTTTGGCAACGGCGGGTTGGTCACCGTCTTCAAGACGCCGACGGCGGCTGCCGCACTCGAGCTGATTGCCGCCGTCGGACGCCTGGCCGAGGAACAGAACCACCATCCGGACCTCGACTGGCGCTACAACCGGGTCTTCATCCGCTACACCTCCCACGACGCCGGGGGCCAGGTGACCGGGCGGGACGTGGCGGCAGCCGCGGGGGCAAGTGAAGCTGCGGCAGCGGCGGGCGCCATGGCGGAGCCGGCGAAATACGTGCCCGGGCAATAAACAGCAGTGGCCGCCACCCAACGGGGCGGCGGCCACTGACTCACAGCGCCCCGGTCTCCGGCCTCTCAGCGACGAAGGATTGCCGTAAGCCGCCGGGCGTCCTGCCGGGCGCGGCTGCGGCCCAGATAGAGAACAACGGCGACGGCGGCCGCGGCGCCCACAACGATGGGCAGGACCCAGGGAAGCCAGGTCAGCCCGGGAAGGTAGCCGAACCCGGCCGCCATCAGGATGATCCAGGTGAGGGCCCCCACAGCCACGGCGACGCCGGCGGGCAGGCCGGCACCGTACTTGGTGTGCCGCTTGTCATTCGCCCAGACAATGAAGCCCGCGGCGGCGGTGGCCAGCACAACGATGGTCAGGGACAGCATGGATCTCCTTGGAATACCGGGCAGTGCAGGCCTGTGCTAGAACTGCCCGAATCCTACGCGGCGGACCTCTTCGGCGCCGATCTCCACATATGCCAGGGCAGTACCGGGAACAATGATCAGGCGTCCCTTTTCATCCGTCAGGCGCAGCTCGCTGCCGCCATTGATGGCTTCGCCCACAACCTTGGCCACCGTCTCTGCGTCCTGCGTGGATTCGAGCACAATCTCGCGGCCAACATTCTGAACGCCGATCTTAATTTCCACAGGGGGCCTCCCAGCCAGTCAAAGTTCGTTGGTGATGTCTTATTTGTAGTCTAGGTCTCTTTGGGGAAGCGAGAGATTCCGCGCCAAGCTAAACGGTAGATGAGGTCGCTGGCCACATCGAGGTCAAGGTTACCGTCGGTTTCGAGCCAGTAGCGGGCGCTGACCTGCGCCATCCCGGCAAGTCCACGCCCCAGAAGCTCCGCCTCAAGGTGGGGGAGCTTGGTGTCGCCGGCAATGACGCGGGCAATCGCGTCGGCAAAGGTCCGGTTGAACGTCTCAAGGCGTGAGCTGACGTCCGGATCGTTGATGAGGTCGGATTCGAACACAAGCCGGTGGGCCTGGTCATCATTCGCAATGAAGCGGAAGTAGGCCCGCATGACGGCCTTCACGCGTTCCTTGTTGTCCGTGGTGGAATCCAGTGCCCCCAGCATCAGCTCGGTGAGGGACGCAAGGTGGCTTTCCAGCAGGGCCAGATAGAGCTCCCGTTTCGAGGGAAAGTGCTGGTACAGGACGGGCTTGCTGACGTGGGCGGTCTCGGCGATCTCGTCCATTGCGGCGCCGTGGTAGCCGTTGGCGACAAAGACTTCCTGCGCTGCGGAAAGGAGCTGGGCGCGCCGCTCATCGCGGGGAAGCCTGGCAGAACGTTGGCCTGCTGGACGGGGGGAAGATTGCGGTTCGGTGGCGGGCGGGCGGTCAGCCCGTGCTTCATGGACCACGGTTGTCCTTCTTTCCGTTGCAGTTACCTCCACTTTACTGCGGGGTAATATGACCCGGCGGTATCCCGGGGCATACATTGAAGTATGGCTTCGACTTTCACCGCAAATGTTTCACCTGTTTCACTGGATCCGTTGGTGGAACCGGCAGACGGGCTCACTCCGGACGAGGTGGAACGCTACTCGCGGCATCTCATCATTCCAGAAATCGGGTCCATGGGACAGCGGCGGCTCAAAAACGCCAAAGTGCTGGTAATTGGTGCAGGCGGGCTGGGGTCCCCCGCGCTGCTCTACCTTGCCGCCGCCGGCGTGGGAACCATCGGCATCATCGATGACGACGCCGTGGACCTCAGCAATCTGCAACGCCAGGTCATTCACGGGGTTGCGGACGTGGGCAGGCCCAAGATCGAGTCTGCACGGGATGCGATCACCGCGCTGAACCCGCTGGTGGATGTCCGGCTCCACAATATGCGCCTGGATGCGTCCAACGCCCTGGAGCTGTTCGCGGCCTACGACCTAATCCTTGACGGGGCGGACAACTTTGCCACCCGCTACCTGGTGAATGACGCCGCCGCCATTCTGGGCAAGCCGTACGTGTGGGGTTCCATCTTCCGGTTCGACGGCCAGGTCAGCGTTTTTTGGCAGAAGCATGGGCCCACCTACCGCGACCTCTACCCCGAGGCGCCGCCTGCGGGTTCTGTTCCCTCCTGCGGCGAGGGCGGCGTCTTCGGCATGCTGTGCGCAGCCGTAGGGTCACTCATGGTGACTGAGGCAGTAAAGCTGATCACCGGCGTCGGGCGGTCCCTGCTGGGCCGTGTGGCCCTCTTCGATGCCCTCGGCGGCAGCTGGCGGGAAATCCGGGTGTCCAAGGATCCGGCGGCGGAACCTGTCACTGAGCTGACGGACTACGAGGCATTCTGCGGCGTCACGCCTGCAGCCCAGGCCGACACCGAACACACCGTTACTGCCACGCAGCTGGCCACCATGCTGGCGTCGCGGAAGGCTGGGCTCAAGGACTTTGAGCTGGTGGATGTCCGGGAACCGGGCGAATATGACATCGTTCGGATCGACGGCGCCGTCCTGATCCCGCAGGGCCGGATTCTCGCGGGGGAGGCCTGGGCGGAGATCCCGCAGGACAGGGAGATCGTGTTCCACTGCAAGGCAGGGACGCGGTCGGCCAATGTCCTGGCGGCCGCGCAGAAGGCGGGCTACCAGCGCGTCAGCCATCTCGAAGGCGGCATTCTCTCCTGGGTGCGCGACGTGGAACCGCACAAGCCCGTCTACTGAGCGACTGCCCGCACCTGCAACGCTCTATCACCTCCCGCGCAAATTCAAAGGACGCTCTCTCACCTTCTGCCGCCACTTCGGCGACGCCCTCTCACCTTCTGCCGCCACTTCAGCGACGCTCTCTCACTTCCGTTTCACGACGTGAGAGAGGGTTGCCCGGAAGTGCGCGAAAGGTGAGAGAGGGTTGCCTGGAAGTGCGCGAAAGGTGAGAGAGGGTTGCCCTCCGGGGAGGCGGGTCAGGCGCTCTCGAGGCCCCTGTGCTCCACGGGGCATTCAGCCTGGGCGGCTGCGGCGGCTGCAGGCTGCTCCACCGTGATGCCGTAAAGGGCTTCCAGGGCCGCCACGTACTCATCCTGCTGGCCGTTGGCCGCCAGCTCGCGGGCGCGCACTGTGGGCACGTGCAGGAGCTGCTTGACCATGCGGCGGAGTGCGAATTCCACTTCCTCGGCAGCGGCGGTGCAGCCGTGCCGGGCCCGGACTTTTTCCATTTCTGCGTCCAGGACGTTCATCGTGTGCCGGCGGAGGGCAACAATGGCCGAATCCACGGAGCGGGCCTCACGCTCCTGCTCAAAAGCCTTGGCGGCTCCGTTGACAATGCCGCTTGCCTGCGTCAGTGACTCTGCCTGCTCCTGCGGTGCGGCGAGGCGCACCGACTCCAGGGTAAGGAGCTCCACGCCCTCGAGCTCGCCGACCGCGGGATCGAAATCGTGGGTCAGGGCCAGGTCAATGGCGATCAGCGGCTGCGGGGAATTGGCGCGGACCTGGGCCAGTTCATCAGCCTCCACCCGGGTGTCCGAACCGCTGCAGCCGATCATGACGTCCGCCGCAGCGACGGCGGGGTACAGCGATTCGGCGTCGAGGGCGGTGCCGCCCCGGGTTGCGACGAACCCTTCGGCCCGGCCGGAGGAAGAGAAAACCGAGACGTCCGTGCAGCCCCGTTCGCGCAGCAGCGCCATGGTGGCCCCGGCGTAGGCCCCGGTTCCGAAGACCACAACTTTCTTTGTGGACCAGTCAGGGTTCTCGGAGAGGTCAGTTGCCAGGTCCAGCGCCACCGACACAATGGACAGGCCGCGCGATCCGAGTGCTGTCTGGGCGCCGACGTCCTTGGCTGTTTTGGAGGCGGCCTGGAACAGCCGGACAAGGCCGGAACTGGCGGTGCCTTCGTGCTGGGCCGTGATCAATGCCCGCCTTACCTGCCCGGCGATTTCGCGCTCACCGACGACGGCGGAGTCCAGTCCGGCGCTCACGGCAAAGAGGTGCTGGCTTACTTCAGGGCCCGTGCGGGTGCTGAAGGATCTGGAGACGAGCGGTTCGCTGAGGCCGCTGACTTCACTGATCTGGGCGACAAGCGCCGCGCGGGCCGCCTCGACATCGTCCGGGTGGGGGGCCTCGCCGTAGATTTCGTAGCGGTTGCAGGTGGCAAGGACAACCGCACCCGTCACTGCCGGCGATCCGGAGAGAGCGGATGTGGCGATCCCCGAGGAACCGTTGCTCAACTGAGCAACGGTCTCAAGATCGATGTCGGCGTGTGTAGCCACCAATGAAAAAAGAACCACAGCAGACCAATCATAGCTTTTTCGTTCCGCGGTAGAACAACTCCCACCCCGCGCCGGGCGCCGGCGGGCTTGTGATTCTTGCCACGGCGGCCGGAAGGCGCCCCCTGATGACAGGCTGTCGTTATCTTTTAGCGTTGATTTTCGGCACAATCAAGGCATGACTCCTAGCCCTGCCGTCTCCGCTGCCGGCGCACTTGCCGCAGACCATCCGCTGCTGGACGGCCGCACCGCGGACTCTCCGCTCATCACGGCCTACCGGGGCGGCAAGCCGTCCCGGCGTCCCGTCTGGTTCATGCGGCAGGCAGGACGCTCGCTGCCGGAATACCTCAAGGTGCGCGAAGGCATCGCCATGCTGGATTCGTGCCTCCGGCCTGAACTCGCATCCGAAATTACCCTGCAGCCGGTCCGCCGCCACGATGTCGATGCGGGCATCTTTTTCTCCGACATCGTCATTCCGCTCAGGCTCGCCGGCGTGGGCGTGGATATCGTTCCCGGCGTGGGCCCGGTCCTGGACAAGCCTGTCCGCACTGCCGCGGATGTCGCAGCCCTGCCGCAGCTGACCTGGGAAGCCCTGGAACCAATCCGTGAAGCGGTACGGCTAACCGTGGCGGAACTCGGAAAGACCCCGCTGATCGGATTTGCCGGCGCGCCCTTCACCCTGGCGGCCTACATGGTTGAGGGCAAGCCCTCGCGTGACCACCTTGGGCCCCGCACCATGATGCACGCCGACCCGGAAACCTGGAACGCCCTGGCCAACTGGGCTGCCGACGCCTCGGGCATGTTCCTTCAGGCGCAGCTCGAAGCAGGTGCCTCCGCCGCGCAGTTGTTCGACTCGTGGGCCGGTTCGCTGGGGCTGGCCGATTACACCCGGTTTGTGGCTCCGGCGTCGTCCCGCGCCCTTGACCACGTCCGGCACCTCGGCGCGCCGCTGATCCACTTCGGCACCGGAACCTCCGAGCTCCTCGTGGCGATGCGCGATGTGGGCGTCGACGTTGTGGGCGTGGACTACCGGCTGCCGCTCGATGAAGCGAACCGGCGGCTGGGTGGCGCCGTTCCGTTGCAGGGCAATATCGATCCCGCCCTGCTTTCGGCGCCCTGGGAAGTTCTTGAAGCGCACGTCCGCGAGGTTATCGCCGCCGGATCTGCCGCGCCCGGGCACGTCCTCAACCTGGGGCATGGAGTGCCGCCCGAGACGGACCCCACGGTCCTGACCCGGGTAGTTGAGCTCATCCACTCCATCTCCCCGGAGTAACCGGTGGGCAGTTCTCCACTGGAGCACGGCGCCGCGCTGGTGCTGGGCGGGGGGATCTCCGGACTGCTCTCTGCACGGGAGCTGGCCGCCGCAGGGCATCACGTCACAGTCCTGGAGGCCGGCAGCGAGTGGGGCGGTTGCGTGGGCAGCCATGCAGTGGCCGGGCTGACCCTGGACAGCGGCGCCGAATCCTTTGCCACCCGGTCCGACGCCGTCTCCGGCCTGGCAGCCGAACTTGGACTGGCTGCCAAAATTGTGAGTCCCCGGCCCGGCGGTGCGTGGGTGCAACTCCCGGAAGGCCCGCGGGAACTTCCCAAAACCGGGGTATTGGGGATTCCGGCCAGCCCCTGGGATCCTGAGGTCCGGCGCTCACTCGGCCTCCTGGGCTCCCTGCGTGCGTCCCTGGACCGGTTCCTGCCCGCTTCGGTGGGTACGGCAGCAGACGTCATCAGCGTCTCCGGGCTCGTGAGGGCCCGGATGGGCAGCCGCGTCCTGGAACGACTCGTCGCGCCTGTGGTGGGGGGAGTCCACTCGGCCGATCCAGGGCTGCTGGATGTCGACATGGTGGCTCCCGGGCTCCGTGACCGGATCCGGCAGCACGGCTCGCTGGCCGCCGCCGTCTCTGCCCAGCGCCGCGGTGCCGGCAATCCTGCGCCCGTCGCTGGCGGGCCTTCACCCGCCTCCGGCCAAACCGCCAAAGCGGGATCCTCCGTCGCAGGACTGGAAGGCGGCATGCACACGCTGGTGGACGCGCTGGTTGAGGACCTCCGCAGCCGGGCGGTCACGCTCCTGCCGGGGACGCCCGCATTGTCCGTTGCCCGCACTGCCGAAGGGTGGCGGGTCAAGTCCGTCAATGGAACTTTCGACGCCGGGTTGCTGGTGGTGGCGGTGGACGGCCCCACCGCCGTCGAACTGCTGGAAGGGCCAGTACCTGCGATTGCCGGGAAGAAGCCCGCTTCAGGGCCTGACGTGAAGCTGGTCACCCTGGTGCTGGACAACCCGGGCCTGGACAGCCGCCCCCGCGGAACAGGCGTCCTGGTGGCGCCGCAAACCCCCGGCATAGAAGCCAAGGCGCTGACGCACGCCACCGCAAAGTGGGACTGGCTGGCTGCTGCCGCAGGCCCTGGCAGGCATGTCCTCCGGCTCTCCTACGGCAGGGTGGACGGCGCCGGGGAGCAACCCGGAGGGCCGGGTACGGATGACGATCTCCTGGCCGCCTCGCTGCGGGATGCAGTTGTACTGCTGGGCATCGGCATCAGCAGGGAAAGCGTGGTGGACTGGGACGTGGTCCGCTGGCCCGGCTCGCTGCCGTTTGCCGCCGTCGGCCATCGCGCCAGGGTCTCTGCAATCCGGGAGTCCTGCGCCGCGGCCGGAGGCCTGGCCGTCGTGGGCGGCTGGGTGGCCGGCAACGGACTGGCAGCCGTGGTGTCCGACACGCGGCAGCAAATTCGGAACCTGACCGGCTGAACGTCGTCGCTGGTCAGCGGGACGGAAGGGCCGTGACCGTCGCTCAGGGGCGGGTGTTTCCGGTTCGGCCGGTTTTCAGTTGCCCCTGTCAACTGGTTAGTGTCGATAACTATGTTTCAACACAGGTCCGAGCTTTCAATGTCCCGGACCGGTATCCATGGGGGAATCCGACGCGGCTCAGCAGCTGCGGCAATCGGAGTGGTACTGGTTCTAGCCACGGGCGCCCCGGCGTCCCAAGCCACCGAGGGAGCGCCCCGTCCGGGCGACCCGGCGGCGCCGGCGACCCAACAGGCCCTTCCAGCGGAGGCCTCACTGCGCGGCAAGTCGGAGGCCGCCCGGCAGGATGCTCCCGGCCAGGACGGTGGCGGGAAGAAAGCCAAGGGCAAGGAGGCCGCCGGCAGCAGGAGCGGCAAACAGGCTGATTCCAGGCAGCCGGCCAGTCCCAGCCCGTCTGCAACGGCCTCCGTTTCCGCAACTGCAGTTCCGCCGGCACTCCTTCCGGCAATAACCGCGACCGTTACCCCTACCGCCACGGCGGTACCTGCACCCAGTGCGGCGCCGCCCGCCGCTTCGACTGCAAGCGCGCCGGCTGCCGGCACTCCGGCCGCCAATACCGCGGCTGCCAGCGCCCCCGCAGCCGCCCTCCCGGCAAAACCCGCCCCGGCGCCGACGGGAACCGCGCCGTCCTCGTCCTCGTCCGTTCCGGCCCGTGCTTCAGCGCCGGCAGCTGCAGCCACAGGAGCTTCGGCCGGGCCGGAAACTCCCGCCGCCCCAGCCGGCACAGCGGAAGCAAATCCGGATGAACCCGGATCCGCTGGGGCCATGGATTCTCCGGCCGAAGCGAAAGACCAGGCACGGTCCGCCGTGGCGGCAGGGGAGGCCCCTCCCGCCGCGGCAGCAGAGGGCAAGGCCTCCGGTGCACCGCTGTACTCCACACCGCAGGCACGCGTGGGATGGACGCCGTACGCACCGGGCGCCAGTGTCCGCAGCAGTGCCGTACTGAGCCCGCAGCCGGATCTGGGAAGCGCCTTGGTGTGGCTCGGGTCAGGACTGGTTGGCGTGGCAGGTGCCGCCGGCGTGGTCTGGTTCCGGCTGCGCAACCCGTAGGCCGGACGCCTTAGCTGCGAGGGAACAGCCGGTCCCAGTGTGACATTGCGCACTTCTACGAGTTGTAGAACTTGTTGGTTTCGACTTGACGGGTACTAAAGGGCAAACTTGTAACCATGAGCCACACTTCTGCCGAATCTGTCACTAAAACCGAAGAATCAGCCGAGCAGTTCTTTACCCTTTGGACGGTCTTCAAGCGGTCCGAGGCAGTGGTCCGCAGCGCGGATGCCGCCGCTGACTTCGAGGCACTGCTGGAACGGCTTGCCGAGGCAGGCGTGACGCACCGCGGCAGCTATGACGTCTCGGCCATGCGCGCCGACGCGGACATCATGGTGTGGCTCCACGGCCCCAAGCCGGAAGCCCTGCAGCAGGCCATCCGTGACATTCGCCGCAGCACCCTCTTCGCCGGAACGGAAATCGTCTGGTCGGCCATGGGTGTCCACCGCGAGGCCGAGTTCGCGAAGAACCACACGCCCGCCTACTCCCGCGGCGTCGCCCCGGCGGAATGGCTGTGCGTCTACCCGTTCGTCCGCTCCTACGAGTGGTACATCCTGCCCGAGAACGAGCGTGGAAAGATGCTCCGCGACCACGGCCTGCTGGGCCGCGACTTCCCGCAGGTCATCTCCAACACCGTCTCCGCTTTCGCCCTGGGTGACTGGGAATGGATCCTCGGCCTGGAGGCTCCCGAGCTCGTTGACCTGGTGGACCTTATGCGCCACCTGCGGGCCACCGAGGCGCGCAACCACGTCCGCGAGGAAATCCCGTTCTACACCGGACGCCGCATCTCCGCCGACGAGGTAGCCGAGGTCCTCGCATGAGCCCCCTCGGCCCCCACGGAGGCACTGCCGTCAATCCCGTCACCGAAGTCGGCCGCATGGCTCCCAAGAATTACGACGCCGTCCTCCTTGCCTCCTTCGGCGGCCCGGAAGGCCAGGAAGACGTCATCCCGTTCCTCCGGAACGTGACCCGCGGCCGCGGCATCCCGGACGAGCGGCTCGAGGAAGTCTCCCACCACTACCGTGCAAACGGCGGCATCAGCCCCATCAACCAGCAGAACCGCGAGCTCAAGTCAGCACTTGAAGCCGAGCTGGCCGCGCGGGGAATCGATCTTCCGGTGCTCTGGGGCAACCGCAACTGGGCACCGTACATCCCGCAGACCCTGCAGGACGCGTACGACGCCGGCCACCGCCGCCTGCTCATGATCACCACCAGTGCCTACTCGTGTTACTCCAGCTGCCGCCAGTACCGCGAGGACATCGGCATGGCGCTGAGCGAAACCGGCCTGGACGGCCGCCTTGAGGTGGACAAGGTGCGCCAGTACTTCGACCACCCCGGATTTGTGGAGCCCTTCGTGGAAGGCACAGCGGCGGGCATCGCCGAGGTGCGTGCGAAGCTGGCCGAAGCCGGCACCCCGGATGCTCCCATCCAAATCCTCTTCGCCACCCACTCCATTCCCACCCGGGATGCCGAAGCCGCGGGCAGGTCCGAAGGCGAACCGCGCGGGTTCGAGGAAGGCTCGGCCTACGTCGCCCAGCACCTCGCCACGGCCGCGGCCGTCATCCAGCGGGTCGAAGAGGAATCCGGCCTCACCGCGCCATGGTCCCTCGTGTACCAGTCACGCTCCGGCGCCCCGCACGTGCCGTGGCTTGAGCCTGACATTAACGACGCCATCGAGGAGCTTGGCAGCCAGGGCATCAAGGGCATTGTCATCGTGCCCCTGGGCTTCGTCAGCGACCACATGGAAGTTGTCTGGGACCTGGACACCGAGGCCCTGGAGACCTGCGCCAACCTGGGACTGGCCGCCACCCGTGTCCCCACGCCCGGAACGCACCGCAAGTTCGTCAACGGCATGGTGGACCTGATTTCCGAACGCACCGTGGCCAACAACATCAGCGACCGGCCGGCGGTGACGGAACTGGGTCCGTGGTACGACGTGTGCCGGCCCGGGTGCTGCGCCAACTTCCGGGGCGAAAAGCCCACCATCGCCGGGGCTGACACCACCGTCGGCACCGGCCACGACCCCTATCCCGTGGGCGTGCCTTCCGGCCGGCCCGGCCCATCCCAGGGAGCAGCACAGCAGTGACCGTCCGGATCGGAACCCGCGCCAGCAAACTCGCGCTGACGCAGACGCAGCAGACCGCGGACCAGCTTGCCGCCGTCGGAGGTTTTTCCGTGGAGCTCGTCCACGTCAGGACCGACGGCGACGTGCTCACCGGATCGCTGTCGCAAATGGGCGGTACCGGCGTGTTCGTGGCCGCGCTGCGCGACGCACTCCTGAGGAACGAATGCGATGTCGCAGTCCATTCCCTCAAGGACCTGCCCACGGGTGCTGCAGTTGGGCTGAGCCTCGCGGCTACCCCGCGGCGGGTTGACGTCCGCGATGTCCTGTGTGCGCGGGACGGGTTGAAGCTCGCCGACCTTCCCGCCGGGGCGACCGTGGGCACGGGTTCGCCCCGCCGCGCCGCCCAGCTCCGCGCGGCCAGGCCCGACCTGCAAATCCTGGACATCCGCGGAAACGTGGACACGCGCCTGGGCCGGGTACCCGGGCTCCCCGGCAACACCACGGACCAGATGGTTCCGGGCAAGTCCTGCGACCTTGACGCTGTTGTCCTGGCAGCCGCCGGCCTGGAACGAATTAACAGGCTGGACGCGGTCAGCGAATTCCTGGAGACGGACATCATGCTGCCAGCGGCCGGGCAGGGTTCCCTGGCGATCGAATGCCGCACAGCAGATGCACCTCCGAGGCCCGGTTCAAGCGACGGATCGCGGAAAGTGCTGGCCCAGGCCCTGGCCGCACTCGATGATCGGGACACCCGGCTCGCCGTCACGGCCGAGCGGGCCCTGCTGGCCCGGCTCGAAGCCGGCTGTGCAGCTCCGGTGGGCGCCTATGCCTACCGGAAGGGCAGCATGCTTCACCTCGAGGCAGTGGTGTGTGCCGTGGACGGCACGGCGTCCGTCCGGGACAATCGCGCAACGGACGGCCTCACCGAAGTGGGTGCCACGCTCCTGGGCATCGAACTGGCCGAAATCCTCCTTGCCGCCGGGGCCGCCGACATCGCCGACCTCCAGGCCTCCTGACCTGCCCATGGGATTGGTCTCCCGTGCAGCAGGGCCGGGCAGTCCGCTGGACGGAGCCCGGGTCCTGATCACGCGCAGCCCCGAACGCTCACTGGCGCTTGTGGCTGCACTGGAGAAGGCTGGAGCCAGCGCCCTTCTCCTGCCGCTCATCGACTTCGAGCGTGCGGCAGACCAGCATTCCCTTGATGTTGCCTGCGACGCGCTGGGGGCCGGAGCTTTCGACTGGCTGATGGTTACGAGCGCCACCACAGTCCATGTACTCCTGGGCAAGGCTAAGGAACGCGGCCTTGCGCTGAACCAGCTGGTTCCAGCAGGCACCCGGATCGCGGCCGTCGGGCCTGCCACCTGCAGGCTGTTGGAAACGAACGGGCTGACCGTGCACTTAACGCCTTCGGACGAGCAGTCCGCCGCCGGGATGCTCGATACCTGGCCAGGCGGAGGCAGGGTATTGCTGCCGCAGGCCGATATTGCGGCCCCCCGGCTGGCCCAGGGACTGTCGGCGGCGGGCAGCGACGTCACGGTGGTGACGGCCTACCGGACGGTCGATTACCCGGCGGCCGCTGAGCGAAGGCTTGCTGTGCCCGCGGAAGACGGTGCTGCCGGCCAGGTTACGCCGTCGTACTCGCTGCTCTCGCCGGCCGCAGCCAGCGCCGGGATCTCGGACGGAAGCATCAACGCGGTACTGGCAGCCTCACCCAGCGCCGTGCGGCGCATCGCCGGCCTCTCGCCATTGCACGGCTGCCGCCTGGTGGTGATCGGGCGTTCGACGGCGGAACAGGCCGCCGCGCTTGGCCTGAAGGTGGCCGCGGTGGCCGCCGAGCCTACCCCGGAAGGACTTGTAGCCGCCGTCGAAGCCGCCCTTGCAACAGCCCGTTTCCCGGCAGAGCCGGACGGCCGCGCGGCGCCGCACTGACCTCCGTGCACGAATCCCGGCACAAGCACCCCAACCTGAAACAACGTGAAGGACAGGACCATGACATATCCCAGCCAGCGCCCCCGCCGCCTGCGCACCACTCCTGCCATGCGCCGGCTTACCGCTGAAACACGCCTGGCACCGGCCGAGCTCATCCTTCCGGCTTTCATCAGGGAAGGCCTGGCCGGGCCAAACCCGATTTCCTCCATGCCGGGCGTTGTCCAGCACACCACGGACACCCTTAAGCGGGCGGCCGCTGAGGCTGTTGAGCTGGGACTGGGCGGGATCATGCTGTTCGGCATCCCGGAAACCCGCGACGCCGAAGGCTCGGCCTCCCTTGACCCGGAGGGTGTGCTGAACAAGGCCATCCGGGACGTTCGGGCGGAGGTAGGAGACGACCTGGTCATCATGAGCGACGTGTGCCTGGACGAATTCACCGACCACGGCCACTGCGGGGTGGTGGACGGCGACGGGTACGTGGACAACGACCGGACCGTGGATATCTACGCCCGGATGGCCGTGGCACAGGCGGACGCCGGCGCCCACATGCTGGGTCCCTCCGGCATGATGGACGGACAGATCGCGGCCATCCGGAGCGCGCTGGACCAGGCCGGCCACACCAACACGTCGGTCATCGCCTACGCCGCGAAATACGCATCCGCGTTCTATGGCCCGTTCCGTGAGGCCGTCGATTCGCAGCTCAAGGGCGACCGGCGGACGTACCAGATGGACGCGGGCAACCGCACAGAGGCCCTGCGCGAGGTGGAGCTGGACTTGGCCGAGGGCGCTGACATCGTGATGGTCAAACCGGCCATGAGCTACCTGGACATTGTGGCCGACGTTGCCGCGATGAGCCCTGTGCCGGTCGCGGCCTATCAAATCTCCGGCGAGTACGCCATGATCGAAGCGGCAGCGGCCAACGGCTGGATCGACCGGCGGGCAGCGATTACCGAGTCGGTGCTGGGGATCCGCCGGGCGGGCGCCAACATGGTGCTGACCTACTGGGCGGCGGAGCTGGCCGGCTGGCTGAAGGAATCCAGATGAGCCGGGAGGCGGCCCCGGGGGACGGCGAAGCCTCCCCGGGAGTTCACTGGCAGAACCCCATCGCGCCCGTGGGCAAGGACCGGATCCTGCTCGGCCTCAACACCTTCGGCGACGTAGGTGAGAAACCCGACGGCAGCCCGCAGCCGCATGCCGAAGTCCTGCGCCAGCTGCTGGAACAGGCTGAGCTGGCGGACGCCGTCGGACTCCACGCTTTTGGGGTGGGGGAGCACCACCGCAAGGACTACGCAGTCTCCGCTCCGGAGGTCTTCCTGGCCGCAGCCGCCGCCCGGACGCAGCAGATCCGGCTCGGCTCGGCGGTCACCGT
This sequence comes from Pseudarthrobacter sp. NS4, assembly GCF_024758005.1. Classification (NCBI taxonomy): domain Bacteria; kingdom Bacillati; phylum Actinomycetota; class Actinomycetes; order Micrococcales; family Micrococcaceae; genus Pseudarthrobacter; species Pseudarthrobacter sp. NS4. Next base: position 2,874,836 of record NZ_CP103288.1, on the reverse strand, counting down.
CCTCAGCTCCGACGATCCCATCCGCGTGTTCCAGCGCTTCTCAACCCTGGACGCCATCTCCAACGGCCGGGCCGAGGCGATGCTGGGCCGCGGGTCCTTCGTTGAATCCTTCCCGCTCTTCGGACTGGACCTGGCCGACTACGAGCTGCTGTTCGAAGAGAAGCTCGCATTGTTCGACAAGGTGCGGGCGCAGAAGCCGGTGCACTGGGAAGGCCGCACCCGGCCCCCGCTCCACGGACTCAGCGTCTACCCGCCCCTGGAACACCACTTGCTGCCTGCGTGGATCGGCGTCGGCGGAACCCCGGAGTCCGTGCTCCGCTGCGCGCAGTACGGCTATCCCATCATCTTCGCGATCATCGGCGGCCAGCCGCGGGCATTCCAACCGCTGGCAGACCTGTACCGCGAGGCGATGTCCAAGTACGGGCACCCGATGCAGCCGATGGCCACGCATTCCCCGGGGCACGTTGCCCCCACCGACGAAGAGGCCAGGGAAGAGTTCTTTCCGCACTGGCTCAAGCTGCGGAACCGGCTCGGGGCCGAACGCGGCTGGGGACCGGCCGGACGGCCGGAGTTCGACGCCATGTGCGCCCCGGAAGGAGCCCTCTACGTCGGATCACCGGAGACAGTGGCCCGAAAGATCGTCCTGCTGAAGCAGAACCTTGGGGTTGACCGCTTCGACCTCAAGTACAGCAGCGGGGCTTTGCCGCATGCTGCCATGATGCGGTGCATCGAGCTCATGGGTACTGCTGTGGCGCCCAAGGTGTCTGAATTGCTCGGCAACTAACCGGCCGGCTGACTGAGAGAATAGGAACCATGACTTCCAGCAACCCTCGCAACGAGGCACTCTTCGACCGCGCCCGCCAACTGATGCCGGGCGGGGTCAATTCGCCGGTCCGCGCTTTCGGATCCGTGGGCGGGACCCCGCGCTTCATGGTCGCCGCCAAGGGGCCGTACCTGACGGACGCCGACGGCAAGGAATACGTGGACCTGGTCTGCTCCTGGGGCCCGGCGCTGCTGGGGCACGCGCACCCGGCTGTCCTGGACGCGGTCCACGCCGCCGTGGACCGCGGCCTCTCCTTTGGCGCCTCCACGCCGGATGAGGCAAACCTGGCCGCCATCGTCCAGGAGCGCGTTCCCGCCGTCGAGCGCCTGCGGATGGTGTCCACCGGCACCGAAGCCACCATGACCGCCGTCCGGCTGGCCCGCGGCTTCACCGGACGCAACCTGATCATCAAGTTCGCCGGCTGCTACCACGGCCACCTGGACAGCCTCCTGGCGTCAGCAGGCTCGGGCGTGGCCACGCTGGCCCTTCCCGGCTCAGCCGGTGTCACCGAGGCCACCACGGCCGAAACCCTGGTGCTTCCGTACAACGACCTCGCGGCCGTCAAGGAAGCCTTCGCTACCCACGGGCCCAATATTGCGGCAGTCATCACCGAGGCCGCACCGGCCAACATGGGCGTTGTGACTCCCGAGGATGGCTTCAACCTGGGCCTCTCCCGCATCACCCGCGAGCATGGCGCGCTGCTCATCGTGGACGAGGTGCTGACCGGCTTCCGCACCGGCTACTCCGGCTACTGGGGCCTCACCGGCGGCGCATCGGACGCCGCGGAACCCTGGACCCCGGACCTGCTGACCTTCGGCAAGGTCATCGGCGGCGGGATGCCGACGGCGGCACTCGGCGGACGCGCCGACGTCATGGATCACCTGGCCCCGACGGGACCGGTCTACCAGGCCGGAACGCTCTCGGGAAACCCGGTGGCGATGGCAGCCGGTGTAGCCACGCTGACACACGCCACCCACGACGTGTACTCGTTCATCGACGTCCGGTCCCTGGAACTCTCGTCCGCCGTGTCCACAGCCCTTGATGCGGCGGGGGTGGACCACTCCATCCAGTTCGCCGGGAACCTGTTCTCGGTGGCGTTCGGAACCTCGGTGCACGGTGTCCACAATTACGCGGACGCCCAGGCCCAGGAGGCGTTCCGCTACGCACCCTTCTTCCACTCGATGCTGGAGTCAGGCGTGTACCTGCCGCCGTCGGTCTTCGAAGCATGGTTCCTCTCTGCTGCGCACGACGACGCCGCCATGAACCGGATCTTCGACGCCCTTCCGGCGGCAGCAAAGGCAGCCGCGGCCGCCCAAGGCTAGCCCGGACGCCGGGCACTCACCCCGGCACAAAAAATCCCCGCCTTCCGGACACATCCCCGCTGCATATGAGGGGGAAAGTCTGAAAGGCGGGGATTTCTGTCTGTGTGCCTAGAGGACGTCCGAGAGGAAGCCCTTGAGCCGGTCCGTGCGGGGTGCCGTGAACACCTGCTCCGGAGGCCCTGACTCCACAACGACGCCGGCGTCCATAAACGTTACAGTGTCGGACACGTTGCGGGAGAAGCCCATTTCGTGGGTCACCACAACCATGGTCATGCCACCCTTCGCGAGGTCCGCCATCAGTGCCAGGACACCCTTGACCAGCTCAGGGTCCAGTGCCGATGTGGCCTCATCGAAGAACATGACCTCCGGCTTCATGGCCAGTGCACGGGCAATCGCCACGCGCTGCTGCTGGCCGCCGGAGAGATTGGCGGGGCGGGCATCGGCCTTGTGCTTCAGGCCCACAAGGTCCAGCTGCTCCAGGGCTTCGGCACGTGCCTGGTCCTTGGGCAACTTCCGGAGCTTGCGAAGGGCCAGCGAAACATTGTCCACCACCGTTTTGTGCGGGAACAGGTTGAACTGCTGGAACACCATGCCAATCCGCTGCCGGAGCCCGTCCGGGTTGTCCTTCAGGACCGAACGGCCATCCAGCAGGATGTCACCCTGATCCGGTTCGATGAGCCGGTTCATGACCCGCAACAGGGTTGACTTCCCGGACCCGGAGGGGCCGATCACCGAAGCCGTGGTCCCCTTCTCCACATGCAGGTCAATGCCGCGGAGAACGTGGTTGTGGCCGAAGGAGAGGTGCAGGTTTTTCCCGGTCAGGGTTCCGGAAGCAAATTCCGTCATGCGTGTGCCCCCTTGCCGATAGGTGCCGCCAGCTCATCGGGTTCCTTCTTCTCCGGCTTGCCGGTACGCAGCCGGTGGTCGATGAAGTTTACGAAGTGGGTGAGCGGGACGGTCAGGATCAGGTACAGGACGCCTGCCGCTACCAGCGGCGAGAGGTTGCCTGTGTTGGCCATTGCGTCGTTTCCGATCCGGAAGATTTCCCGGTCGGAGGCGGCCAGGCCCAGCATGAACACCAGCGAGGAATCCTTCAACAGCGAGATGAACTGGTTCACCAGGGCCGGAAGAACCCGGCGGATGCCTTGCGGCACCACCACCAGGCGCATGGAACTGCCGTAGCTGAATCCGAGCGCCCTGGAGGCCTCCAACTGTCCCTTTTCAACACTCTGGATACCTGACCGGAAAATTTCGCCGATATAGGCGGCGGCGATCAAGGTCAGGGCCAGGATGCCCAACGGATATGGGTTCCGTGACCCAGTGATTTCGCGGGCGATCGGGCTCAGCCCGATGCCGATCACCAGAATCACGAGGATGGCTGGGAGACCCCGGAAAATATCCGTATAGATGCGTGCAGCCCAGCGGGCTCCGGCATTGCGTGAGATACCCATCATCGCCAGCAGCAACCCCAGGAGGGAGCCTAAGATGCCCGATGCCACAGCCAGAATCAGGGTGTTGGGCAGGCCCACCATGAGCAGGGCGGGAATGACTTTCGCCATTTCCTCCCAGTTGAAGAAGGTGTCGGCAAGCTGATCCAGGAGATCCATGAACGTCCCGGCTCAATCAGCTCTGGGGAACCGTGGCGGCCTTGCTGCCCGGCTTCCAGTCACTCGGCATCTCACGGTCCGGGTACCATTCCTTGGTCAGCTTGGACCAGGTCCCGTCGGCGATGACCGCGTCAAGGCCGGAGTTCAAAGCATCGATCAGCGGCTGGTTGTCCTTGGCCACGGCGTAGGCGGTGAAGTTCTCCGTGTTGACCTTGGATTCGACGATGGAAGTGCCGTCGCCTTCCTTTACCTGGCCCTCGGCCTGCTGGGACGGTGCCACCCAGGCGTCCACCTGGCCGTTGCGCACGTTGGCATAAACGGTGGCGTAGTCCGGGAAGCGGATCGGCTCCATGCCCAGGGTGTTGGTGACGTAGTCGTCCTGCACGGTGCCCTGGACCACGCCGATACGCAGGTCGGAGGTCAGGTCGTCGAAGCCCTTGACGTCGCCGTCGGACTTGGCAACAACGGCCATGAAACCGAAGTCGTAGCCGTTGGTGAAGCCAACATTCTGGCGGCGCGCCTCGGTGGTGGAGATGGAAGAGGACCCGACATCGAACTGCTTGGTCTGTACCTGGGAGAGGAGGGCCGAGAAGTCGGTGGCAACGAATTCGACCTCGAGGCCGAGCTTGCCGGCGATGGCGCGCAGCAGTTCGTTGTCGTAGCCGGTGAACTTGCCCGAGGGGTCGATGAAGATGTTGGGCGGGGCGTCCGAGAGGGTGCCCACTTCGAGCGTGCCTTCGGTGTTGAGGCCGAGTTTGGTCTTGTCGATCTCGTCGATCGGGGTGACGTCGGCGGTGGTGTACTTGTCCAGCGTCTGCTGGTCGCTGCCGGCGAGGGCATCAGTAGGGGTACCGCTGGGCTGCGAGGATCCTGAGCCGCAGGCTGCCAGGGAAACAGCGAGGGCGATTGCAACGGGAGCGGTAGTGAACCACTTCATCGCTTTGATTTTCATCAGGTTGTCACTTTCATTGAGTCATAAGTCAACCGGGCCGCAAGGCTGCGCGGGTGGCGCCTGGCACCTGCCCCGTGCTGGTCAAGCATGGCCAGGGCAGGGGTGACCGCAAAACTTTATTCTCTCACCTCGGGTACATAGCGCAGGGAGTTGAATCTGATGCGGACATCGGGGCAAAAGCCGAAGAAACTTCGGCCGGAGCCCTCCTGCGTGGTCCAGACTGCTGGACTAGGGCCTGATCAAGCGAATGGGTGGACGCCGTTCCCCGTCCTGCGTAAAAGGCGAAGCAGTGTGACATGCCTCGCATCATGTGGTGGCGTAAGTCCTAGAAGCCGCCGGTGCTTGCGTCCTGTGGAGGGAGGACGGGCCAATCGCCCTCAATAACCGCTGCCGGCTTGGTCTTGCGGAGATAGCCCTGGAAGTCTGCCGCCTGGCTGACGGCCCAGTCAACCTGCAGTTGGTGGAGTTGGCTGGCTGGCATCATCAGCTTGGGGAATTTTCCCGCCATGGCGTCCAGGACCTTCAACGTGGCCAGGGCATCAGCGGCAGAGGTGTGCGCGTTGTCCAGGACCACGCCGTACTCCTCGCACAGCGCCGTCAGGGTCCGCTTGCCTTTCCGGTAACGGTCCACCTGCTTGTTCATGACGTAGGGATCAAGGACGGGGAACCGGGTGAGCTGGGGCACTCCGTACCGCGCGGACTCGGCGGCCAGCACGGTGAAGTCGTAGCTGGCGTTAAACGCGATAACCGGGACGCCGTCGTCGAAAAGGTCCTGCAGGACCGCGGCGAGCTCCTTGGTTACCTCATGGGCAGGACGCCCGTCCCGCCGGGCCTGTTCGGTGGTGACGCCATGCACATCACTGGCCTCAGCGGGAATTTCAACTCCCGGATCGGCCAGCCATTCATGCTCTTTGATGACGTCGCCCTTATGGTCCACCACGGTAACCGAGGCCGTGACAATCCGCGCCGCGCGCGAATTGCGTCCGGTGGTTTCCAGATCGAAGGCTGCTCGGGGGAGGGTGTTCCAGGTGCTCATCCCTCAACGCTAACGGGCACCTCCGACAAATCCTGGGAGCGCCACTGCGGCTACATTGGATCAATGCGGATCGAGTATGTGAAGGCGGTGCTGGCCATTGTGAGGCTGGTACCGGCAGGGTCCGCGGTTTCCTATGGAGACGTCGCCGAACTGCTCGGATCGGGCGGGCCACGCCAGGTCGGGTCAGCCATGAGCCATTACGGGAGTGGCGTCTCCTGGTGGCGTGTCCTTAAGGCGAGCGGACACGCTCCGGAAGGACATGAAGCCGAAGCCCTGCGCCACTACCTCGGGGAAGGAACCCCGCTCGTCGGTGCCTACGAGGCCTTTCTGCGAACAGGGGAGGGCCGTTGGCGCGTGGATCTTCCTGCTGCCCGGTGGTCGCCGACAGACGAGGATTCTGACTGCGTGGATGCCATTGCCGGGCAACTGGAGCGTCGGCTCCATGGATTGTCGGTGGCTGATGATGGAATGTCGGTGTGACAGTAACACTTCCCTTCACGGAACCACGCGACGAATACCGTCAGGCGCCGCAGTCAGACGTGGCGTCCGGCTTTACCCCAGCGGCGGACAGCGCGGGGGGCAGCCCGGACGGGCACGGCGTTCGGACGGCGACCACCGTCCTGCGCCTGCTTCCGCCGCGCCATATTCACGCTGCGGCGCCTTCCCTTACTGCTGATCAACAGGCAGCAGTTGACGTTCCGCAGGGCGCCGGACCCGTGCTTGTTCCGGGGGCGCCCGGCACGGGCAAGACCACCGTCCTCATCGAAGCTGCCGTCAAGCGGGTACTGCGGGACGGCGTGGACCCCGAACGTATGCTCATCCTGGCCCCCAGCCGGCTCGCGGCGGATTTCCTGCGTGACCGTTTCACCGCCCGGCTGGACAGGAGCCTCAGCACCACACCTGCGCGGACGTGGGCATCTTACGCCTTCGACCTGATCCGTCGCGCGAAGGCCGAGGGCGTCATGCAGTTGTCCAGGCCGCCGCGCCTCCTGTCCGGCCCTGAGCAGGACCTCATCATCAAGGAACTCCTTGAAGGCCACCGCTTACCCGGTCTGGAACTTCCCTGGCCCGGGGACCTGGATGGCGCTTTGGAGACCCGCGGGTTCCGCCAGGAGGTCCGGCAGCTCTTCGACCGGATCATTGAGTCGGGGCGGACCGCCGGAGACCTTGTGCAGCTCGGCAGGGAGTGCGGCAGGCCGGACTGGATTGCTGCTGCTGCCCTGTACAGCGAGTACCGGGATGTTTTGGATTTGCGGATGCCGGAGGCCTTCGACCCCGCCGGGATCATCACGGCGGCACGCCAGATTTTTCAGGACGCTCCTGAATTCCTCGCCGCTGAACGCGCGCGCCTGCAACTGATCCTCGTGGACGACATCCAGGAAGCGAACCCGGCCGTGTTCGAGCTGCTGGCAGACATCGCCGGGGGACAGGACTGCTATGTGGCCTCCTCACCGGACACGGTCGTTCAGGGCTTCCGCGGAGCCCGGCCTGACCTCGTCGCCGAGCTGCCCCGGCTGCTGTCCCCGGAAGCCCCGGTCCTGGAGCGGCCGCTTTCGCATTCCCACCGGTTGGCGCCGGGTTTGTCGGACGCCTGGCTCGACGTCGCCGGGCGGATCTCGCAGCGGGCGGGCGGGCAGCTGGCCAGGCGCCTCGAACAGCCGGAGGAACCCCGCCCCCGTGGGGCCGTTGAGGCACACCTGGTTCCCTCTGCCGTGCATGAGCTGCGGTACGTGGCCCAACGGTTACTGGACCAGCACATCAATCACGGCCGGGATCTGACGGACATGGCAGTCGTTGTGCGCAACGGCGGCCAGGTCAGCGAGCTCCAGCGGTATCTTTCGGGGCAGGGAATTCCCGTACGGGTCCCGGTGGCAGAGTCCGCTGTCCGGGACGAGGTGGCCGTACGTCCCCTCCTGGACGCGTTTGCCATCGCCCTCGACCCGACCCTTTTGACGCCTGAAGCCGCAGTGTCCCTCCTCACTTCCCGGATCGGGGGTGCCACCTCTATCGAACTGCGCCGGCTCAGGCAGTCACTGCGGCGCGAAGAACTCCTGGGAGGCGGCGGGCGCACCAGCGACGCACTCCTCGTCGAAGCACTGCTGGAGCCCGGCGCCCTCGCCACCCTTGGTATTGAGGGGCGCGCTGCACGCCGCACCGCCCGGATGATCCACGCCGGGCGGGAAGCAGCATTCCAGCCCGGCGCCAACGCAGAGTCAGTGCTCTGGGCCCTGTGGAGTTCCACCGGCCTGGCTGCGGCCTGGACAGCAACCGCGCTGGCCGGCGGACCGCACGGAGCCCGTGCTGACCGTGACCTCGATGCGATGATGGCGCTGTTCCACACCGCAGAGCGGTATGTGGACCAGATGCCCGGTGCCGGGCCTGAACAGTTCCTGGAGTACCTTTTGAACCAGGAACTGCCCATGGATACCCTTGCCGCACGGGCCCAGGTGGACGACGCCGTCGAGCTCATGACACCGGCCAGCGCAGCAGGACGGGAATGGCCCGTCGTTATCGTCGCCGGGCTCCAGGAGGGAGTCTGGCCCAACACCCGGCTTCGCGGTGAGCTCCTGGGCAGCACCCTTTACGCCGACGCCGTGGAGCACGGCACGCACTATGCAGTGCAACGCGATCCCCTGAGCCGGCTGCGCGATATCCGGTATGACGAGCTGCGCAGCTTCTCCACCGCAGTGTCGCGGGCCAGGGAACTGCTGATCTGCACCGCTGTGTCGTCCGAGGACGACCAGCCGTCGTCGTTCCTTGATTACATTTCACCGCTGGAGCGGGACCAGGAACACAGGGGCTTCACCCCGGTGGAACGTCCCATGACGCTGCGGGCCCTCGTTGCCGAACTCCGGCAACATGCCCAGCTGGACGGAAGCGAAGCTGCACAGGCACGCGAAGCGGCCAGGGTGCTCGCCCATCTGGCGGTGGCCCAGCCGCCCGTCCCGGGCGCCCACCCCTCAAGCTGGTGGGGGCTCGCCCCGCTGACGTCCGACGCAGCCGTGGTCCCGCCCGGCGGCACCATCTCCGTCTCCCCGTCGAAAGTCGAAACCGTACAGAAATCGCCGCTGGACTGGTTCGTGCAGGCAGCAGGGGGCGAAGCGGCCGCAGACTTTGCGCGGAGCCTGGGAACACTGGTCCACGCCATTGCCCAGGACATGCCGGACGCCTCAGGATCCGAGTACGTTGCCGAGCTGGTCCGGCGCTGGCCCACACTGGGCATGAAGGACAACTGGGAGGGAAGGCTTGATTTCCAGCGCGCCGAGTCGATGGTGCGCAAGCTCGCCCAGTACGTCCTGGTCATGCGGAGCGAAGGCCGCAGCCTGGCGGGAGTGGAGCAGGATTTCGAGGTGGCCCTCGGCGAGGTGGCAGTGGACGATGCCCCACCGCGCGAAGCCATCCTGCGCGGCCAGGTGGACCGTCTGGAGATCGACGGCGAGGGCAGGCTGGTCATCGTCGACCTCAAGACAGGGAAACGGCAGCCCAGCAAGGGCGAACTCTCCCGGCACCCCCAGTTGGGCGCATACCAGGCCGCAGTCCTGGCGGGCGGCTTCACGGGCAGCCCGGACAACCGGGATGCCACGCTGCCTGGCGGGGCGGTGCTGGCCCAGCTCGGAACAGGCGCGAAAAGCCCGGCCGTCCAGCAGCAGGATGCGCTCGATCCGCAGGAAAACTGGGCCCTCGACATGGTGAAGGACGCGGCGAAGTTGATGGGCGGGAGCGGGTTTGAAGCACGGCATGATCCAACAAAGGGAAGCCATGGAGGCCATGGGTGCAAACTTCCCGAAGTTTGCCCGCTGTGCGTGCGCGGAAGGCAGGTGACGGAATGAGCGGCAACCTCCAGATACTCCAACACCTCGAATCAGCACCCGGTGCTGCCCTTCCCCCCGGGCCTTCACTGCCCTCGGAGGCACGGTTCACCCCTGAACAGCTGTCAGGGCTGCTCGGCGAAAAGAATGTACCCACCCCCGAACAGTCCGCCATCATCTCATCACCACTGACGCCCCGGCTGGTGATTGCCGGGGCAGGCTCGGGAAAAACAGCCACCATGGCCGACCGCGTGGTGTGGCTTGTTGCCAACGGCTGGGTCAGGCCCGAGGAAGTCCTCGGCGTGACGTTCACGCGGAAGGCAGCCGGCGAACTGGCCTCCCGGATCCGGGCGAAGCTGGTGGCCCTGCAACGCCTGGTCGCAGGGGACACTGCAAACAAGGTCTTCCCCGAAGGCCTGCTCAGCAGTGACGCGCTGGAACCGAAGGTGTCCACCTACCACTCGTTCGCCAGCGGAATCGTCTCCGACTACGGGCTGCGCCTGGGCGTGGAACGGGACGTGGTCCTGCTCGGCGGTGCACAGGCATGGCAGCTTGCCAGCGAAGTGGTTGAGGCCTACGACGGCGAATACGCCCACTTCCGTGCAGCCAAGTCCACCTTGGTGAAAGCAGTCATTCAGCTCGCCGGCGAGTGTGCCGAGCACCTCCAGGAGCCAGAGGACGTTGAGGCCTGGCTGATGGCGCGCCATTCGGACTTTGAGTCGCTGCCCTACCTGGCCGACAAGAAAAAGAACGCGCCGCAGGCCGCCGCCGAGCTTGCCGCCATGCTGAGGACCAGGGCAAGCGTCGCAGACATGGTGGGCCGGTATACCGCTGCGAAGCGGGCACGCGGCGCCCTTGATTTCGGTGACCTGGTGGCCCTCGCGGCCAAGGTGGCCCAGGACGTCCCGCTGGCTGCACAGATGGAGCGGCAGCGCTACAAGGTGGTACTGCTCGACGAGTTCCAGGACACGTCGTACGCCCAGCTGGTCCTGTTTTCGCGCCTGTTCGGCGGCGGCCATGCCGTGACGGCAGTCGGCGATCCCAACCAGTCCATCTACGGTTTCCGTGGAGCGTCGGCCGGTCAGCTGTTCCACTTCGTTCGTGAATTCCCCGTTCTGAAGGGGCCGGCGGCGGAGCCAGGAAGCTGGGCACCTGCGCCCACTTCCTACCTGACCACGGCCTGGCGGAACGGGCGGTCCATCCTGGCGGCGGCGAATGTAATGTCGGAAGCGCTGGGCAAGACCGAGGCGCGGGGGGGACCGGCAGGCGGCGGGGGAGCTCCACCAGCGGATGTGCCGCCGCTGCAGCCCAGCCCCCACGCTATCCAGGGAGCCGTAGTGCTGGGGCGCTTTGCCAGTGATGTGGAGGAAGCCTCGGCGCTCGCGGACGATGTTTTGAAATACCGCGTGACCGACTTCGAGCTGAAGCCTGATGGCGCTCCCGTGCCGCCGGCAATCGCTGTTCTGTGCCGCCGGCGTGCACAGATGGAGACCATCCGGGGCCAATTTGAGGCCAGGGGCATCGCCTACGAGATCGTGGGCCTTGGCGGTCTGCTGGACACGCCGGAGGTTGTTGATCTCGTCGCCACCCTGCGCGTCCTGGCCGACCCCGGCCGTTCAGACTCACTCATGCGGCTCATGGCCGGCGCCAGATGGCGGATAGGCCCGGCCGACCTGATGGCCTTGCGCGACTGGTCGAGGCAGTTGGCAGCCAGGCGGGGCCAGGTCGCGGAACGGTCCGATGATGATTCCCCGGACGCGGAGGCGACCATCCTGGAGGGAGACCTCACCGATGGCGCGAGCCTCGTGGAGGCCCTGGACTGGTTGCCACGGGACGGGTGGATGTCGGCAAACGGCAGGTCCCTCAGTACAGAAGCGCGCAGCCGCCTGGGCCGGCTGTCCGCGGAGCTGCGGCAGTTGCGGGGCTACCTCGGCGACGATCTCACCACGCTCCTGGGCGAAGTGGAAAGGGCCATGCTCCTGGATATCGAGGTTGCTGCGCGCCCAGGCGCCAGCATCCACCAGGCCCGCCGCAACCTGGACGCCTTCCAGGACGCCGCTGCCGGATTCCTTCGGACGTCGCAACGGGTGGACATTCTCGCCTTCCTGGCATGGCTGGAAGCAGCTGCTGCCGAGGAAAACGGACTGGAGGCGCCGCCCAGCGATGTAAACCGGGAGGCCGTCCAACTCCTTACCGTTCATGCTTCCAAGGGCCTTGAGTGGGATGTCGTCTTTGTGCCCGGGCTGAACGCCGGAGCGTTTCCCAGCGACAAGGACTCCCGCTGGAGCAGCGGGGCGGCCGCTTTGCCGTGGCCACTGCGGGGGGACCGCGCGGACCTGCCGCAATGGGACCTGGACCAGCCGGACCAGAAAGGCTGGCTGGACGCCGAAAAGGACTTCAGGGCGGCGGTCCAGGCCCACGGGGAATCGGAGGAGCGACGCCTCGCCTACGTTGCCTACACCAGGGCGAAGCATGTCCTGTGGCTTTCCAGTGCAGCATGGGTGGGATCCCGGGCCGGGCGCGCTGACATGTCACCTTTCCTGGCCGAGCTTGAAGGCCTGGTGAATCCAACACCGGCATCGCCGGCTCAGGCCACGGTCCATCCCCGGTCGCTGGACGAAGCCGCTCTTCCCGAGAGCAGCCCGCTGACAGCCGAAACCGAGGTCGCCGGGTGGCCGTACGACCCACTGGAGGGCCCCGTGGACCCCCGGACGGGCGGGCGCCTCCGGCTCGCCCGCGGACGCAGGGTCGCCATGGAAATGGCTGCTGCCCGCGTGCTGGCCGCGCTGGAGTCCGGGACAGGTGACCTGCAGCCCATAATTCCTGCAAAAGCAGAACCCCAATTTCTGCCCGGCGACGGTGCCGGAGTTGGCGGTACGGCGGCTGGCTGGGCCCGGGAAGCGGCCTTGCTGCTGGAACGGAGAGCCAGGAGGTCCAATGGCCACGACGTCCATCTGCCGAGCCACATCTCCGCTTCCACACTCGTAGATCTGGGGCAGGACCCGGCAGAAGTGCTCGCCAGGCTGCGCCGGCCGGTTCCTCGGGAACCTGGAATGTCAGCCCGGAAGGGAACCGCATTCCATGCGTGGGTGGAGGAATACTTCGGTAACGCCGGGATGCTTGACCTTGGGGAAGCCCCGGGCTCGGACGACCACATTGATGCGGCCTATGACCTCGATGCCATGGTGGCCACATTCCGGGCATCACCGTGGGCTGAGCGGTCACCGGCCTTCGTGGAGGTCCCGGTGGAGACCCGGGTTGGGGAGGTGGTGGTGCGCGGGCGGATCGACGCAGTTTTCCAGGATCCCGACGGCTGCTGGGACCTGGTGGACTGGAAGACCGGGCACCGGCCCTCCGGCGCCCAGCTAAGGGCCAGGTCGGTGCAGCTCGCCGTATACCGGCTGGCTTGGGCGCGGCTCAAGAACGTCCCGCTGGAAGACGTGCGGGCGGCCTTCTTCTACGTTGCGGACAACCAAGTGGTGCGGCCCCATGATCTTGGAACCGCGGCAGAGCTGGAGGAAATCGTGGCAGCGGCCCTGGGCTCGTCCTGAGGCCTGCCGCGGCAGTTTGGCTGCTGAGGGCTCCCGCCCGGTTAGGTCTGCTTGGCGTTGATGATCGAGATGGCGGCAGTGGAAGTGTCGTCCGGTCCCTTCGCATCCTTGACGTTGTCAGCTCCGGGCTGGGTTTCTACGGGAATGGGGGTCACAAGGACTGCCGGCTGGACAGGCGCCGGTACCGGAACAACCGTTACGGCGGGCACCCCGGCCCGGAGAGCGCCGTCGGACGCGCCGCCGTCGGACGCGGAAGTACCTGCGTCGGCAGCTTCCGCGGTGGAGGGGGCCACAGGCGTTACAGGGCCGGCTGAAACTGCGGGGGATGGAAGGGGCTCCACGCTGATGGGCTGCCCGCCATGCTCTGCAATATCGCTGGCGAGGGTTTCCAACATTCCCTCAGCTTCGGCAACCATGCCTGGATCGGCGGCGGCGATCCCCTTCACGAGGTATTGTGCCAGGGCGAATTCGGCGGAAAGCGCGGCCCTGCGCAGCAGATGGTTGTCCGGGGTGTCCCGGCGGCTGGCCGTGTAGCCGGCCAGGACGGCGTCCACGAAGTCCTGCTCGTTGGACGCCACCAACCAGGCAAAGTCGTCTGCCGGATCGCCGATCCGAAGGTCGGTCCATCCTGTGACGGCAGTGACGCGCTGGCCTTCCACCAGGAGGTTGTCCTCGTGCAGGTCGCCGTGCACCACACACGGATTGAAGCGCCACAGGGAAACATCCTCCAGGGCGTGTTCCCAGCGCCGCAGCAGGGCCGGTGGAATCTTTCCGGTGGTGGCGGCCTGGTCCAGTTCGTTCAGCCTGCGCTGCCGGAACTCGTTGGGGGTGTAGCTGGGCAGGTCGGCGTTGCTGACCAGCGCCCGGGGCAGGTCGTGGATGGCGGCCAGGGCCACTCCTATTTCACGGGCCAGGGTTTCCGGCCCTGCTGTCAGTTCCTCCACGCTGCGGGTGCTGCCTGCCAGGTGTGAGTAGACAAACGTGCTCAGGGTTCCCAGCCGTACGCTGCCGGCTACCGTGGGCATCAGGAACGGAAGTTCGGCACGGATGCCGGGAGCGAAGGCCCGCAACACCAGGAATTCGGTTTCCAGCCTGGCGCTGGCCTCCGCGTGCCGGGGCGACCTCACCCGCCAGCGCTTACCCTCGGAATCCAGGAGCAGGGCGGAGTCGAAGTCGGCTGGATCGTCCGGGGCAGAGCTAACGGCCGTTGGGGTCAGTCCGGGGACTGCCGCGGTTGCAACGGCTGCCAGTTCAATCGGTTTTCTTCTCACCGTTCCACGGTAGATTGCCCGTCGTCCAAGAGACCGGTCTGCCGGCGGCGAGTCTTCAGATAGGTGCAAATCCGGGTATCCCCGGGAGGGGCCCGGCGGCCCCGCCGGAAATGTGAATTGTCGGTTCCAGTCAGTACGGTGGACTCATGAGCCACGCCGAGTCTGCCACAACGGTCCATCAGGGGGCGCCGGCACTGCTGCCGGCCAACCACCTTCGGGATTCCCTGCTTCCGGTCCCGCCGGCCCTGGTGGAGCGGGGATCCGTGGCGCGGACCAGGCCGGGCATGGTGGATGAACTCCTGGCCGAAACGGACACGCTGGCCATAGTCCTGTCCGGGAGGCAGGGACTGGTGAACGGCGGTGGCCTGTTCATTGCGGGCGCACGGGCGCTGTTGCAGGGGCTCTCCGCGGCCGCGGTCACACCCGACCTGGTGATCTACCTTGGTTCAGCCCTGCCCGGAGCCGATCTTCCTGCCGGCACTGAACTGCTGCTGTTTGTCCTGCCGGAGGCTGTTGAGCCGGGCACCGCAGGAATCCCCGCGGAAGCAGATTGGGCAGGGTTCCGCGATGTTGCAGCCGGCCTGGATGCAACTGCTACTGCTTTGTTCGTAGAGGCCAGCGCTATCGTCAACTGGCACGCCGGCCACACCCACTGTCCGCGGTGCGGGACGCCCACCACCGTCGAAGCGGGCGGCTGGGTGCGCCGGTGCCCGGCAGATTCTTCGGAACACTACCCGCGGACGGACCCTGCGATTATTGTCACCGTTGTGGGGCCTGACGGCCGGCTGCTGCTGGGAGGAGGGGGGCCCGCGGATGCGAAGAACTACTCCACCCTGGCAGGTTTCGTGGAGCCCGGAGAATCGCTTGAGCAGGCAGTGGTGCGGGAGGTCCTGGAGGAAGTAGGTGTGCGCGTCAGCGCCTGCCAGTACCTGGGCTCGCAGTCCTGGCCGTTCCCCGCCTCCCTTATGCTTGGATTTACCGCTGTCACCGAAGATGCCGAGGCAACGCCCGACGGCGTGGAAATCACCAGGGCGCGCTGGTTCAGCCGGGAGGAACTCCAGGACGCTGTGCTCAGCGGTGACATCACCATTTCCAGCAGGCTCTCCATCGCGCGGGCGCTCATTGAGCACTGGTTCGGCGGACGGATCGAGGACCGCGCCGCCGCCTAAGACTCCTATCCACCAGACTCCAAGCATGCGGTAGTCGAGACACAAAGCAGCAGAAGTGACTACAGAGAATATTGACGGCGGAGCCTCCCTCGAGGACCGCATCCTTGGCGGACTGGACGCTGAACAGCGCGAGGTGGCCAGTACCCTAAACGGCCCCTTATGCGTGCTCGCCGGGGCCGGGACCGGAAAGACCCGTGCCATCACCCACCGCATCGCGTACGGCGTGCACTCCGGTGTCTACACGCCGCAACGGCTGCTGGCCGTGACCTTTACGGCCCGGGCAGCGGCCGAGATGCGCAGCAGGCTGCGGGACCTCGGGGCGGGCAACGTTCAGGCCCGCACCTTCCACGCTGCGGCCCTGCGCCAGCTCCAGTTCTTCTGGCCGCAGGCCGTCGGCGGCACGTTGCCCAACCTCCTGGACCACAAGGCGCAGATGATCGCCGAGTCGGCGCGGCGGCTTCGGCTCAGCACGGACCGGGCCTCCATCCGGGATCTCGCTTCCGAAATTGAGTGGGCAAAGGTATCAATGCTGACCCCGGCCAACTACCTGGAGAACGCACAGGGGAGGGGAACCCCGGGCGGCTTCGACCTAACGGCGGTGGCCCGGGTGTTCCAGGCCTATGAGGACGTCAAGACCGACCGTAATGTGATCGACTTCGAGGACGTGCTGCTGATTACTGTCGGGATCCTCCAGGAGGACGAGAAGGTTGCTGCCACCGTCCGTGACCAGTACCGGCACTTTGTGGTTGACGAGTACCAGGACGTGTCCCCGCTGCAGCAGCGGCTCCTGGAACTGTGGCTGGGGGGCCGCGACGAACTCTGCGTCGTGGGTGACGCCAGCCAGACTATCTACTCCTTCACCGGCGCGTCGCCCCGGCACCTCCTCGACTTCAAGGCCCGTTATCCCCAGGCCAACGTGGTTAAGCTCATCAGGGACTACCGCTCCACCCCTCAGGTAGTGAAGCTGGCGAACGATCTGCTGGGAGGCAGGCGAAGCGGGGGGCCGGTTGCCGACGCCGCCTGGGCGGCGCCCCTGCAGCTCGTGGCACAGCGGCCGGCTGGTCCGCCGCCCCAGTTCACGGAATGCGCCGACGACGAAGCGGAGGCCGCCACCGTCGCGCAGAGGATCAGGGGGCTCCTCGACGCCGGCACTCCCGCCAGCGAGATGGCAATACTGTTCCGCACCAACGGCCAGTCCGAGGCCTACGAGCAGGCCCTCGCCGCGGCAGGGATCGGATACCAGCTGCGCGGAGGCGAACGGTTCTTCGCCCGCAAGGAAGTCCGGGACGCCATCCTCCAGCTGCGGGCGGCCACCAGGGCGGTGGTTGAGACGGATTCCCCCGAGCCTCTTGGCCAGCTTGTCCGCGACATCGTCTCCTCCCTCGGCTACACCGACTCGGCTCCGCACAGCGGCGGCGCACTCCGGGAGCGCTGGGAGTCCCTGGCTGCACTTGTCGCCCTTGCCGATGAACTGGTGCAGACCCGTGGTGCGCAGTTCGGCCTGGCCGACTTCGTCAACGAACTCCAGGAACGTTCACTGGCCCAGCATGCGCCTACGGTCCAGGGCGTGACGCTGGCGTCCCTGCACGCCGCCAAAGGCCTGGAATGGGATGCGGTCTTCCTGGTGGGGCTCAGTGAGGGCCTGATGCCCATCTCCTTCGCCGACTCGCCGGAATCCGTCGACGAGGAACGCAGGCTGTTGTATGTAGGCATCACGCGGGCACGCGAACATCTGTCACTGTCCTGGAGCACCGCCCGAACACCTGGCGGACGCGCCAACCGCAAACCGTCCCGGTTCCTTGATGGCCTGCGGCCCGACTCGGTTGCAAGCTCGAGCACGCGGGGCAAAGGCCCGGCTCCCCGCCGGAAAGCGGCGGCCCCCGCCATGTGCCGGGTCTGCGGAAGCATGCTCGCCACCGGCGCTGAACGCAAGGTGGGACGCTGCAACGCCTGTCCACCAAGTTACGAGGAACAGACCTTTGACGCGCTGCGGAGCTGGCGCAGGGAAGTAGCGCTGTCCGCCGAGGTCCCGGCCTTCGTGGTTTTTACGGATGCAACGCTGACAGCCATTGCCGAGGCCCGGCCGGCGTCGCTGGAAGAACTCGCCGGGCTTGCCGGGGTGGGCCCTTCCAAGCTGGAGAAGTATGGGGAAGACGTCCTCCGGGTCCTTATTGAAAGTACTGCCCTGTGAGGCGGAGCCCCGCGGCGAAGAACAGCCGTGACCAAGCTCCTGGGGCTGCCCTTACCACCGCCGATGGCGCTCCCGTGGAGGTGAGGCGTTCCGCCCGGCGTACCCGCACAGTGGCAGCATTCTGGGAAAACGGAACCGCGGTTGTTGCCATCCCGGCCCGTTTCACCGCTGCACAGGAGAGGGAATGGGTGCACCGGATGCTCACAAAGCTGCAGCGCCAGGGGGAACGCCGTAGCGCGGCCGGCAGGAAACGCCCGGTTTCGGATGCCGCCCTCGCGGCCCACGCCGCCCATCTATCCGGACAGTACCTGGCCGGACGCGCTGTCCCCGCATCGGTGCGCTGGGTGACGAACCAGAATTCGAGGTGGGGGTCCGCCACTCCGGCAGACGGGACCATCCGTCTTTCGGACAAACTCCGCCCCATGCCCCAATGGGTCATCGACTATGTCCTGCTCCACGAACTCGCCCACCTCCTGGTGGCCGGGCACAATGCCGCCTTCTGGAAGCTGCTTGAAGCGTATCCGGAGACGCAACGCGCCAAGGCATTCCTTGAGGGCGTCTCGTATGCCACGGCACGCGGCCTCACGGACAACGGCGGCGGGCCCGGCGGGGAAACCGCCGCCAGCGGCCGGCCCGGGCAGGAAAGCCGGCCGGACGACGCCGACTAGTCCCTGCTCAGGCAGCCACCGCTGAACTCAGCCCTTCGGCTGGCTGTCCCCGCCGTCGTCGTCCTTTGACCCGTCTTGCCGGTCATTTTCGGACTCCGGGGCCTGCTGGCCGTCGAATCCGCCGCTGAGCAGTTTCTGCAGCGCATCATCGACTTCGGTGTCGCTGGCTTCGGCGAGTTTCCGGCGTCCGCTGAAGCCCTTGGGATCGTCCAGGTCCTCCCCGGTGGGCAGCAGGTCCGGGTGGTGCCAGATGGCGTCGCGGCCTGCTATGCCGCGTTCTTCCTTAAGGGCGGCCCACAAGGTGGCGGCGTCACGCAGCCGCCGCGGCCGCAGTTCGAGGCCGACCAGGGATGCGAAGGCGTGTTCCGCCGGTCCTCCCGTGGCGCGGCGGCGGCGGACGGTTTCCCGGAGGGCTCCGGCGGACGGCAGCATCTTTTCGGTGGCGGCAGCCGTGAGTTCGTCCACCCACCCCTCCACAAGGGCGAGTGCTGTTTCCAGCTTCTCCAGTGCCTGCTCCTGGGCAGGCGTCCGCTGGGGCATGAAAACGCCCTGCGAAAGGGCTTCCTGGATGCCTTCGGGATTGCTTGGATCCAGATCCCGTGCCAATTCCTCGATGCGGGAGGTGTCGATGTGGATGCCCCGGGCGTAGGCCTCGATGGCTCCCAGCAGGTGCCCGCGCAACCAGGGAACCTGGACAAAAAGCCGGGCATGGGCAGCTTCGCGTACCGCGAGGAAGAGCCGGATGTCGTTTTCAGGCAGGGACAGCCCCTCACCGAATGCGGCAACGTTTGCGGGCAGCAGGGCCATCTCAAGATCGGCCAGCGGCACCCCGATATCGGTGGAACTGACCACATCCGCTGAGAGGGCCCCGATGGCCTGGCCCAACTGCATGCCGAAGATGGCGCCGCCCATGTTCTGGAGCATGGAGGAGGCACCGCCCATCATGGACTTCATTTCCTCGGGCATCTGCTCCGTCATGGCGGAGGAAAGCGCATTGGCGATGCTGTTGGCCACCGGTTCCGTGAGCCTCTTCCAGGTTCCCAGTGTGGCCTCGACCCATTCCGCACGGGACCAGGCCCGGCCGATCAGGCCCGTTGCCGGCAGGTCCGTGACAGGGTCGAGCCACAGTTCCGCCAGGCGGAGGGCCTCGTCCACCTCACGCGACTGCTGGGACGTCACTGAGGGATCGGCGCTGCTTGCTGCCACCCGCCGGGCATTCTCGTGGGCCAGCGTCCAGTTCACGGGTCCCTCGGAAGGGGCGCTCATCATCGCCTGGACCTGCGAGAACATCTGGGCCAGCAGGTTGGGGTCGTTCGGCAGGCCGGCGGCCTTGGCGAGCTCGGCGGGATCGAAATTTTCCATCCCCTTGCCGCCCATCAGGTTCTGCAGCATCTCGGTCAACGGATCCTTGGGGGTATCGTCGCCGTTGGACGGATTAAGTGGATTGGAGGTCATGATCCCGCCGATCGTCGGTGTGACTGTTGATCAACCTTCACGGTACCCCGGCCATGGTCGGCTGTCTGCCGCACTGCGTCGGCGTTCGCTGTAGGCAAAGAGCTGTCCGCTGCCGCCACCGCGTAGTGTTGATGGGGTGACTACAACCCGTGGCGGCTACCCTTCGGAGGACCACGCCCCTGACCTCCCTCGCGATGCCTTTTCCCCGGAGGCGGACGGCGGCAGGACGGCCGACGGCGGGAATCCGGCTGGGGAGGCGGGCGCCGCACCCAGGGACCCAAGGGTTTCCGCGATGATGCTGGCGGGTATGGCGGCGCTGGGGCTCGGAATCGGCGTCGGTACCATTCCCGTGCCTTATGTTGTGGAATCACCCGGGCCCACCTACAACACCCTGGGGCAGAGCGGCGGGGCCCCGGTCATCAAAGTCACCGGCCGGGAAACCTACCCTGCGGCCGGAAACCTTGATCTGACCACCGTGTACGTGGCCGGCGGGCCCAACGGCCCGGTCAACCTCCTTGGTGCCTTTTCCGCATGGCTTGACCCCGCCAAGGCCGTCCATCCGGTGGAACTCCTGTATCCGACGGGCACCACCAGGCAGGAAGCTGAAGAACAAAGCGCGGTGGCCATGACCACATCGCAGGACAACGCGGTGGCCTCTGCCCTGAATGAACTGGACATTCCCTTCGGTCAACAGCTTCAGGCGGCGGGCCTTTCCGAGGGATCGCCGTCAGAGGGCAAGATCCAGCCGGGGGACATCCTGAAAGCCATCAACGGCAAGGACATCACCTCGCTGGCCGTCATCCAGGAGGAACTGGCCGCAGGCAAGGGCTCCCCGGTCACCGTCGTCCTGGAGCGGGAGGGGCAGCCAGTCACCCGGACGATCACGCCGAAGGACAACGGTGAAGGCCGTTTCATCCTCGGTGTCATGCTCAAGTACCTCTTCACTTTCCCCTTCGATGTGGAGATCTCGCTGGAAAAGGTGGGCGGTCCGTCCGCAGGTTTGATGTTCTCCCTGGGCATCATCGACACAGTCACCCCCGGCGACCTCACCGGCGGAAAGCACGTTGCGGGGACCGGTGCCATTTCCCCGGACGGCGCCGTCGGGCCCATCGGCGGGATCGCGCAGAAGATGCAGGCTGCCCGCGCCGGGGGAGCCACCCTGTTCCTGGCACCCGCTGCCAACTGCGGGCAGGTCGCAGGGCAAATCCCGGACGGACTGCAGGTGGTCCGGGTGGAGAACCTGGCAGAAGCAAGGGAAGCGGTCGAACTTGCCGGCAGCGGGCAGGACACATCCGGCCTGCCTGCCTGCACAAACAACTAGACTGGGCGCAACTAGACTCGACAGGAACTAAGCACTACCGCCACTCGTGGCAATTATGACGGACAAAACCAGCAGTTTGGCCGGTGGAGTTCGTCGCCCGCACGCACGCTTCGAATATCTGACAACCAGCTATGAGGTACCCAGTTTGTCCCGTCCCGCCAGCACCATGTCCACAGGCAGACCCCCTTCACGGCGCGGCCCGCTGACGCCCACCCTGATCGTTGTTGCCCTCGTGGTTGTGGGCTTCATTTTCTTCGCCAACGTCTGGACCGACGTCCTCTGGTACCGGCAGCTGGGCTTCATCGAAGTCTTCCTCACCGAGAACCTGGCCCGGATCGGCATCTTCGCAGCCGGCTTCGCCATCATGTTCGCTGCGGTGTTTTTCGCGATCCGCATCGCGTATAACGCCAGGCCGGTCTACGCTCCGGACTCAGACATCCGGGACAACCTCAACCGCTACCAGGCGCAGCTGGAACCCGTCCGCCGGGTAGTCATGGTGGGCCTGCCTGTCCTCTTCGGACTCTTCGCCGGCAGCGCCGCTTCAAGCCAGTGGCAGAAGGTCCTGCTCTTCTTCAACCAGGAGGGCTTCGGCAAGGAGGACCCCGAATTCGGCATGGACATCAGCTTCTATGTGATGGTCCTGCCGTTCCTCGGTTTCGTCACCGGCTTCCTGATCAGCGTGGTGGTCATTGCGGGCATCGCCGGCATCCTGACGCACTACCTCTATGGCAGCATCCGGTTGATGGAACGCGGCGTCTTCACCAGCCGGGCAGCCCAGATCCACATCGCCGTGACCGGTGCCGCTTTCCTGGTGCTGCTGGGCCTGAACTTCTGGCTGGACCGCTTCTCTACTGTACAGAGCACTAACGGCCGGTGGGCGGGTGCGCTGTACACCGACGTCAACGCGGTCATCCCCACCAAGGCCATCCTCGCCGTCGCGGCCGTGCTCGTCGCCATCCTCTTCGTGGTGGCCGCGGTGATTGGCCGCTGGCGACTGCCGGTCATCGGAACCGCGATGCTCGTCATCACCTCCATCCTGGCCGGTGGCGTCTACCCCTGGGTCATCCAGCAGTTCCAGGTGCGGCCCTCCGAGGAGACGCTGGAAAAGGAATTCATCCAGCGCAACATCGACAACACACGAGCTGCCTACGGCCTTGATGCCATCCAGGAGAGCCGCTACGAGGCCACGAACACAGCCAGCACCGGCGCCCTCGCCCCGGATGCGCAGACTACGGCGAACATCCGGCTCCTCGACCCCAACCTGATTTCCGATGCTTTCGCGCAACTGGAGCAGTACCGGCCCTACTACCGCTTCCCCGAGGCGCTGAATGTCGACCGCTACGAGGTGGACGGCAAGGTCCAGGACACCGTCATTGCTGTCCGGGAACTGAACCCCACAAACGTAGCCACCAACCAGCAGGGCTGGCTTAACCAGCACGTGGTCTACACCCACGGTTACGGAGTCGTGGCAGCCAAGGGCAACAAGTTCACTGTGGACGGCAAGCCGGAGTTCCTGCAGTCGGGCATCCCGTCCACCGGCGTCCTGGGAGATGATTCGTCGTACGAGCCGCGGATCTACTTCGGTGAGTACTCTCCCGACTACTCAATCGTGGGTGCCCCGGAGGGGGCCCCTCCGCGCGAGCAGGACAGGCCCTCAGGTGAGGGAGAGACCCAGTACACCTTCGAAGGCAACGGCGGACCCAACGTCGGCACGTTCTTCAACAGGGTGCTGTACTCCATCAAGTTCCAGTCCTCGGACCTGCTGCTGTCGGACGGCGTTAATCCCGAGTCGCAGATCCTGTACGAACGCAATCCCCGGGAACGCGTGGAGAAGGTTGCGCCCTACCTGACGGTGGACGGCAATGCCTACCCGGCAGTGGTGGACGGCCGCGTCAAGTGGATTGTGGACGGCTACACCACCAGCCAGTACTATCCGTACTCCCAGCAGGAACGGCTCTCGGATGCGACTGCCGATTCCCAGACCACGTCGGGCCGCGCCGTTGCACTGCCCAACAGCACGGTCAACTACATCCGCAACTCCGTGAAGGCCACTGTTGACGCCTACGACGGGTCGGTCACGTTGTATGCGTGGGATGACCAGGACCCACTGCTGAAGGCATGGCAGAAGATCTTCCCCACATCGCTCAAGCCTTACTCGGAGATGTCGGGAGACGTCATGAGCCACGTCCGGTACCCCGAGGATCTGTTCAAGGTCCAGCGCCAGCTCCTGGGCGAGTACCACGTAACGAACCCGTCCAGCTTCTACCAGACGAAGGACGCCTGGAGCGTTCCGAATGATCCCACTGTGGATACGAGTACCGGCGTCAAGCAGCCCCCGTTCTACATGTCGCTGCAGATGCCGGACCAGGACAAGCCTGCCTTCCAGCTGACGTCGTCGTTTATTCCGCAGATCGTCAACGGAAACGCGCGCAACGTCCTCTACGGGTTCCTGGCCGCCGACTCGGATGCCGGCAACCAGGCCGGTGTGAAGGCCGAGAGCTACGGCAAGCTGCGGCTGCTGCAGATCCCGCCGGAAATCCAGGTCCCCGGTCCCGGCCAGGCCCAGAACAAGTTCAACTCCGACCCCACGGTGTCGCAGGCCCTCAACCTGCTCCGCCAGGGAGCCTCGGATGTGCTGAACGGCAACCTGCTTACGCTTCCCGTGGGCGGCGGCATCCTCTACGTCCAGCCGGTCTACCTCAAGTCCACCGGTGAAACGTCCTACCCCACCCTGCAGCGCGTCCTGGTGGCCTTCGGTGACAAGGTGGGCTTCGCGCCCACCCTGGATGAGGCGTTGAAGCAGCTGTTCGGCGGCGACTCCGGGGCTGCTGCCGGCGACTCCGACAACAACGGTCAGGCTCCGGCTGAGCCCGGGGCGCCGGCCGCACCCGGGGGAGCGGATGCCAAGGCTGAACTGCGGGCGGCGCTGGATGAGGCAAACGCCGCCATCCAGGCAGGGCAGGACGCACTGGCTGCCGGTGACTTCGCAGCCTATGGCGAAGCGCAGAAGCGTATTGCTGCCGCCCTCCAGAGGGCCCTGGATGCAGAGAACAGGATCCCGGTAGGCGCTCCCGAGGCGACTCCGGCTCCTGCTGCCGACGCCACGCCGGAATCCACGCCCTCGCCCTCACCGAGCAGCTAGCTTCGATGACGGCGGCCCGGCACCTGTCCCTTTCCGGGGCGGGTGCCGGGCCTGCGTAACGGAGATCACGCCGTTTCGATTTGGCTGTATGTTCACCGGCCGGTAAAGTAGTTCTTGCGACGCGGGGTGGAGCAGTTCGGTAGCTCGCTGGGCTCATAACCCAGAGGTCACAGGTTCAAATCCTGTCCCCGCAACTGACGGAAAGTCCGGATACTGGAAACAGTGTCCGGACTTTCCTGTTTAAGCAGATCCTCCCAGGGCCGCCTTAAGGTGGCTCATGGTCTTGGTGGGGGAACTAAAGCCCGGTTGGTAAAAGCGGCCGCCGATATAGGGTAGTGTTGGTTCAGCGACGCGGGGTGGAGCAGTTCGGTAGCTCGCTGGGCTCATAACCCAGAGGTCACAGGTTCAAATCCTGTCCCCGCAACTATGTGAAGACCCCGACCGGCACACCAGCCGGACGGGGTCTTCTTTTTTCCTTGGATGCGGGTAGTTCCTAGTATTCTCTTTCGCAGAGCCTCACACGTCGTGAGCACTTGGCCATTCATTCTCGAGAGGAATGTTGTTCGATGTCCACACCCACGAAGAAGCCCGGCACCGCCACGGGTAAGCGGTCCCGACTCTACTGGGGGGTTCCGGCCGTCCTCGCGGCGCTGGTCCTGGTGGTGCTGCTTGCCAAGTGGCTCTTGGGGCTTCCGGCTGTGGCCTCTTTTGTGGCGGACTACCCGGGCCATTCCGAGCTTCCGGAGAATGCCCCGGTGGGCTTTCCGGCCTGGCTGGCCTGGCAGCACTTCCTGAATGCCTTCCTCCTGCTGCTGATCATCCGCACGGGTTGGCAGGTGCGCACCACGACGCGTCCCAGCGGGCACTGGACCCGAAACAACAAGGGCCTCATCAAAACGAAGAACCCGCCAACAAAGATCAGCATGGAACTCTGGTTCCACCTGACGCTGGACGCCCTGTGGATCCTTAACGGCCTGGTGTTCGCGGTCCTGCTGTTCGCTACCGGACAGTGGATGCGCATCGTACCCACCAGCTGGGATGTGTTCCCCAATGCCCTTTCTGCTGCCCTGCAGTACGCGTCGCTCAACTGGCCCACGGAGAACGGCTGGGTCAACTACAACGCGCTGCAGCTGCTCGCGTACTTCGTCACGGTGTTCATCGCTGCGCCGCTTGCCTTCATCACCGGTCTCCGGATGTCATCGGCCTGGCCCAAGAAGGCGGCCGGCCTCAACAAGGCTTTCCCCATCGAGTGGGCACGTGCTGTCCACTTCCCGGTGATGATCTACTTCGTGGCCTTCATCGTGGTGCATGTCTTCCTGGTGCTCGCCACCGGGGCGCTGCGCAACCTGAACCACATGTATGGCGTCCGTGACGACGACAGCTGGTTCGGCTTCTGGATCTTCCTCGCCTCCGTGGCAGTCATGGTGGCGGCCTGGTTCCTCGCCCGTCCGCTCTTCCTGCGGCCCATTGCCTCCCTCATGGGGAAGGTCAGCCGCTGACCCTGCCTGGAGTGCTCCTCAGGCGTCCTTGAGCTTCTGGTAGGCCTCCAGGGCGCGCGCCCTGGATTCAGGCAATTCAACGAGTGGCTCCGGGTACGCCGGCACTCCGGTTTTCCACGGCTCGTGAATGGCCTTGCCGTCAAGGCCTGCGAGCTCGGGGATAAACCTGCGAAGATATGCTCCCGTGGCGTCGAATTTCCTGCTCTGCGTCACCGGGTTGAAGATCCGGTAGTAGGGAGAAGCGTCGGCGCCTGAACCCGCAACCCACTGCCAGTTGGCCGGGTTGCTGGCGGCGTCAGCGTCCACGAGGGTATCCCAAAACCATTGTTCCCCGATGCGCCAGTCGGCCAGCAGGTTCTTGACCAGGAAAGAGGCGGCCGCCATCCGGACGCGATTGTGCATCCAGCCGGTCTGCCACAGCTGGCGCATGCCCGCATCCACCAGGGGATAGCCAGTGCGGCCCTGCTGCCATGCGAGCAGTTCTTCCTTGCCGGGGGGCTGCCACTCGAACCGGTCGAATTCGCGCCGGTAGTTGCGGCTGGCCAGATCCGGGTTCGCGTAGAGCAGGTGCCAGCAAAACTCCCGCCAGCCGAGTTCAGAACGGAAGATTCCGACGTCGGCAGGTACCTTTTCCGGGAACCGCCGGCGGATTTCCCGCCAGACCCGGAAGGCACTCATCTCGCCGAAGCGCAGGTGCGGCGAGAGGCGGCTGGTACCCTCAACCGCCGGCAGGTTCCGTCCTGTTCCATAGTTCCCGGCCGGTCCCGCAAGGAACTCCTCAAGCCGGTGCCGGGCCCCGTCCTCGCCTGGCATCCAGGTGGAGGCAAGCCCGCCGCTCCAGTCGGGGGAGGAGGGCAGCAAGTGCCAGCTCTCCAGGGTGTCGCTTCGTGGCTGGCTGCCTCGCGGGGAAGCGGGCGAAGGCAGGCTCCGGGGAGGATCCAGGGGATCGCGGACTTCACGGCCGGCCAGGCAGGCACGCCAGAACGGTGTGAAGACCTTGTAGGGCCCACCGGCGCCAGTGCGGACGGTCCACGGTTCAAACAGCAGGTTTGCGTGGTAGCTCGACGCCCCAAGGCCGTTATCACCGGCCCAGGCCTTGATGGCGGCGTCGACCGTGCGCTCCGGCAGGCCGTAGCGCCTGTTCCACAAAAGGTGTTGGGCGCCGGTTTCAGACACCAGTTCCGCGACGACGTCTTCCGCGGCCCCGCGCCGCAGGACAAGGCGGGAGCCCTTTGCTTCGAGGGATGCCGACAAGGCCGACAGTGAATGATGCAGCCACCACCTCGCGGCGCCTCCCAGCGGACGGAGCCCCTCGGACTCCTCGTCAAGAATGTAGACGACCGCCATGGGGAGACCAAGTCCTGCAGCCTCGGTCAGCGCAGGATTATCGTCCAGGCGGAGGTCATCACGCAGCCAGACGAGGGAAGTTGCGGCGGAGGAAGGCATGCCACCACGCTACACACGCGCGTACAAGAAAGGCCGGGGCAGCGGCCCCGGCCTTTCTTACCTGTTACTGGGAGGAAGCTCCCTGCCCCATTATCAGAGCTTGTCGTAATCGATTTCGGTCACGGTGGACTCGTCGGAGCCGGCTGAGCCGGCGGCGCCGATGGCAGGCTTTGAGGAGCCACCCGACTTCAGGGCCGCCAGGCGTGCCTCGATCTCCACCTGCTCACCGAGGTCCTCGAGCTGGTTGAACTGAGCGTCAAGGCTCGACGAGGCGAGTTCCTGCTGCCCGCGGACCTTGGCCTCTTCGCGGCGGATCTTCTCTTCGAAGCGGCCCACTTCGCTGGTCGGGTCCATGATGTCGATGCTCTTAATGGCGTCGTGCACCTGCGACTGTGCAGCTGCTGTCTTGGACCGGGCCACCAGTTCGTTGCGCTTGCTGGTCAGCTGGTTGAGCTTGCCCTTCATCTGGTCCAGGCCGGTCTTCAGCTTCTCCACCACTTCCCGCTGCGAAGCGATGCTCGGCTCCGCGCCTTTGGCCTCATTCTCAGCGGCCATCTGCCGCTGCAGGGCCACCTTGGCGAGGTTGTCGAACTTCTCAGCATCAGCCACGTTGCCACTGGCACGGTATTCATCGGCCTTGCGCGACGCGGCCAGGGCCTTGTTTCCCCAATCGCGCGAGTTCTTAACATCCTCGTTGTAGTCGTCCTCGAGCATACGGAGGTTACCGATGGTCTGAGCGACGGCTGACTCCGCCTCAGCAATGTTGTTGGTGTAGTCGCGGACCATCTGGTCCAGCATCTTCTGCGGATCCTCAGCGTTATCCAGCAAGGAGTTGATGTTCGCCTTTGCCAGCTGTGCGACACGGCCGAAAATGGACTGCTTAACCATGGTGTTACCTTTCGTCCTGCTCTATCGTGACCACTGAAATCCGTGAACAGTGGTGTACTGCGTCTATCCGCCCGCCGGGAACCCCGTCAAGTGCATAACCTGTAGGTGTCAGAAACTTCCAGAGTCGCCGCCGCCGAAGTCTCCGCCGCCAAAATCGCCACCGCCGAAGTCGCCGCCGCCCCAGCCGCCGCCGTCGCTGTGGCCTCCACCCCAGCCGCCTCCGCCGCCTCCGTTGAGGATCGAATTGATCAGGATGCCGCCCAGGATTGCGCCGCCGAGGCCGCCGCCTCCGCCGCCGCCGAACATGCCGCCCCTACCGTAGCCCTGGTTGGCGTAGCCGTCGAAGTGGTCCACGTCGGCCTGGGCGAGCTGGGCTGCCTGCGCCGCCAGCGCATGCGCCTGCTGCGCGTAAGTCAGGGCGGTGACGGGATCGGTCCGTGCGATGGAGAGCGCGTAGTCCAGGTTGCGTTGTGACTCCGCAAGCCGCGTCCGCGCCTCGGTGCCTACGCCACCGCGCCGCGCCGTGATGTAGTCGGAGGTTGCACTGATCTGGGCCTGGGCGGACATGATGGTCTGCTGGAGTGATGCCTGGGCACGGCGGGCCTGCTCCTGCTGGTCCCTGATGCCGGTCAGTGCCTGGTCGAGAGACTGGTGGGCGGTCTCCACGCGCTGCAGGGTGGCGATCGGATCGATCTTGCCGCCCTGGATTTCCGCTTTGACCTGTCCCAGGGCTGCTTCCACTGCTGCCACCGGACCAGCCAGTTCGGGATGGGCACCGGACTGGATCATGGCCCTTGCCTGGGCGAGGTCCTGGGAAGTGTCCACCACTGCCGCCTCAAGGCTGTTCCGGGCCTCATCCAGGTTGGACGAGACCTTGGCGATGGCGCCAAGGAGGACGTTGGTCTGGTGCAGGCTTTCCTCCGCTGCTCGGACGGCTACAGCGGCCAGGCTGCCTTCGCCCTCACCAAGTTTCTGCTGGGCGGTGGCAGAGGCATTCTGGACAAACGCCAGGCGTTCCTTGGCCTGCATGATGTTGTCCGAAACCTGTACCAGGGCGCTCTCCGCATACTTTGAGCGCAGGGTGCTGAGGGATTGCTCGGCGCTGGCAATTTTTGTGTCGGCCTCCCGGGCTCCTGCATTGACGGTTGCAAGTGCCTGCGGGGCGTTCTTCTCAAGCTCGCGCAGGGAGTCGAAGTCCGCTTTCTGTTCCTGCAGGGACGCCAGCGCGGCTTCCGAACGGCGGATGATCTCGCCCAGCCACGTGCGCTGTTGCTCTTCGGTGTCTGGGATGTGGTCGTCCAGCTGCTGCTGCAGCTTGAACGATTCCGTCATGTGGCCCTTGGCTTCTTCGAGGGCCTTGGTGAAGTTGCCGACGGCGGAATCACCGTATTGTGCCTGGGCGAACATCAGTTCCTGCTCGCTGGACTTGATGGCATCGTCAGCTTCGATCAGCAAAGAGCCGCTCTTCCGTCGCAGTTCCTCGACGCTCAGCGACGCCAGCGGGTCCAGTTCGGCGCCCTGCGGTCCGTAACTGCCGGTGGACGCCTGGCTGGCGGCTTTTTTGCGCTTGTTCCGGAAGTACAGGTAGGCGCCTGCGCCACCTGCTGCTACGACGCCTGTACCGACGAGGACGGCAGCGCCTGCACCGTTGTCAGAGGGTACCGTCCCGCTGCCACCGCCAGCCGCATCGCCGATGGCGGCGGCGGTGTCAATGGCTGCCTGGGCGAAGTCTGGGCTACCGCCAGCCAGGTTGGCCGTGACGGCGTTTTGGCTGATGGCCCCCTGCTTGGACTTGATGGGACTGGCCGAATTCAGGACGAAGCTGAATTTGCCCTCTTCGGCTATCGCCAGGATGGCGTCGGACCGACCCATGCTCTTGTTCGTCGCTACGGCCTGTGCCCAGGCTGCGGGATCGGCTGGGTCGGTAAAGGAGTCCACAGTGACCACGTAGAGGTTGTACTTGTGGTCCTTCAGAAGTTTCTGAATTGCTTCCTGGACTTCACCAGTCCGACCCCCAAGGACCTCGGCCTTGTCAACAATGTTGGTTCCCGAGGGAATGTTCACCGGCGGCTCGGCCCAGGCCGCGCCGGCGGGCAACGCCAGCAGACCGCTAAGGCCGATCACGGCGAGTATACGCTTGAACTTTGACCGCATGTGCAACCCTTCAGCACGCCTGACACCGATTCGGGACGAATCAGTCGTCTCAGAATCCAGCAGCGCCCCCACGCTAGGTGTGAAGCCGCAGGTCGCTGTGGCAATTCATCTTGATTCTATGGTGCACCCCACAGTCAGTCCATCGGCCTGAATATGCCACCAGCGAAACGGCCGGGGGCAGGGCCGCGAGCAGCAGGAGGACCATCAGGAAGCTCTCAGCAAACATCCGAGCTTGTTCC
This sequence comes from Pseudarthrobacter sp. NS4, assembly GCF_024758005.1. Lineage (NCBI taxonomy): Bacteria > Bacillati > Actinomycetota > Actinomycetes > Micrococcales > Micrococcaceae > Pseudarthrobacter > Pseudarthrobacter sp. NS4. Next base: position 2,844,293 of record NZ_CP103288.1, on the reverse strand, counting down.
AGCCAACCGGTTCATAGTTAATGCAGAAGAGTATGAAAGGAAGTCCCATGACTGAGAACCAAACTCCAGGACAGGGCCCGGAGGACAACCGCCCGGGCCGCCGGAACCCCTGGCAGCACTCCGCCCAGCCGGAGGAGCATACCGCGGAGGCTCGGCATGCGGAAGAAGCGGCGGATCATGACCTGGGACCCCGGAACCCGGGAGACAGCGACAACGGCGCGCCGGGACCACAGCAGGACCCCACGGAAAGGCTGGACCAGCCGCAACGGGACAACGCCACCCAGGAACTTCCCGGGGGCCCCCGGCCGGTCTACCCCCGCCACCAGCCGTTCCACGGTCAGTCCGGATACTACGGACAGGGCAGCCAGAATACGCAGCAGTACCCCCAGTACGGTCCCCAGGGCTACCAGCACAATGGCCAGCAGGCCAATCATGGGCACGCTTTCCAGGAAGGAGCGGTGGGTCTCGCCCCGAATCCCAAGGATGCGCCGCGGCGAAAGGCCAGCTTCGGCGTCGGAACCCTGGTAGCCAGCATCCTTGCCGCCGGCCTGGTGGGAGGCAGCGTGGCCACTGTCGGGTCTGCCGAGTTGTTCGGTAACACGGGGTCCACGGCCAGCACCGGCAGCAACAGCCAGCCCGGAACCGTCATCGTTAATAACCAGGATGATGTGAATGCGATAACGGCAGCCGCCCTGAAGGCATCACCCAGTGTGGTGACCATCGGCGCTTCGAGCGGAAGCGCCGGTGGGACAGGTTCAGGAATCATCCTGGACGACCAGGGCCACATCCTTACCAACACGCACGTCGTCACGCTGGATGGCGAGACGGCAAACGCAGCCCTCGAGGTTCGAACCAGCGATGGCAGGGTGCTCACGGCGAAACTGGTAGGAACGGACCCGTTGTCCGACCTTGCCGTCATAAAGGTGGACAATGCCTCAGGTCTGACACCTGCCACCCTGGGCAACTCCGGGAAGCTCAACGTGGGGGACACGGTTATCGCCATCGGTTCACCCCTGGGCCTGACCGGCACTGTGACTGACGGTATCGTCTCAACGCTCAACCGGACCATCAGCGTCGCCTCGGCCGCCGCCCCGGAAGAGGGAGACAACGCCGAGCGCGATGACGAGGGCGGCTTCCAGTTCGCACCTCCAAACGGCGGCCAGGGCCAGCCACCGGCCGAACAGGGTGAGATCTCCATCAACGTCATCCAGACGGACGCTGCCATCAACCCAGGCAACTCCGGCGGCGCCCTGGTGAACAGCAGAGGCGAGATCATCGGCGTCAACGTGGCCATCGCATCGGCCGGATCCGGTGCACTGTCCTCCTCGACCGGCAACATCGGTGTGGGCTTCAGTATCCCCATAAACCATGCCAAGCGCGTGGCCCAGGAAATCATCGACACCGGCAAGGCTTCGCACGGCCAGTTGGGCGTCAGCGTAAAGAAGAAGGCTGCTTCCGGTGCCGCTACCGGCTTCTCGGTGGGGGCAGATGTGGCCACTGTTGAACCCGGCTCGGCTGCCGCCAAGGCAGGGATCAAAGTGGGCGACGTAATCACGAAATTCAACGATCTTGCCATTGGCGAGCCGGAACAGTTGACGGCAGCGGTCCGGGAGCAATCCGCCGGTGCCACCGTCAAGATCACCGTCCTGCGCAACGGCTCGGAGCAAACTCTCGATGTCACCCTCGGCGCTGCCGCCGGCTAGCACCGGCCCGAGCTGAACAAGAGAATGCGACGACGGCGGCGTCCCCACCATGGAGGGGACGCCGCCGTCGTCGTTGGAAGCACGAAGCGGACAGGCCCAGGCAGCGCTGACACAGGCGTTAACGGAACAGGGCGCAGGGGTGCGCCTATATGGTTAGCTAGGAGCAACCCGCATGCCGGGCATTCCGCGGCCATGACCTCACCCGGCTGGCTGTCCACAAGCATGGAAGGCTGCTGTCACTACAGTGGAAGATACATTGAAGATCATCGTCCTGGTCAAGCATGTACCGGACGCCCAGTTCGACCGTCACCTCAACGGGGAGGGGTACACGACGGACCGCGATGAAAGCATCCTGTCCGAGCTCGATGAATATGCGCTCGAGGCGGCACTGCAGCTGGCCGAGGCGCGCGGGGGCAGCAAAGCCGGCAACCAGGTCATCGCCCTGAGCATGGGCCCGTCCGGGGCAGTCAACGCCATCAAGAAAGCGCTGCAGATCGGGGCCACCGAGGGCGTCCACCTCACGGACGATGCACTCTCCGGTTCCGATGCGGCGGCCACGTCCCTCGCGCTGGCGGCAGCCGTTCGGTACCTGGGCCAGTCCTCAACGGTGGACCTGGTTATCACCGGGATGGCCTCCACCGACGGCGAAACATCCCTGGTTCCGGCCCAGCTGGCGGAACGGCTTGATCTGCCGCAGGTCACCTTTGCCTCTTCGCTGGAGGTAAGCGGCGGCCGGCTCACAGCCCGGCGCGATGCGGATACGTCCTCCGAAACGGTGGAAGCCCCGCTGCCAGCCGTCGTCTCCGTGACCGACCAGATCAACGAGCCCCGGTACCCCAACTTCAAGGGCATCATCGCGGCCAAGCGCAAGAGCATCACCACGTTGTCCCTTGCCGACATCGGGGTTGAACCCGCACAGGTGGGATTCGCAGGTTCCTGGACCGCCGTTACCAATGCAGAGGAACGCCCGCCGCGGACCGCCGGTACCATCATCACCGACGAAGGCGATGCCGGCATCAAGCTGGTTGACTTCCTGGCCGCCCAGAAGCTGCTCTAAGAGGGATCACAGACATGGCAAAAGTACTTGTATTCATCGACAACCCCGGCGCTGCAGTCAAGAAGAGCTACCTTGAGCTGCTGACCCTGGCTCGTTCACTGGGGGAGGGCGCTGTTGCCCTCAACGGCGAACTTTCCGACGGCGTCGCTGCCGCCTTTGCCGAATACGGTGTCAACACCGTAGTGCGCCCCTCGGCCCAGGATCTCGACGATTTCCTGGTCGCCCCCAAGGCTGCCTACGTCGCGGCCGCCGCGGAAACCACCGGCGCCGGCATTGTCCTCCTGGACAACTCGCCTGAGGGCAAGGAGATCGCCGCACGAGTGGGAATCCGGCTGAACGCAGGGGTCATCACTGATGTGGTGGCCGTGGACGCAGACGGAACCGCGCACAAGTCCGTCCTCGCCGGCTCCTACAACACTGCCTGCCGGGCCAAGACTCCCGTTTCTGTTGTAACCCTGAAGGCCAACAACGTCGCTGCCGAGCCCGCTCCCGTTCCATCCACGCCTGAGACCGTTACAGTGGAGGTTCCCGCCGGCAGCACGGCAGCAGCAGCGCGCATCACCGCCCGCGAACAGAAAGTGGCCAGCGGCCGGCCCGACCTCACGGACGCCCGGATCGTGGTGGCCGGCGGACGCGGCCTGGACGGCGATTTTGGGCCTGTCGAGGAGCTCGCGGATGCCCTGGGTGCAGCCGTGGGAGCCTCACGCGCAGCCACTGACGCCGGCTGGATCAGCCACGATGCCCAGGTGGGTCAGACCGGCAAGACCGTGTCGCCGCAGCTGTACATCTCCGCGGGCATCTCCGGAGCCATCCAGCAGAAGGCAGGCATGCAGACCTCCAAGGTCATCGTTGCCGTGAACAAGGACGCCGAGTCGCCGGTCTTCGAGATTGCCGATTTCGGCATCATCGGGGACGTCTTCGATGTGCTGCCGCAGGCCACAGCAGAGATCAAGAAGCGAAAAGGCTGATTCTTTGACTGCCTCCAACACGCAGGCACAGAGCCCGTTCAACCCGGCCACGAACCGGATTGGGCGGGTGCTCTGTTTTGCGGCCCACCCGGACGACATCGACTTTGGGGCCGCCGGCACCATCGCAGCGTGGACGGCGGCGGGGGTCGAGGTCAGCTACTGCATCATGACCGACGGTGACGCCGGCGGCTTCGACCCGGCCCACCGGGCGGACATCATCGCCCTGCGGGACTCCGAACAGCGCCGCGCAGCGGAGCTGGTGGGTGTCACCGACATCCATTACCTGCATGAACGGGACGGCTACCTCGAACCCTCGCACGAGGTGATGAAGGGCGTGGTGAGGTTGATCCGCCAAATCCGTCCCGACGTCGTACTGTCCATGCATCCGGAACGGAACTGGCGAAGGATCCAAAAGAGCCACCCGGACCATCTTGCCGTGGGTGAGGCAGTAACCCGGGCCGTCTATCCTGCAGTGGAAAATCCGTTCGCCTACCCGGAACTCGCCGAGGCCGGGCTGGAAGCCTACAAACTGCCGTGGCTGTGGCTTTACGCCGGGCCCGAGGACAGGGAGAACCACTTTGTGGATGTCACGGACCACGTCGACGCCAAGCTGAAGGCGATCCACGTCCACGTCAGCCAGCACCCCGACGTGGAGGCCATGGAGGCAACTGTCCGCCACGGGATGTGCACGAATGCCGTGCGGGCAGGCCTTCCGGAGGGCCGCAGCGCGGAAGCGTTCCATGTTGTTGCGGTCAACGGCCCCGGCACCATTGCGGGCTTTTAGCGTCTGGTCCCACCAAAGTGAACGCCCCGTTTCCTTACCGGAAACGGGGCGTTCACTTTATTGACTGTCAGGCACCGAGTGGTGCGGCCGCAACGGTGGGGAGCGTGGGGGACTCGGAGCCGCCGACTGGTTCGACGGTAATACCGAGGGCTGCGGCAGAGGAGATACCCTCCACTACTGCGGGTTTGGACAGTGCTTCCTCATCCATCAGCCCCTGCGAGACGGGGGCCGAACCGTCCTTGGGAATCAGCCACATCTGGTAGACCTTGCCCTCGGGCGGTGCCGGGACGCCGTTCATTTTCACCACGGCGGCGTCCTCGGACGAGGAGATGAGCAGGGTGGCGGTGCCGCCCCCGGAGACCTCCACGGATGCCTCACGAAGGTCTGCCGCGCGGACCACCTGGTTCAGTGGGTCATTCTGGTCCGCGAGGTAGGACCCCACACCGACGCCGCCGAGCGCGATGGCTGCTGCTGCTGCCACTCCGGCAAGCCAGCGGCGGGCACCGGGCCGGCGCCGTTCTTTCCTGCGCTGCCGCGCTTTGGCAAGCTCATCGCCGGCCTCAGGACTGGCATCCGGGCCAGCAGGGGGAACGGGAGCGCCGGCCTCGGGCCGGCTGTCCTGGTTCGGACCTTCCTTGGGCGGCAACTGGGCAACAATGCGCTTGAACAGATCGGCGGGAGGCTCCTCTTCAACCCGGAAAGTCCGGGCGAGCGTCTCGCGCGCCTGGCGGACCCGTGCCTGGAAGGCGAGCCGTTCCGCTTCCGGGGCGGTCGAGATGTAATCCTCGATGGCCTGGCGTTCGTGGTCCGTCACGGCGTCCAGGGCATACAGCTCTGCCAGGTCAACAGCCCGGCCGGAGGCGAGGTCCACGGCAACAGTGTCGCCGAAGGAGCCGGAACGGCCGCTGGGTCCATGGTTCATGTCTGTCATCTCAACTCACCCCCAGACAGGTCTTCAATCGGATCAGTCCATCGCGGATGCGGGACTTGATGGTAGGTACTGCTGCGTTCAGCCGTTCTGCGACCTCCCGGTATGTGAGACCGCCGTAATATGCCAGGCGTACTGACTCCTGTTGCGTTTCCGTCAAGGTTCCAAGGCAGCGGGCTACTGCTTCGGCTTCCAGCCTGCTGCCCACTTCATCGGAAACGCTGTCGTGATCGATGTCCTGCGTGCTGGCGCCGTATTTCGCCTCGCGGTCCGTTGAGGACTGCGAGGACCTGACCTTATCCACAGCACGCCGGTGCGAAATGGTCATCAGCCAGGAGAGCGGGCTGCCGGCCTGGGGATCAAACTTTGCCGCGTTCTGCCACACCTGCAGGAAGACTTCCTGGGTGGTGTCCTCGCTAAGCTCAGGATCGATCAGCACCCGGCGGGCCATGCCGAACACCCTGCGTGAGGTGAGTTGGTAGAACTCCGCAAAAGCCGCTTGGTCACCGCGGGCTATGCCTCCCAAGAGGTTGGAAAGGCGTTGGGTGAGGTCAGTCGGCGAATCGGTTACTGCGGCTGCAGCCTCATAATTCGGCGCGTTGGGAGTTTCCATTACCTCCAAGCATAAGTCTCCCGGCGGTGAATCTTCAGCAGTGCCGCTGCGGTTGCGGTGGCTGATCCTGGACCCTGCCTCCAGAAGTGTCACCTTGCCGCTCCTTGATCCCCGAGGAATGTTCTCAGAAGTGATTCGGGGCTGCTGTGCGGGTGGATGGGCGCTGCCGGGAGTTCATTTTGGCCGCCCAGGGGGGCTCAGGTCCGGGCGCCGGCAAAACCTTGCTGCCGCCACGCCTCATACACTGCAATGGACGCCGCGTTTGCGAGGTTCAGGGAACGCAGGGCGGGCAGCATGGGCAACCGCACTGTGGCAGTGACATGGGAGTCCGTTTTGAGTTCCTCCGGCAGGCCCACGGACTCCCGCCCGAACATCAGGACGTCCCCCGGCTGGTATGCGATGTCCGTGTAGCTGGCCGTCCCATCCGAGGTGAACGCGTAGACGCGTTCGGGCTGCAGGTGCTGCCAGGCGTCGTCGATGTTTTTGTGCACGGTGACGACGGCGAGGTCATGGTAATCGAGTCCGGCCCGGCGCAGCTTGGCGTCTGAGAAGTCGAAACCCAGGGGTTCCACGAGATGCAGTTCAGCCCCGGTAATAGCAGCAAGCCGGATGGCGTTGCCCGTATTGCCGGGGATTTCAGGGGCGTGGAAGAGGATGCGGAACACGTTCCCATCCTACCGACCGCAGTCAGTGCATGCCGCGCAACAGCCTGGCCAGCACGGGCACATTCACGGTATTGGGCGCCGGACCGGAGGCCAGGAACTCCTTGACTCCACGCACCATCCCTGCACCGTTGACAATCTGGACCGACTCGAGTGCACCCGCAGAACGCCGGTGCTGGTCGATGACCGGCTCGTGCAGGTTTCCGCTGGGACTGAGAACCACTGTCCAGCCTGTGACGTTCAGTTCCGGAAAGATGTCCTGCATTGCCCGCACCAGGTGGGCCAGCTGTGGCGGGGCGATGCTGCGCGCGCCATGGTTGAGGGTCCTTCCGTCCCAGGCGTACGCGCCTTTGGGAAGGAGCATGGAATTGATGAGTGCCAGCCGGTACCCGGAAAGTACGGCGTGGTCAATGTGGCTGTTATCTGCCGGCGACTGAAGGCCGTTGATGAGCCGGGCTGCCGGAATGGGGGGCAACACCTGGCGGGTCAGGAGCTGGACTGTGCGCATCTCCCTTTGGATCCTTGCTTCAGCTCCGAAGATGCCGCGTTTGCGGGGCATCCCGTGAACCTGCTGGCTGGCCTGTGCAGGCGGAATAAGCGGAACCTCGCCTGGGGTGAACGGCGGCACGTAGATGGGCGGATCCCCGGCCGTGCTCCTGGCGCTGCCGGGCCGGTGGACGGTGGCGGACGCCCGGCTGCCTGCAGGAGGAGCATCGAAGTGCGGTTCATTGTCGGCGGAACTGTCCCTGACACTGCCTGCGGCATAGGAACGGTCGTATGCTTTTCGGCGCTGGGGATCGATGAGGGTTTCGTAAGCCGCTGTTACCCTCCGGAAGGCCGCAGCGTCACCCCCGTGGTCCGGATGGGCGGTGCGGGCAGCACGGCGGTAGGCCACCTTGATTTCCTTCTCGGTGGCGGTGATGGCCACCCGAAGGACCTGGTAGTGGGAGCTGCTGCTCTCGGTCAAGCACTCATCCTTTTCTTTGTTGGCGGGCCCGCGGGGGAGCCCGGCCAGCCCAGTCTAGCCAGCACGGCCGCCGGCCCTGTCCAGACAACGAGTGCCCTGGTCACGCGGGTTCCCGCGGGGCTGCAGTCTAGACTCGTGCTTGCGCGGCCCGAGGGGCAGCGGATTGATACAGCGGGGGGATGGGAATGCCGACGACGGTACGGCCGGCCGGTGGTGGGTGGCAAGGGGCGGTGCTGGCAGCCGGCGCCGCCGCAGTCTTCATGAGCGGATGCAGCGTTGATGTCCGTGATCCGGCAGTTCCGGAAGCCGTTGAAAGCACTCCTGTCCTGGCTACTCCCACCATCACACCTGGCCATGACGCGGACGCTGTAGCTGCCCGCGATCTTCCCTTGGCCGCAGGCTGGACCCTGGCCCGCGGCGTTCCCATAGGCATGTCAGACGGGTTGAAGGATGCGCCGGGCTGGAGACCGGTCAAAACCAGTGTGGCGGGGGAGAGCCAGTACCTGAAGGCGGACGGCTGCCTGGTGGCTGCCAGAATCCGCAGCAACCAGGGGGCGCTGGCACGCGGCGACGACCGGGAATCCACAGTTGCCCTGTTTGAGTACCTTGATCCGACAATCCTGCCGGGCTACCTGAAGACGGATACCCTGCGTTGGGGAGCGGCCCCGGACGTGCCGCCGCGCCGGGTGGAGGTCCTGGCCCTGGAGCAGGCAGTTCCGCCCGGCGGGAGGGCAACAGTTGTCCTGGCCCGGTTGTTCAGCACCGCCGGCTCGTCCGTCTATGTCTCCATTTCCTGCCCGGATGCGGCTTCCCTTTCCGCCGCGCGCGCTGATGTGGCCAGCTATTTGCCGGTGCTGCCGCCGTCTAACTAAGGCGACGGGTTGCAGCGTTTCCGCCCCAGGACGGGCAGGGGCTGGCGGGCTAGAATTGCAGGGTGCCCGTCTACCTCGATCATGCTGCCACCACCCCGCTTTCGGCTGAGGCTTTGGCTGCCCTGACGCGTGAGCTTGCGCGCACCGGAAACCCATCCTCGCTGCATGGTTCCGGCCGCAGGGCACGGCGGGCGGTGGAGGATGCCCGCGAGGCCGTAGCCGCTGCCGCCGGTGCCCATCCGTCAGAGGTGATCTTCACGTCCGGTGGCACCGAATCTGACAACCTGGCCGTCAAGGGGCTCTATTGGGCCCGTGTGGCAGAAAACCCCGCGCGGCGGCGCATCCTGTGTTCCGCCGTCGAACATCACGCGGTGCTTGACACGGTGGAGTGGTTGGAGCGGCACGAGGGCGCCGACGTGACGTGGCTGCCGGTTGACGGTGACGGCGTGGTGGACCTGCAGTTCCTTGAGGCTGAGCTCTCGAATGATCCCGGCACCATCGCGCTGGTTACCGTGATGTGGGCCAATAATGAGGTGGGCACCATCCAGCCGGTTCACCGTATCGTGGAACTCGCCCATGCCGCCGGAGTTCCGATGCATTCGGACGCCGTGCAGGCGTTTGGTTCGCTTCCCGTGGATTTCAAGGCGTCCGGTCTGGATGCCATGTCCGTCTCCGGGCACAAGATCGGCGGACCGGTAGGGGTGGGTGCCCTCCTGCTCGGGCGCGCGGTCAAGCTGACGCCCGTTCAGCACGGCGGTGGTCAGGAACGGGACGTCCGCTCCGGCACGTTGGACACGGCCTCCATAGCTGCCTTCGCCGCGGCCGCGGAGACTGCCGCTTCCTCGCTGCCCACAGAAGCAGCGCGGATCACTGCCCTTCGCGACCGCCTGATCGAGGGTGTGCACGAGCGGGTCCCGGAGGCCGTCCTCCGCGGCGCCCCTGGGAGCGGGCGGCTCCCCGGCAATGCGCATTTCACATTTCCCGGCTGCGAAGGTGACTCGCTTCTCTTCCTCCTGGACCTGGCCGGGGTGGAATCATCCACCGGCTCGGCTTGCACAGCCGGCGTGCCGCGCCCCTCACACGTGTTGTTGGCCATGGGACTGGACGAGGAAACAGCGCGGGGAGCCCAGCGTTTCACGCTGGGCCATGCGTCCACGGATGCCGACGTCGATGCCTTGCTGGCTGCCCTTCCTGACGCTTATTCACGTGCCCGGCAGGCGGGAATGGCAGGGCATGAGTCTTCGATCCAGACTGCCGGCACCATTGCCCGGCAGGGACTGGGCAGCCGCTGACGGGTCTGGCGCCCGGGATCTTTGCATAAGGCCGTAGAATAGATAGGCGAGGATCGTTTCCGGGCGCCTGCCTGGCCGGTCCGCAACGTTCCCGGCCATGGGCCGAAGCCTTCCCCCGACAGAAAGCCAGCATGCGAGTTCTAGCAGCCATGAGCGGCGGAGTCGACTCCGCCGTTGCCGCCGCCCGCGCCGTGGAAGCGGGACACGACGTCGTCGGTGTCCACCTGGCGCTGTCCCGGATGCCCGGCACACTGCGTACCGGCAGCCGCGGCTGCTGCACCATCGAAGATTCCCGCGACGCCTGGCGCGCCTGCGATGTCCTCGGCATCCCGTACTACGTGTGGGACTTCTCCGAGCGCTTCAAGGAAGACGTCGTCCAGGACTTTATTGACGAATACGCCGCCGGCCGCACGCCCAATCCCTGCATGCGCTGCAACGAGCGGATCAAGTTCGCGGCGCTGCTGGAAAAGGCCATTGCCCTGGGCTTCGACGCAGTCTGCACGGGGCACTATGCCAAGGTGATCGAAGATGCCGATGGGAACCGTGAGCTGCACCGCGCCGCGGATTGGGCCAAGGACCAGAGTTACGTCCTCGGCGTCCTCACCCACGAGCAGCTCAAGCACTCAATGTTTCCGCTTGCCGATACGCCGTCCAAGGCTGAAGTCCGGGCGGAGGCCGAGCGCCGGGGACTTTCGGTGGCCAACAAGCCGGACAGCCATGACATCTGCTTCATTCCTGATGGTGATACAGCCGGCTGGCTGGCGGAAAAGATCGACATGTCAACTGGCGACATCGTGGACGAGACAGGCGCCAAGGTGGGGGAGCATCCCGGCGCCAACGCCTTCACTGTGGGCCAGCGCCGCGGCCTGAAGCTCGGCACACCGGCCGCTGACGGAAAACCGCGTTTCGTGCTCGAGATCCGGCCCAAGGAAAACAAGGTGGTCGTGGGTCCGGAGGCGCTCCTGGCCATCGACGAAATCCGGGCCATCAAGGTGTCGTGGGCGGGCCTGCCCATCGCCGCGGTGGAAACCGGAGCGGAATTCGACTGCTACGCCCAGGTGCGGGCCCACGGCGACCCGGTGCCGGCCACTGCCTATATGGAGCTGGGCGCAGATGGTGCTGCCTCCGGCCAGTTGGTAGTCCGGCTGACGAACCCTCTTCGGGGTGTGGCGCCGGGGCAAACGGTGGTCCTTTACCAGGGCAGGCGGGTCCTGGGCCAGGCAACCATCGATGCCGCCCGCTCCCTGCAGAGGGCCGCGCTTTAATCCACTACTTCGCAGACGCCGTCCCGGTCACACCGGGGCGGCGTTTTTTGTCCGCCTGAACAGGGCATTCGGTGCAACAGCGCCGCGAGGCCGATAGGTAAATTTTGTGTCTCAACTCACACAATGGTCCGTCCTGAGGGTTGACTCTCTGATTGAATCTAGCCATCAGCACTGCGTTCCCCGCTTGAGCAGGAGCACCCTTGTGGTCGGCGGGGCCCGTACTCATCGAACAGAAAGTTCACAGATGACGAAGAGCAACAAAGCACTGCACGGCGCCATCGCGCTGGCAGGCATCTCCGCCCTTGCACTGACTGCCTGCACGGGCCCCTCAGGCGGCGGCGGAACGGCAACCGAGGGAGCAGGTGGCGCCATCACCTACGGTACGACTGACAAGGTGGTCACGCTCGACCCCGCCGGCTCCTACGACGGCGGGTCCTTTATGGTGATGAACCAGATCTATCCCTTCCTGCTCAATTACGCGCCGGGGACGGCCGACGCCACCCCGGATATCGCAGAATCGGCTTCCTTCACCAGCCCCACGGAATACACGGTAAAGCTGAAGCCGGACCTGAAGTTTGCCAACGGCAACACGCTCGACTCCTCCGACGTCGTCTTCTCCTTCAACAGGGTCAAGAACATCGACGATCCCAACGGCCCTGCCTCCCTGCTGTCCAACATGGAAAAGATCGAGGCCACGGACCCCAACACCGTGGTCTTCACGCTCGTGGCCGGCAACGACCAGGTCTTCCCCGGGGTCCTGGCGTCCAACCCCGGCCCCATCGTGGACGAGGAAGTCTTCCCTGCGGACAAGGTCCTGGACGACGACGCCATCGTTGCGGCGAAACCCTTCGCGGGGCAGTACACCATTGACAGTTACAAGAAGAACGAACTGGTCAGCTTCAAGCCCAACCCCGACTACCAGGGCCTGCTGGGCAAGGCGGCGAACGACGGTGCAACGCTCAAGCACTACGCCGACCCGAACAACCTTAAACTCGACGTCCAGCAAGGCAACATTGACGTTGCCGGCAGGATCCTGACGGCAACTGACGTGGCTGACCTTGAGTCCGACAGCAATGTAAAGGTCCACAAGGGCCCCGGCGGGGAACTGCGCTACATGGTGTTCAACTTCGACACCATGCCCTTCGGCACCAAGACGCCCGACGCCGACCCCTCCAAGGCGCTGGCCGTCCGGCAGGCTATTGCGCACCTGGTGGACCGGGACGTCATTGCGTCCCAGGTCTTCAAGAACACCTACACCCCTGTCTACTCATACGTTCCAAAGGAATTCGAAGGCGCAACCGAGCCGCTGAAGAGCCTTTACGGTGACGGCAGCGGCAAGCCCAGCCTGGACAAGGCCAAGAAGGTCCTCGCCGATGCCGGCGTGACCTCCGTCGTCGACCTGAAGCTGCAGTACACCGACAGGTACGGCACGTCCGCCGCGGACGAATACGCCCTGGTGAAGGAACAGCTCGAAAAGTCTGGTCTTTTCACCGTTGACCTCAAGTCCACGGAATGGACCACTTACACCAAGGAACGCCGGGCCGACGCCTACCCCGTCTACCAGCTCGGCTGGTTCCCGGATTACTCCGACGCGGACAACTACCTCACGCCGTTCTTCATTCCGGGAAACTTCCTCGGGAACCACTACGAGAACCCGGCCGTGACCGACATCGTCAAAAAGCAGCTGGTCACCACAGACAAGGCGGAACGGAGCGAGCTGCTGGGCCAGGCCCAGGAGGCCGTTGCCAAGGACCTCTCCACGCTGCCGCTGCTGCAGGGCGCCCAGGTGATGGTTGCCGGAACGGATGTACAGGGCGTTGAAAAGACCCTTGACCCGTCGTTCAAGACCCGACTTGGCGTGATGTCCAAGTAGGTCCTGCCATCCGACGATAAACCGCACACGGGGCGGGGCGCCCGCAGGGGCGTCCCGCCCCATGTGCTGGTTACTGGTGCGGGCAGGAGCCTGTGCCACGAGAACTTTGAGGTACGCATGACGACTTTGATTGACGCGCCGCCCAGCGACGCGGACGGAATACTCCCTGCCACCAGGAAATCCGCCGGCGGCGGACTGGGACAATACATCCTGGTCCGGTTCCTGCTGATTTTCCCCACAATTTTTATCCTCGTGACCATGGTCTTTTTCCTGATGAGGATCACGGGAGACCCCATTACGGCTGCGATGGGCGGTCGGCTGCCAGCTGACCAGCTCCAGGAGCGGATCCAGGCTGCCGGCTACGACCGGCCCATTCTGGTCCAGTACTTCGAATACCTCGGGCAGCTGGCTACCGGCAACTTCGGCCGGACCCTCACGGACAACCGTGCCGTCGTCGAAATGCTGACCACATACGGTTCCGCCACCCTGGAACTGAGCATCAACGCACTGCTCGTCGCCCTGGTGGTGGGGATTCCCCTTGGCATGGTCGCCGCCCACCGCAGGGACAAGGCACCGGACGCCGTGCTGCGGGTGTTCGCGATCCTCTGCTACGCCACGCCCGTGTTCTTTGCGGGAATGCTGCTGAAGCTGACTTTCTCGGTCTGGCTGGGCTGGCTGCCGGTGGCGGGCAGGGCAAAGACTTCAAGCGAGCTCGCGCTGACGTCGCTCCAGGCCCCAACAGGCATCTACTGGCTGGACGCCCTGCGAAGCGGCAATATGGCCGCGCTGGCTGACGTGGTTGCGCACTCCGTGCTGCCGGCAGTTGCCCTCGGACTGCTGACGGCCGGGATTTTCCTCCGCCTCGTCCGGACCAACGTCATTGGTACTCTCGGCCGGGATTATGTGGAAGCCGGCCGGTCCAGGGGAGTCAGCGAATACCGCCTGGTCACCAAGCACGCCTACAAACCAGCCCTGATCCCGATCATTACCGTGATGGGCCTGCAGATCGCAGTGATGCTCGGCGGCGCCGTGCTCACCGAGAAGACCTTCGAATGGAAAGGGCTGGGATTCCAGCTGGCCAATTACCTCACCGCGCGCGACTTTGTCGCCGTCCAGGGCATCGTGGTGCTGCTGGCGATCATTGTGGCCATGACCAATTTCATCGTGGACATCATCGCCGCGCTGATTGACCCCCGCGTGAGGTACTGACCATGAGCATCCCCGACGTGCCCGTTCCGGTCGCAAATTCCAGGGCCCCGCTGTACCGGAGGCTTCCGGTGATCTCCCACTTCAACAAGAGCGTGGGACTCCAGCGCGGCATGCTGGTGGCCGGGCTGGTCCTGACCGGCGCCTTTATGCTGACTGCACTGTTCGCACCACTGCTCGCCCCGTACGGCTTTGCCCAGCTGTCCGACGGCGATGGCAACTTTCCCACCCAGCAGGCCCCGGGCGGGAAGCACCTGCTCGGCACAACAGTAAGCGGATACGACGTCCTGTCCCGCGTAATCTGGGGCGCGCAGACAGCCATCCTGGTGATTGTCGTGGCCGTAACCATGTCGATTGTGGTTGGCGTGGTCCTGGGCCTGGTGAGCGGATACCTCGGCGGCTGGCTGGACCGGATCCTGGTAGTGATCGCCGACGCCGTCTATGCGTTTCCGTCACTGCTGGTGGCAATTGTTATGGCCATCGTGATCAGCGGTGGCCAGTCCAGCCTCATCGGCGGCATCTTCGCGGCCGGCACGGCCATCACGCTGGTATTCATTCCACAGTATTTCCGGGTCATCAGGGCCGAGACGGTGAGGTTGAAGGCTGAACCGTTCGTTGAGTCCGCCAAGGTGGTGGGCGCGTCCAACATCAGGATCATGAGCCGCCACATCTACCGCAACGCCACGCGGACCCTGCCCCTGATCTTCACCCTCAACGCTTCCGAGGCAATCCTGACCCTGGCGGGCCTGGGCTTCCTTGGCTTCGGCATCGAGCCCAGCTCAGCTGCCGAATGGGGCTTTGACCTGAACAAGGCGCTCGCCGATACCACCTCCGGAATCTGGTGGACCGGCCTGTTCCCCGGCCTGGCCATCGTGCTCACCGTGGTGGGCCTGACATTGGTGGGCGAAAGCATCAACGACCTGAACGATCCGCGCCTCCGCGGCCGCAAGGCAGCAGCCAAAGGCACCCCGGATTCACCTGCCGCGGCGCAGGCCGCTACTGAAGTGGAAGTGAGAGGATCATGAGCGTCGATCTTGGTGGCATCCCGGACAGCCCGGAGCAGGCGGGCAGGCCCGTACTGGACATCGAACATCTCAAAGTCACCTTCGCCACGGACGGCGGGGACGTCCAGGCCGTCAAGGATGTCAGCCTGGCCGTCAAAGCCGGAGAGGTCCTGGCGATCGTGGGGGAGTCGGGCTCCGGCAAGACCGTGACGGCCAAAACCATCCTGGGGCTGCTTCCGGAGACTGCCACCAGTTCGGGTACCGTGCTGATCAACGGGGCTGACGTGATCAGCGTCAGCGCTGCCCGACTGCGCCAGATCCGCGGCCGTGACGTTGCCATGGTCTTCCAGGAACCGTCCACGGCGCTCAACCCGGTCTTCACCGTGGGCTGGCAGATCGCTGAAGGCATCCGGGCCCACACGGGCAACAACGGTGAAAAGCGTGTTTCGGCAAAAGAAGCCAAAGCCCGGGCAATAGAGGCCCTGCGCAAGGTGGGCATCCCGGATCCTGAACACCGCGTCAACCACTATCCCCACCAGTTCTCGGGAGGGCAGAAGCAACGGGTGGTCATCGCCGCGGCGCTGGCGCTGAACCCGGGCCTGATTGTTGCCGATGAGCCAACCACCGCGCTGGATGTGACCGTCCAGGCGGAAATCCTGGAACTCCTCCGGGACCTGCGTGACAAGTACGGCACGTCCATTGTCCTGATCACCCACAACATGGGCGTGGTGGCGGACCTCGCGGACCGCGTTGTGGTGATGTACCAGGGAGACATCGTGGAGGAGGCTCCGGCGCAAAAGCTCTTCACTGAACCCCGGCAGGAATACACCAGAAAACTGCTCGCCGCGGTGCCGCACCTGGGGCGTCATTCGGCATCGCAGGGCCTGGCAGTGCGTCCCCACCAGGATGAGGAGGTCATGGTGGCCGCCAACAACCTCACCATCGAATACCCCGGCAGGTTGGGCACTCCGGCTTTCAAAGCGGTGGACGGGGTCAGTTTCACCCTGTCCCGGGGTGAGGTCTTTGGGCTGGTAGGGGAATCGGGGTCCGGGAAAACCACCATCGGACGGGCCATTGCCGGGCTCAACCGGACCACCGGCGGCAGCCTCAAGGTTTTGGGCTACGAAATGCTGAACCTTCGCGAGCGTACCTTCAAGCCGCTGCGGAAGGACATCGGCTTCGTGTTCCAGGACCCGGCTGCATCGTTCAACCCGCAACTGACCATCGGGGAATGCATCGCCGAGCCCATGGTCATACACACCCGGCCCAGCCCCGCCCAGGCGCGAAAGCGCGTAGGTGAGTTGCTGGAATCAGTGCAGTTGCCGGTGTCGTATGCGGGCCGGTACCCGCACGAACTGTCCGGCGGGCAGCGGCAGCGGGCCTCCCTCGCACGGGCCTTGAGCCTGAACCCGCGGCTGCTGATAGCGGATGAACCGACGTCGGCCCTGGACGTTTCGGTGCAGGCGAAGGTCCTGGAACTGTTCAAGGACATCCAGCAGGAATTCGGGTTCGCCTGCCTCTTCATCAGCCATGACCTGGCGGTGGTGGACATCCTCTCCTCCTGGGTGGGCGTGCTGTACAAGGGCAAGCTGGTGGAACAGGGGATCGGGAACCAGGTCATGGGCAACCCGCAGCATGAGTACACCCGGCGCCTGATTGCGTCCCTGCCCGTGCCGGACCCGGACGAACAGGCCAGGCGCCGGCAACAACACCGGGCGCTGCTGGGCATTTAAGGGCCGGATACCTTGCCCATAAGCGCCGGTGCCGATCGACCCGGCACCGGCGCTTAACACCCGGTTCATTGCGCCGGCTGCCCATAGACTGGGATTATGACGCAGCACAACCTTCCCTCTCCTGACTCCGACGATTACGATCCCTCCGCCAGTTCGTTGGCCGGCCAGGTGGACAACTCGGTGATGGCTGAACTGCTGTCCATCCGCTCCAGCATCGACAACATCGACGCGACCCTGGTGTACCTCCTGGCCGAGCGCTTCAAAGCCACCCAGAAAGTGGGCTTCCTCAAGGCCGCCCACCGCCTGCCCGCGGGAGATCCCGGACGCGAAACGGCGCAGATTGCCAGACTCCGCAGGCTCGCCGAAGATGCGCACCTCGATCCTGCCTTCGCAGAAAAATTCCTGAACTTCATCATCGGGGAAGTCATCCGCCATCACGAAGCGATCGCTGAGGACCACCAGGCAGGGTCCGGCCAGCACCCGCAGGCATCAGCACTCGCATGACCGTGCGCGAACGGCACGAACCCGCCCCCGCCGATGCGGCGCCCCACCTGGCGCCGCCGGCGGAAGTGACGGCAACCGGACTGGGACCATGGCCAGGGGAGGACCCTCTTGAAGCGGCCCGGATCATCCGTGGCGAGCTCGGCAGCCCGCACCTGCCGTTCCTGGCGGAGCTGCCTGCCCGCGGCGTCGGTTCCGACGCACTGGGCCGGACCGCGTCCCTCCTTGAGGAACTGGCCGTCGACGTCCAACCCTACGGGTGGCGGCTTGTCGACCGGCCGGGCAAGGACTTCCGCCGTGCGGCCTCAGCACTCGCCACAGACATCAATGTACTGGCCGACGTTGCAGGCACCGAAGACGCATCCGCCCGGGAGATCAAGGTCCAGCTGGTTGGACCGCTCACCCTGGCGGCCGGCCTGCACCTGCATAACGGCGAGCGTGCCTTGATCGACTACGGCGCGCGCCGGGACCTGGCGGCCTCGCTTGCTGCGGGAGTCGGCAGCTACCTCGCCCGGGTCTCGGCTGCCGTGCCCGGCGCCCGGCTTGTGGTCCAGCTGGATGAACCGGATATTGCTGCCGTCCTCGCCGGCACCATCCACACTTCCAGCGGCTACCGCACCCTGCGTGCCGTCGCCGGTTCAGAAGCACGGGAATCGTGGCGCCTGGTGATGGACGCACTTCGTGCCGCGGGTGCCAGCGAAGTGGTGGTGTCCGTTCCCGAAGTCGAGGCCCCCTTCGACCAGATACTGGCAGCCGGAGCCGATGGCTTGGCCGTGCCACTCAAAGCCCTCACTTCCCGCCAGTGGGAGCAGTTGGCGGGAGCGGTTGAATCGGGTAAACGGCTCTGGGCCGGGGCGTTGGACGTTGCCGGAAGTCCGCTGCCCAAAGTGGCGGACTGCGTCGAGTCCGTGTGGCGCCCCTGGCGGCAGCTTGGCCTGCCGGCGTCGTCCCTGGGCACCATCCGGGTCACACCCTCGGCAGGACTGGCAGAGCACAGCCCGGCGCAGGCCACCGCCGTCCTGGGGAGGTTGACCCAGGTGGCGGACGGCCTGAACCAGCTCGCCCTGGGCTAGCCGGGGGAGCCGAAGCGCCTAAACGCGGTTTTCCCAGCGGTCCGGCTGGGCGTACCGGGGCAGGAAGCTTTGGGCGGAGCTGCCCCCTGTGTAGGCGCGCAGCCTGTAGTCGAAGCTGCCGGCATACACCAGGACCAGGCCGATCTGCGGCTGGATGACTTTCACCTGGATGTGGTGCCGGCCGTTTGGGCCTTCTGCCGGATCCCACCATTGCTCGGCGTAGGCCTTGGCATCCACGGGCGCCGGAAGTGGCACACGGAGCGGACCAAGGAAGAGCCGGGAAGCTTCTGATACTCCGCGCAGCCTTCCCTCCGCGGTAACACTGAGATTCAGGTCAGTTACCATCCGGCGGTAGCGGCCCACGTAGTCCACCAGTTGCGTGCTTCCCTTCCGGCTGCTGACGCTGGTGGTGTCCTGGAAAATGCGGGTCCGGCCGGGAAACCGGATCTCGCGCCGGGCTGTCAGGCTGGAGCGGCCGAACGGATCCTGGTGGGCGTGGTTTTCGATCCGGAACGGGATGTTCTCACCGTACTCCGGAAAGAAGGCTTCCTCTCCACTGGTGAGACGCAGGAAAGGACGCAGCCAATCCTGCCGGCAGCCCACGACGTCGAACGTTCCTTCCCCCACACCGTACCGGCCGGAGCCCGGCACAAGGGAGAAATAATCCTGCAGTTCAGGCTGCAGCCTGGCAAAGTCCGCCCCGAGTACCTGTTGGTAGATCGGTACGTTCATGAAAGTTCCTCCTGCTCGCAAAACACCGTTGCCTCACAATTTACCGGCCGCCTTGAGCCGGATGTACATGTCTGCAAGCCGGGGAGGCAGGTGGTGCGGTTCCGCGTCCACCACTTCCACGCCGTACCGGCGGAGTTCTGCGCCCACCGCATCGCGCTGCAGGAGTGCACGTTCGGCGGCGGCGGCACGAAAGACGTCAGCTGCATCACCGCGCACCCTCAGCATGACGCCCAGCTGAGGGTCGCGGACAGCCGCCACCACCACAACATGGTCCTTGGCCAGCCGCGCCGCGGCGGGAAGAAGCCCTTCCTCCGGCGCCCCGCCGTCCAGCGAGGTCAGCAGCACCACCAGGGAGCGGTGCGCGGTAACGGCACGGACCTGAGCCGGAATGGCCGGCCAGTCCATCTCGATAAGCTCCGGCTCGAGCGGCGCCATCGCTTGGACCAGTTGTCCCAGCAGGTTGCCCTGCACGGCTGATCCCGCCCTGGCACGCGTCCTCCGGTCAAAGGCCAGGAAGTCCACCCGGTCACCGCCCCGCTCGGCCAGGACGCCGAGCAGGAGCGCGGCTTCCATGCCGGTATCGAGGCGGGTCTCGTCGTCGATCCTTGCTGCCGACGTCCGGGACGTGTCAAGGACCATCACCACGCGCCGGTCGCGTTCGGGGCGCCAGGTACGCACGACGACGGAGGAACGGCGGGCGGTGGCCCGCCAGTCGATGGAACGGACGTCGTCGCCACGGACGTAGTCGCGCAGGGAATCGAACTCAGTTCCCGCCCCGCGGATCTGGACGGCGGCTTTCCCGTCGAGCTCCCGCAGTTTGCGCAGCTTGGACGGCAGGTGGCGCCGGGAGTGGAACGGAGGCAGGACCCTCAGGGTGCCGGGACAATCGATGGTCCGCTGCCGTGCCGCGAGCAGCAAGGGCCCAAAGGAGCGCAGAGTGACGTGCCGGGCCTTGAGGTCGCCGCGGCGGACCGGTCGGAGCCGGACGGTGATCCGCCTGCTTTCGAACGCGGGGACATCAATGTCCTGCACCGGGTTGCGTGCTCCGGCGGAGGGCTGCCAACCGTCGCGGAGAGTGCCGCGCAGGCGCCGGTTCCCGTCATTCCGGATCGTGAGTATCGCATCAACCGTCCTGTTCAGGGTGACGTTTCCGGGTTCGGAACGCAGGACCTGGACTGCCCGCGGTGAACCAGCCAGGAGCAGGTCAGTTGCTGCCAATGCCGCCAGGATGGCAAGAACGCCAAGCACGGTTCCCCATCCGGGCAGCAGCAGGACCGGCACCAGGCCCAGCAGCACCAACAGCACGAAACGCCCGGAGATGGCCATCAGCGTGGAACGGGAACGGACGCCAGGATACTGCCCAGCACATCATCCACGCGGACCCCGTCCATCTGGGCTTCCGGCTGCAGCGCAACCCTGTGCCGCAGGCAGGGCAAGGCCAGTGCCTTGACATCGTCAGGGGTGACGAAACTCCTGCCGGAAAGCCAGGCCCAGGACCGGGACGTGTTCAATAGGGCCGTGGCGCCGCGGGGCGAAACACCGAGCAGGAACGACGGCGCTGCGCGGGTGGCCCGCACCAGGTCCACTATGTAGCCAATAATTTCCGGTTCGACGGCCACACCGGTTACCGCGTGCCGTGCCCGCTCCAGGTCGCCGGCATCAGCCACGGGCCGGACACCCGCTGCTGCCAGGTCACGCGGGTCAAAGCCGGCAGCGTGGCGCCGGATGACCTCGAACTCATCGCGGCGCTCCGGCAATGGCATGGTGAGCTTGAGGAGGAACCGGTCCAGCTGGGCTTCCGGCAGGGGATAGGTTCCTTCATACTCCACCGGGTTCTGGGTAGCTGCCACCAGGAACGGAGACGGCAGGGGGCGGGACACTCCGTCCACTGAGACCTGCCGTTCCTCCATTGCCTCAAGCAGCGACGCCTGCGTCTTGGGTGGTGTCCGGTTGATTTCGTCGGCCAGGAGGAGGTTGGTGAAGACCGGCCCTTCCCGGAAGGTGAATTCGGAGGTATGCGAGTCGTAGACCAGGGAACCGGTGACATCGCCCGGCATCAGATCGGGTGTGAACTGGACGCGCTTCGTATCCAGGTTCAGCGCCGCGGACAGGGCCCGCACCAGCAGGGTTTTTGCGACGCCGGGCACACCCTCCAGCAGTACATGCCCCTGGGACAGCAGGGCAATCAACATGCCGGTGACGGTGGCATCCTGCCCCACCACCGCCTTTGACACTTCATGCCGCACATCCGAAAGGGCCTGCCGGGCCGAATCTTGCCCCATCGGGTCAAGGACCCGCTGGCCACCGCCTTGTTCGCTCATCGGCTACTGACCTCTTTCTCTAGGTTGTTAAGTTCCTGCGCCCAGGCCACCAGCCGGGCTTCGGTGCCGGGTTGGTGGTTGACGAGATCCCGGACTTCGGCCGCGGGCCTGCCTAACAACCGGGCTGCCGCATCGATGATGCTGTCAGCAGTTGCCCCTGGTCCCAGGCGGAGTTTTCCCGCAAGCCGCACCAAAGTTCCGGCCCGAAGGTTGTCGCGTGCCTGGTCAATGGCGTGGAAGTCGTGGTACATGCGGGCGCGTCCCTCTGCCGTTTCCACTGCCTTGACTACTACGGGCAGCGGTTCAAACACCAGGGGACCGAGGCGCCGGCCGCGCCAGGCGATCGCCGCCAGGGCCACAACAATGAGCCAGGGACCCAGGTACCCAACCCAGTCCGGAGCCAGTTCGTCGAGGGTTTGCCGTGATCCGGTTGTTTCCAGGTCCTCGAGTGACGGCAGGTACCAGACCAGGTCCGGTGAATTGCCGAGGGTACGCAGTGCCAGGGCCGCGTGTCCCAGCTCGTCCAGCCGCTCGTTGCTCACAATGGCGGTGCTGCCCAGGACAGCCAGCCGCCCGTCTTGGGTGACGGCAAGCAGCCCGGCGGCCGAACCGGAAGGGCGGTAACAGGACACCCCGCCGTCGTACACGAAACCGGACTCGCCCGAGACCTCCCCGGCGGCCTGCGCGTCAGGAAGGGAACAGCCGGCAGAGAGCACGGGGGAGGCGTCGGGCACCACACCGGCTTGCCGGATGTCACTGTCCAGGGCGGACAGCGTCTCCAATCTGGGGGTCACCATCACTACCCTCCCGGCAGCTGCCGCCAGGTCAAGGAGCCGGGGTTCGTCGAGGATGCCGTTCCGGTCGTATAACAAAAGAGTGGGGGAGGAGCCTTCGTCCAGCGCGCTCATGGCTTCTTCGAAGGTTCCGGCATTGTGCACCTCAACTCCGTGCCGGCCAAGGATTTCGCTGACCGCCCTGGCCCCTTCCGGTCCTGCGTTGCTGATCGACAGGGGAACGGCGTCACCCTTGGGAGCGAGCTGCCCCCACACAGCCAGGCCCAGCGCGATGGCTATAACGGCGCCGAGAATGGCGAGGGAGCGGTGCCTGCGCAGCCATCCAATGGGATTTCTGCCGGCCGCAGGGGTCGCGTCCAGTCCGGCATCGTCCTTTTTCCCGCCGGCGTCTTTGGTGCCGGCGGGAAGGACACCCGTCATGGCAGGACCGCCGGGGGTCGCAAAGCCAGGTCCCTTTCGGGCTTGCCTGCTTCGAGGGCAGCATCCAGGGCAACAATGTCGTGATAGTCGGAGCTGGTTGGCGCCATGTTTCCGTAGCGGACGGCATCGAAGGTCCTGGCTGCATGGTCCAGCCGCCGGGCTTCCCCGGGGAACGGTGCGGTCAGGTCGTGTGCCACTTCGTCCGCCGTGCGGCCGGGTTGCGGGTCCAGGATGGTGCGGTCCTCGGCGGAGCGGGCCAGGGCCCGGAAGCGGTCGACGACGGCGTCCCCCCACTTCCCTGCCGCGGCCGACGCTTCGGCGCGCTGCCGGTAGTCTGCGGCCGTCAGGATGGTGTCCGGCTCGAAAACCTCCCTGGTTTTCCGCGAACTTGCATTCAGGCGCGGCCTGGCGAGGATCACGGCAGCGGCAATGATCAGGGCTATCACGATGCCTATGACGGGACTGGGCAAGGGTGCTGCGGACTCCGTGGATCCGTCAAGGGAAGAGAACCAGTCCAGAAAGTTCTCCCACCCGGTTTCAAGCCAGGAAGGCGCAGCCTCGCGGTACTCGGGTTTGGCAAGTTCCTCCGCTGCCCACCGCCGGGCTTCATCCGCACCTGGCAGGACCGGTGGTTCAGTGGACATCCGGCCATGCTCCAGAGGTGGGCCACCCGTAGCCATCCGGCCCCGGTACCCCCACGGTGGCGCCGCGTCCCGGGACACCATGGGGATCTGCGCCGGATTCCAGCAGCCGCAGCAGGGTGATGTCCAGGCCGTCCTTCCGCATCCGGAGGTCCATGTAGATCAAGGCCATGACGGACGTCTGGAATGCGTAGCCAAGGGCTCCGATCAATGCGCTCATAATTGCCGTAATGACCCCGACTGCCACCGCCACAGTGGCTGTCTGCTCGCTGCCGGCGTGCGGTGTGGCGAAGCGGTGAGGAAAGTGGTCAGCAAACTCACCGGGATCATCACCACCTGGCTGATGACACCCACCATGATGCTCACCACCAGAGTGATTCCCAGGACCCGCCACCAGTTTGCGCGGGTCAGCTGCCAGGACCGGCGCAATCCGGCCAGGGCTCCCAGTTCCTCTATTACAACCGCGGCAGGAGCCACGATCAGCTTGATGGTGACCCCGATGAACAACGCGATGAAGGCAAGAACCAGCGGAATGAGCAGGAGGGCTCCCGTTCCTTCCATGCTGGATACGAGTGCCACGGCCACCGCGGCGAGGATTCCGACCGACACCAGGACGGCTGCCATCAGCAGCAGCGCCAGGCGGATCAGGGCGCCTGCCCTTGCACGCGCCAGCGCCCACATCTGACGGAAACCCGTCCGCCGGTTGAGTATTGACCGTGCCACCGGAACCACCATGGCTCCCTGGAGAACGGCCGAGATAAACAGGGTCAGGACGCCAACCACCAGGATGGCGGCAAAGAAACCCGCCCCCAGCGAGGTGAGGTCAGCGGGGGTGGCACTCTCGGCCCAGGCCTCTACGGAGCCCATCGAGGTTGCCGTAACCGCGGTTATTACTGCGGCAAGGATGGCGGCGAACGACTGGGCCAGCAAGGCTGCGCCCAGAATGGCCTTCGGGTTCCGCCGGATGGCCTGGAAGGAGCCATCCAGAATCTCCCCGAACATCAAGGGGCGGAGCGGAACGATGCCTGGCTTGGGCGGAGCCACGTAACGCGGCTGGCCGTAGGGGCTGCCGTACTGTGCTCCGGGATGCGAGGTTCCGGGAGAAGCGCTGCCCGGGTATGGGGCTTCCGGGTACGCGCCTCGAGGGTATGGGCCGGAGGGTGGGCCCCAGGCTGGCCCCGGTCCGGGAGCCTGCTGCTGCCAGGACGGCGGTCCCCAAGGCTGCTGCCCGGATTGCTGCTGTCCCGGTTGTTGCTGCTGCCCTCCCATGGGTGATTCCCAGTAGTTGTGTCCTGGCTGCTGTGGTTGCTGTCCGGCTGGAGGTTCCCAGGGCGGTCCTTCGCTCCCTGGCTCAGGATTGGCCGGTGGTTGAGGCGGGGTGGCGGGGGAGCCGGCTTCGGAACCTTGGCCGTCCGGGCCGGGCCCGTCAGTGTGCCCGTCCCGGCGCTGGGGCCCCTCCGGGCCCGAATCCTGTGATGACACCATGTTCCTTCCCCCCGTAACAGTCCGTCTGCTGCCCGCCGCCCGGACCGCAGCCCGCGGAGGGCGCCGGGAAGGCCCGGCATGACCCCAGCCTATAGTTCCGGCGTCGGCGGTCCTAGCGTTCCGCCATGCCGTACGCCGCTGAACAGGACAAAGCATGTCTGATAAGGGAATATATAACTATGAAGGCACGCATTCTGGTGGTTGATGATGATGAAGCGCTGGCCGAAATGATTGGAATTGTACTTCGCAATGACGGCTTCGAGCCGGTCTTCTGCGCCGACGGCGCCCAGGCGCTTGACGTATTCCGGTCATCCAGGCCGGACCTTGTACTGCTGGACCTCATGCTTCCCGGTGTGGACGGCATCGAGGTCTGCCGGCAGATACGTTCCGAGTCGGACGTGCCCATCGTTATGCTCACCGCCAAATCGGACACCTCGGACGTCGTCCGCGGGCTGGAGTCCGGCGCCGACGACTATGTGCCCAAGCCCTTCAAACCGGCCGAACTCGTGGCACGGGTCCGCGCCCGCCTCCGCCCCGGGGACCAGAAAGCACCTGAAACCCTGCGGATCGCCGACATCACCATCGACGTCGCCGGCCACACCGTAAGCCGGGGAAACGAGCGGATCTCCCTGACGCCGCTCGAGTTTGACCTTCTTGTGGCCCTCGCGCGCAAACCATGGCAGGTTTTCACCCGCGAACTCCTGCTCGAACAGGTCTGGGGTTACCGCCACGCTGCGGACACACGCCTGGTCAACGTCCATGTCCAGCGCCTGAGGTCCAAGATCGAGCAGGACCCGGAGGCCCCGGAAGTCGTATTGACGGTGCGTGGTGTCGGCTACAAAGCAGGGGCCTGACCCCGCGGCATCCGACAGGGGACGCGATTCGGGCGTTCCCCCGCCCGCGACCCCCGCTGCCGGAGGCTCTCCCGGGCGTCACGGGGAGACTGGCCCGCGCCCCGCCCGCGAACATCCCGATGCGCTCACCCCAGGCTTGCAGCGCATCATGTTCCGTGCCCGGATCTGGCGCCGCCGTGCGCTCATCGTCAGCCTGCGCGTGGCCCGGCTGGTCCGGATGGGGTTCCGCCGTTTCGTTCCGGCCCTGCGCTACCTCGGGCGGGCCCTGCATCGTCGGTGGCGCCGGTCCCTGCAGTTCCGCACGGTGCTCACCACACTGCTGCTTGCCGTTACCTCTTTCGCCGTCGTCGGTGCCTACCTTTCGAACCAGATCGCCAACAACCTCTTCCAGGAGCGCCTCACCCAGGCCGAGTCGGAGACGCGGTACCACGTCAAGCAGGTCCAGGACACGTTCGACGGCGCCCAGGTCACGGACCAGTCCAGCGTCATCACGCTGGTCTACGACACGCTCAACGCGGTGGAGGGGCGGGGCTCGGTGATCCAGCGCCGGTACGTCTTCGAGGCCATGCCTGAGCAGACTAAACCGAGGAACCGGTGGGTCGAATCCCGTGCTTCCGACCAGTTGACAGTCAGCGTTATTCCCCCGGAATTGCGGAAAGCCGTGCAGGAGTCCGGAAAGGACCAGTACTGGGCGTCCACCGTCATTCCGGTGGGTACCGAGGACCGGCCCGGTATCGCGGTAGGCAACAAAGTGACGTTCAACGGTACGGTTTACGAGCTCTATCTGATTTACGACCTCAACACCGCACAGCAGACCCTGGACGAGATCCAGAGTGTGCTGTGGGCAGGCGGCGCCGTGCTGGTGCTGCTGATCGGTGCCGTCGCCTGGTACGTCACCCGCAACGTTGTCAGCCCGGTCAGCCACGCAGCCATGGTGTCTGAGAAACTTGCCGCCGGCCAACTGCAGGAGCGGATGGTGGTCCGTGGTGAAGACGAAGTGGCGCGCCTCGGTGCCTCCTTTAACCACATGGCCGCAAGCCTGCAGGAGCAGATCACCCAGTTGGCCACACTCTCGCAAATGCAGCAGCGTTTTGTCTCCGACGTGTCCCATGAACTGCGGACACCGCTGACTACGGTCCGGATGGCAGCCGAAGTCCTTTACGACGCCCGTGACGACTTCGATCCCATCAACAAACGCTCCGCCGAACTGCTCTACAACCAGGTGGAACGCTTCCAGTCCCTGTTGTCGGACCTGCTCGAAATTTCACGCTTCGACGCCGGCGTGGCCGTACTGGACGCGGAGGCTGAGGATATCCTGCAGGTCGTTGCGCACGTTATTGAAGGGGCAGCGCCCGTGGCAGCCGAATACGGTTCAGAGATTGTCCTCAGTGCTCCTGCCGGCGCCATCGTTGTGGAGATGGATGCACGGCGCATTGACCGGATTCTGCGGAACCTGATCCTTAATGCTGTTGAACACGGGGAAGGGAAGCCGGTAACGGTCACTGTGGCAGCCAGCGGGACCGCCGTCGGCGTGGCCGTCCGCGACCGCGGCATCGGCATGGAGCCCGCGGAAGCCGCGCGCGTCTTTGACAGGTTCTGGCGGGCAGATCCTGCCCGTGCCCGCACGACGGGAGGCAGTGGCCTGGGGCTGTCCATCGCCATGGAGGACACCAAACTCCACAACGGCTGGCTGCAGGCATGGGGCAGGAAAGGCAGCGGCGCCAACTTCCGGCTCACACTGCCGCTGCGCCAGGGGGAGGACATTGACAAGTCTCCCGTGCAGCTCGAACCGGATGACGTCATGTTTCCAGGTGAACCCGGAAACATCCCCAGGGAAACAGACAACAGGAACATGCTGGTGCTGGAAGCCGGTGCCGCACGGCTGACACCGGTACCGATGTCGAAGGAGACCCCATGACGGGCCGCGGAGACCGCCGGGCACAATCCGCTGCCTTCCTGCTGGCCATTCTGCTCGTCCTGCTGGCAGGGTGTGCGCGCATTCCAACAGCGGGACCCGTGGGGAAGAGCAGCGAAGGCAGTGCCGGAAACCTCAGCGCACCGGTGTTCCTTCCGGCAGCCCCGCAACCGGGGGCATCACCGGAAACCATCATCGACTACTTCTATCGGGCCGGCAGCGGATATGAGGACGACTACGCCGTCGCCCGGCAATACCTGACGCAGGCGTTATCTGTGTCCTGGAAACCCGACCAGCGTGCCCTCGTCTACCGTGATGCACGGGTGGTGTCGACGGAAACCGAGAACGTCTTCAATTACGAGCTGGATGTCGCCTATAGCGTCGATGCTGACGGCATCGCCACCCAGTCACCGGAAGGAACCATCGAGAAGATTCCGGTGACTGTCACCCAGGTGGACGGTGAGTGGCGGATTTCCGCCATCCCGGACGGCACGGCCATCGCCGAGGAAACGTTCAAGGTGATTTATGGGGCCTATCCGATCTACTTCTACGACCCCACCTTCACGTTCGCCGTCCCGGATGTCCGCTGGTTCATCAGGAACAAGACAGTGAAAGCCATGACGAGTGCACTGCTCGCCGGGCCGGCTCCATACCTGCGCGGTGCCGTAGCCAGCGCCTTCCCCTCCGGGATCAAGCTGGCCCGTGAATCCGTCCCGGTGGTCTCCGGGGCTGCCCAGGTGGACCTGACGGCGAAGGAACTGGTGGAAACGTCACCGGCAGACCGCCTGCGCATGCAGATGCAGCTCACACTGACCTTCCGCAGCCAGCCCGACGTCGTCAATGTCGAGCTGCGCGCCAACCAGGACCTGGTGCGGGTCGAGGATGACGGATCAGTACTGCCGCCGGTGCAGGACAAGAGCGTACCGTCACGCCAAATCGCCATCAGCGACAACGAGTTGGTGAGGTACGAGAACAACAGGGTTTCCCCGCTTCCGGACATGCAGCCGGTCTCCGCCCTGGCCCCGAGGCTCCCGGCAGAATCCCCGGTCTCGCAGACGGCCGCATTCCTCAATGACAGCCGGACCACCCTGTACAGCATCATCCCGGGGCAGCCTGCCCGTGCCCTCACCACCCGCGGCACGTTGAGCCGGCCGTCCTTCGGGCTCAGCGACTGGGTGTGGACTGCGGGCCCCGGAGCGAACGGCGCCACCGAGGTGGTCGCGTACCGCCCGGCAGGTGTCGCCGAAGGGGCCTCCGTCCCTTCGGTCACCCTGACTCCGGCGTGGCTTGCCGGCCGGACGGTGAAGGAATTCCGGATTTCGCGCGAAGGCGTCCGCGCGCTCGTTATTTCGGAGCAGAACGGCAAGACGCGGGTACAGATAGCGGGCATCATCCGTGGTGGTGACGGCACGCCGCGGGAGCTGACCGCGCCCGTGACTTTGGCCACCGAAAGCAATCCTGACCAGGGAGCGTGGGTAAGCGACACCACCGTTGCCGTAATGAAGGGATCAGCAGCGTCCAACGTAACCCCTGAACTGCTGTCCCTCGCGTCCGGGCAGCCGCAGCAGCTGGCTCCATGGCCCGGTTTGGTGGCGCTCAGCGCCGGAAACGGCGCAGAGGAGGTTTACGCACAATCCGCGGAGGGCATTTTCCAACGGCTGGGCAACGGATGGTCGCCACAGATCAAGGGGCCGATCGATCCCTCATTCCCCGGCTGACCCACAGGGTTCCCCGGACCAGCACGGTTTCCAGGTTGCCAAGACGGCGACGCGCCTGACGCCACGATGTTCGTATCAATGCCTTGCACCTGCAGGTGCAAGGCATTGAAATCAGACCATATCCACATACGCCCGGTGCTGTCTTCCGCCCCAGACCACCATTCCGGAGCGTTAAGGGATGACAGTTTGCTCCGACCCGGACCTTTTCCCGTCTGCATCCCGGGCTGCCCGTCACCGCTCTGACCACCACAGCAAACTGCTGAGGTTGTCCGAGGAAGTAACGCGTGCCGTTGCCGACCTCCTGGCCTTGGTGGTGCCAGTGGATTGTGTGTGTTGCGGGGCCGAAGACCGCGCGCTCTGCAACGCCTGTGAGCGCCACATCCGCCGTCTCACCAGGCAGCCCTTCAGAGCGGAGA
This sequence comes from Pseudarthrobacter sp. NS4, assembly GCF_024758005.1. Lineage (NCBI taxonomy): Bacteria > Bacillati > Actinomycetota > Actinomycetes > Micrococcales > Micrococcaceae > Pseudarthrobacter > Pseudarthrobacter sp. NS4. The sequence continues at coordinate 2,814,496 of NZ_CP103288.1, read as the reverse complement.
GCGGAGCCCCGGCACTGATGGATATCCGTGGACCGGTTTTATTGCCAGTAGCAGCAGCCGGCGTCTATCGGGAAGAACTGGCGCAGGCACTGCTCTCATTCAAGCGGCATGGCCAGCATCAGCTCAAGAACAGCCTTGGCCGGGCACTCGCGGGTGCCGTCCGGGCGGCAGTGGGGGACGGGCAGGCAACCCTGCTCGTCCCTGTTCCCACCAGCTCCGCGGCGTATGTCAGTCGGGGTTTCAGCCCCGTTCACCTGCTCCTGGCGGAGGCGTCGCGCCAGCTGCCATCGGTTGGCGTGGCGAACGTACTGGTAAAGACGGGAAATGCAGGCCTGCGGTTGCCGGGCGGACAAAAGGGCCTCGACCGGGGCGCCCGCGCAAAGCGGGTCCGGGGCTCTATGGCGGTCCGGTGCCGGGACCGGGCAAGGGTGGCAGGACACCGCTGCATCATCATCGATGATGTCCTCACCACAGGCGCCACGCTGGCGGAAGCAGCCCGCGCATTGCACCACGCGGATGCCATTGTCACGGGTGCTGTGGTCCTGGCGGCGACACGCCCGCCGGATGCTGCCGGCGCTGCCGCTGCTTCCCCCGTGGACCAGCGGAAGCAGGCATGACTTACAAAAAAATAAACCAAGAAAAGATGAATAACGGATGGCTATGAACTAACGTCGGTGGTGGGTACCAAGAACAGAATGTACCTTTCGATGGCGGCTCGGAGAGGGGCTCGACTGTCAGGCAGCTCGGCCCAGGGAAGCGCCGCCGTCGTGTCACCGAAGTCATTTGGAGGGCACCATGGAGTTTATGATCAGCGGACGAAATCTGACAGTTTCAGACCGGTTCCGTGAATATGCCGGGGAGAAGATTTCAAAAATCGAATCGCTTGGAGATAAAGTCCAGCGCGTCGATGCCAAGGTCTCCAAGGAGACCAATGCCCGGCAGACCGGCGATCAGTTGACCGTTGAGGTGACAGTACTTGGCCGTGGGCCTGTGATCCGTGCCGAAGCCAGCGCTGCCGACAAGTTCGCTGCATTCGACCTTGCCTACAACAAACTGCTTGAGCGTCTCCGCCGCGCCAAGGACCGCAAGAAGGTCCACCACGGGCGGCACACTCCGAAGGCGGTCCGTGAGGCGACCGCAGCGCTCGAACCGGCCAGTACCCACGAGCCGCTGTACCTCGAGGCGAGCCACCGGAATGAAGTTGCGGCCGCCCCCGCTGACAAGTCCCCTTACGATGTTGACAACGACATCCCCGCCGGGAATTCTCCCGTTTTGATCCGTCGCAAAGTCTTCCCGGCTGCGTCCATCTCCCTCGACGATGCCGTAGACAACATGGAGCTCGTCGGCCACGATTTCTACCTTTTTGTGGACAAGGCCACCAATACGCCGTCGGTTGTATACCGGCGCCGCGGCTGGACATACGGCGTCATCACGCTGGACCACGAATGCGAGCCCGGAGACACCGTGGTGGAAGAAAAGATCCTTGCCTACCGCTCGGATGACGCCGCCGCCAACGCCTAGGGCGCAAACCGCCCCCAGAGAGGACTGATGTGTCAGCATCGCTGAGCCTGGACCAGGCACGGCGGATCGCATTGGCAGCACAGGGACTCAACAAAGGACGGCCCGCCGGCCCCGTAACTTCACGGACGGTGGGCCGTACCTTTGCCCAAATCCAGCTGGTCCAGATCGATTCAGTTAATGTCCTCTCGCGCAGCCACTACCTTCCCTTCTTCTCCCGACTGGGCAACTACGACCGGGCCATCCTGCAGCGGATGTCCAGCAACCATCCCCGCAGGATGGTGGAGTATTGGGCCCACGAGGCAAGCTACATCAGGCCCGAGCATTACCAGGACCTGGTCCTCTGGCAGAAAAGGGCATGGGTTGGCGCCGCGCGAATGGATCCCGTCCTACGGAACGCCGTCTCGAACAAAGTACTGGAGACGCTCGCACGAAGCCGCCCGATGACAGCCTCCGAAATCACCGCCAAAATCGGTCACGTTGAGGAAAGACAGAGCGTGAACTGGGGCTGGAACTGGAACTCGGTGAAACGGGTCCTGGAGCACCTCTTTGAGGAGGGCCTTGTCTCGGCTGCTTCCAGGACCGACCAGTTCGAGCGCAAGTACGCGCTGACCGAAAGAGTGCTGCCGCATGTCACTGCCGGGACCGGCAGCATCGATCCTGCGGAGGCACTGCAGCGGCTGACGGAGGCAGCAGCACATGCCCACGGTATAGGGAGCGTGAGGTGCTTTGCCGACTATTTCCGGACGCCGGTCAAAGCAACCGCCCAGTCCGTGGAGTACCTGGTGCGTCAGGGCAGGTTGGAGCCGGTGACCGTGGCCGGCTGGGGAAGGGAGGTCTACCGCCACGCTGAAGCTGTCCTGCCGAGGCGGGCCATGGGGCGAGCCTTACTTAGCCCGTTCGACTCCCTGGTTTTCGAACGACGCAGGCTTGAGGAACTGTTCGGCTTCCACTACAGGATTGAGATTTACACGCCGGAGCCCAAAAGGCGCTACGGCTACTATGTCCTTCCGTTCCTCCTCGGCGACCGGATCGTTGCAAGAGTGGACCTGAAGGCTGACCGCACGGCCGGGAGGCTGCTGGCGAGGTCAGCGTTTGGTGAGCCGGATGCTCCGCCTGACACCGCCGTCGAACTCGCCGCGGAACTGTTCCTCATGGCTGAATGGCTGGGACTGCAGGAGGTGGAGGTTCAACCGGTCGGTGACCTTGCGGCGGGCCTCGCACGGGCCGTCGCCCGCGGATAGGACTGGATCCGCTCTCAGGGAAACAGGTACCTGCCCGTTGTCTCTCCCGTAGACTAAAAACGCCAGAATTCGGCGGCATGAGACTGGGAGCATCTTCACGTGGCAACACTTATCGAAAAACTACTCCGTACGGGTGACAAAAAAACTCTGCGGCAACTGCGGAACTATGCCGACTCCATCAATGCGCTCGAAGACTCGTTTAAGACCTTCACCGACGCTGAGCTCCGCGAGGAAACTGACCGGCTTCGCGAACGCCACCAGGACGGCGAAAAGCTGGATGACCTCCTCCCGGAGGCCTTCGCGGCCGTACGGGAAGCCTCCTCGCGAACCTTGGGGATGCGGCACTTCGACGTCCAGTTGATGGGCGGCGCGGCCTTGCACCTGGGCAACATCGCAGAAATGAAGACCGGTGAAGGCAAGACCCTGGTGGCGACCGCTCCTGCCTACCTGAACGCCCTCACCGGCAAGGGTGTCCACGTGGTCACCGTGAACGACTACCTCGCCGAATACCAGTCTGACCTGATGGGACGCGTCTACCGCTTCCTGGGCCTGACCAGCGGATGCATCCTGTCCAACCAGGACCCGTCCGTCCGGCGCCAGCAATACGCGTCCGACATCACGTACGGAACCAACAACGAGTTCGGTTTCGACTATCTCCGCGACAACATGGCATGGGACAAGAACGAGCTCGTCCAGCGCGGACACAACTTTGCCATTGTGGATGAGGTGGACTCGATCCTTATCGACGAGGCCCGCACGCCCCTCATCATTTCCGGTCCCGCACAGGGGGACACCAACCGCTGGTACAGCGAATTCGCCAAGGTGGTTCTCCGGCTGCAGCCCGGAAATGACTACGAAGTCGACGAGAAGAAGCGGACCGTGGGCGTCCTGGAGAGCGGCATCGAAAAGGTCGAGGACTACCTCGGCATCCAGAACCTGTACGAATCCGCAAACACTCCGCTCATCGGGTTCCTCAACAACGCCATCAAGGCCAAAGAACTGTTCAAACGGGACAAGGACTACGTCATCCTCGATGGCGAAGTCCTGATCGTCGACGAACACACCGGCCGCATCCTGGCCGGCCGGCGCTACAACGAGGGCATGCACCAGGCGATCGAGGCCAAAGAAGGCGTCGAGATCAAGGCCGAGAACCAGACACTGGCCACCGTGACGCTGCAGAACTACTTCCGCATGTACGACAAGCTCTCGGGCATGACCGGTACCGCCGAAACCGAGGCTGCCGAATTCATGAGCACGTACAAACTCGGCGTGGTGGCCATTCCCACCAACCGCGACATGCAGCGGATTGACCAGGCGGACCTGGTGTTCAAGAACGAAACCGTTAAGTTCGATGCCGTTGTCCGCGACATTGCCGAACGGCACGAGAAGGGCCAGCCGGTCCTCGTGGGCACCACCAGCGTTGAGAAAAGCGAATACCTCTCGCGCCTCCTTGCCAAGGAGGGCGTCCGGCATGAGGTGCTGAACGCCAAGAACCATGCACGGGAAGCAGCCATCGTTGCACAGGCTGGCCGGAAGGGCGCCGTCACCGTGGCAACCAACATGGCCGGCCGTGGTACCGACATTATGCTGGGCGGCAACGCGGAATTTACGGCCGTCGCAGATCTTGCAAAACGGGGGCTGGATCCGGAGGAAAACTCCGAGGAATACGAGTCCGCCTGGCCGGGCGCCCTCGACGCTGCCAAGCAGTCGGTCAAGGACGAGCATGAGGAAGTCCTGAACCTGGGAGGCCTTTACGTCCTCGGCACCGAACGGCACGAATCCCGCCGGATCGACAACCAGCTGCGCGGCCGCTCCGGCCGACAGGGCGACCCCGGTGAGTCCCGCTTCTACCTCTCCCTGACCGATGACCTCATGCGTCTTTTCAACTCAGGTGCCGCCGAACGCCTGATGAACAGCTCGGTCCCTGATGATGTCGCCCTGGAATCCAAGCTCGTGTCCCGGGCCATCGCCTCAGCACAGGGGCAGGTGGAAGGCCGGAACGCCGAGCAGCGCAAGAACGTGCTTAAGTACGACGACGTCCTGAACCGCCAGCGCGAGGCCATCTACAGCGACAGGCGGCGAATCCTCGAAGGCGACGACCTGCACGAGAAGGTGCAGTTCTTCGTGGAGGACACCATTACCGCTCTGATCGATGACGCGACCGCCGAAGGTAACGGCGATGATTGGGACTTCAACCAGCTCTGGACCAACCTGAAGACCCTGTACCCCGTGAGCGTCACCGCTGAGGACATCATCGAAGAGGCCGGCGGCAAATCCCGGTTGACTGTCGAATTCCTCAAGGAGGAACTGCTGTCTGACGCCCGACTGGTTTACCAGGCCCGGGAGGAAGCCATCGGTTCAGAGAGCATGCGGGAACTGGAGCGGCGCGTGGTGCTGTCTGTCATAGGACGCAAGTGGCAGGAACACCTCTACGAGATGGACTACCTCAAGGAAGGAATTGGGCTGCGTGCCATGGCGCAGCGTGATCCGCTCGTGGAGTACCAGCGTGAGGGCTTCACCCTGTTCCAAAGCATGATGGAGGCCATCCGCGAGGAAAGCGTGGGATTCCTGTTCAACCTGGAGGTGGAAGTCACTCCTGCCCAGGACGTAGTGGTAGCGGACGCTGCCGGCGGCCATACGGAGCACGTGGAGCCCCAGGTCCGGGCGGCCGGCCTGGAAGCACCGGAGAGGCCTGCCCAGCTTCAGTACACGGCGCCAAGCGAAAGTGGCGGAACCCAGACCCGGGTGGAGACCCGGCAGTCAGGCCGTTCGGGAAACCCGGCAAAGGCGGCAGCCCAGGATGCGGCCAAGCGTCCTGCCAAGAAGAAGCGGCGCTGACGGCGACGGGTACAGCTTAGGCTGCCACCCAGCAATGAAAGAGAGCAGGGCCGGGATGCAGTTCCCGGCCCTGACTTTTTTCCTGCTCGTCACCCGATGACAAGTTCAGTCACCCTCCAGACCAGTTTGCTGCGCTCGAGCCGGACAGCGACGGCACGTGCACGGACATCGTCCACGACTACTGCACTGGCCTCATAGATGCCTTCTGCCACCTCGCAGACGCGGACTGAGCGGACGATGGAGTTCCGGTGCAGCCGTGCCAGGGCAGGGTTTCCCGTTCGGGTAAGTTCCCGCCTGATCAAGGACGCGCGGTGCTGCAGGTTCGCCAGGCACCGTGGATCGAGCCGCCGTGCCAGCTGGTGGATAGGCCGAATCCCGGCCAGTACCTCCATGGAAGCTTGAATTGTGCCGCGGGTGATGGCCCGCACTTCAGCCGTTTCGTCCGCAGGCCGAAGAGTTGGTGGGTTCGCGGGGCTGTAGATGCCGGCCCGGCCTCGGTCCACCGCCGGTTTACCTGCCCTGACCCCCTCCCGTGCCGTTTGGCGCTCGTTGGCGTTGCGTTCCCGGACAGACCGGATGGGCGTGACTGCGGGCATCAATTTCCCCTTTGGTTGGTTTGCAGCCGGCAGGACGTCCGCCAGGAGCATCGGTGGATGGTTACGCGGTTGGAGGCGGCAGCAGGACTTGTCCCGGGAGAAGTACGTCCGGGTTCTGGCCGATCAGGGCTTTGTTGGCCTCGTACCATCGCGGCCACTCGAGTGCGATGTCCACGTCCGACGCTTGGGGCCCCAGATGGTGTGCCACGATGTCCCACAGGCTGTCCCCGGCAAGGACAGCCACAAACCCGGGTTGCCGGCCGGTCTCCTGATGGAGGCTGGATTGACTGCGGACGGGAGGTGCGGCCAACAATCCGGGCTCCACTACCGGCGCCGACGGCTGCCAGCCCGGATGAATTGTTGACCGCGGAGCCGGCCGGGCTGCAGGGAGCTTGTCGGATACGGGAAGTCCGTCTACAGGGGCCGGTTCAAGGCGCGATGCGTGGTCCGCCGGTATCTGTTCCAGCGGGTCCCCCGTTACGGGTGTAAGCTCCAGGGCCCCACCGTTGAGGCCCTCAGGGGAAGAGGCTTCCATAATCGGGTTGTCAGGCTCAGAGGTCTCGTGTTCCTGGGTTGCGGGGACGGCTGGCTCATTTCCTGTTGCGGCAGGCGCGGAGGTCTCCTGCCCGCCGGTCGGCGACCACTGCGGACCCGGTACTGGGCCTGCTGCCTGTGCGGCCGGACCGGACAGCAGTTGGACGGAAACAGCGGCAACCACCAGGCGCCGCATGAAGGCTGGAGACATTCTGCGGGTCACGGCGGCCGCCCTGGCGTTACCATGCTTCTCCAGCAGCAGACCGGCGGCGGCACACATTAGGGAGATGATCCACCAAAGGAGAAGACCTGCCCCGGCCGTGGCTGCGGCGGCCCCCAGCAGGTCCTCCACCCTGAACGTCTGGTTCCGGGCGGCCGTGTTCTGCCATTGGCCCACAAGTCCTGCTCCGATCAGGGAAAGCAGGAAACCCAGCAGCAGCAAACCTCCCGCGACTATGGCATCAGTTCTGATTCCGCTCTCACCATTGTTTGCCATTAGAACCTCGTTGATGCCGTTTGATGTCGTTTGTGTATGTCTTTCCTAGTTTGCTCCTGCTTGCTTCGTTTTGTCCAGAGACTGGAGAGAAGGAATATCTGCTGTTGACCGGGCAGCGGGCGGGATCTTACGCTTGCCGAATGCGCTGGGATTCACTCTTCAACGACATGGAAAGCCAGCTCGCTGAAGCGGACCGGCTCTCGCTCGATGCGGAAATCAGCGAGCGAACAAGAATCGAAATGGTGAACATCGAGTTGGCCGACAGGCTGCGCGCGGCGCTCGGCTGCCGCCTGGATGTCATCCTTGTGTGTGGCGAATCAGTCCGGGGGACGCTGTCCCATGCCGGTGCGGACGCACTGGTGCTTGACGAGGATCAGCACCAGATCCTCGTTCCATATGCGGCGGCAGCGCGCTATGTCGGCCTGGGCCGGCTGTCGCTTGCCGAGGTGTCGGCGGTGCGACGTGCGATTGGGCTCGCCCACTCCTTGCGCGGCCTCGCGAGGAACCGGACGGAGCTGACAGTTACCTTGGGGACGGCCGCCGGCAGCTTCCGCCTGGAAGGCGTCATCGACAGGGTAGGAAAGGATTACATAGATCTGGCTGCCGTTATCCCGGGTGAGGCTCGACGCAGCCACCTGGTCAGCCAGGTTTCAACTATCCCGTTCGCGGCACTGGCCGCGGTCAGGTCACGGCGGCCCAGCGACGACCTTTAGCAGCGAGGCTCAAGGCTGAACTATCCGGCAGGCCGGTGTGTGGTCAGACGGACTTGGACTTGGACTCCTGGATCATCCGGCTTGCCTCGGCATACCGTTCCTGGATGTACTGCTCCAGCATTTTCTCTTCGACCCGCCACTGGCCCCTTCCGCCGACCTGGATAGCCTTCAATTCGCCGCTTCGCACCAGGGCGTATGCGGCAGGAGAATTGATCTGGAGCTGCTCGGCGACGTCCGCGAGTGTGAGAAACCTGGGCATGTATTCATTTTGCCACCAGATGAGCAGGTTTGCCGTTGTTATCCACAGATTAGGCTCGTTTGCTCCAATGACTTTTGTTCCTGCCCCCATGCCGCAACAATAAGTTGTCCGGTCACAGTGGGCACGCCGGCGCAAAATAGGGGGAGAAACGCCATGGTTCCTGATTCGTCTGCCGGGGTGGCACGTCTGAAGCGCCCATCCTGGAGGGATCCCCGGCTGCTGATGGGCGTTCTCCTGGTCCTGGTGTCCGTAGCCGGAGTGATCTTCCTCGTCAGCAGTGCAGACAGGACCACGGAAGTTTATGCGGCACGCGACGGCATCGGCGTGGGGGAAGCGCTGACCCCCGAGAATGTGGTCAGAGCGAAGGTGCGCCTGGGTGAAGCAGAGCAACATTACATTCCCGTGGAGTCCGGCCTGCCCGAAGGCGTAGTGGCCGTGCAGCGGATCGGCAAGGACCATCTTGTTCCCCGGGGGAGTCTTGGTGAGGTGGACAAGCTGGACCGCAAACCAGTCGCGCTGACCATTGACGAGACGCTTCCGTCACAGGCGGTAGAGGGCGCGAGGGTGGACGTTTGGGTTGCACAGCCCGATGCCAAGAACGGGTTCAGCGAACCAAAGCTTTTGCTTCCGGGCGCCGAAATCTCTGAGGTAACGGCTGGTTCCACTGCTTTAGGGTCCACCAAAACAACTGTCCTGATGGTCCTGGTGGAGGACAGTCGGATGCCCGCTTTGCTCGGCGCGCAGGCGAATAAGGCCAAGATTTCGGTTGTCTGGAACCCGGGTGGCGGCGCCCGATGAACATTCCGGTAATCACCGTGGGTCAAAGCCGGGAGGATCTGGTCGGCGGACTTGAACGGCTGCATGGACCGGTTACCGTGGTCAGGAGGTGCGCCGAGCTTCCGGAGCTTCTCGCCGCGTGCCAAAGCGGACTTGCGCGTGCCGCCGTGGTGGCGAAAGGCTCCGAGGGACTGACGGCCTCTTTGGTGGACAGGCTGGGAGCAGTGGGAGTGGCCATCATCGCGTTGACTGATAACGCCGATGAAGCGGGCCGTCTGCGGAAGATCGGCGTCTCCTCCGCACTGACCGGAGTCGAATCTGCAGAATTGTCCGACCGCATCGCCGACGCGGTGAACCAATTGACGGGGGCAGGCCCTCAACCGGTCACGCGGAGCTCACCGGCTGATACCGGCGCCGCCCTTAAGTCGTTCCCCGCTGAACCCCCGGCCGCTCCTGACGGACCCGGCGCGGGAAGGATTATTGCGGTTTGGGGTCCCGTGGGATCCCCGGGACGTACCATGCTTGCGGCCAATATTGCCGGCGAACTGGCTGCTGAAGGAAAGCAGGTCATCCTCGTTGACGCCGACAGTTATGGTGCCAGCATGGCCGCGGTGCTGGGTTTGCTGGACGAATCGGCAGGTTTGGCGCAGGCGTGCCGGCTGGCGGACCAGGGAACCCTGGACGGTGCCGCCCTCCAGAAAATTGCGGCTTCTGTTGCCACGGCGTCGGGGACCTTTAAAGTGCTTACCGGCATTACCCGCGCTGACCGCTGGACTGAGCTCCGGGCGCCCGCCCTTGCACTGGTCCTGCAGCGGGCCCGGCAAATTGCTGACGTCGTCGTCGTTGATACGGGCTTCTGCCTTGAGGCAGATGAAGAACTGAGCTTCGACACGATGGCCCCCCGCCGGAATGCCTCCGCCCTGCGCCCGCTTGAGCTTGCCGATACGATATACGCCGTCGGCGCCGCCGATCCCGTAGGAGTGCCGCGACTTGTGCGGGGTCTTGCGGAACTGGAGGCGGCAGTGCCCCAGGCGTCCCCCATCGTGGTGATGAACAAGGTTCGTGCTTCGTCCGTCGGCAGGGGCCCGGAACGGCAGTTGCGGGACGCCTGGGAAAGATATGGTCCCGCCTTCGGGCTCAAGGCCTTCCTGCCCCATGACGCGGTGGCCGCGGACGCCGCCCTGTTGGCCGGCTCGCTGCTGCTTGAGGCCGCCCCCGATTCAGCCCTCCGCCTCGCGGTCCGCGAGCTTGTTTGTGCATCCGTCCAGCAAAAAGCAAAATCCTCTGTCTTTTCTTCCACAGCAGGGCGCCGGGCAAAGGACTAGGCTCGCCATAAGAGCTGCAACGGAGCGGCAAATATCTTGTGATGGAGGCGTGTGTCGATGTCGTCTGGATCCAGCGTGGAGGATCAGCCCCTTTCGATTGAAGGCCTTGAAGGCTTTATCGGGGACTACTACCAGCATCTGGCCGAGGAGGATGCCCGGAGCTACCCCCGGGAAGTACTCGTGGCCCGGGCGTCCAGCCACCGTGAGGTTGCAAGCGTGCGGCGCCCCGGCCAGGCGCAAATAGCCATCGTGGATGAGGAAGACAGCAGCGTGGTCTTCGTCGTCACGGACGACATGCCGTTCCTGGTCGATTCCGTCAATGCGGAGCTTGTCCGCCAGCATGCTGCCATCAAGCTGGTGGTTCACCCGCTGTTCGTAGCCACGCGCAACAGGGAAAGCGGCGAACTGGTCAAGGTGAACAGGGTCCCCGCGCACCTGGGGATCTCAAGTGGTGATACGGCCGCCATGCCCAGCCTGTCCCACCTCATCGCGCAGGGTGAGCACGCCTCGCACATGGAGTCCTGGATCGCCGTCGAAATTAACCGCGTATCCGAAGAAGCCAAAGCCTCCCTGCTTGAAGGACTTACGCGCGTCCTCAATGATGTCCGTGCAGCCGTTGAGGATTGGCCTAAAATGCGCCAAAAGGCCCGGCAGATCTCCGAAAGCCTGGACCAGGTGGCCAACCCGGCCCAGATCGCGGAGTTGCGGCAGGCGAAGGACCTCCTGCGCTGGCTTGACGACGGCAATTTCACCTTCCTGGGGTACCGCGAGTACGACCTGGTGACGGTGGACGGCGAGGACGTCCTTGAGCTCCGCGAGGACAGCGGGCTGGGCCTTTTGCGGACGGCCGCCGACTCGCCGCATATTCAGCACCTGACCGACACCGGCCGGAAGAAGGCACGGGAAAAGAGGGCCCTGATTATCACCAAGGCCAACTCCCGTTCCACCGTTCACCGGTCGGCATACCTTGACTACATTGGGGTCAAGAGCTTTGACGGGGCCGGGAATGTCAACGGGGAGCGCCGCTTTATTGGACTCTTTGCCACCAGCGCCTACACCGGCTCCGTCCGGAACATCCCGATTGTTCGCGAAAAGGTCGACGCTGTACTCCGGAGTGCCGGTTTTCCGCCGGATTCGCACTCGGGCAAGGACCTGCTGGGAATCCTCGAAACCTACCCCCGGGACGAACTCTTCCAGATCGAAGTCCCGGATTTGGCTGCCACCGCCCTGGGGATCCAGAAACTGCAGGAGCGCCGCCGTACCCGACTGTTCCTGCGTCCTGACATTTACGGACGGTTTATGTCCGCCGTCGTCTACCTTCCACGTGACCGATACACCACCAATGTCCGGCTTCGCATTGAGCAGGAACTCCGCGAGACGTTCCAGGCCGTGTCCATCGATTACGAGGCGCGCATGACGGAGTCGGCACTTGCCCGGCTCTTCTTCCGCATCCGCCTGCCAAAGAACGCTGACGTCAGCCACGTCAACACTGAGGAGCTTGAGAAGCGGCTCGTGCGGGCTGCCCGCTCCTGGAGCGAAGGCATCGTCGAGGTCCTGCGGGAGGGGCAGGACCCCGCAGAAGCCAAGGAACTTGCTGCTATCTGGGCAGAAGCGTTCCCGGCGAGCTACCGGGTGGACTACGAAGTGGAAGATGCCTTGGAGGACATCGCACGCTTCGAGAAGTACGGGGCGGCCGCAGAGCGGGCGGTGGGCGCACGCCAGGAGCGGCCAGGTGTCCACGTCTACCTCCCGGAAGGAGCCGGCGCAACGCTCGAGGAAGACGCCCGCGTCAAGCTCTACATGCTGGAACCCAAAAGTCTCAGCCAGATTCTTCCCTACTTCCATAACCTGGGGCTTGAGGTCCTGGACGAGCGGCCTTTCGAGATTGAGACAGCGGACCGCCGTGACTTCTTCCTCTACGACCTGGGCCTGAAGTACCCCGCCGGAGTTGACCCGTTGTCCACCGGCGAACTGCTCGCTGACTCCTTCGGAGCGGCGGTCACCGGAGCCGCTGAGTCGGACGCGTTCGACCGGCTGGTCCTGCGGGAGGGTTTGCAGTGGCGGCAGATCACCGTGCTTCGGGCCTACGCGCGCTACATGCGCCAGATGGGCAATACCAATTCCTTTGGCTTTATGGCGGACACCCTGCTGGCAAACGCAGACGTCACCAGGGGCTTGAGCGCACTCTTCGCCGTCCGTTTCGATCCTGCCCTGAGCGACGACGAGCGGTTGGACGCCCAGGAGTCCGTGCGCCAGGAGTTGGCCGCTTCCATTGAGAAGGTTGCAACGCTCGACGCCGACAGGGTCCTGCGCACCTTCGTCAACCTGATCGAAGCGACGCTCCGGACCAACTACTACCAGAACAAGCCCCACCTGAGCTTCAAGCTCGATCCGGCCCGGATCGAAGGCTTGCCCTTCCCGCGTCCCATGTTCGAGATCTGGGTTTACTCGCCCCGGGTCGAGGGCGTCCACCTTCGTTTCGGCAAGGTGGCCCGTGGCGGACTGCGCTGGTCGGACCGCCGGGAGGATTTCCGCACGGAAGTCCTCGGCCTCGTCAAGGCACAGACCGTCAAGAACGCGGTCATCGTGCCAACCGGAGCGAAGGGAGGTTTCTTCGCGAAACGGCTGCCGGATCCCGCCGTCGACCGCTCTGCCTGGATGGCGGAAGGGGTCGAGAGCTACAAGACGTTTATCCGGGGTCTGCTTGACCTGACCGACAACCTCGTGACGGAAGGCGACAGCGAACGGCTGGTCCCGCCGTCGAACCTCGTCAGGCACGACGACGACGATTCCTACCTGGTGGTCGCTGCCGACAAGGGAACTGCGACATTCTCCGACATCGCCAACGGCCTGGCCGCTGAATACGGATTCTGGCTGGGCGATGCGTTTGCGTCAGGCGGCTCCGTCGGTTATGACCACAAGGCGATGGGCATCACTGCCCGGGGCGCCTGGGAATCCGTGAAGCGCCACTTCAGCGAACTCGACCTGGACACGCAAACCCAGCCGTTCACCGTGGTTGGCGTGGGGGATATGTCCGGCGACGTCTTCGGCAACGGCATGCTGCTCTCACGGCACATCCGCCTCCTTGCGGCCTTCGACCACCGCCACATCTTCCTGGACCCCAACCCGGATGAGGAGACCTCGTTTGTCGAGCGGCAGAGGCTGTTTGAGCTGCCGCGGTCTTCCTGGGATGACTACGACAAATCACTTATCAGTGAAGGCGGCGGGGTCTTTCCCCGGCAAGTCAAGTCGATCCCGGTCTCCCCGCAGGTCCGCGCCGCACTGGGGCTTCCCGCCGATACTACGGAACTCAGCCCGCCGGAGCTCTTGCGGGCAATTCTCCTCGCCCCGGCGGATCTGCTCTACAACGGCGGAATCGGGACCTACGTCAAGGCCAGCACCGAGTCCAACGCCTCAGTGGGGGACAAGGCCAATGATGCCATCCGCGTTGACGGCAAGGATCTGCGCGTGAAGGTGGTGGGTGAAGGCGGAAACCTTGGTATGACACAACGCGGCCGTATTGAAGCTGCGCTTCAGGGGGTCATCCTCAACACCGACGCCATCGACAACTCCGCCGGCGTCGACTGCTCGGACCACGAAGTCAACATCAAAATCTTCGTGGACCGGATGGTCGCTGCCGGGAAGCTTTCGACGGAAGAACGCGCTGGATTCCTTGCTTCAATGACTGACGAAGTGGGTCGGCTGGTGCTGGAAGACAACATTGACCAGAACATCCTGCTGCTGAACGACCGGACAAAGGTAGCCGAGTGGAGCCCCAGCTATGAGCGGCTGATGGACCGGCTGGAAAAGTCGGCCGACCTGAACCGGGATCTTGAAGCCCTGCCCACTACTGAAGTGTTGCGGGAACGGCTGCAGCAGGGGCAGGGTTTGACCTCGCCCGAGCTTTCGGTGCTGGCCGCCTACGCCAAGATCGAGCTGACGTCCGCGCTGCGGGACAGCAACCTCGCCGATGACCCCTGGTTCAGGAAGACCTTGCGGGCCTACTTCCCGCAGCAGTTGCGCGAGCGCTTTGACGCTGAACTGGACACCCACCCCCTGCGGCGCGAGATTATCGCCACGGTATTGGCGAACGACATGATCAACCTTGGCGGAATCACCTTCGCTTTCCGGGTCATGGAAGAAACGTCGGCCAGTGAGGTTGCTGTAGCCAAGGCCTTTGTGGCACTGCGGGAGATCTACGAGCTGGACGCCATGGTGGGGGAGCTGAACAGCCTGCCGGCATCGTTCCCGACGGAGCACTGGAGTACTGTACACCTCGATATGAGGCGCCTGCTTGACCGCGCAGTCCGCTGGCTTCTCACCCAGGGCACCGTTTCACGGCCGATCGCTGATGTTGTCTCCGAGTTCAAGCCCCTGGTGGACCCCATGCGCGCCAGACTGCTGGACTACCTGCGCGGCGACGACAGGGCACGCGTGGCCGGTTGGCTGGAACAGTCACGCGAATGGGAACTTCCGGAAGGACTCGCCCTGCGCTGGGCAGAACTCTTCGAGAGCTTCGTCCTGCTGGACATCGCGAAGATCGCCCGGATCCGGAAGGATCCGGTGGAGGAGATAGCCGCCGTTTACTACACCGTCTTCAACCGCTTCCACGCCGACTCCCTCCTGGAGCGCATCAGCAGCCTGCCCCGACAGGACCGGTGGCAGGCGTTGGCCAGGGCAGCGCTCCGCGACGACCTGTATTCCACTGTTGCGGACATGACGACGGCGGTGCTTGAGTCGACCGCTGCGTCTGATTCCCCGGAGGCCCGGCTGAAGGACTGGGAGGGCCAGAATGCGGAGCAGTTGGGCCGGGCGAAGAGCATGTTCGACGAGGTCAACGCGCTTGAGACCGACGATATGGCGTCGCTGTCGGTAGCATTGAGGCTCTTGAGGTCAATCGTCCGACGCTAGCAAGCAATGCGTCGCAATTGGAGGTGCAGTGGCAATCTTTACGGACCCCATCAGGGAACACGCTGATTTCGGGCCGGGTGATGCCGAGTGGCTGCATTTGTTGGTGGGGGACTGGCAGATGGTCGCGGACCTCGCGTTCGCCGACCTGGCGCTGTGGTTCCCCCACCCTGACCACGGGTATGTCGCGCTGGCGCACGTCAGGCCTTCCACCACGCACACGGTTTTCCACGGGGACTTCGTGGGCGAGGGCATCAGGTCGGACCTGCAGCCGCTCGTGGACAAGGCCTGGAACAGCCGCTCCATTGAGCGTTCCAGTGAGACCAACTGGAGCAGCGATATGGCCCTCCGCGTCGAGGCTGTACCCATGGTCCGCAACGGCAGGACTCTTGCCGTGGTCACGACGCACATGGACTTGTCCAGTTCCCGTATGCCGTCCCGTCTCGAGCTGACGTACCGCCAGTGCGCCTATGACCTCTTGCGTATGGGGACGCTCGGATTGTGGCCGGACTTTGCCTCGCCCACCGGGTCCCGCCGCGGCGCGCCGCGTGTGGGGGACGGGCTGATACGGCTCGACGCCGAGGGAATAGTGCAGTACGCGAGCCCCAACGGAGTGTCGGCTTTCAGGCGCCTGGGTGACGGGGAATCCCTGGAAGGCCGGTCACTGGCCGAGGTTACCGCCAGCCTGTTGAAGGACCGGCGCATGGTGGATGAGACGTTGCCCTTGGTGGTCACCGGCCGCATGCCGTGGCGCAGTGAGATCGAATCACGGGGCGTCAGCCTCTCACTGCGGGCCATTCCGCTCCGGGACGAGCAGCAGCGCTTTGGTGCGCTTGTCCTTTGCCGCGACGTTTCGGAGTTGAGGCGGCGGGAAATGGAGCTTGTCACCAAGGATGCGACCATCCGCGAAATCCACCACCGGGTTAAAAACAACCTCCAGACCGTTGCCGCGCTGCTCCGGATGCAGTCCCGCCGCATGGTCAGCGAGGAAGCAAAGCAGGGTCTGGAACAGGCGATGCGACGGGTTGCCACCATTGCGCTGGTCCATGAAACCCTGTCCCAGGGGTTGACGCAGAGCGTCGATTTTGACGAGCTGATCGGCCGCCAGTTCAGGCTTTCGGCAGAGGTTGCCTCACCCTCCCAGCAGGTCAGGACTGAAAGGTCGGGAACGTTCGGGGAACTGCCCAGCGACTTGGCCACGCCGTTGGCACTGGTCATTAACGAACTGGTGACCAACGCTGTGGAACATGGTCTCGAGGGCAGGGCGGGAACGGTGTGGCTTATTGCTGACCGGTCTGAGGGCGACGACGGCGAGGAACTCACTGTGACGATTGCTGACGACGGTGTGGGGCTGCCCGATACGCCTCACGTTGAAGGGCTTGGCCTGCAGATCGTCCGGACCCTGGTGACCAGTGAACTGGGCGGGACCATTCAGTGGCAACCACGGGAGGGGGGCGGCACGGCCGTGCAGATCCTCCTGAGTTTGGCCGGCAAGTAGCCCGTCTGCTGCCTTGATCCCCTGCCCGGCTCGTCACTGAGCCGGGCAGGGTTAAAAGTCTCCGGCCGCAACCTTGTGGGTTGCGGCCGGAGACTTTTGCTTTAGGCGATCAGGATGCGCGGCGTGCGCGGGCTGCCCGACGCTTCAGGGCGCGGCGCTCGTCTTCGCTCATTCCGCCCCAGACACCGGCGTCCTGGCCCGACTCAAGTGCCCACTGCAGGCAGGTGTCCACTACTGGGCACCGGCGGCAGACGCTCTTGGCTTCCTCGATCTGCAAGAGGGCTGGCCCTGTGTTTCCGACGGGAAAGAACAGTTCCGGGTCCTTCTCGAGGCACGCTGCGCGGTTACGCCAATCCATGCTGATCAGTTGCTCCATTTCTGGGAAGTGCTATTTGTGAAATTATTCACTAGTAGCTACAAAGGAAAAGGGCCCGGCAGGGCCCCCTTGGTCATCTGAATCAAGCCTGTCATGTTAACGCCATGTAAACAAGGGGTAATAACGCCTGTTATACCCGGAACGCTGAGCGATACATCACACTGGCGGCACTGGCCCTCACCAATGTCCGACTATGTCCGGTAGGGTGCCAGTGTGTCAAGACCCCCGGTAAACCCCTCAGAGTCCCCATCATCTTCGGAAGGGCCCCAGCCGGGGCCGGGCAACAATGCGGGGGCAGGGGCCGTTGTGCCGCCGCCCGCAGCAGCCGTTGTGGCCTTAATTGTTGCGGCCGAGGCCACCGCCCTCCTGGCTGCAGCCGGCTGGTATGGCTATCAACTGGTGGCAGGAAGTCCCGTCCTGTCCTTTTGGGGGGCTGTTTTTACGCTCGGGCTCCTGCTCGCGTTCGCGGTTTGGCTTTACGCGGTAGCTGTATTTCTCTACAGGGGATATCGCTGGACCCGGGCGGCCGCGCTCGTGGCGCAGTTGTTCGTTTTAACCATCGGGTTTCCTACCCTGAGCGCCGGACTTGTAATCCCTGGATTGGCGATGCTTCTGCCGGCAGTTACCGCCATCGTGCTCCTGTTCCACAGCAAGGTGATCAGCTATGCCAATCGCACGGGAAGTCCTCCACCCACACTGTGAGGGACTTAAGCCGCTGTCGGCCCTGGCGATCCGGACCGCCCTGCGTCAGTTGCCCGCAACCCAGCCCACCTGGATGGGGCAGGACCGCCCACCGGTAATGAGAACTCCCCTCCCGGGAGTTGGAACCGGCTCGACCTCGAACCGCACCCCGAAAACGTCCCCGTCCGAGACGGATCGCGGGGACAACAGCAGTCCCGTCGCGGCGGCGCGTGAGGACATAACCAGCGGGATGCGCTGAAGGAGCAGGGGACTGTAGCCCGCCGCCAGGACAATAGGCTGACCCAAGGCCTGCAGTTCGGAAAGGCTGTGCATCGCCGCGGGGGACAGGAAGTCGGCGTCATCAGCCAGCAATACTGTTCCTTTGGGCAACTGACCGGCAAGTGCCTGTGACAGCAGCCCCTTCCAGAAGTCATCTTCGTTGATCCCGGCGTCGGGGCAAAGCCAGTGGTGCGCCGGATTCAGTGCCTGCAGCGCCCGCAGGACGTTGGTCTTCCCACTGCCGGGGCCTCCAAGGACCGCGACCACGCCTCCTGACGGAAAGCGGAAGGAGGCGGGCGACAACTCGTCACCCCCGACTCCGATGAGCATGTTTTGTGGCGGAGGTCCTGACGTGACATTGCCTGGTACATCGGAAACAGGCGGGGGTGCCACCATGGAACGGATTTCGGCTGCCGTAACACGCGACGGCAGCGCTTCCACCCGGAAGGGACGGGGCGCCGGGCTCTCAGCCGGGCCGTCTACAGGGTCACTGTGCCAGGAGCTGTCGGAAGCGATCCGGTACAACTGACACACCGCCGCACTGCCGCCCGAAAGGGGACCGAACACCACGGCCCTTCCCTTCACTGCCGCAGTGGAGGGCATTCGGGGCCATGCCACCCGGTTTTCATGGTTGGAGCCGGCAGGGAAGTAGAGGCGGTTCGGCAGCGCACCGCAGAACCTGGCGCTGACCAGTTCCCGATCACCGGAAATCAGGACAGTAATCCCGGCCCGGGCGCCGTCCCGGACAAGATTTTGCACGAGGTCTTCGGCCCAAGCCAGAGGACGGGACCTGAAAGCCGAGACCCAGGAACCCCATCCCGAAATCACCACAAGGAGAGGAACGGGGTGGTCGTCCCGTTGACTGAGCCGCCGGGCCAACTCAAGGTGCAGGCGTTCAAGGACCCGCACGGCGCGCCGAAGGTCGTGAAGGCCGGTGTGGGCCCCTACCCGGACGTGGGAAGTCAGGTAGTGAAAAGTTCCTGCGCCGTCCAGGAAGTAGCAGTGTGTTTCGGTTTGATGAACAAGCACGTGGCGCACAGTCAGCTCCAATGCTTCGCCCGCGCCCGAGGTGGGAGCGCCGATCAAGGCTAAGTGGCTGTCCTGGGCTGGTTTCCATTCGAGCGGCTGAACTTTTTGTCTCTCCGGCAGGTCCATCAGCCCAAGAGTGATGGCCAATTTTCCATCCTGAGCAGCAGGCGCAGCAGTGGAAGGGGCGTCCCGCCGGGGCTCCTGCACATCCTGCGGCAGGGGAGGGGCAACCGGCACCCTTGGAGATTCCCCATTCATCGCGGCCCAAAGATCATGGATCAACGTCACCACTGAACCTGCGGCCTCCGCTGGCGTCCGGGGTTCCATGTCCGCCCCGGCGGCGGTGCCGGGCGCGAGGTAGTCGGTGGCGAGTTGGACGGTGATGGCGGCATTCAGGCTGCTCTCCATAGGTGTTAGGCCTGTCGTTGCTGCCTGGAATTCCTGGGCCCGTTCCGTTCCCCGGGCCAGGAAAGCCCGTCCCGGGGCATCGATGCTGATCGCTGCCGCCTCTTTGGAGCCGATGATGTCGACGGACTCCATGTCGGACTGCACCCGCAGTGCGATGCTGGAGGTGACATTGGCCCTGATATCCGCGGTTAGCGCACCCTGTGGCCTCTGGGTAGCCATAACCAGATGGATGCCGAGGGACCGGCCGATGGACGCTATGCGCATCAGTTCCCGAAGTACTTCGGGCGCATCATCAACGAGCATCCGGAATTCGTCGATGATGATGACCAAATGGGGGATTACCAGGTGCTCGGAAGCAGGCGTTGACCTGTAGGCGGCAAGGTCCGGCACCCGAGCCGACGCGAGGGCTTCTTCCCGGAATCGAATTTCAGCACGAAGCGAGGTGAGTGTGCGCTCCAGTTCGTAGCTGGCCAGGTCCGTTAACAGCCCCACGCAATGGACCAGGCCTTGGAGGGGGCCAAGTCCCGAGCCGCCCTTGAAATCCACGAAGAGGAAACTCACCCTGTCCGGTGGATGGCTAAGGGCCAGCGCCAAAGCGAGGCTGCGGAGCAGCTCCGACTTGCCGGAGCCGGTGGTGCCGGCCACCAGGAGGTGGGGACCGTCGGCTTGCAAATCCAGGACCCTTGCCCCACCGCGCCCGAGTCCCAAAGGAGCCGCAAGGCCGGCGCTTTTGATGCTCAAAGCCCAGCGGGCAGCCGTTTGAGCGGCAGAGTGCGGCAGCACATCATCCAACAGGCAGGTGGAAGGTATTGACCGTTCCTCGTTGTCCTGCCGTCGAGGGGAGGCGGCTAGGTGTCGGCAAAATTTGTTGAAGACCTCCTCCGGTGCGAGATCCGGTACAAAGACTACGTCGCCGGTCGGTCGCCGCAGCGTCGTTCCGCGCTCAAGGAGTTCCACGTCAACGCCCCGTTTTCCGGCCCACGCGGGGAGGAATTCAAGGACGTGCCACCCACGCTCCAGTGCATCATCGGCAAGGGCCTTGGTTCTGTCCTCGTCCGTCGTGTCGGTGATCAGGAGGACACCCTGCCGGCCACCGGCACTCGCCCCCTCTGCCATGATGCGCCGGCAGGCATCTGCCGATGCTGTGACGGCCACACCCGGAAGATACCGTGCGCTCAACAGGAGCCGCCCCGCTTGCCCATGAATGATGAGGCGCAAGGTGCGGCACCGGGGATAAACCACCAGCTGCATGATAATTGCCCTGATCATTCCATCCACCAGGGTTGATGTTCCTTGGAAGGCCCATCGGGGACGTGAAAGGTCAAGGACTACCGGAACTATTCCAGCTGAGGGAGTTTCCCAGCCTGTGCCAACAGGCTCGAGCCTCACGTTGGCGGGCTGTTCCGCCTGGCCGAGCCGCAACCACGCATCAGTCTCGTTATAAGGGATGACTGGTATGTTCTGCATCCGCTCCGCAGCCAACACCAATGTGGCGAGCGATGGCCCGGATGCCCGGCGACGCTGAGTGTCCTGGTCAACGGCCGCACTGACTGCTGCAACTGTCTCCCGCCGTTGGCGCCTGCCCGAAATGACGGGAACCAGGAGAGCCAGGGCGGAGGCAGCAGCAAAAGCCAGAAACATCCACATACCGGTGAAGACGGCGAGTCCGATGCCGATGACCAACGGAAGGCCAGCGGTGGCGACGAGGATTGTCCGACTGCCGGACTCCGGCCGGCCCTGTACAAGGATGGGTTCCTGGACGGATGTTCCGGCGTCGGACAGTGCCTTTTCCGGCTTATCGGTGAATACCATGGACATGGTTGAGTTTCCACATCGGATCATTGATCCCGTGGAGACGGCAGCGTTCCGGATTCTTTGGCCATCCACGTAAGTGCCATTCTCACTGTCCAGATCAATGATGATGATCTTCGTTTCGGTGACAACAAGACGCGCGTGCTGCCGGGACAACTCTGCGTCCGGGATGACTATCCCGGCGTTGCTTCTGCCAATGGTGTAGGTGCCGCGGCGCAGGGATACCACTGTTCCGGCGCCCGCACCGCTGTGAACGGCGAGGGCAATCGGAGCAGCCGGTTCCTGGGACGGGCGGCGCCGCTGCTTTCGTCGCACCGGCACGCCGCCGTCGATGAGAACGGCGCCCGTAACCAGCGGCGGAGAGCCGAACCGCACGGATCGCAGGTCCTCCCCATCGACAGTGACTGTCCCCGTTCCGAACTTCTGTGTGAGCTGACAGCAAATGTCGGCCCCCGCTGCGCCGTCGGGAGCATCGATCGATAACTCAAGTGGCTGCCCCTTCAGACGTGACTCCGGGCCGCCCACTAATGTGCAGTGCAGTGTCATAAGTGCAAATCCTTTATGCCTTTGAATACACGCTAGACAGCCGTACCGGTTCCCATCCCCTTCCCCACCGCCTATGTGGACAACTTCCATTCGCACGTTCCGCTGCCTCTGCCGCCGAAGACACCGACCGGATGGCGCCGTTTGTCAACGAACAGGAGCTCTATACGACGAATGTGGGCGTGGCTCTACGAAACGTGAACCATGCGTATGGGAGTGCCGGCCGCGGCTGATTCGACGGGCGCTGCGCTCGCTCGGGTAGGCTAGAACAGCAGACAATGCGCACCATTGCGCTGCCCGCATTCAAACCAGGAGATTTTGTGACCGCTGACCTCGTCATTGTAGGGTCTGGCTTTTTTGGCCTGACAATCGCAGAACAGGCCGCTACCGAGCTCGGCTTGAAGGTCGTCGTCATCGACCGCCGCCACCACATTGGTGGCAATGCCTACAGCGAAAAAGAAGAGCAGACCGGCATCGAGGTGCACCGCTATGGTGCACATCTGTTCCATACGTCCAACGAGCGCGTGTGGGAGTACGTCAACCGGTTCACCACGTTCACCAACTACGTTCACAAGGTCTACGGCGTGCACAAGGGCGAGGTCTACTCCCTGCCCATCAACCTCGCCACCATCAACCAGTTCTTCCGCGCCAACCTCACGCCAGGCCAGGCGCGGGAGCTCATTCAGGAGCAGGCCGGGGAGCTTGCCGGAACCGATCCCCAGAACCTGAATGACAAGGGAATCCAGCTTATTGGCCGGCCCCTGTATGAAGCTTTCATCAAGCACTACACCGGCAAGCAGTGGCAGACGGATCCCAAGGACCTGCCCGCCGGCATCATTTCGCGGCTGCCGGTTCGCTACAACTACGACAACCGGTACTTCAATGACAAGTACGAGGGCCTGCCCACCAACGGTTACACAGCGTGGATCGAGAAGATGGCAGAACACCCGAACATCGAAGTGCGGCTGAACACCGACTTCTTCGACGAGTCGCACGAGTACAGCAAGAACAAGGTTGTGGGCAAGATTCCTGTCGTGTACACCGGGCCGGTTGACCGCTACTTCGACTACGCCGAGGGCGACCTCTCCTGGCGCACCATTGATTTTGAGGAAGAAGTACTCGATATCGAGGACTTCCAGGGCACTTCAGTTGTAAATTACAACGACGGCGACGTCCCGTACACCCGGGTCATCGAGCCCCGCCACTTCCACCCCGAGCGCGACTACCAGACGGAAAAGACCGTCATCATGCGCGAATTCTCACGCTTTGCCGAGAAGGGCGACGAGCCGTACTACCCCGTCAACACTTCCGCAGACAGGGAGCGCCTACTCAAGTACCGCGATCTCGCGGCGTCCGAGAAGAACGTTCTGTTTGGCGGACGGTTGGGAACCTATAAGTACCTCGACATGCACATGGCCATAGGCGCTGCTCTGAGCATGTTCGACAACAAGATCCGGCCGCATTATGAAAGCGGCGACAAGCTGGAAAGCGGAGGCGTGGACGCATGAATGGAGCGCCGGGCTGGGCGACACTTCAGCGGGTAATTTTCCCCCCGGAGTCCGGGGTGGACACGATGTCCCTCTACGCTGACGCCGGCCCGGCAACGGGCGTTCGCTTCAAGGAAAGCGACGAATACGCCCGGAATCCTAAACCAGCCGAGGAAAAGCTGCATCTTGTAGGCTCTAGCCAGCGCGAGGTGCATTTCGATGACTTGCTCTCCCGCCACTCCATCAGGGTGCGATCAGGTGAGCAGCTTTCACTTGGAACCTACTTCAACGCCTTTCCAGCAAGTTATTGGCGCCGTTGGACCCACCTCAGGGATATTCGGCTGGTTGTTGAGACTTCGGGGCACGGCTCTGTGGCCGTTTACAAGTCGAATGCCCGCGGCACCCTACAGCGCGTTGACGGTGCACGTGTTGACGGCGAGGCTTCGACAGAATTCCAGTTATCTATTAAGCCGTTCGGTGATGGCGGCTGGTATTGGTTCGATCTCGCGTCCAGCCGCGGGGACCTTGTCCTGAAGGAGGCCCGATGGGAGGGGCCCCCGCCGCTGCGCACCGGGGAGACGGCGACCATCCAGATAACGACTATGGATAAGCCTGACTTCTGCCTCGCAAATGTCCGTACGCTGGCTAACCATCCCGAGGCTCTTGACCTTGCCCGGGAAGTCATTATCGTCGATCAAGGCTCTCAGAAGGTGGCCGATCACCCTGCTTTTCCGGAAGTAGCGGCACTACTGGGCTCTAAGCTGCGCATCATCAACCAGCCGAACCTCGGAGGCTCCGGAGGATTCGCCCGGGGAATGTACGAAGCCGTCGAGAACTCCAGCGATTACGTTCTCCTGCTGGACGATGACGTGGTCATGGAGCCGGAAAGCATCATGCGGATGTTGGCCTTCTCCGGACGATGCAAAAACCCGACGATCGTCGGCGGACACATGTTCGATCTCTACAGCAGAAGCACCTTGTATTCGATGGGTGAAACCATTGATGCCCGAAGGTTTTCCCCGAGCCAGCCCCACCAGGACATGCAGATGCGCCACGATTTTGGCGTATCCAATCTGCGGCAGACACCTTGGCTTCACAGGCGATTTGATGTGGACTACAACGGGTGGTGGATGTGCATGATACCCACCTCTGTCATCCGCGATATTGGCCTTCCCCTGCCGCTGTTCATCAAGTGGGATGACTCAGAATACGGACTGCGGGCGCGGGCAGCCGGTGTCCGCACAGTGTCCCTCCCCGGCGCCGCACTCTGGCACATCTCCTGGATCGATAAGGACGACCTTGTGGGGTGGCAAGCATATTTCCACAACCGCAACCGGCTCATCACTGCGCTTTTGCACAGCCCTCACCCGAAGGGTGGTGACGTTCTTCGGGAGTCGTTCCAGGAAGACGTCAAGCACCTTGTATCCCTCCAGTACTTCACTGCACACAACCGTCTGGCAGCCAGGGACGACCTCTTGACAGGCCCGGGACATCTTCACCCTTCGCTGCGGACCAAGCTTGGCTCAATCAACGAGCTCCGCAAGTCCTATTCTGATGCGCAAATGCGCGAAGATGTGGATGAGTTTCCTGCCCCCGCCATTGGTGCTGGCCTTTCGACGACGGCAGACAGCGGGATGCCCGCCAAAAAGGACATGGTTAAGTGGGGCCTGGTCACAGTCGCCCGGCAATTGCTGAAGCAGCCTGCCAGGGAGACACTGGAACGTCCCCAGGCCTACCTTGCTCACCTCGACAACCGATGGTTCCGCATCGCGCACTACGACTCCGTGGTTGTCTCCAACGCCGAGGGTACAGCGGCATCCTGGTACAAGCGTGATCCCCGTAAGCTAAAGGCCTTGCTTAAGCAGTCAGCCATGCAGCACGCCAGGCTGTACAGGAACTGGGATTCCTTGGTTGAGGACTACCGGTCAGCTGTCGCGGATCTCGTGTCAATGGAGGCTTGGCGCAGTACTTTCGAGGAAGGTGCCCCGGGGCAGAGCCATGTGCATGGCTCTGCCGCCGGCAGCGACGCAATTTCCTAATGATCCCTCGGCTCACGGCCTTTGCTGCGATGCACGTGCCGCTTCGACAGGGTGATAAGGGGCTTGTGGAGTAGTCAACACGCGGTAAAGGCCTACACCAGCGACTAAAAGGAGCAGGATGTAGGCGAGAGCGAGCACTTGCCACGTGCCAGGGGGCTGCCACACAGGCTCGAACATCTCAGTCCAGTTGGTGTGTCCCTGAATTCCGATGGTGTAGCGCCTTAGGCCTTCGAGGAAAACGTAGGCGTGTGCGAGGGCCCCGAGGACCAGCCCCCAGCGCACCATCGACTTGGTCCAGGGCGTAATCCGGTAGGGGCGGAATCGTGTGCTGACACCGGCCGCCAGGATGAGCGTTACCACCATGGCCAGCGTGTAACGGCCCTGCCAGATCCAGCCCAACTTTTCGCTGGAGCCGGCCTGCAGTGCGGTGGGGACGACAATCACGGTGAGCGTCAACAGCGCCATGACCCAGCGTCCCCTGACAGGTCGCGCCGTGTAAGCCAGCAGAAGCATTGCCCCGAAGCCCAGCACCCAGGTGTAAAGGGCTGCAGGCGGGGGCAATGTGTCGATCCACCCGAGAACTCCGACGTACTCGACCATAAAAAAGACAGTTTTATCAAGCATTGCCACAGCAGCATCTTCAGCGGGTATGGGGGCGCCGGCGAGGAGGCTGTCGAAGCTCTTCGCTGAGACGACCCACCACAGGGCAAACAAGCTGGACAGGGCGACCACCAACAGGGCCACCTGGAAGCCGCGGACTGCGAGGGTGCGGATGAGCGTACTGATCCCATAGCACAGGACGGCTGAGACAGCAGCAATGGCCAGCCAGAGAAGTGAAAGCGGCCTTGTATGGGCTAGCAGGGTACCGGACAGCGCAGCGATGACCAGTAGCAGTTTGCTGATGGGGATTTTGCCGGCAGATTGCTCAAAGATTGCGCAGAGGCTCATGAACACTGCTCCCGCCGTCGCAATTTCAAGAGCATTGGGATTGATGGACCCGGTCAGAAAAAAGACGGCAGGAGTCAGTGCAATCGACGCTGCGATGACGGGACGATGGAAGCGCCGGAGGGTTGATGCCGCGCAGAAAATGGCTGCCAGGAAGAATGACACCATCCAGGCGCTGATAAGCCGCATTGCGTAGATTGCCGCCTCACCGCTTAGGCCCCGGCTGCCCATCCCGACAATGCCGTAGTAAACAGGGTTGTAGTTTCCGGCCGAGGTCTTGCCGGTTCTCCAGCCGCGGTCTGAAGCGTCAATCGGGGTCGCACAGTCAGCTGTTACGTTTGAACGCTGCGCGAAACAGACATGGTTGTTGAGATCCGCGATATAACCAGGAACTTGGACCGTCAAGGGAGCTCCTTGAACGCCCGAACTCGTTCCCCACAGTTGTCCGCGGGCAACAGCCGCGGCTTTGATTGCGTGGGCAGGTTCATCGGGGACTGACATTAGCGGCGAAGCGAAGCTCCAAACGCTTCCGATTAAGCCAAACAGCAGCCAGGCAACTAACAACACGCGCATCGGGGATGGCCGCCTTCCGCTAGTCGGGGAGGATCTGAGCACGGGCGCCAGCGACGGGGTGATGAATTTTTGCATGATAAGTTTAACAATACTTTGGAGTTCGGCGGGTCAAATCCGCATGCTTCAGCCAACCAGGAGGATATACAAAACGATGCGCAGTTCTGCTTCCAGTGCATCGTCTTCCCCTGAGGAGTCCGCAGTTTTGCCACCTACGGTGCCGGGCTTCGCGGTCGGCTTGTACCAAAACGCCGTTGTACGGTTTCTGCTGGTCGGCGGCCTTTCATTCGCCCTCGATTTGGGGCTTCTTGCGCTCCTGCACGAAGCGTTCGGTGTGGCACTTTGGATTGCCACTCCGATCGCATTCATTGTCAGTCTGGTCTTCAACTTTTTGCTGCAGCGGGTCTTCACCTTTCGTGCGACTAATAAGGGAAGCGTCAGCGCGGCTAAGTACCTGTTGCTGGTTCTCGTGAACATCGTCGTCAGTGATGTGATTGTTACCGGCTTTGATGCCCTGGGTTGGTCCTACGTCATAGGCAAGACCACCGCTACCATCCTGACTACGGGATGGAACTACCTCCTGTACCGGCACTGGATATTCAAGCGCACCCCCGAAGCCGCGGAAACAGTCTAATTCTTTAGAACTGGATCATTGACGCCGGACAGCCTTGGTCGCTTGGGATATCGGGCTGATTAAGTATCAGTGAAGGCACCGCCCACGGCTGAGCGCGAAAAGAACCGCAGCCAACCGCCCGCATTCTTGTCGACGCGCCCACGGCTCACATAACTGGCTGCTCAACGGTTCAGTGAGGGCGCCAGGGCGGTGTCCGGTGGAATGCCCCGGTCCGGTCCGCGCAACCATGAAAGTGGAACGCCAATGCGTGTCGGACCGTCCGGGGTCCGAGGGAGTGGACACGGGCGTTAAACCAACCGTGCGGGATCCCTGGGCGCGTGCCACCGGTACTCATACTTGGTGCCGGTGGCACGCAGCTCTCTCAGCGTTGCATCCTGGACTACTGCTTCGGGCACTGCACCGAGAACTACTGCTGGGGAAACTAGACCGGATGCTGGGGCGGCGCGGCCGAAACTCCGCTTGGGGTCGCCCCCGGCACGGTTGCGTGAACAGGCGCTAGTGTGGCGTCATAGCCTGCACCGTCGCGCACTTGCTCGCTCCCTGCGGGTTGCGGCACCGGCTTGCCGGGCGAGTTGGTTCGATGTATTAGAGGTTGTCCATTGTGCAGATAGCGGAACAGGAGCAGGGCTGCTGATGCCGTTACGAGGAAGTAGACCGTGGTCAAAGGCAGCCAGCCGAGGGGTGGATGCCAGTCGGGTGATGAGAAAAGCGTCTGCCAGTTGGCGATTTCGCTAATCCCCACCACGTACCGGCGCAGGACGTAAACGAAAGTCAGCGTATGGCAAAATACGAGCAGCCAGTAGACGACCCTTGAAACGTGAACGGCCACAGGACCGCCCGGGAACCGGAGTTTACGCAAACCCAGGCCCACGCTGATAAACAAAACGATAACCAGCGGCAGCGTGTAGCGTCCCTGCCAAATGAAGCCCATACCGCGCCAGAGGGCGGTCTGCAGCAGCGCTGGGACCAAGTAGAGCATGGCCAGCGCCACCCAGTAGCCGGTCCAATTACGCAGTGGCCGGACACAAAGCGGGATTACCAGGCCCGCAATCATGAGTCCACCCCAGACGAGGGTCACCAGCTCGGGTGCGGGCGTGTCCAGCCAGCCCATGATGCCGATGTATTGGGGGAAGAAATCGTAGGTGCGGTCAAGCATGATCATGAACCCCCGGTATAGGGGTGCATCGGGGTGCGGGTTGGCAATCCCCTCCGGCGCCACACCAACATTCGCGGGTCCGTTCGCGGAGATATACATCCACAGCAGTCCCAGTACGGCGCCCGGAATGGCCAGTGCCGCGGCTACCAAGACACGCTTGTCTGAAAAAACCGCCAATGTCCGCCGGAACCGGAAGGAGCAAACGCCAACGATCAAGGCACAAAGCAGCCACACCAGCGAAATCTGCCGTGCGTTGGCGAGTACGACTGTGGCTGCCGCGACGGTGGCCAGGGCAGGGACCACGCGTTTGGTGTTCCTCCAGTTGTCCAGCACAACTACGAACCCTGAAAATGCCGCCATCGTGGCTACGATTTCCAAGGAATTCGGGTTGATGCCCCCGCCGAGGAACAGGATCATCGGAGTCATAGACAGTGCAGCCACCAGGACGGGGTATTTCGGGCGGCGTAATTCAGTGAGGGCTGTGAAAGCGGCGGCCACAAAGACAGCACACAAGATGGCGCTCACCAGTCGCATGGCATAAATGGCTGGTGCCCCCGACATGAACAGAGTCGGCAGCCCCACGACCCAGTAGTACATGGGGTTATATGACCCTGCAGAAGTCACAGCAATGTTTGTGAAGGTGTCGTCCGCGTAGATGGGGGCCGTGCAGTCGGCCGCCTGTGCCCGGTTGAATTTGTAGCAGCTTTGGGCATGAAGGCTTGCGATGTAATTAGGCACCCGGACATGAACGCCATGGCCGAATGATGTGCCCTCTTCCACCACGACTTGTCCCCGGACTACCGCTGCAGCCTTGATGGTGTGGGCGGGTTCATCTGGGACCCCCATCAACGGTGTGGCGATGGACCACAGCCCGAACAGCAGGAAGAAGATTGCGGTCAGGAGGCCGAAGGTAGGGAGGGGACGGGGAAGCCCACGCCGTTGAACTTTATTTAAGAAGATGCTCATTGTCCGTCTCCAATGGTCCCAACAAGTGCCAGTCCTTCGCTTACGGCCTTCTTGCTCGGCGACATCACAAAGGCAAATGCGTTGGCGTTCTTTTGCGACTCCTCGGCAAGGACATTTTCACCAAAGGACTGGCTAAGGCGACCCAAGGCTTCCTCAGAGTATTCCCGGCAGAGATGCACGTAGATGATTGTGCCTAAGGCGTAGCCGGAGCGGCCATCAAGGGCCTGAACAACGGAGGTTGGTGATACTTTCACTTCACCGGTCGTAACGGCGTCGACCACGGAGGAAGCCTGCAGTCGTCTCGGTTTACTGTCGAAGACGATCTGCGCGGCGAGGAACCGGTTGCCGATGATACTCCCGTCGAGAATGGACAAACCTCCATTGGTGTCGTCCAACTTGTCGGCAAGATCCAGAGGCGGTGACGAAGTTTGTCCGACGACGGCGGAGGGCCAGCGATCCGGGGCCTCCGGCTCCCACTGAACCCCCGGCTCCTGGCTCAGGTATTCATTGATCGGTCTTACGGTGTCCGAAGGTCCCTCCTGGACAATGACGGTAATCGCAAGGTCCGGTAGAGAAGTTCCCGGGTTGAGGCCCCGAATGCGGGAATCGTTCCAGCGTGTGATGTCGCCTTGAAGAATTGCAGCAAGGGTTGGGGCATCCAGAATCAGATCATTAACACCCTTGATCTTAACCGCGACACCGACCGGCAGAACTCCAGCAGCTATCGATAGCGCACCTTTGGCAGTACACATTCCGCGCACTGCACCTGCATCCTTCTCTGACAGTGGGGCAGAACTTACTGCAAAGTGGGCCTGGCCGTCCTGGAAAGCCTTAAGGCCGGCGGCGGAACCGTCGGGCGAGTAGCTGACGGAGGTGCCTTTGACTGTATTACCCCATGCAAGGCCCCATGCACTTACCGCTCCCCGCCCGGCGCTGCTGCCGATGCCGGTAAGGGCTCCTTGAATAGTTCCTGGGGGAGTGGTTGAGCAGGCAGACAGGCATAGAAGTCCTGACAGTAAAGCCGCAGTCCGGAGTCTTGAAGGTCGGTGGGAAACGGGAATCACCTTTCCAGCCTAGTGCTGTTGGGAAGCAGAATTTGGGAAGCTGGCCTGCAGCTGCAGCAGGTCAGGTTATATCGCATGCCGTAATCCGGTAAAGCTTCGCGTTGTCGCCCTGCGAGTCAACGAGGGTGAATCCCCGGGCGTCCCCTATATCAGTTACGCCGGGATAGTCTTGCGAGCCGGGCAAGTCGATCAGGTAATCGGAACCGAAGTCCAATACGAACTGCACGTTCTGATTTCTCAGCGCGGTACAGACAGCAGTGCTATCCGGTGAATCCTTCAACCGTTGATCAATAGTCTTTGTCTCCGGGTGCTCCGCGGCGAATAGGTGGGCTGTCAGGACGCGTCTCCCTGTATAAGCGTAGGCCA
The DNA here is from genome assembly GCF_024758005.1 of Pseudarthrobacter sp. NS4. Classification (NCBI taxonomy): domain Bacteria; kingdom Bacillati; phylum Actinomycetota; class Actinomycetes; order Micrococcales; family Micrococcaceae; genus Pseudarthrobacter; species Pseudarthrobacter sp. NS4. The sequence continues at coordinate 2,783,435 of NZ_CP103288.1, read as the reverse complement.
GTGAGCTTCCGTTCCAAGGGTTGTCCGCTATTACAGCATCAGCAGGCACATGATTCGGAACACGTTCCAGCAACGCCAGTTCATCGGGTGTCAGTAAGTCGGAGGAGGCGTCGAACCGGTACACGGTTGATGCGCCGCGGATGTAGTGCGTGAGCGGGCCCGCGAAGGTTGCGAGCAGTGTGAAGATGGCGACTGCAGCGACGGAGATAGCGGCTGGTCCCCGGTCCCTGAGCCCGGGCACACGGCCCTCGAGTGCCCGGGACAACTTGGCCGTATACCCTGAGCGCCGCCAGGAATCCCAGAGACGAAGCCCACCGATGACAGCCAGGGGCGTTACGAACAGCGGCAATAGGGCAGCCAGCCGGTAGGTGTCCTGGTACCAGGTGCCGACAAGGGCATCCCGAAGCTGACCCTTGGGAAACGATGCTGCGACTACATACAGTGCCCCAACAGTTCCATAACCGGCAGCCACCCATCGCAGCTTCTTCATCTGGAAGACGGTGAGTAATCCGACGACCGAGAGTACCGAGACAACGACCGCCGGGATGGCCGATTGCATCGTGCTCACAGTCAGGATTTCACCGACGGCGGCACCGGGCTTAACTGAAGGTCCCCAGTTGTCATAGGGCGCGGGACGCAATTTGAACCAGAGGGCAGCTCCGAGCACAAGGACAGCCATGGTTTCTGTGATGAAAAGCCAGCTCCTGGAGACACTGAACTGCCTGGCTGCCCGTTCCCTGGCGAGGCGCCACCAGAGTAACGCCGCGACCGGAAGGCTGACGGCAATTGTGGTGTTGATCGAACTCGTATGGGCAAATGCAAGGCCAGCCATACAAAGAACCAGGGATGAGGTCCAACTGCGGAGTGGTTCGGTGCGCGTACGCCTGAAGCGCGCCAGGCCTGCGAGTGACGTTATCACCACCGGCATCATGCTTATTGCCATGGCATATGGGAACAAAGGCCCCCAGACAATCATGAGGAAGGGGAATGCAACTTGGGTGCTGGAGATTACAGAGGCGATGATAAGGGCAGCAGGCCTGCGGGAGATGGTCTTTGACACCAGAAACAGGCAGGAAGCCGGCCAGACAATCGCCGCAATGACCAGGTTGAGGGCGTTTTGGGCAGCTGGAATGTCTACACCGGTCAGTTGCACGAGGAGGGCAGCGAAGGAATGCCATGCCGCGGGGTAGACGGCGTCCAAGCCGGACACGCCCTGAATCGAAGCCAGCGTGAGCGACGAGGCATTACCCGTGTCAAGGATGAACCGGATGGCATTCAGGTGAAATACATTGTCGAACACCTGCGATGGGTGCTCGGGGGAACCGACCAGTTGAACGAATCGCCAGCCAATCGAGATGGTGGCAATGCCAATGGCCATGAAAGGCAGGACATGACGCCAGGGCACGCGGCGTATCCGCCAGGGGTATCCGCGGGTGACCAGCAGGGCGGCTACGGCCAGCGTGGCACTTACCAGCAGAAACGGCAGGAGGCCCCAAGGGACGCCCAGCAAACCAGCTATGACGCCTGCGAGTCCGGCGGCCGCCGTCGAGTGGAGGGGGGCGAAACCAAGAATTCCCCCCAACCTGAATTTAAGGCAGGCCGCAATCACGGCTCCGGGTACGTATAGCAGCAGTGCTGCCAGGACAACGGCCGGGAGGACGCCGGCCCAGCTCATGAAGCCACTCCTTCAACTTTTTCATCTGACGCCTTATCGCGGAGGAGACCCAGGATAGCCCTCAACTGGATGACTGTTACTGCGACTTCACCTATGGCAAGGCCAAGTGCCCCGCCCTGCCCACCCATGAGGTGCGCGAGGATGACCATGGCCGGAAGGCCCACCACAGCACCGGCGATGGTGCTGGCAAACACGGTTCGCATGCGCTTCGCGGGGACAAGCCAATGGGCTCCGGTAGAAGTTGTCACGCATACAAGGAGGAATGACAGGCCAAACCAGAAACATGTCAGGAAATCCGCGGCCCGTTCCGACCCGAAGAGCAGCCCGCTGGCCCAAGGACCAAGCAAGGCCAGCATCAGCCAGCCAGCAAGGCCCAGCCCAGCGAGGGCCATCAGGGAGAACTTCCGCCGGTGCCAGTGATCCGTGCCGAATTCGCTGACCCAGCCCTGAAGGCTGTTGCCGAGGGCAGCCGTTGCGAGCTGCCCGATGCGGTAAAACTTTTCGGCTGACACGAATGCGGCCAGTCCCGCCGCCGAAGCGGCGAACTGCACTACAAGTATCGGCGTGGACGCGTAGGCCCCGGCAGCAACGGTAATGCCCGCACCTGACCGCAGCCTCCAGATTTCCTTCAATACCGCGCCCGGAGTCAGCCCACGGTAATCCTGCCGATTCGAGTGATCCTTGTTGAACCATAATGTTCCGGCGAGGCCAAGAACCAGTAGTGCCAGCGGGTAGAGGTAAATCTCACCCGTTGCGAACAGCAGGGGTATTACACCGAGGGTGGCAACCATCCGTGGGATGACGTCGTATTTGGCGATCCGGCCGGCGTGACCGGTGGCGATGCAGTACCAGGCCGGAGTAAGGCCTGCAGCCGCTTGAGCGGAGGCCATCAGGAAAGCAATCCAAAATTGACCCGCTCCACTGGTGAACATCAGGGCAAGCGCCATTAACGGGACAGCGCAGATGAACATGAATGAGCGGGTGACGAAGCTGACGGCATAATGCCGTCGTCGTACCCTTTCTTCCCGTGCGGACGCCACAGCGGAAGGCCCGGTCAGTGGCCAACCCAGTGCAATGACGATGGCGGCGATGGAACCGACGGCCTGGCCCACAGCCAGGGAGTTCCAAGCCGGGGTTCCGCCAACTCTTGCAATGATGGGCAGGAGGATGAAGGAGGCGAGGGAGGCGAGCAGGGGTAAACCGGCGAACGCCGCGATCCTTCTAATCATGCCGTCGTCGCCCCGGCCCGGGTGTTGCTAAGCGTAGTCATACGCGTCCTTGCCCAGGTGGCCATTCACGAAGACATCTTCAACTTCGCGCCTGAAGCGCGAACGCTCGTTCAGGATGGTTTCACGGTAGCTGTCCTGTTTGGCCACTTCCGCTTCGAAGTTCTCGATGAGTTGCGGAAGCATGGCCGCAGCTGTGGAGACTTCGCCGTCACCGGGGGTGATTTTGTGCTCCCACGGGATGGGCACGTCGGCGTAGAAAGCCCCGGAGCCGCGCCGCGCAACCACAGTGAGAGCACCCGACAGGGTCGCTTCACGGGGCATACGGTCCTTGCCTGGGTGATGGCCCAAGTCAACGTACAGGCCGCACCCCTGCAGAGTGGCGACAACTTCCGGTCGCGTCATGCCGATAATCGGGCGCCACTCCAGGGAAGAAGGGCTGTGGGCCTTCACGGCGTCGATGATATGCCCGCCCTTTGCCGGATTGTACGTAACCAGATGATGGTTGCGGGTTGTTTCCGGTACGGCCTGGAATTCGCCGGTTGGCGTGTAATCGGAGATGAGCGAAGGAACCACATCAAATCGGGTCGCGATGAAGGCCCAGGCGTAGGAAGACTGGGCTAGGTGGACCACGTCCCTGTCCTGACGGAGCATTGCCGGTGCTACCCCGTTTTTCCACATACGTGCGTAGGGGACAGCAACCTCCCGTGTCTTTTGGAATAGACCCGCCCCGCTGCGCTGCCACATTCTTTCGGCCATGAAGGTGAGGGAATTGTCGATGCTGAGCCACCAGCACATGCGTTGGGCATGCTTTACGTGAGACATTTCGTAGACGTAGGTTTCGGGATACACCACTACGTTTTCGGGCGCATCAATGATTTTCGGGGCTTCCGGCGCGTCGTACACGTTGTACTGTTCCACCCTGTGGTTCTGCACAGTGTGGGGATGCGGGACGAGGTAAGCGTCCTGCCCGAGCTCTCGCAGCATATCGACAAGCTGGTGAAGAGCTTCGGGGCCACCGGTCCTCAGTCCCTTGTGGTAGAGGACGAATATGGTTCCTGAGTTGTTGGTCATGTGAAGTCTTTCGATTTCGGCGGGCCAACGGCTCTGCCGCTGATAATGGAGTTCCTGCTTAGCGCAGCCGCGCGGCGAGAGATTCGTCTATCTTGCCCATCTTTTGCCGCAGGGCATCACGGACGCCGGCGGTAGCGGCAATGAAATGCTTCCGTCTGTTGGGGCCGAACCCAAAACGGACAACGTGGCTTTGAATCTCCATGTAAATCCTGCGAAGCACCCACGTGGGCTGCTTCACCGCGTATCGACGGGCCAAAATCAAAGAGTTCCGAGTGATGTAGTAAACCCGGAAAGGGGCGTGGTAGTACACGTAGAGCTTCTTTGCGCCAACTCTTGCGTGCCAGCCAAAAATTGTCATTGGACGCGCATTGCCCAAGCTGTGTTCCAGGTTGCAGCCCCGCCCTGCCAGTGCACGCAGGCCATGCTCGCGCAGGCGGGCATTGAATTCCGAATCAACGCAATCAATGAAGAAGCCCTCATCGAAATACCCGACGAATTGGAACGTTTCCGTCCGTACCAGCGTGCCGCTGGTCATGGGATCGAAGATTTGGGGCTCTTCCTGTCCGCCCCAGGTGGGCAGCGGGATGTTGTTGTGCGACTCCGCGCACACCATTGCAACGCTTTCCGGCTCGCGGGAGGAATGGGCAGTAGCGAGTGCGGCGGTGACATAGTCGCCGGTCAGCCGGGAGTCCTGGTCCATCGTAAGGACCCACTCCGGGTTCCAGCGGCCCACTGCTTCTTTGACTCCAACGTTAAGTGCCCGGGCTATACCCGAATTGGTGCCCAGTCTGAGGATGACCGCGCCCAACTTCTCCATGTCCGCCAGCGCCTGGGCAACATCTCCGGGGGAGCCGTCATCCACTATCACGACGTGATCAACAAAGCGCAGCAGCCACTTGAGGTTCGCTACATTTTCTGGTCCCGGGTTGAAAGCCGAGACAACTCCGCAGACTCCCTCTCTCGGCTGGACGCTTTCGGACTCTACCGGTTCCATCAAGCCACCCTGGCCTTGCGCGCACGGATGACGGCCTCAATAACGTTTCGGACGAAGGCGACACGGGCACGAACAATTTTGGAGACGGAGCGGATTCCGAGAGGCGTCAGATTCCCGCCGTGCAGTCGATGCAAAATGGTGTCTTCTTCCAAATAGACGATGGAGCGGTTGACGTTGCCCACGGTTGCTATCCACTGGTCGTGTGATTCGTTCATATAGGAAGGGAAGGGCAGAACCTGTTCCAGCAGCTCGCGTCGCATTGCCATGGCGCACCCCCAGTGCAGCCGGTACCCGACCACGATGCCGAGGATATTGCGTACAGTATGATCCTCGTCCTTCGACCGCAAGCGAATCTCGTGAAACGAGCCCAGTGGCCCATCAACGTGCTTGCAGTTACTGACCACCATGCTCTTGCCATCCATCGCGGCGATCATGAGTTCAACGCGGCCGGGCAGCCAGACGTCGTCCTGGTCCGATAGGAACACGAAGTGACCTCGCGCTTCACTGAGGGCGTTTTCGAAAGTACGCACGTAGCCACGGTTTTGTGCGGCTTTAATCAGGCGTATGCGGGAATCGCCCATGGCCGCGACGATATCGGGGGTTCCGTCAGTAGAGCAGTCATCCACCACTATCAGTTCGTCGTCGGCGCCAAGCTCGGCCAGTATCGAAGCAACTTGTTCTTCTATATGGCGGGCGCCATTGTACGCCGCCATGCACACGCTTACACGTGGACTGGCACCGAATGCGGGGTCCATAAGTCTTTTCTCCTCAGGCCTCCGGGCTGTGCCAGCGGGGCGGGCAGGTCCCCAGCAGTCTAGCAAGGCGCCACTGTCGAATTGGACGCTGCACCCCGTCAACTATAATCGTGGAGATGCAGCCGCCGAGCTCTTCGAGCGGAAACCACGGAAGGAACCTCAGGTCCATGACCGTTGACGTAATGTTGCCGTACTACGGCGATGTCCATCAGATGAAGCTCGCAGCTCGCAGCGTGATGAATCAGGAGAACCAGGACTGGCGGCTCGTTGTTATTGACGACGGATACCCCGACCCTGAGCCGGAGCGGTGGTTCTCCACTATCACCGACCCTCGTGTCACGTACATGAAAAACGAGCAGAACCTGGGTGCGAACGGCAACTATCGCAAGGCGTTGACGCTGGTTGAGGCGCCCTACGTTGTCATTATGGGCGCCGATGACATCATGCTTCCCAATTACCTTGACGTGGTAGTCAGTGCTTTTGAGGCGTACCCGCAGGCTGACGTCGTGCAGCCCGGGGTGCAGGTTATAGATGAACGAGGTGTTGCTTGCACGCCGCTTGTTGACGCAGTCAAAAAGGTTTACGCACCCAAGGCAAGCGAGCGGGTTGAGCTGAAGGGCGAGGCTATGGCGACAAGCCTTGTACGAGCGGACTGGGCGTACTTTCCCTCGTTAACCTGGCGGACGCAGACGATCAAACGCATCGGGTTCACGGAGGGCCTCGACGTTGTTCAGGACCTGGCTCTTCTGCTGGACATCGCCGTGGAGCAGGGTTCCATGGTAGTAGACCCCGTTTTGGCATTCCTATACCGCCGGCATTCTGCATCCGATTCCTCCGTCCGGGCGCTGGACGGACGGCGCTTTGATGAAGAGAGGCGCTTTTTTCGGCAACAGTCAGAGCGGTTCAGCAGTCTCGGTTGGAAGGGCGCGGCACGTGCGGCAAGTTTCCATTCGACCTCCCGCCTCAACGCTGCTTCCCTCATTCTGAAGTCTGTCCGTAAGGGCAAATTCGATTCTTTGCCCAGGCTTGCAAAGCACGTCGTTAGCTAGCCAGGCTGGAACGGGAAAAGGACGCCCACGGGCGTCCTTTTCCCGTTCCAGGGCCAACAGCGATGCTGGCCGGATGGTTGTCAGCGGTTGGGTTCGGAATCGTTCCCGGTCGGGTCGACCTGGAGGCGCTCCCGCAGGGCGGCCAAATCAGCCTTGAGCAGCGCTACTTCCTCACAGAGAATCCGGACCTCGTCTTCGGCCTGCGACTGCTCCCGCGAGAGATGCAGGCAGACACCCACAAGGAGGACCAGCGTCATGATGAACAGGAGGTTCGCTGGCACCTGGATGCCAAGGAGCCCGCTGGCCTTTTCAAGGACTGAGGGGAAAGCCGAAAGAATGAGGGTGCCGATGCCGATCACGATCCACAGCACCGCGTACTTTTCGCGCAGCTTCTGCCGACGGAGCATTTCAAACACAAAGAAAAGGATCGCCACGACGACGATGGAACCCATAAGGAGCGACATGTTGAATTCCTAATTGGTGGACGGCTCGGTTTTTTTCCGCGTCAGGGCGAACAGCAAAGCCATTCCTGAGCGTCCGAGATAAATTGCAGCCTTGATCGGGTCATGGCTCGGAGTGCCACCCTGACGTTCGCGCATTGACACGCCGACTTGTCTGACTGTGCACCCGGAGCGTATCGCGACGACAAGCGAGTCGATAGTGTCGCCCAGATACTCGGCCGGATAGTGATCCACGTACTGACGTATGGCCTTCATATTTGCCGCGCGGAATCCGGAGGTGACATCGGTCAGGTTAGTTCCGGCGACGCGGGAAATGGTCCAGGCAAGTACTTTCATGGCCCATTTCCTGGGTCCTCGCACCGTGTAATTGCCCTTGTTAGCGAACCTCGCACCGATGGCAATGTCAGCATGCTGAAGGCCATCGAGTACAGCTTTGATGTCCCGCGGATCGTGCTGCCCGTCAGCATCCACTTGGATCACTTGGCTGTAGCCGTAGTTCTTGGCGTACTTGAAGCCGGTACGCATGGCGCCACCGACCCCCATATTGAAGGGAAGTTCCAGCACTGTCGCGCCCGCTTCGCGTGCTACCTGAGCTGTGTTGTCACGGGATCCGTCATCGACTACTAACACGTCGCATACCGGACCAAATTCGTAGACTTCCCTGATGGTGTTCCCAATGGACTCGGACTCGTTCCAGGCAGGCATGATAACAAGGGTCTGAGGCCTGCGATTGGTCGCTGTCACGGCTTGATCAACTCATTCTTCAGGTATTCCGTCAACCGGTTGCTGGAGCTTGCAGGCTCAAAACCAGTTGACTTTATCTTGGCCAGGCTCAATGTGCTTGAAAGCGGCCGGGGGGCGGCCGTCTTTCCGCTGAAGTATTCTTCCGTGGACACGCCCGTGACGGCTTCACGCTTGCTGCCCGCCAGCTCGAAGACGTCGGCGGCAATATCTGCCCACGATTGTGGTTTTCCCTCGTTACTGAGGTTGTACACACCGTATTCGGCTTTGGTGTCCAGCAAATGCTTTATGCCGGCGGCGATGTCCTGAGTGAAGCTCAGCCGTCCGGTCTGGTCATTGACCACAGAGGGCGAGATTCCCCGTTCAGCAAGGGACGCCATGGTCTTTACAAAGTTGTTTCCTTCGCCGATAACCCAGCTGGTTCGCACGATGTAGTGACGCGGCACGATGCTCACGACGGCATCGCCGGCAGCCTTGGTTTGGCCGTACACGCCAAGGGGGGTCAGATCTTCGTCTTCTCCGTGTACCTCCTGGACGCCGTCAAAGACATAGTCCGAGGACACATGGACCAACGTGAGGTCCTGCTCGACGGCGCATTTCGCCAGGCGCGCCACTGCTGTGACGTTGATTCGCCAGGCGGCTGCCCGGCCTTCGGCCGTTTCCGCGGCATCGACAGAGGTGAAGGCGGCCGCGTTGATGATAGTGGAATAGTTCTTCCAGTTAACTCGTGCGAACGCGTCATCGGAGGTGACATCAAATTCGCGGCGACCGGCGAATTCAACGAAAGAATCGCCGTCGAACTTTTCACGCAAAGCCTTGCCCAACTGCCCGTCAGCACCGAGGACGAGTACCTTCTTGGGCTGCATCGGCCGGACCTCTTGAAGACGCGGGTGCGCCTTGTCCTTGTCAGACAGCTCCGCCTGGTCAAGGGGAATGGGCCATGTGATGGCCGAGCTCTCGTCCGCGAGATTGAGGAACGTGTACTGACCTTGAGCGTCCGCGCTCCAGTGGTCATTGACGAGGTACGTATATGCCGTATTGTCCTCAAGGGTCTGGAAGGCGTTACCTACGCCCCTGGGGATGAAGATCGCCTGACTGGGATCAAGCTCCGCTGTGAAGACGGCACCAAATGTAGGGCCTTCTCGAAGATCAACCCAGGCGCCGAAGATACGGCCGGTTGCCACGGAAATGAACTTGTCCCAGGGTTCAGCGTGGATGCCGCGGGTGGTCCCGGCCTTTTCGTTGAAGGAGATGTTGTTTTGGACCGGCCGGAAGTCGGGCAGGCCAAGGGCCAGCATCTTTTCACGCTGCCAGTTCTCTTTGAACCATCCCCGGTTGTCACCATGAACCGGAAGGTCATAGAGAACTACTCCAGGGATCGGTGTCTCGTGTGCAGCCAGTTTTTTCGAAAATTCGGTAGGCATTCGGTTACTGGCCCTGTTCTCTGTACTTGGCTTCTGTCTGGGCTTTCTGCGGCCGCCACCAGTCCTCATTGTCCCGGTACCAGGCGATGGTGTTTTCGATGCCGGCGTCGAAGTTGGAGAACTGCGGTTCCCAGCCCAGCTCATCGCGAAGCTTGGTGGAGTCGATGGCGTAGCGGAGGTCGTGGCCCGGCCGGTCCACCACGTGGTCGTACGCGTCGGGGGCCTGGCCCATGTGCTTGAGGATCAGTTCAACGACATCCTTGTTGTTCTTTTCCCCGTCGGCTCCGATCAGGTAGGTTTCCCCAATCCGGCCCTTGGCGATGACGGCCATGACCGCAGAGGAGTGGTCGTTGGCGTGGATCCAGTCCCGGACGTTTTCGCCCTTGCCGTAGAGCTTGGGGCGGATTCCGTCGATGACGTTGGTGATTTGCCGGGGGATGAATTTCTCCACGTGCTGGTACGGGCCGTAGTTGTTGGAGCAGTTGCTGATGGTGGCCTGCAACCCGAAGGAACGCACCCAGGCGCGGACCAGCAGATCCGAGCCGGCCTTGGTGGAGGAGTACGGGCTGGAGGGGTTGTACGGTGTCTGCTCCGTGAACCGCTCGGGGTCATCGAGTTCCAGGTCGCCGTACACCTCATCGGTGGAGATGTGGTGGAAGCGCTTGTTGTGCTGCCTGGCGGCCTCGATCAGCGTGTAGGTGCCGATGATGTTCGTGTCCAGGAACGGGCGGGGGTCATGCAGGGAGTTGTCGTTGTGCGACTCGGCGGCGTAGTGGACTACGACGTCGGTGTCGGCCACCAGGCGGGTCACCAGTTCCGCATCAGCGATGTCGCCGTGAACGAATTCAAAACGCTTTTCGGGCAGCCCGCGGAGCGATTCGAGGTTGCCGGCGTAGGTCAGCTTGTCCAGCACGGTGACGTGGGAGTCCGTGTTTTCCAAAACGTAGTGGACAAAGTTGGAGCCGATGAAGCCGGCGCCGCCGGTAACAAGAAGTCGCTGCATAATTCCCAAGGGTACCGGATTTGCCCGCTGCACTTGGCGAAGGGAAAGATGGGGGACATGCGCGGAATAATACTTGCCGGCGGTACCGGCTCGAGGCTCCACCCCATCACACTGGGGGTCAGCAAGCAGTTGGTTCCCGTCTACGACAAGCCGATGATCTACTACCCGCTCTCCACGCTGATCCTGGCAGGTATCCGGGACATCCTTATTATCACGACGCCTCACGACAGCGAACAGTTCGAGCGGTTGCTGGGGGACGGTTCACGTTTCGGAGTTTCCATCACTTACAGGCAGCAGCCCTCGCCTGACGGCCTCGCCCAGGCTTTCGTGCTTGGAGCGGACCACATTGGGGACGACACTGTTGCGCTCGTTCTGGGCGACAACATCTTTTACGGGCAGGGGATGGGCACTCAACTGCGCCGGTTTGAGAACATCGACGGCGGTGCTGTGTTTGGCTACTGGGTGGCGGACCCGAAAGCCTACGGAGTTGTACAGTTCGATTCAGCCGGCAAGGTGATTTCCCTTGAAGAGAAGCCCGCTGAACCGAAGAGCCACTACGCCGTGCCTGGTTTGTACTTCTATGACAACGAGGTCATAGAAGTCGCCCGCAACCTCAAGCCCTCAGCTAGGGGAGAGCTGGAAATTACAGATGTAAACCGCACCTACCTGGAGCGCGGGAAGCTGAAAGTCGAGATTCTACCGAGGGGTACCGCCTGGCTCGATACAGGCACCTTTGACGACCTCAACGATGCATCCAACTTTGTACGAACGACAGAAAACCGCCAGGGGCTTAAAATTGGTGCTCCCGAAGAAATCGCATGGCGCCAAGGTTTCCTGAGCGACGATGAACTTCGCGTAAGGGCAGAAGGCCTTGTGAAGAGCGGCTACGGTTCTTACCTGCTGCAGCTTCTGGAATTTGGCCACTAGCCTGCAGCAGGTAAAGGACACCCGGCCCGGATAGTAGGAAAGCGGGGCGCATCAGCTGATGCGCCCCCGCCTTTCATCTGTTTCCTGAACTATCCCTGCTGGGCCATGGCGTCTTCTGCAGGAAAAGAAGTCGCTGCTCTTCGTCCAGTGGGCGCTTTTTCCCGCTCAGCCGCTCCTGCCCTGGAGTGCGAAATTGCAGCGCTTGGCACTGGGACTCCCCGCGGAGGAAAGAGGTGCCGGTAGATGAGTACCGCGCCAATAAGCAGCGCTGCCACGTAGAGGGCGGAAAGTCCCTGCCAAGTGAGCGGAGGCTGCCAAAGCGGCTCCGCCATCTCAGTCCAGTTTGTGTGCAGTGGCATCAGCCCCACGGTGAAGCGCCGGAGGGCATACAGGAAGACGTACAGGTGCGCCACGACAGCGCCGCAAAGAACCCAGACCGCTAACGACCGCGCCTTAGGCGAGTTACGGAATGACTGGTCACGCTGGGTTACCCCGCAAACCACCAGGAGGAGAACCACCAGCGCGAGCAGGTAGCGGCCCTGCCAGATGTAACCCAGCTCTTCGATAGCCTGTGATTGCAAAATAGGCGGCAGCAATACCACTGCTGCGGCAATAGGCAGTATCGCCGCCAAGTTGCGGAGGGAAGTGCTGCTGAGTGCCGCAAGTAGAAGCGCCCCAAATGTCAGGTGCCAGAAAATCTGGACTCCTGAGGGCGCCGGCGTGTCCAGCCACCCCATAATCCCTATGTAGCCGTTGGCGTAATTAAAGGTTGAGTCAAGCATGTGCGCGAAGGCCTGGTCAGGCGTCGTCGTGCTGGGTGCACCACCCAGGCTCTTCAGGCTGTCCGCTATTACAAGCCACCCCAGCCCTGCTGCACACCCGGCAGCCACGAGCGCGGTCATGGACAAACCCAACTTGTTCCGCAGCACCGCAACAAACGGACGCCAACCGAAAATGATCAATGCTGCAAAGAAGGCCCCTGTGAGCCAGATTAGGGACAGGGAACGCGTGTTCGCCAACGCCACCCCGGAAAGTCCTACGGCGACCATGGGAGCACGCACGGTGGAGAGTGATTTGGACTTATCCAGGACTAGGCAAAGGTTAAGGAAAAACGCGATCGTGGTCACGATCTCCAATGAATTGGGATTGATCGAGCCACTTAGGTACAGAACCATTGGTGTAAGGGCAACGGCTGACGCTGTTACAGGCCACAGGCTGTGTCGGAGGCGGGTGGCTGCTACAAACGCCATAGCCAGGAAGGCCGCGGAAACCAGCCCGCTGACTATCCGCATGCCGTAGAGCGCTGGGGCTCCATCCATAAACCTGGACGGCAGTCCTGCCAACACGTAGTAGAGCGGATTGTAGTTGCCCGCCGTCGTTTTGGCCTGCGTAGGTGCAGTGCTTTCCGGATCGATTGGAGGGGCACACGCGGCAGTTAGATCGGGCTTGAAGGCGGTGCAGGTCTGCGCGCCCAATTCCGCAAAATAAGCGGGGACCCAGACAGTCACCGGCTCACCTTGCGGTCCTTCGGTCTGGGGTTGCACCTGCCCGCGCACAACGCCGGCGGCTTTGATGGCGTGTGCGGGCTCGTCCGGAACAGTCATCAGGGGCGATGCGAGTGCCCAAAGACTCGTCAGCGCCCCGAGTATAAGGAAAATTGAGACAGGCAGGAAAAACGGCCGTGAGCGAACAGAGGTCCACCGCACTCCGCTAAGCGTAGAGGGCATAACTCTTGAACTTACCATCAACTACTGTTCCTAGCGGACTGAAGAAAGCGGTACCCAGCCACGCAGCGACTGGAAAGGGCGGGCTGCTCAGATGTTATGCGCGCAGTCCGCCTTTACCTGTTGCTGTCAATCAGAAGCTGACTGCAAAGCTGCGGCCCAGGTAGCCTTCTGTGGGGCGCATCCCGGTCCCGGGGAAAATCCACAGTGACCCATCGTTTCTCCTGGCGACAAGGTCTGGAATAGCATCCGCAGTCAGGTTGGATGCTGCTGTAATTGCGTCAAATGCCATCCACTCTGTGCTGATCCTTCGTGAAGATCCTGGATAGCCGCTGCCGGTCCCGGGGTAGAGCCACATCGTACCGTCGGGTTTACGCGCGAGAAGATCCGCCCTGCCGTCGCCGTTAACGTCCCCCGGACCAATTATCCGGTCAAAAATTTCCCAACCGAATTCGCCGACCCTGACCGCACCCCGGTAGCCGGTGTTGCTTGCGTCCACGCGTCCGGTACCCGCATAGAACCACAAGGATCCGTCGCCCATCCGCCCCAGGATGTCGTTCTTGCCGTCGCCGTTGTAGTCACCGACGCCGGTCAGGGCGGTGAAGACGTTCCAGCCGAAGTTGCCAATGCGGATGGGAGCTGAGTAGCCGTTACTCGTTGAGTTAACGCTTCCGGTGCCAGTGTAGAGCCATAACGTTCCATCCTTGCCGCGGGCGATCAGGTCCGGCTTACCGTCGCCGGAAAAGTCACCGACGCCGATGAGTGCGTTGAACGTTTCCCAGCCGAACTCGCCCACGCGCCTACCGGCGCCGTACGCTCCGGTTCCGGTGCCGGGGTAGAACCAAAGCGTTCCGTCCGGTTTTCTTGCAAGCAGGTCCGCTACTGCATCACCATTGAAATCCTGGGTTCCCACAAGGGCGTCGAACACTTCCCAGCCGAAGTTGCCAATTTTTCTAGGTGCCTCGTAGCCCAGATCCTTCATGGCCGTCCCAGCGTAGAAGTACACCGCTCCGGCAGGATCATTGGCGACAAAGTCCGCCATGCTGTCGCCGTTGGCGTCTCCTGTGCCGATGAGGGAATCGTAGATGTCCCAGCCTGTGCCGATTTGGCGGCCGTTTTTCAGGACAGCGCTTCCGGAGTTGGAGTACAGCCACAACGTGCCATCCGGCTTCCGGCCGGCCAGATCATTGGTTCCGTCTCCGTCAAAATCCCTGAGCGGGAAAATCTGATTGAAGACCTGCCAACCGAAGTCGATTTTCCGGACTTGCCCCGGTTTGCCGGTAGCCGTGCCGGAGTAGAGGTGGAGGTCGCCGTTGCCCAGTCGGGTAAGAAGGTCGGGCTTCAGGTCACCGTCAAAGTCACCGACACCCAGGATGCTGTCGAAAGCTTCCCAGCCGAAATCACCAACCTTGACCCCGCGTGCATAACCGGTCGATGTAGCAGATACAGCCCCTGTGCCCGCGTAAAACCACAGAGAGCCTTCAATTTTTCGCGCCAGCAAGTCATTTTTGCCGTCACCGTTGAAATCGCCGATTCCCAAAATCCGGTCGAACGCGTCCCAACCGAAGTCTCCAATTTTACGTCCGCTACCGAACTTTCCTGTTCCGTCGCCGGCGTAGAACCAGAGAGTGCCATCCCTTTCCCGCTTGATCAGGTCAGCTTTTCCGTCACCGTCAAAGTCACCGGGCGACACGAGCTTTCGGGTCCGGTCTGTCGGAGCCGGCGGGGCGAAACCAGTTGCGAAGGTTTTCAGCTGGGAGTAGTCGCCGTTCCAGACATTGGAGTCCCCAGCGAAGGGGCCGGTGCTGCTGTACTGCCACATGCTGTAAGTGCTCCAACTTGCGGTTGGGACCGGTCCGGCATTGTTGGTAGGGGAGCTGGGGTAGGCCGCAACCCAGAGGGGGTAGTCGCCGAAACCGGCAGGGTTCCCGAGGCACTGGTTCCACCAACTCGTATTCGTGTAGATGACCGGCAATCTGCCGGTCAGCGCCTGCATGGTGTTGCCGAAATCACGCACCCACGAGGTCAGCTGTGCGGGCGACATGTTGTAGCAAGTGTTGCCGAAGTAGAAACCGTTGATGGTCCGGCCCTCGTAGGGGTTGAATTCGAAGTCCAACACAGGCGGCATCGTGTACCCGTCGGCAGTCCAACCCCCGCCATTCTGGACGAAGTAACGGGCCTGATCGGCTCCCGAGGACCAGTTTGGGATAGCGAAATGGTACGCGCCACGGATCATACCGATGTTCCTGGAGCCTTGGTACTGGGAGCTGTAGGAGGGGTTCTTGTAGTAGTTGCCCTCTGTCGCTTTAACGTAGGCAAAGCGAGCGCCCATGTTCCACTGCTGCTGCCAGTCCACGCTCGGTTGGTGCCCGCTGACGTCCAGTCCCTGGATACCGAAAGTGGGCATCCAAGTGCCTTGGGTGGACAGCGACTCCGTGCTTAGCCGCCTGAAGGAATTGGAAGGAGCCGTCGCGGTGACGCGAGCGGACCGCTGCCCCATCTCGGCACCCCCGATGCCAACTGCTTCGGCCATGGACACTGCGGCCTCTGTGGAGGAGGTAGCAGCGTGCGCTTCCGGAGCTGCTGTTTCTTCGGGGGAGGGGGTCGACGTCGGATCTGACGGAGTAGACGGCACTGGTTGTGGGGTGTCGCTCGTCG
This sequence comes from Pseudarthrobacter sp. NS4, assembly GCF_024758005.1. NCBI lineage: Bacteria > Bacillati > Actinomycetota > Actinomycetes > Micrococcales > Micrococcaceae > Pseudarthrobacter > Pseudarthrobacter sp. NS4. Next base: position 2,767,724 of record NZ_CP103288.1, on the reverse strand, counting down.
CGGAGGAAGTTGGCGGCGCCGGTGCAGGCTCAACAGCGGACGCGTTGCCCGCCAGACCTGGGCCAGCTACCAAGGAAGCGGCCAGCAATACTATGCCCAAGGATTTCACGACGGGGTGACGGGACTGAGACGGGTTCCGCTTCATTTTTTGCTCCGAAGACAATGTGGCGCTCCCCCGAGCGCTCATCTGGGTTGCTGCTCCGGCTGGTTCCCCCAGGAATCAGCCGGCCAGGGACTTCTGACACTTAACGCGCTCACCATAGCACCGTGTTGCTGATGGAAACAGTGATGCTGCTGGTGCATGTGTTGATCCTGTGGTGATCTTGCGCTTATCCACAGACGATCCTTGGGACTTGGCAGCGTCTTGTGTGGTCCCTAGTCTTTATCCCAGTTGCACTGCCTCCGCCGGGGGCGGCAGTTGTATTGGGGAACATATGGACGCGCTGGGAATTGTCGAGGATGAGGTCCGCGAGCTTATCCGTCGGCGGGGGCTGGATCCGCTGCATCAAGCCGGTGAGGTCCGCCGTCTTGTCGAGGCCGCGGTAACGGACTATGACGAGCGGGCCCTTATAGCACCACTTCCACCCCTCGGACCCCTGGACTCGGCGCGGAAGTTCCTCTTCGATGCAGTTGCCGGATTCGGGGTCCTCCAGCCCCTGCTGGACGACCCCTCCATTGAAGAGATTTGGCTCAACGCCCCCAACGAAATCTTTGTGGCCCGCAACGGTGAATCAGAACTGACCTCGCTGAGCCTCACCGAGCAGCAGGTCCGGGACCTGGTCGAGAGGATGCTGAAGAGCTCCGGTCGCCGGCTGGACATGTCGTCGCCTTTTGTCGATGCCGCACTCCTGGACGGTTCGAGGCTTCACGTGGTCATCCCAGACGTGACCCGCAAGCATTGGGCAGTCAACATCAGGAAGTTCGTGGTCAAGGCCAGCCGGCTCGAGCATCTCGTAGAACTGGGCACCTTGACGCCACAATCCGCCCGGTTCCTCGGCGCGGCAGTATCCAGCGGCCTTAACATCCTGGTCTCCGGGGCGACGCAGGCAGGCAAGACCACGATGCTCAATTGCCTTGCGGCCAGTATCGGAAGCAGGGAACGGGTAATCACCGTTGAAGAGATCTTCGAGCTGCAATTCCCGTTGAGGGACGTTGTGGGGCTTCAGTGCCGCCAGCCGAACCTGGAAGGAGAAGGCGAGATTCCGCTTCGCCGGCTGGTGAAGGAAGCGCTGCGTATGCGGCCCGACCGTTTGGTGGTTGGCGAGGTGCGGGAAGCCGAGAGCCTTGACATGCTGATCGCCTTGAACTCGGGCCTGCCCGGTATGTGTACCGTCCACGCAAATTCTGCCCACGACGCAGTAACCAAAATCTGCACGCTTCCTCTGTTGGCCGGAGAAAACATATCCAGCGCCTTCGTCGTTCCCACCGTCGCATCCTGCATTGACCTTGTGGTCCATTGCAGCCGTCACGCGAACGGAAGGCGGGAGGTCACCGAAATTCTGTCCCTTGGACGCCGCGTGGAAAACGGCATTATTGAATCATCCCCCGTCTTCGCCATGGTCGACGGCGTCCTGCAGCCACGCGCTAACGCAATGCCCGAGGCGGAAAAATTTTCCCGGGCAGGCTACGACGTTGCTGCGCTGCTGGACCCCCGATGATCTCGGCCTTACTGGGAGTAGCAGGGGGCACCGGACTCTTCCTTATCTGGTGGTCGTTCTGGGAGTCGCCCCCGCAGGGGCAGCGGGAGCGGAAGACGAGCCGTTTAGGCGAACTCCTGGCGGCTGCGGGTGTTGACAAAGTGTCGGCAGCGGGGCTGGTGGGCACATGCCTCGGCCTCGGACTTTTTGTGGTCATAGTCTTTTATGCAATCAACCGCACCTGGCCTATCGCGGCATGTTTCGGACTCTTCGCAGGCTGGCTGCCCATTACAATCCTGCGATGGCGTGCCAAAAAGCGCAGTGCCATGCTGCGACAGCTCTGGCCGGACGTCGTCGATCACCTCCGGTCCGCGATACGGGCCGGTCTGCCGCTGCCGGAGGCCCTCATCCAGCTTGGAGACAAAGGACCTGAAGAACTGCGGCCAGTCTTTCGGGAGTTCGGTGCCGACTACCGTGCCGGGGGACAGTTCGACGGATCGTTGAACAAACTCAAACACAAGCTGGCAGACCCAGTCGCCGACCGGATCGTGGAAGCCCTGCGCCTGACGCGGGAGGTCGGAGGATCTGATTTGGGCAAACTACTCGGAACCCTGGCTGAGTTTCTGCGGGAGAGCGCGCGCACCCGCAGCGAACTGGAAGCCAGACAGTCATGGACGGTAAACGCCGCACGTCTTGCCGTAGCAGCGCCCTGGATCGTCATGATTCTCCTCGCAACACGGCCGGAAGCGGTCCAGGCATACAACACACCAATGGGCGCGGCGGTCTTGCTTGGAGGGCTGGTGGTCTCGTTGATTTGCTACTCAGCCATGCTGAAGATAGGCGCTCTTCCACAGGACGAAAGGGTACTTCGGTGACCCTTTTCTCTCCGGCAACAGTCATCTGCGGCGTTGCTCTGGGCGTTGGACTGTGGCTGGTCATCTTCAGGTCCCCCTTTATGAGGGCAACAACTTTTGCCGAGCGGATCGAGCCGCAGCTCAAGTCCCAGAATATTGAGTCGCGGCTGTTGCGATCAGGAGAGCAGACGCTGATGCCCTTCGGGCCGCTCGAGAGGATCCTGCGCCCCGTCATCCATGATGGCCTTGCGACCCTGGGCAAGCTGAGCCCTTCCCCGGGTGCGACTGTCCGCCGGCTGGCCCAGGCTGGAATGAGGAAGTCGGCGATCGATTTCAGAGCCGAACAGTTGCTGTGGGCGGCCGCGGGATTTGCACTCTCATTGGGCCTCACCGTTGTTGGGGCCGCTGCCGGAAGACTTAGTCCACTGTTCGCGGCCTTGGTCGTCATCGGCAGTGCGCTGGCTGGTTTCGTTTTGCGTGATTATTGGCTGGGCGTCCAGGTCCGTCGCCGGGAAGCGAAGATGATGGCGGAATTCCCAAGCCTTGCAGAGCTGATGGCACTGGCCGTCAGTGCCGGGGAGAGTGCCACCGGCGCCTTGGACCGGGTCTGCAGAAGCGCGAACGGGGAACTGGCGGGGGAGTTCTCGAAAATCCTCGCCGAGACGCGGGCGGGCAAGCCACTCGTTCTCGCACTGCAGGAGTTTTCCTCACGCACCGATCTGGCACCGCTGGTCAGGTTTGTAGACGGAATTATTGTTGCGGTGGAACGGGGCACGCCTTTAGCGGATGTGCTTAGGGCCCAGGCGCAGGATGTCCGTGACACCGCCAAACGGGACCTGATGGAAGCTGCCGGCAAGAAAGAGATCGCCATGATGGTGCCGGTTGTCAGCGTCTAGTAGTACTCTCAATACATGGGCACACATGCCGTTTATGTGAGGCAGTCCGAAGATAAAACCGGCCACGAAGCGGCCGTTCAGCGCCAGGAGGCCGACTGCCGCCTCATGGCCCAAGCGAAGGGCTGGGACGGCCCAGTTCTGTACGCTGACAACTCCATCAGCGCCACGACAGGAAAGACCCGCCCCGCCTTTGAAAGGCTGTTGGGGGACATTGATCGCGGACTTGTTTCTGGTGTTGTCGTCTGGCACCTGGACCGCCTGACGCGGTCCATGAAGGATCTCTCCCGCATCATCGACGCGGGGCAAAAGCATCGGGTGAACATCGCGTGTGTACACGGAGTCTCCCTGGACCTTGGGGATGCGACTGGCGTGGCCGTGGCCCAGATTTTGACCGCTATTGCTGCCATGGAAACAAAGCACAAGGGTGATCGTCAGAAGGCCGCCAACGCTCAACGCGCGGGCAAGGGGGAAGCTTTCTGGTCCCGTCGTCCGTTTGGTTACGACAGGTCTGAGGACGGCCGGGTTTTCACAGTGCCAGAGGAAGCCGACGCCATCAAGGAAGCGGCAGTTTTAGTGCTCAACGGAGCGACCCTGTCGAGTGTCGTGCGGAAGTGGAATGCAGCAGGTTTCCGGACAACTGCTGTTGGCCGGGACAAGAAGGACAGGGCGGTCGTCCTGAAGGAAGGGGGACTGTGGGGCGTCACTCAACTTCGCCGCGTCCTTCTGAGCGAGCGCTACGCCGGGACGCGGACGTACAACGGGGTGCCGCAGGAGGCGGCCGGACAGTGGGAGGCGATCCTTGACGAAGAGACCTCCCGCCGGTTGAAGGAAATGTTGACAGACCCGCGCCGCCGGACAGCCCCTGACGACCTCAACTCGAAGTACCTTCTGTCGGGGATCGTGGTCTGCGGCAAGTGCGGGGCGAAGATGTTCGCTGCACCTGTACCTGACAAAGCCGGGGGAAAGCGCATGGTCTACCGGTGCTTGGGCGGATACTGCATGCAACGGAGCCTGGAACAGATCGACGCCCTTGTTCAAAGTGTGATCGTCACCCGGCTCGCGATGCCGGACGCCGCTCGCATGTTCGCTACCGGAGACACAACCACGGACCTGCGTTCTAAGGCCCAGGAGTTGCGGGATCGCAGGGACGGGCTGGCGTCACTGCTTGCAGAAGGCATCATGTCGGTTTCAGCAGTGCGTGAGCAGGCCGGGAAATTGACCAGGGCACTTGGCGAAATCGAGAGCGCCATCAGCAGCGCTGAGGAAATGAATCCTGCCGCCGCCGTGATCGGTGCAAGCAATGTCGCGGAGGCGTGGTCTGACTTGCCACTGGGTACTAAGCGGCAGATCATCCGGACCCTGCTGGATGTATCCGTGCTGCCAGCAGGCAAGGGTCATGGCTTCGATCCGGAGCAGATCCAGATCGAGTGGAGGGCCTAAAGAGGCCCCTGTGGATTAAAAGTCCGCATTTCGGGAAATCCAGTTATTCCCGGTCCCTCTGCTTTGTAGCTTGTTAGGCCTTGCTTACGCTAGAAGTGTAAGAAAAAGGGGCACCCGACATAGGCCCTGAAATGCAATACCGCATTTTGGAGGAGTCGGATGTCAAAGGACGTTTACAGGGCACGGGCCGAAGTGGCCGTCAGGGTCCGTAACGGTAAACCAGCAGAGGAAGCCCGGCGGAAGCTGGCGGCCGCCAAGCTGGAGCAGTACATCAGCAAGGTCGTAGCCGAAGCGCCTCCACTCAGCGACGAGCAACTGGACAGGATCGCCTCGCTCCTTCACAAGCGGGTGCTCTAAGTGGGCTGGACTCGGCTTGACGACGGATGGACCGAGCAGCCGGTACTGGCTGACCTGTCATACGAAGCCCGCTGGCATTATCTGTGCCTGATCCAGTTTTGTTCAAGGACAAAACGCTTTGACGGGTTCATCCGGTCCGTGGACGCTAGGCGCTGCTCCGATGTACCGGACCCAGATAAGTGCCTCAAAGATCTGGTCAACGCGGGCCTCATCCTCTCCGACCAGCGTGGCTACGTGGTCCACCGCATGGAAGAAGATCACGCTCCGCCCGCATGGGTCCGGAACCGGACGGAAAGTAATAAGCAGGCCAAGCGGCGGCAGCGCTCGCATGAAGCTGGGAACCATGCGACTTGTTTGCCTGATCGCTGCACCCAAGCACAAAAGCCCAGTCATGCTGACGGTCATGCTGACAACGTTGGCTCCCGTCATGCTGACCCACTTAGTCCCACCGCAAGTGCTGACGGTCATGCTGACAACCGTGCTGACTCTCAGGACAGGACAGGACAGGACAGGCTCAGGACAGAAAGCCTTAATGAATCACAATTCTCAAATTCTGATCGGTCGGCTGGCGGCGTGCCCCAAGGCTGGTCCACGGCTATGGACGAGGCGTGGCTGGCGGGAATGCCAGTTCCATCGCCCGGGGCCGGGTCATGAGCATCAGGACCACGAGGGCTGATCTGGAGGAGATGGTGCAAACCTACCGGATCAAGGCTCTCCAGGAACACGACGAGATGCGGCGCTGGCAGAACCGAGCGCTCGCCGCCGAACCGAGCAGAGACTGGCCGAAATGAGCCAGTCCACACCAGAGAAGGAAGGACCCACATGATCACAAACCCAGAGCATGCTCAGGACGTGGCGCTGAGGGCGGCAGCATGGGCACGCGCCCAACTTCGCGGGGACCGGGACGCCATGGCCGCACTGCGCCCGGCAACGATGGAAGAGGCTGAGGACATGCTGATCGCTGCCACCGGGTACATGCTGGTTTTGGCTGAGATGCGCGAAGACGTGATCGACGCGCTCGTGCAGGTGCAATTGAAGCACCCCAGGAACGGCGCTCAGAGTGATGGAATCAGTTGAAGCTGCCGGTGGCAGCCAGGAATCCCCAGAAGACTCCGAGAAGGACCACGCCTGCAGCGGCGGTGACCAGCCACGGTATGACCACGAACTTGTACAGGGCCTCGAAGATTCCGCCCTTCCTTGCCTTCCCCCTTCCGCCGCCGTAGATGGCCCAGCCCAGAAGAAACCAGACGGCCATCACGACAGTGATGACCAGCAACGCGTTCCCAGCTATCTCTGCGTTCATGGGGCTAATCCTCCGTCCCGTGCGGATGAATCGGAAGTGGAAACAGATAGAACCCCTGCGCGTTGGGGGGATGCGCAGGGGTTCCGGAAGTCGATTCTTCCATGGATGACGGGATGGGATGGAACGCAACACGGCCGGTTTTTTAGGGAAGAGACCCGGCAGATGACCGCGCCGTCCGCAACAATTTCCCCCCGGAGCGTTGGGCCGGGGTAGTCACGTCTGATGGAGGAGGAGAGCATGGCTGGGGATGATCCACTGCCGGGAATCAAACACGGGCAGTCGGGGTATCAGAGGCACGGGTGCAAGTGTTTCGTGTGCCGCCGGGGCAAGGCGGACGCGCAGGCGCGGTTCCGGGCGAAGCAGCGGGGCGAGGAGGTCGCTCCTCCGTCTGACGAGGGCGTGGGTCCGGTGGAGGCCTCGACGCGCGGTTTCATTCATGTCTGCGGGCCGCTGGATGACGCTGGGACGGCCTTGGGGGATGTGGCCGTTATGCACGCCCGGCTCCTGGATTCGATCCCGGAGACAGGCCGCTGGCACCTGTTGTCGGCCACAACACGGACTTGGCGGGAGCTGATGCGGGACCTTGCTGCGTCGTCCGAATTGGATCGGGACGATGAGGATGATGATTTCCTTGGCTCGATGCGGCCGCTTGGACGGCCGGGCGAATAAGGAGTCCCGCGTCGAATGACAGGGCTGTAATTAGTCAGGCCGGAGAGTTAAAATTGAAGGTGAGCGAAGCTTTCACGGACCGCAGCAGGCAGGGCGCAACCCACCTGACGCGCAGTGAGTGGAAGCGAGCGGAGCGGCAGGACGAAATCCACCGCCGATAGCAGTAAAGACGGAGCGACCTCCGCCGCAGGCCGGGCGAAACCCACCTGCTGAGGCCCATTGGGCGGCGTTGAGGGCCTGTTTTCCGGGCATGGACCCTTATTCACATTTCCGCAGCCATTTTGCTGGCGTGCGGGTCTCTCCAAGAAAGGCCGTGGACATCATGGCATCGACAATGAAGACGATGATCTGGGAACAGATCGACAAGAACAAGGCGGCGGGCCAGGCGATCCTGGAAAGGGCCGAAGCTGAAAAGCGGGACCTGACCGTCGAAGAGGCGCGGGAGTTCGACGAGGTGCAGTCACGCCTGGAAAGCTGCTTCGCGCAGTTGCGTAAGCACGATAAGTTCCAGGAGGACGCTGCCACGGCCGACGCTGTGCTGAGTCGCCTTGAAACTGGTGGCCGGGGTAAGGCAACCAGCGGCGACTTTGTGTACGAAGCCACCGGCGAACGGGCGGCGCTCCAACCGGGTGAGGCCTTCCGGTCGCACCCACTGGTCGCCGCGCATCAGGAGCCGAACGAGGAACACGCCGAGTCGCAGTACGGAAACCTGGGAAACATGATCCGGGCGTTGTCTACTACGGGTGGCGCGGCTGTCGTCCCCACGATTTGGGCCGGGGAACTGATTGACCTTGCCAGGAACAAGTCGGCCGTGATGCAGGCCGGGGCCTCCATCATTCCGATGGACGCGGGCGTGGTGAAGATCGGCCGGTTGACTGGTGATCCAACCGCAGCTTTCCGTGCCGAGGCATCGGTGATCACGCCGTCCGATCCGACGTTCGACAACGTGACGTTGACAGCGACGACGATGAGCACTCTCGTGATCGGTTCGTTGGAGTGGTTCCAGGACGCGAACAACGCGGACCAGATCGTGAAGAACGCGATCAGCAAGGCCATGGCCCAGCGTCTCGACCTCGCAGCCCTGTACGGCGGCATCACCACCGGGGCCGGCTCAATCAACTTGCCAACACCACCGAACCCCAGGGGTGTTCTGGCGGCACTCAACGCAGTCCTTCCAGCGAGCGTTCTGGGCGGTGCCGCCAACGGAACCGCGCAGACCGCAGGGACCTACTTCGCTGAGGTGCTGGATACCGTCTACCGGGTCCGCTACCTGAACGAGGAACCTACGGCACTGATCTGGAATGCCAAGCTCGCCCGTCAGTACGCAGGGGCGAACGACACGACGGGCCAGCCCCTGCGGCTGCCTGCGGACGTTGAGGGTCTGCCTCGGCTGATGACGAACCAGGTCCCGTCCTACACGCAGGGCACGATGACGAACCGCGCCACCGACCTGTTCGTGGGGGACTGGAAGCAGCTCCTCATCGGCCAGCGGCTGCCGATCACCATCCAGGTTTTGACCGAGAAGTATGCGGACACGGGCCAGATCGGCATTGTGGCGCACTGGCGGGGCGATGTTCAGCCTGCCCGCCCGGCAGCGTTCGCGGTTTACCGCGCTGTCCAGGGGGCACTGTGATGAGCCGGGCCAGCGAGGAACTGGAGGCCCGGGGCATGGAGCGGGAAGAAGCTGAGGCCGTGGCGGTTCGGGAGCACGGCGGCGGGTTGACGACGGGCGGGGGCGCGGGGCGTATCTCGCGGGATTATTTGCACACTGTCCATCCGGACACGGGCAATGAGGTTGTTTTTGTGCCGGGGGAGGCGCTCCCGGATTGGGCTGTCGAGGTTCAGAATGAGCAGGTTGCCGCACGCGTGCGCCCTCGTGCGGCAACCGTAAACGAAGGGGTTTCTGCCGGACGGCGGGCGGTCAAGCCTTCCGCCGGTAAGAAGACCAAGGAGGGCATGGCGTAAACGTCACCTGCCGTCCGGTTTTCCTGCCATTTTCCCGGACGAGGGGATCGATGGTCGGCGAGCTTTATGCCTTTCAGTCGCCACCAGCGCCAGAAAAGGAAGTCCCACCCGCGATACAGACGGAACGGCGGGTGGGATTCCCTTTGCCCTAGGCTTTGACGACGTAAAGCCAACGCCACAGACGGCGATCTGTGGGCGGTAATAGCGGCCCTGGCGTGATTGCCCAAGGCAAGCCCCACTAGGACCTGCCCGTCCCCGGTGCAGCCCTGATGTGAGGTGAGGGGGCTGTAGCTTTGGGGAGAATTTCTGTGGCCCGTTACTCTTTTAGGCCATAGCCCGCGACAATTAAGTATGTGACCATCAGAGCGGACGCCAAAGGCAACCTGTACTTAATGATGGAGTGTCACATATGCGAGAACCCAGGCCCGCATGCTCTCCACGAAGTGCGCGGCAAGCGACGAGTGTTCCAGTGCAACCATTGCTTCGCGCTGCTGACAGACTCATGGCCCACCCGGGCTTTTTGGTTTCGGGGGTATTGATTTGGTCAGGGGCCAGGGGGTGCTGAGCTCCCTAGTTTCTGTTCCTTCTCCGGGCCAACAGCTCAAGACGCGAAGACCGGAGGGACGCCATGACATCGGCATCTAAGGCAGGGATTCTGGAAATAAGGATTTGGTCAGTAGCGTCTACGACCGACTGGTCATCCGGCGATGTGACGGACCGCGCTATGGTGTCCAGCGACTCGAAATGCTCCTCAATGCCCGGACTGACGGGAATGCTGAGGCGGCTAACCTCCGAAGGGACGAGTTCCAGGACGCCGCCACCGAAGCTGCGGCCCTCGATCTCCGCCGTCAGAAGGGTCAAGGAGTTGTGGAAAGTCGTCGCGATGCCGCGTGGACTCAAGGGTGAACCGGGCGTCGGTAGACCACGGTAGATGGTGTCGGTAGTGACAACTGATGCGGAATTCATCACCACGCGGGGGTAACTGTGACTGCGTTTCGCCATCATGAGGGCTCCCGGTGTCACCACAGGAACCCGAAACCATGGTTCCCGTATCCGGCATTTGTATCGCTTGTCCAAGCCCTGGTCCTCACCATTCTGAATGAACCGGGCCGCCTTTGCCCTGCGACGAGGGTCTGGCTTGTCCGCTGCAAAATGGACAAGCCAAGCATTGACACTAGATTCCGACAGGCTGCCGTGCTCCTCCAGGGTGAAGTCGAGCCCAGGGGCATGCCGGGTTCTTGGGAGCAGTGGCGTGGCCCAATCCTCAAGACCGTAGTATGCGACCTCTTCTGTACTGGCACAGAAGTAGTCATTAGCCCCGGTGACGGTTGACACTGAGAACGCTGCGGTCGTTCTAAGGGGAACCACTTCGGGAAGGCTTGTCGCCACCTCGAGGGCCGAAACCTGCTCCGGAGACAAGAGATAGCGGGTCCACGTTTGTGCCCGCTCATTTGCTACGTGCGTCCAATCGACTTTATGGGCTTCCAGGTGTTCCCTGACCCGGAGTTCGCGGGTAGGAGCCGCCCCGCTTGCTTTCAGTCGTCCACTGAGAACAACGACTTCTTGGAGTACAGAGGGATACGAATCAGGCGGAAACAGGTCCAAATTGACGTGAGCGCATTCCCGCAGAAGCCACGCACGCACTCCCTGAGCGGAGACACCCATGAGGGCTTCGGCGGGCAGTATGAACGCGAAGGTACCACCAGGTACCAATTTCTTGAGTGCGGAGATGAAAACGGAGAGCCAGAGGTTAGAAACCGACGTGGCAACCACACCCGCCCTGGCAAGTATTGCGCTGGCCCTCTGCCGGTCCGCTTCGCTCACGAACTGGAATCGGACGAACGGGGGGTTTCCAACCGCGACGTCGTACTGTTCAGACGTAGCCTCCGCCCATTCCAGCACGCTCGCAGCAACTACCTCGCCCCCGAATTCGGTCGAGGCAAGCCGGGAGGAACAAGACTGAGCCTCTGCTTCGTCAAGCTCAACGGCCGTTACCGACTTAACGCGATCCCGAAGGGCATGGGCGCTTAGGCCCTCAATAAAAGCACCGTCTCCCGCGCTCGGTTCCAGAAATCGCAGGGGTAGGTCGTCAAGAGTCAAGGACTGTATACGGTCCAAGCAGACCTTCACGAGCCCTGCCGGGGTATAGAACCCGCCCCTTAGTTTTTCGGCAGAGACCTTGTCCGATGTAATCACGCGATTCCTCACTTCAGCTTCTTCAGTAGCACACCTTACTAGCGGCCCAGCCGTCTTTTCCCAGCCTCCCCGGCGCGTCTCCCCATGAATTCCCACGGCTCCGGGAGACGCTGCCTCAGTGAAGATAAAGTTTGTTCCTCAGCCATATGCCGATCAATCCAACTTGGCCGATTGGTTTGACCACATCAGCGTCAGCAGCGCCTATACAGAGTTCCACATGGTGGTTGCCTGGGCCAAAAAGAGCGGGCTGGGTCGCATCCAACCGCTGTTGCACTCCTTCGGCAATCGACCCGGCAACAAAACCCATGCGGTAGTCGGCGTTAGCGAAGGCGGGGCGTCAGAGCAGGGCCTTGACATCCTGGCGACGACGATACATGACGCTTACGTTTTCCATGACGCTGGAAGGACCTTCCACCCAAAGGTCTATGTTGCAAGTGGATCATCGAAAGCCAGCCTCTTTATCGGCTCCAACAACATGACCGCCGGAGGACTGGCGTGGAACTATGAGGCTGCTCTTTGGATTGACCTAGATCGCGACGAGGCCGACGACGAAGCTTTGTACCAGTCGGTCATGGATTACTACAAAAACCTTGTAGCAGATACCAACGTTTGCATACCCCTGAATGCCTCGACCATGCCGCAGATCCTCGCGAGCCCTGCCTTACGCATCCAAGACGAGGACATTGCGAGACGGCCCGCATCATCCAGGGGTGATGAACCCGAGGACGACGACGCCGTAAGTCACGGCATTGTTCCTGACCTATTCGGCAGAAGTGCCACTGAGAAGCGACGGCTGCCGTTACTTCCTGGCTCGGGTCCGACCGCACGGGCACGGTCACCGTTGGCCAGCCCGGTTCCTACGCAAGGACCGGGTAGGCGCCCAACACTTACCGGTATGCCTGCTCAACTTCCTGCCGCCTTCGTGGTCAAAAGGTGGTTTAAGACGATGGACAAGACGGCCGCGCAGCAGCCGCCGAGCGAACGAAGCAATCCGACTGGGAATCTTCGACTCTCCCAGGAAGGGTTCCCGATCCAGCACAAAACATACTTCGAGCAGGTGTTCTTCAGCGGGTTGCCATGGGCTCCTAGGCCCAACGACCCAACAGTAGCCGAGGTGTCCGTGCAATTCGACGTTTACATCGATGGGCAGTCTTATGGCATGGTGCCGATCGTCGTCTCCCATGCGCCTCACCGTATTGCAGGGCAGGGGAATGTTCCGACAGTGCTTCACTGGGGTCCGCTCTCGCAGATTCTCAGGCAGGGTAACTTCGTCGACGAGGTGATAACCCTAGAGCGCATCTGGGCGGGCAGGTATCGCCTGATAATTTCCCCGCACATCGTAGGACCGTTCATGCCCTAAGTGAGCAGGGGCGATTCCAGAACTGTGTGACTTCCGTTCGCATGCTCTGGGATCGCCCCTTTTTTTGCGTCAACGGGAAACGCTAGCGGTGCACGACCGGGGTCCCACTCGTTTTCGGTGTGCTGCCGCTGACCGTCGTTTTCGCCGTCTTTCCCGGGATCGCTGCTATCAGCCTGGGCTTCTAAATGAGACCGGGAACAAGGGGACCCGAAGCACGCAAAAGACCAAACAAACATTGGAATCATTGAGAAAGAGGAAGAAATGAAAAACCTGGGAATCCGCTGCACAGTGATGTTCCTGGCACTGACCGCTTCACTCCGCACGGCGAATGATCACCCGGAACGGGGAGACGTGCCCGGTTGGGTCATGATTACCCTGATGTCCGCTGTGTTGGTGGCAGCCCTCCTGGCGCTCGCCGGCCCGGCGCTTGAAGCAATGTTTAACCAGGCGATGGACAAGGTCGGCAGCTAAACCCATGCCGTGGTTCGCCCGGGAATCCAACAGTGCGCTCGAACTGCCGGAAACAAGGGAACGGGGCTCGGCCGTGGTGGATTTTGTCCTGGTCGGGGGACTGCTCACGATGTTTTTCCTGGCGATCATCCAACTCACGCTCGTTCTGCACGTCCGCAACACCCTGATCGATGCCGCCGCTTCCGGTGCCAGGTACGGATCCCTGGCAGACCGTGGCGCCGTCGACGCGGAAGAGCGGACCCGCACCCTCATTGTGACGGCGCTGAATCCCGGCTTTGCCGGGCAGGTCAGTACCAGCGAGGTGACGGTACAGGGCCTCCGGACCCTGGAAGTGACTGTGCGGGCGCCAATGCCGGTTATTGGTCTGATCGGTCCCCGGGACTTGCTGGAGGTGAAAGGCCATGCCGCGCTGCAGCCCTGATGCCCAGCGGCGGATGAAGGTACGGCTGCGCGAGGCGCTTTGCATGGACCCCGGTACCGTCTTCGTTGGAGGGCGCCAGACGCTAAAGATCCGATGGGGCAATGCAGGTCTCCTGCAACAAAAGGCAAGAAAGCACGATAGCGGGCACGAGCGGGGGAGTGCGGTTGTTGAGTTCACCTTCCTTGCTCTCCTGCTGATGGTTCCGCTGGTCTACTTCATCATCACGGTGGGGCAGATCCAGGGCGGTTCCTTTGCCGTGGTCGGTGCAGCTGACCAGGCCGCAAAGGTTTACGTCGCACAGCCTGACGCTTCCTCAGCGCAAGCGGCCGCGGAACAGGCAGTGGCCATCGCGCTTGCCGACTTCGGGCACCGGCCCGAAGAGGCCCGGCTGGTCATGAGCTGCATGCCCGCCGACTGCCAGGCCGCTGGCACGGTGGTGACCGCAAGCGTGAGGCTGACAGTTCCCCTGCCGTTTGTCCCGTTCGGTGACGGCTTCCAATTGTCTGCCACTGAAGTGGAGGCGTCCGCCACCCAGTTGGTGGGCAGATTCAGATGAGAACCGGTAAGGCGGATGAGGAAGGGCAGATGATGGTGATGATCCTTGGCTACGTTGCGCTGGCCCTGCTGGTGGCAACCGTTGTCATGGGCATCTCAGCCGTCTACTTGGAACACAAGAGGCTGCTGTCCCTGGCGGACGGCGCGTCACTTGCGGCAGCGGACAGCTACACCCTCGGCGAGGTCGATTCGCAGGGCGGCAGCCCGTCAGCCATGCTGAATTCGGCGAGGGTTCGAAATGTGGCAGCAGATTTTGTCTCCCGGAGCCCGGGGTCGCAGCGCTTTGACTCCTTGGCCGTGGCAGGGGCGACAGGAACGCCCGACGGCTCCACCGCCGTCGTTGTTCTCACCGCTGCCGTGCACCCGCCCGTGGTGAACTTTCTGGTGCCCGACGGCATTCGGATTGAAGCAACGTCCACCGCCCGTTCACGCCTTACACGCTGAATAATCCGGGAAGAGGGCGCCGGACCTGGGCGTTTCGCTGGATAGCGTAGGCTTAAACAACCATGGCCAATATTGATTTTTCCGCTGAGATCCGCGCGCTCCGCGCCACATACGATTCCATCGAACGGGTCTCCGAGGTGGAGACTCTGAAGGAAGACATCGCTGAATTGAGCGAGCGGGCGGGCGAGCCGGACCTCTGGGACGATCCCGCAGCGGCGCAGAAAATCACGTCCAGGCTCTCACACAGGCAGTCGGAACTCGAACGCCTCAACAACCTGGTTTCACGGATCGATGACCTTGAGGTCCTGGTGGAGCTGGGGCAGGACGAGGATGACGCTGCCTCGATGGGGGAGGCGGCGACTGAACTGGAGTCCATCAAGAAGGCGTTGAAGGAGCTCGAAGTCGTCACGCTGCTGTCCGGTGAATACGACGAGCGGGAGGCCGTGGTCTCCATCCGCGCGGGAGCCGGCGGCGTGGACGCTGCTGACTTTGCCGAGATGCTGATGCGTATGTACCTCCGTTGGGCTGAACGCCACGGCTACCCCACAACGGTCATGGACACGTCCTACGCCGAAGAGGCCGGCTTGAAGTCGGCAACCTTCGAGGTGAAGGCACCGTATGCCTTCGGCACCCTCAGCGTTGAGGCCGGAACCCACCGGCTGGTCAGGATCAGTCCCTTCGACAACCAGGGCCGGCGGCAGACCTCGTTCGCAGCTGTGGAGGTCATCCCGCTCATCGAGCAGACCGACTCCATCGAAATTCCAGACAACGAAATCCGCGTGGACGTCTTCCGGTCGTCCGGCCCGGGTGGCCAGTCCGTGAACACCACGGACTCCGCCGTCCGCCTCACGCACATTCCCACCGGCACCGTGGTGTCCATGCAGAATGAAAAGTCGCAGCTCCAGAACCGCGCCGCGGCCATGCGGGTCCTGCAGTCCAGGCTCCTGCTCCTCAAGAAGGAACAGGAAGACGCTGAAAAGAAGGCGCTGGCCGGAGACGTCAAGGCGTCCTGGGGCGACCAGATGCGTTCCTACGTCCTCAACCCCTACCAGATGGTCAAGGACCTCCGGACCGAGCACGAAGTGGGCAACACTTCGGCAGTGTTCGATGGCGAAATCGACGACTTCATTGACGCCGGAATCCGTTGGCGCACCGATAACCGCAACGCCGCGAAATAGGGCGGCAACCGGGCCAAGTCAGGACCCGTTCCCGCGACACGCCCTCGGAACCCCGGTAATACGCCGGGGTTCCTGCGTATAGTCAAGGGGCCGGGGCCCTACTTTCCCCAAACGAAAACCCGTGCACCGGCTGCAGAACTGGGCTGCATGATAATCAGCCGTGCCCTGCAGGGTACTTAGGGCCATGATCCGATTCGAAAATGTCACCAAGGTCTACGACCAGACAACCCGGCCTGCGCTGGACTCAGTCAACCTTGAGATCGACCGTGGCGAGTTCGCCTTCCTTGTCGGCGCGTCCGGCTCCGGCAAATCCACCTTCCTCCGCCTGGTGCTCAAGGAAGACCGCGCAACATTAGGCGCTGTCTACGTGGCCGGCCAGAACGTCGCCAAGATCTCCAGCTGGCGCGTCCCCCGGCTGAGGCGCGGCATCGGCGTCGTATTCCAGGACTTCCGGCTCCTTCCGCAAAAGAATGTGTTCGCCAACGTCGCCTTCGCGATGCAGGTCATCGGCAAAAGCCGCAGCGTCATCAGGGACACCGTTCCTGAGGTCCTCAAGACGGTGGGCCTGGAGGGCAAAGAGCACCGCATGCCGCACGAACTCTCCGGCGGTGAGCAGCAGCGCGTGGCCATCGCCCGCGCGGTAGTCAATCGGCCGGGGATCCTTCTCGCCGACGAGCCCACAGGAAACCTGGACCCCACCACTTCCATGGGCATCATGGGCGTGCTGGACAAGATCAACCAGAACGGAACCACCGTGGTGATGGCCACGCACGACGACGACATCGTCAACGAGATGCGTAAACGCGTGGTTGAACTGAAGAACGGGGTGGTCATCCGTGACGAAGCCAAAGCGCTGTACACCTCCATGATTCCTGTCGTGGGACAGTCGCGCAGGCTCAAGGACGCCAGTGGCAGGGAAACCCCTGAATCCGGCCTGTCCGGCGAAGGCGAGGCGCAGCGATGAGGCTTGCGTTCATCCTCGGCGAGATCGGCAGCGGACTCCGCCGCAACATTTCGATGGTGGTCTCGGTCATTCTGGTCACCTTTGTGTCGCTCACGTTTGTGGGTGCCGCCGGAATGCTGCAGATGCAGATCAACCAGATGAAGGGCTACTGGTACGACAAAGTCCAGGTGGCCATCTTCCTGTGCAGTGAAGGCTCGACGGCGGCCGGTTGCGCGGCAGGACCGGTCACCCCCGAACAGCAGGAGAGCCTGAACGCACTGCTGGAATCGCCGGCGGTGGCACAGTACATCAACGACTTCCAGTTCGAGTCCAAGGACGAGGCGTACAAGCACTTCAAGGACCAGTTCTCGAATTCACCGATCGTGGATTCTGTGACGCCGGACCAGCTGCCGGCTTCATTCCGGATCAACATGAAGGATCCCGAGAAATACCAGATCATCAGCGAGACCTTCTCCTCCCAGCCGGGCGTGGAAACGGTCATTGACCAGCGCCAGCTTCTCGAGCGCCTGTTCTCTGTCATGAACGGCGCCTCCCTGGTGGCGGTGAGCATCGCAGGTGTCATGATTGTCTGCGCCATCCTTCTGATCGCCACCACCATCAGGCTTTCAGCCTTCAGCCGCCGCCGTGAAACAGGCATCATGCGCCTGGTGGGTGCCTCGAAGACTGTCATCCAGCTGCCGTTCATCCTGGAAGGTGTCATCGCTGCCGTGATCGGTGCTGCCCTGGCTTCCGCCACGCTGTGGGCAGTTGCCCACTTCTTCCTCGGCGAGTACATGGCCCAGCAGTACCCGGATACCGCCTTTATCTCCTCAGGCCAGGCGCTGATCCTTGCGCCGGCTTTGCTAATCCTTGGCGCATCCTTGGCTGGAATTTCGTCCCTCTTGACCTTACGTAGATACCTTCGCGTTTAGGCTATGCAAACCGACCAAGGAATGCCCATGAACTTTACCGATCAGACTTCCCCGCGCCACCGCCAGGAGCGTCGGACTGCTGCGCGCCGGTCAGGTGTCATCAGTGGGGTGCTTGCTGTTGTCCTTGCGGCCGGACTCGCCTCGTCCACGCCGGTGGCTTTCGCCGACGAGCTGGAAGACAAGCAGGCAGCGCTCGAGGCCGAAGCCGCACGTGTTCAGCAGTCCTTGGAATTCGTTGATTCCCGCATCGCCAAAGCGGCCAGCGACCTGGTGATCTACCAGGGCCAGCTACCCGGCGCCCAGCAGGCACTCCTTGAAGCACAGGGCCGTGTGGCCGGCGCAGTCAAAGAGGTAGAAGCGCTGTCTGCACGTGTGGACATGGCCCAGCAGAACAAGGCCAAGATCACGCAGCAGCTGGAAACGGACAAGCAAAAAATCGCCGACACCAAGAAACTCATCGGCCAAATCGCCACCCAGGCCTACAAATCCGGCGGAGTGCCGTCAAACCTGTCCCTCTTCTTTGGCTCCAACAACGGCGCCAGCCTGACGGAAACCATGGACCTGGCGGACCAGGCCATGCGCAGCCAGAACGCTGCCATGGACAAGTTGTCGCAGCAGAGCGCCACCAACGTGAACTCGCAAGCCCGCCTCCAGGCAGTGGAGGCCGAGATCAAGGACCTCAAGGCCAAGGCGGATGCTGCCCTGGAGCGGGAAAAGGCCGCCCGTGACGAGGCAGCCGCCAAAAAGGAACAGGTCGACCAGCTGATCGCCGACACCACCCGCCTTGACGCCGAACTTCAGGCGGCCAAGCCCGGCATCCAGTCACAGCTGGCCGGGGTCCAGGCCAGCCAGAATGCGGTTGCGGCAGAAATCCAGGAGCGCGACCGGAAGCTGCGTGAGGCCTGGGAGGCCGAGCAGCGCAGGAAGGCGGAAGCCGCGGCAGCAGCGGCGGCGGCAGCCGCCGCAGCCGAAGCCGCAGCGAGAAACCAGCCACCCCCGCCGGCACCGCCGGTTCAGTCGTTCATGCCGCCGGCGGGATCGCCGTCGGCCTTTGGGGTCCGGAACCCCTTTGGCGGCGGCGTCCCCATCACATCCGGCTTCGGCTGGCGGGCCACACCGCCGGGCACCATCGACTTCTACGGCCAGGGCGGCTACATGCACACCGGGCTCGACTTTGGAGCGGCCTGCGGCACGCCGGTCTACGCTGCCGCGGCAGGCGAGGTCTTCAGCTCAGGCTGGAGCTCCGCGGACGGCGGCGGCTGGCGAGTCAAAATTTCGCACGGCCTGATGCAGGGCAACACCCTGAACACGATCTATTACCACAACGCCAGCATCGTGGTCTCGAACGGCCAGCGGGTCTCGCAGGGGCAGCTGATCGCCTACTCCGGCAACACCGGCAACTCCACCGGCTGCCATGCCCACTTCGAAACCTGGCTCAACGGCAGTCCGGTGGACCCGATGGGCCTGCTGTAGGGGCGGATTGCCCTGCCGTACACTGGTATCACTCCGCGCCGGCTGGCCCGGAAGACATCCGACTTGACCTGAGGAGCTTTCCGTTGCCTAAAGAAAGTGGCCGTAAAGTGGTGGCCACCAACCGCAAGGCCCGGCATGATTACCACGTGCTGGATACCTACGAGGCTGGCATCGCGCTCATGGGCACCGAAGTAAAGTCCCTGCGGGAGGGCCACGCCTCCATGGTTGATGGCTTCTGCACCTTCTACAATGACGAACTGTGGATGGAAGCCATCCATATCCCGGAGTACAACCAGGGGAGCTGGACCAACCACGCGGCCCGGCGCCGCCGGAAGCTGCTGCTGCACCGCGAGGAGCTCATTAAGATCTCCCACAAAGTACGGGAATCCGGCTACACCATCGTTCCCCTTCAGCTTTACTTTGTGGATGGGCGCGCCAAGGTGGAGATCGGTGTGGCCCGAGGTAAGCGCGAGTACGACAAACGCCAGACCCTCCGCGAACAGCAGGACAACCGGGAGGCACAGCGGGAAATGCGTGAGCGAAACCGCCGCCGCTAGGAATGAATGACGCAGAACATGCGTTAGTATAAGTAGTCCGGTGGGCTTGCCCGCCGGTTTGGTAAAAGAATATGGGGATGATCGGTTTCGACGATGTTAGTCGCGACAGGTGAAGCGGGCCGAGGATGCAGAATTATCTCGTAAACGCTTTCTGCAAACCAATAAGTGCCGAATCTAAGCGCACTGACTTCGCTCTTGCTGCCTAAGCAGTAAGACAGTCCGTCAGCCCGAGGTTGCTATCGCCCCGGATCCTGGCGTCATTTAGATAGCCACTGCTGTTCACCTCCGTCATCGGGGTGAACGGGACTCTTAGATGACTGGGCCCGGATCAGCCAGCTGTTTGCAGCATGGCTGGGGCCGAGAAAATCCGACGCAAACTGCGCCCGGAGAAGCCCTGACAACACGACATCGGACGGGGGTTCAATTCCCCCCATCTCCACATTTGTGATGAGTTGAAACATCCTCAGGGATGAGTCCACCCATCGGATAACACCCCGGTCTTCGGACCGGGGTGTTTTTCTATGCCTGCCTTGATGGTCGACGCGCCGTTCACCAACGGCGTAGCGGGTATGGGACTACAGCCCCTCCCCGAATCGTTGATTCCGATAGGACCCGGTCACCCGGCAAGGGCGGTCGGGCGGGCACGACCAGGAGGTGCGCCATGGATGAGGCGCGGGAGCCGGCTTTTTCCGAGAACGACGCCGAGGCGCTGGATTCGTATTCACAGACAGTCATGCGCGTGGCAGCCGCCGTCACACCGCACGTGGCAGCCATCGAGATGACAGCGCCGCGCCGCAACGGAAGGGTACGGATGGGTGCGGGTTCCGCCGTACTCTTCACGGAGGATGGCTACCTCCTGACAAATTCCCATGTGGTGGCCGGGACGCGCAGCGGCCATGCAGTCTTCGCCGACGGCAGCCGGATGGAGCTGGAACTCGTGGGTATCGATCCCTTGTCCGACCTTGCGGTGGTCCACGGCAGGCGTCCTAAGATTGCCCCTGCGGAATTCGGCGCAGCAGAATCCCTGCGTGTAGGACAACTGGTTGTGGCCGTGGGAAATCCCCTGGGACTCGCGGGCTCGGTAACAGCAGGCGTGGTGAGCGGCCTGGGCCGGGCCATTCCCGTATGGTCCGGCGGCAACCGAAGGGTCATCGAAGACGTGATCCAGACTGACGCTGCATTGAACCCTGGCAATTCCGGCGGGGCGCTGGCTGATACGCACAGCCGGATCGTTGGCATCAATACGGCCGTAGCAGGTGCCGGACTGGGACTGGCGGTTCCGATCAACGCCACCACCCGCCGGATCATCTCCGCCCTGCTGTCCGACGGACGGGTCAGGCGGGCTTACCTTGGCCTGATCAGCACCCCGATGCGGCTCAGCCCAAGCGCTGTGATCAGGACCGGCCAGCGGGACGGGCTCCGGATCGTGGAGGTGCTGCCGGATTCTCCGGCGGACAAGGCAGGCCTGTCAGCGGGGGACATCCTCTTGAGAGCGGGCGGCCGGCCTGTCAGCAATGCCGAAAGCCTGCAGCGACTGCTTTTTGCCGATGCCGTCGGACAGCCACTCGACGTCGCCGTGTTGCGGGACGGCACGGAAATCCATCTGGTGGCGGTCCCTGAGGAGATGACCAGCAACGGTACATGAGCCGTCCGGGCGGAGCGGCTATTGCCCCGGGCCAGTCGCTGCCACGTCCGCGATGCCGACGAAACGCGTGCCGACGCCGTCGAACTCGCTCCGGATGAAGCCGGGCTGCACGGGCGGCACCTCAGCGGGTCCATGGTGGCCGCACACCACGTACGTGAAGTCCGGCCACCACTTCTTGGGGCGGGCCGCCTCCTCGTAGCCGCAAACGGCGCATTCCAAGTGGACCCAGACCGGACGCTTGCCCGTCCGGTTCGCACGGGACTGAACCAGCCAGGCCGGCGGGTTGTCCAGGATTTCGCCCAGTTCTGCCTCGGTCATCCACTTCGGAAGGCCATGGCGCCGTGCCATTTCCATCGGTACATCCAGGGCTATTGCTGCGTCACGTCTGCTGATCATCAGAATCCACGATACGGGAGTCCGCCAAATCGGCTCCTCCTGCGCCCAACGCTAGGACGATACTGCAATACCCGCCGCGGCCGCGGCAAAGCCCAGGAACAGGTTCGCTGCAATGTTAAGGGCCGCTGAACCAAACCGTGCTTCACTCACCAGCCGCACAGTGGCGGTGGTCCACGAACTGAAAGTCGTCAGGCCCCCGGCCAGGCCTGTAGCCAGCCCCGTGTGCCATTCATCGGCCAGTCCCAGCTGCGCAGCGAGGCCTGATGACACCCCGATGATGAAGCAACCTCCCACGTTCACCAGCAGCGTTGCCCACGGCCAGTGCAGCTTTTCCTGCCCGCCGGGCAGTCGGATGCTGCGCGTGGAGCTGTGGTGCGCGAACCAGCTGTCGATGCCAAACCGCAGCAGCGCGCCCAACACGCCGAAAACCCCCACCAGGACCGCAGTGATCACGGCCGGCCGCCCGCAGCCACGCCTGCCGGATTCCGGGGGAGCAACTTCCCCAGACGCCAGCCCAGACCGGCAGCCAATAATCCCAGGAGCAGCGAGAGCACCAGATAGGCAATCCAGGCCGGATGCGCGCCGGCCCGTGCCAGCTGGTCCACAGCGAACACGACCGCGGAAAATGTGGTGAAGGAACCCAGCAGTCCGGGACCAAGTCCCGCCCGAAGCCAGAAGGATGTCCGTGGCCGGTCCATCCAGGCCGTGGTCAGCGCGGCCAGGACAAAGCTGCCGGTGACGTTGATCCAGAGCATAGCCCAGGGAATTGATCCGGGCTGATCGGGAAAGGCGAGTCCCAGGCCATATCGCAGTTCACTGCCGATCAGGCCACCAACGGCGACCGCAAGCCACGCCCGCCCCGCCGGCATTCCGGGCCGCTTCACGCCGCTAATCCAAGGCATGCCGTCACCAAGGCGGTCGCCGGCCGAAAGGCAGCCCCAACTCAGCCCTCTCCCAGCAGGCAGCCGGGATGGGGATGATCGCTGTGGACCCAGAGAGCCGAGGTGATTTCGTCAGCAAGGTCATAGTCCCTGGTCCGCCCCGAGTTGCGGATCCGCACCACCAGCGCGCCACCGAACGGCCTGCGGCCAACAACCTCCACCTCGGCGTCGAGGTCTATCTCCTCAGCGGACAAGTAGCGGAGCAAATCCGGGTTGTCATCGCTGATCCGGGTGATCCTGCCCGTGTGGCCCTTATCCAGTTCACCCATGACATGGGCGCGGGGCATAAGAACCTTGCCGTCAGCTGTCGGGATCGGATCGCCGTGCGGATCACGGCTTGGGTTGCCGAGCTTGGCCGCGACCCGCTCAATGAAGGTATCCGATACAGCGTGCTCCAGCAGCTCGGCTTCGTCGTGGACCTCGTCCCAGCTGTAGCCCAGCTGCTGGACCAGGTACGTCTCGATCAGGCGGTGGCGCCGGACCATGGCAAGAGCCAACCGCAGGCCGGCATCGGTGAGGGTGATGGCGCTGTATGGCTTGTGGTCGACAAGGCCCTGGTCCTTCAGCTTGCGGACCATCTCCGACACGGAGGAATTGGCCACCCCCAGCCGCAGGGCCAGCTGGGAGGACGTGATGGGCTTGTCCTGCCATTCCGTGAATGAGTAGATGACCTTGACGTAGTCCTCGATGGAGGAGGAGGGCGCGCTGGTCTTCACAGGACCAAGCCTAGCGGGTGCCCGTGGGCCGCAACGGCGTGGCAGGTCATATTTTGACTGCCCGCCAGGACAGCGTCAGGTAGGGCAGTTCGAGTTCCTCGTCCCCGGCATGGCCAAGGTGCTCATGCAGGTACCAGTCGAGGTTTGCGAGGACTTTGGCCCGGGTGGCTTCACCGGCACGCAAATAGTAGCTGCGGGATTTGGTGAGTTCGATCAGGTCGGTGGTGCTTACTACGTCCTGCCAATGCGTCACGTGGCCTTCGGGCTGTCCGAACTCCGGCCCAACCACTGGCCGGTGGTCCGGCTTGTACACGTCCCCGGCGTGCATGATCCGGGAGAGCCTGTGCACCCACGGTACGGACGTGTCCAGCTGGTTCCAGACCAGCCCGAGCGTTCCGTGCGGCCGGAGCACACGGGCGAGTTCGGTGCTCGCGGCAAGGGCATCGCACCAGTGCCAAGCCTGGGCAACGGTGACGACGTCGAAGGCCGCCGGCGGCAGGCCCGTCATCTCGGCGGTCCCGAGGACAGCGGTAGCGTCCGGATAGTGCGTTTTCAGCTGGTCAAGCATGTCAGCGGATGGATCGACGGCGGTCACAGCCAGCCCGCTGCCCAGCAGCAGTTCGGTGAATTTGCCGGTTCCGGCGCCCACATCGAGCGCATCGCGGGCCCCGGCAGGCACGAGCCACTGCGCAGATTCTGCAGGGTAACCGGGCCGGACCCGCTGGTAGTGCCTGCCGCCGTCCTGGAAGCTCTGGCCGAGCTCCTGGCGCCGCCCATGATCAAGCCTGGGGCCACCCCGAACCACGCGCGGCCTCCTTCGGTTTATGCCTGCGGTATCTTTCGAATTTACCGCATTCACCCCTGACTGGAGCGCCGACTCTGACCGGAGCGCGGGCTCCGACGGGAGCGCCGGGGAGGATCAGCCGTCAAGGCAGGGGGCAGCACCCGCGGTTCCCGGCGTGTTCGGAGCCCAGTGCGGGTAGGTGCGCGTGTCGTTCGCGGGAACCCAACGGCCGGCGTCCACCACGTAGTCCCACCCCAGGCCGTCGCGGCGCAGATTCCTGATGCCCGCAAGGAGCCGCTCTGCGTCCTCGAGCCTGGAACCGACACCGAAACTGGCGCGAAGGGAACCGGATGGCAGGCCCAGCCGCTTCAGCAGTGGATGGGCGCAGAAGCGCCCGTCCCGCAGGCCGATGCCATGCTCGGCCGACAGGTACGCCGCAACCAGCCCGGCGTCGTAGCCCTCGACGGAAAAGTTGACCACGCCGATGGTGTCGGTGTCCGCATTGGTGTCCTTGAAGATCTGGTGGACCGTTACACCGTCGATCTCCTGCAGGCCCTCCACCAGGAAGGAACGGATGGCGGACTCGTGTGCATGCCAGCGGCCCTGGTCCAACCCCGCGATCACCTGGGTGGCGCGCGCAAGGGTTGCGGCACCCAGTACATTGGGGGACCCGCCCTCATGGCGGGCCGGGCCGGTGGCCCAGCTGACGCCGTCGAGCCTCGCTTCCTTGACGGCGCCGCCGCCGGCAAGGTGGGGGGTACCGGCGTCGAGCCAGTCCGGGCGGCCCACCAGGACGCCTGCGCCGAACGGCGCGTAGAGCTTGTGTCCTGAGAAGGCGATGTAGTCGACGTCGTCTGCGCTGATGTCCACGCGGCGGTGCGGGGCAAGCTGGGCTGCATCCACCACGATCCGTGCGCCGTGTTGGTGTGCGAGCGTGGCAAGTGCCCGGACCGGAAGGATCTCGCCGGTGACGTTGGAGGCGCCGGTGATGGCCAGCAGGCTTACGCCGCCCTGCTCCAGTTCGGCGCGCACTGACTCGATGGTTCCGGCAATGGTGTCGGCGGCAATGATGCTGCGGTGGGGAACGCCCTGCCAAGGCAGCAGGTTGGCATGGTGCTCGATGTCCAGGTACAGGACGTCGCCGGCCGGGCGTCCGTCGGTGGCGGGGAGGCAGCCGGCCAGCAGGTTGAGGGAATCCGTGGTGTTCCGGGTGAAGATGACGGAGTCGTCAGGGCGGCCGCCCACGAAGTCCCGGACAATGCTGCGGGCATTCTCATAGACGGATGTGCTGATTTGCGATGCGTAGCCGGCGCCGCGGTGGACACTGGCGTAGTACGGCAGGACCTCATTGAGGTAGGCGGACACCACTGACAGCGCAGGGGCCGATGCGCCGTAGTCGAGGTTCGCGTACCGGACGTGGCCGCCGCTGATCAGGGGCGCCTGGATTTCCGCTCCGGTGACGGCGGCAAGGGGACGGCCGGCGACTGCCTGGCGCTCGTCAAAAGCGGCAGACGTTGCGGCGGGAATGGCGGCGTTGGGGGAGACGGTGGCAGTTGTCACAGAGACCTCACTTCAGGACAGGACTCCGGCATACAGGGAATCCGCGCTTGCCGCATCCACTCCGGACCGGCCTGGTCGTCACCCGGGGCACCCCGCCGCGAAAGGAGGGTTGCCGGCCAGCAAACCGGGGTTTTGCGCTGGCACTCGTGACCTGGTTAAGAGCGTAGAACATGCGGTGGCCAGGTTTGAAGCCGGGGCAATTGTTAAGGGTTTTGTTACGCCACGGCGGGAAACCGGCCAGTCGGCCGAAGAAAACGACGGCGGACGCCTCCTTTCGGAGGGTCCGCCGTCGATTCTTCGGTCTTTCAAATGGTTACAGCAGGTCGTCCAGGTACGGGTTCAACCGCTGCAGCACCTCCGAGTGCAGGATGGAGTTGGTGGCCAGTGCGTTGCCGCCGAACGGGCCGTCCTCGCCCTCAAGGGATGTGAAGCGGCCGCCCGCCTCCACCACAATCGGCACCAGTGCGGCCATGTCGTACAGATTGAGTTCGGGTTCGCAGGCAATGTCCACCGAGCCTTCAGCCACCATGCAGTAGGACCAGAAGTCACCGAAAGCACGGGTCCGCCACACGTCCTCGGTAAGACCAAGGAACTCGTCCAGGTTCCCGCGTTCCTTCCACCCGCCCAGGCTGGAATAGGACAGGGAGGCGTCGGACAGGCTGGAGACGTCGGACACCCGGAGCCGGGTAGCCGCGGCAAGGGAACGGCCCATGTAGGCGCCCATGCCCTTGGCCGCCCACCAGCGCTTGCCCAGGGCGGGAGCGCTCACGACGCCGACCACTGGCTCGCCCTCATCAACTAGGGCTATGAGGGTGGCCCAGACGGGGACGCCGCGCACAAAATTCTTGGTCCCGTCAATGGGATCGATGATCCACCGGCGCGAGCCGTGGCCTGTGCTGCCGAACTCCTCGCCGAGAACCGCATCGCGTGGCCGGGAACGGGAGAGCTGGCCGCGGATGGCTTCTTCGGCGGCTTTGTCCGCATCGGTGACCGGCGTCAGGTCAGGCTTGGTCTCCACATGGAGGTCCAGGGCCTTGAAGCGGCTCATGGTCTGGTCATCCACGGAGTCGGCCAGGACATGGGCCAGGCGCAGGTCATCGTTGTAGCTCGAAGCGGGTTGGATCATGGTTCCAAACTACCGTCTGCAGGCGCTTCTGCTGGGAGATCGGCTTTGTCAGTTGACGCTGCCGAGCTCCTTGGTCTCCTGTGCTTCCATCCGGGGATCCGTTCCCAGGAGCCGGCGCAGGGATGCCAGCCGGGCTTCACCGGTGGGGCCTGCATGCCCGCCGGCCACCCATGCATCGAGCCCGCAGTGCACAGCCGAGGCGGTGTGCTTGCAGCCGCGTTCACAATCGTCAGTTCCCGGGGAAAGGTCCGGGAACGACCTCAGAATCCTGTCGGGATCCACGTGCGCCAGGCCGAAGGAACGGATGCCCGGCGTATCGATGATCCAACTGCCGGGCGGGGCGTCCGCCAGACGCAGCGCCAGGGCTGACGACGACGTGTGGCGGCCACGCCCGGTCACCGCATTCACTCCGCCGGTGGCGCGTTCCGCCCCGGTGAGTGCGTTGACCATGGTGGACTTCCCGACGCCTGAGTGCCCCAGCATCACAGTGACCTTCCCGTCCAGGTAACCCCGGAGCTCAGCTACCGCTGTGCTGTCCAGCCGGGCGGACAGTCCGTCGTCGGAACGGGCGTCGATGCCGGAGGCCTTGACGTCCGCGGTCCGGCTGATAATCACCGGGAAGTCCAGATGCGTGTAGTTCGACAGGAGCTCCGCGGGATCCTTGACGTCCGCTTTGGTGACCAGCAGGATCGGCTCGATGCCGGCGTCATACGCTGCCACCAGTGCCCGGTCGATGAACCCGGTGCGGGGCTCCGGGTTGGCGGCCGCTACCACAATGACCAGCTGGTCCGCGTTAGCCACCACGGCCCGCTCCACAGGATCGGTGTCATCGGCGCTTCGCCGCAGGAGGGTCTTCCGGTCCTGGATCTTCACCAGCCGGGCCAGGGTATCGGGGTCACCGGAAACGTCCCCCACGAGTGAAACGAAATCGCCGGCCACCACGGGGTTGCGCCGCAGCTCACGGGCCCTGGCGGCAATAACTGTGCGTTCATTGCCCGAGTCCTCGCCCACCACAGCGGTATAGCGGCCCCGGTCAACGGTGATGATGCGTCCGGTTACTGCGTCATCGTGGCTGGGCCGGTCCTTCGTGCGGGGCCGGGATCCCTTCTTGCTCGGCCGGATCCGGACGTCCGACTCGTCCCAGGAGTCAGTGCGCCGCGCCACCGCTGGAACCTTCCGCCCCGCCGTCGGCCTCCTCCTCGGATGCGGCGCCCTGGGCGAGCATGTCCGCCCACAGCTGGGGAAAGTCGGGCATGGTCTTGGCAGTGGTGGCAATGTCCTCCACCTGGACCCCGTCGACAGCCAGGCCGAGAATAGCTCCTGCGGTGGCCATGCGGTGGTCGGCGTAGCTGTGCACGACGCCGGCGTGCAGCCGGGCCGGGCGGATGACGAGGCCGTCGCTGGTCTCCTCAGCATCCCCGCCAAGGCGGTTGATTTCCGTTACGAGGGCGGCCAGCCGGTCCGTCTCATGTCCACGCAGATGGGCAATGCCGCTGAGCCGGGATGGCCCGGTTGCCAAGGCACACAGGGCCGCCACGGTTGGAGCCAGCTCACTTGTGTCAGCGAAGTCCGCGCCCTTGATCTCCGGACCGCCCGTAACCGTCAGCACACCGTCCTGCAGTGTCACCTCGGCGCCCATCTCGGCCAGGATACTGCGCCAGAGGTCACCCACCTGTTGCGTCTGCTCCGGCCAACCGGGAATCCGGACTGTTCCCCCTGATGCCAATGCTGCTGCGAGGAACGGGCCTGCATTGGAAAGGTCCTGTTCAATCCGCTGGTCAAAGGCGCGGATGGGGCCCGGCGAAACAACCCAGTGGTTGGGGACTGAGTCATCTACGGACACCCCCGCGCCGCGGAGGACCGCGACGGTCATGTTGATGTGGTCCAGGCTCGGCACCGGCTTACCTACATGTTCCAGGTGCAGGCCCTCGGTGAAGCGTGCCCCCACCAGGAGGAGCGCGGAAACGAACTGGGAGGACGCGCTGGCATCAATCACCAAGTGGCCGCCGAGGACTTCTCCGGTGCCTTCCACCACGAACGGGAGCGACGACGCCGTCCCGCCGTCTTCTGCCGCAACGTTAACCCCCAGAGCCTTGAGCGCCTCGATGATGGTTCCCATCGGGCGCTTGCGGGCATGCGGGTCGCCGTCGAACACGCTGGTCCCGTTGCGCAGCGCCGCGAGCGGAGGGACGAACCGCATCACCGTGCCGGCCAGCCCGCAGTCGATCCTGGTGGGCGGCGCCGCCGCGCCCTGTCCCAGCGGAACCACCTCGAGGTCCGGCCCGAACGCTCCGTCGCCGGGTACCTCGGTAATGCCGGCCCCGAGCTGGCGGAGGGCTTCGATCATCAGCGCCGAATCGCGGGAGTGCAGCGGTGCACGCAGGCGGGACGGGCCGTCTGCCAGCGCGGCGAGGACAAGATACCTGTTGGTCAGGGATTTTGAACCGGGAACCGTGACGGTGGCATCAACGGGCCGCGAAGCGAAAGGTGCGGGCCAATGGGGGACAGGAGTTCCGGAGGTGTCCCGGGTGGCGGCTGCAGCGGTCATTCCTGCCTATGCCCCCGTGGCCTGTTCAACCGCGCGGCGCACGGCTTTGTCCGCCTTGTGAAGCTTCTTGTTCGTGGTCTTCCTGGCGTCCGCGGCGAGGTGCGACGCGCCCTTCCGGGCATCAGCGGCGAGGTGCTCGGCGCGCCAGGCCAGTCCCGGCTTGCCTGCGGTGTCCACGGAGGCGAGCAGGGCGCCTCCGCTCAGGGACAGGTTCTTGAGCAGCTGGTTGCGGCGGGTCTGGCGGCCTTCCTTGCTGCTGATGTCTGCGCTGCGCCATTCCACGAAGGTGTTGAGCAACGAAATGACCGTCAGCAGGGTGGCAGAGAGCCGGGAGAATTTCCCCAGCCCGAAGAGGACACCTGCGCCCACCTGTGTCCCGCCGATCACGCGGGCCAGCATCTTCTCGTCGGCCTTGAACGGCAGGGACGCAGCGGCCTTGCGAAGCAGGGGGGAGAGCTGCTGGGCGGTATCGTCGGCGTTCTTGAGCTTATCCACTCCGGCGAGAACAAAACTGGAGGCCAGCATGGGCCGTGCGAGCGTGCGGACAAAGGACATGGATTTCCTCCTGTATGGACGAACCGCGTCGTAAGCGGCGGAGTCCGTCCTAGTCTTGCACTTTTGGGGAATATTTGCCCAAGGCCAAGGGTTATGGAAAACGGGTCCGGAATGGCCGGGTTGCCTGACAAAGAGTGAAACCAAGAGCGGAGCTGGGCCTTGAGGCGGGTGTTGGACGGAATCGAAACAGCGGGCCCGGTGGCTATCGGCTCACTGGAGGCCGAACCCCCGGAGTATGGCTCGGCGCGTGCACGCAGCCTGACAGTAGACTTGAAGGCAATGAGCACCCTGGATCCGGCCGTGTCGGCCATGTATGAGGCTTCGAACAGCGAAGTGAAGGGCACCGCGGACGCGGCGTCCCCGTCCGAATTGGCTGACGCCCCGCACCCCGGAGCACAGACCACAGAAAACGTGGTGGACGTTGCAACGGAAACCGTGGAACAGCGCCGCCTCCGGTTCGAGCGCGATGCAATGCAGTACGTTGATCAGCTGTACTCCGCCGCAATGCGGATGGCCCGGAACCCGTCTGACGCGGAGGACCTCGTCCAGGAGGCCTACACCAAGGCTTTCTCTGCGTTCCACCAGTACAAGCCCGGTACAAACCTTAAAGCCTGGCTGTACCGCATTTTGACGAACACCTACATCAATCTTTACCGCAAGCGGCAGCGCGAACCGCTCCAGTCCAACTCGGACACCATCGAGGACTGGCAGTTGGCGCGGGCCGAATCACACACCTCGAGCGGACTCCGTTCCGCCGAGGCAGAGGCGCTGGACCACCTTCCGGACTCCGACGTCAAGCGTGCACTTCAGGACATCCCGGAGGAATTCCGCCTCGCGGTGTACTTCGCTGATGTCGAGGGGTTCGCGTACAAGGAAATTTCAGACATCATGAACACGCCCATCGGTACGGTGATGTCCCGGCTCCACCGCGGCCGGAAAATGTTGCGGGACATGCTCGCGGAATACGCCGCCGAGCGCGGATTCAAAACGGCCGCAGAATCACAGGACAAGGCTGCAAGCACACAACAGGAGAACAGGAAATGAGCGACTGCCAGGGATTGGGCGATTGCGATGACACCCGGATGCAACGCATCTATGAGTACCTCGATGGAGCGTTGACCCGCGAGGACATTACGGAAATCAAGAACCATCTTGATGACTGCCCGGAATGTACTGAGCAATACGACCTCGAGTGCGTCATCCGCAACATGGTCAAGCGCTCCTGCACTGAAGCTGCGCCGGAGAACCTGAAGAACGCCATCCTGGACCGGATTCATTCCATCCGGCCGGTGGATGCCTAGGTCCTCCAAAGCTGTGCCCGCTTCCAGCCGGCACAGCTGCGGCTGAACAGTGCAGCCTCTGAACACTAAAGGACCCCGGAAACCGAATGGTTTCCGGGGTCCTTTATGTGAACCGTAGTCCCTGGCATTTGCCTAGGTGTTGGGGCGCTT
Source organism: Pseudarthrobacter sp. NS4 (assembly GCF_024758005.1). Lineage (NCBI taxonomy): Bacteria > Bacillati > Actinomycetota > Actinomycetes > Micrococcales > Micrococcaceae > Pseudarthrobacter > Pseudarthrobacter sp. NS4. The sequence continues at coordinate 2,736,351 of NZ_CP103288.1, read as the reverse complement.
CCCGTGGTTCGCGCCGCCACGCTTACGGTCACGACGCTTGCGTGCACGCTTGCTCATAGCTGGCCTCCTTACTGTTGGTACTCAAAAGAGCTGCCCTCAAGTCTCCCACATCATCAGACCGCCCGCGAACCGGGAACCGGGCGATGACCTGCGCCTCGGTTCCCACCACAGCCCTTGAGCCTACGGCTGCAGGGAGTTCCGGACGGCGATGCGCGCCTGCTCAAGAACTGTCCTCATGGTTTCCAGCGTGACGGGACCAATCGGCTGGCTGCGGGCGCTGAGACGCAGTTCGGCGCGGAGGTCATCGCGGAACTCCTGGAGCATCATTTCAGCGTCCTTGAGGGACCGCTGGCCTGCCGCTGGCCGGCCGCCGGGAACCCGGAAGTCCGCCGCCTTGGCGGTGGCGCGGGCAGCTTCCGCAGTGGCGGCCAGGTCTGCCCGGAGCCCGCGCATGTTGCTGCGGATGTCCTCACGCAGGCCGTCAGCCAGCCGGCGCACGGAGGCGGAAATGTCATTCTCCACACCTGCAAGCTCGTCGCGCCGGCGGTTCAGCTCGGCAAGCCCCGCGGCGGTGATGTGGTAATTGGTGCGGCGACCGGCTGATTCTGTGGCCACCAGCCCTTCCTCTTCGAGCTTCCCGAGGCGGGGATAGATGGTTCCGGCGCTGGGGGAGTAGGTACCTCCGAAGCGCTCCTTGAGTGCCTTGATGAGTTCGTAGCCGTGTTTGGGGCCCGACTCAAGCAGCGCCAGGAGGTAAAGGCGCAGCGCGCCGTGCGCGAAGACCGGCGGCATCAGTGCCCTGCTTCTGCATTTCCGGTCATCTGGCTGTGGAAGATTGACGTTTTGCCGGAGACGGAGTTGGTCCGGACCAGCATGAGCTGCCCGTCGGGCCCCGCGATGGTCTCCACCTTCCCGCCCACCTGGGCGTAGTGCTGATCGTCAATCACCACTGCGCCGCTGGCAGACTTGGCCACGATATCCACCCCGACGTTGTGCGGCAGCCGGACGGTGAGGTTGCCTGAGACGGAGTTGGAGCCAAAGTCGTGGGTGAAGTCGTGCAGGTCGAAGCTGAGGTTTCCGCTGACGGTGTTGGCCCGGACATTGGTGAAGCGGCCGGAGGCGGTTACCTCTCCGGAAACACTCTTGGCGGTAAGGACGCCGGTGTGGTTGCGGGCGGCAACGTCGCCGCTGACGGTGTTGACGTGCAGTTCTCCCCCAGTGCCGTTCGCCATGACAGATCCGGAGACGGTGTTGAGCCGGGTGTGGCCGGTGACCCCGGAGACCAGGCCGTCGCCGCTGACGATTCCGGCTTCCACGTCCACGTTCTCGGGAACAGCGATGCTGATGACGGCTGAATTTTCGCTGTTGTGGTTCACGGCTCCCATGAGGTTCTTGAACCAGCCCTGCGGTCCGTGGAGCTGGTGGCGGACCTCCAGCCGGCCGCCATTAAGCGACACCGTCACCGGATCGCCGTGGATATCGGAGATCTCAATGCGGGCAACCGGTTCCTGGTGGGTCACCACATCGAACCTCCCGCGGACCATGCCCAGCTTCAGGGATGTCACGCCGTCGACGTCGATGGTTTCGGGGCTGGTGACGGTCCAGTTCTGCTCAGACATGGTTCCTCCAGAGGCGATATATCGTGCGTCCTTTTCAACGTACCGCCGCTGGCAGGGCAGGTCAAGATATATCGCGAATGGCCTATGCCGGTGCGTCCATCTTCAGCCACTGGAACCAGCCGCGGTGTAGGACCAGCCAGGCCATGAGCCCGTACCCCGCCTGCCCCGGAGTCCCACTGTTTGCGGCGAGGTCCTGGCGCCACTGTTCGTGGTTGAGGAGCGGCGAAAAAGTATCAACGTACAGGTGCTTGCGGCGGGTGGTGACATCGGCAAAGGCGGTGTTCAGTTCATCCAGCCGGCGGTTCTGGGCAGGATCCAGTGTGGGCGGCGGCCCCACGACGAACACCTCTATCCGGTTCTGTGAAGCCGAGTCCAGGATGTTTGCCAGATTGAGCCGGCTACGCGCGGTGGAAAGGCCGAATTCGATATCCCGGCCCGAAAGCCCGATCACCAGGCGGTTCTCGGCCTGGTTGCTGAACCGCCGCCCCGCCTCTTCGAGCCACCGTGCGGCCAGGCCCTCTGTCCCTTCCTGTGGACAGGGGAGGGCATAACTTTCCAAAAGCATGCTGTCCTGGGGAGTGCGGGCCAGGACACGGCCCAGCCAGCCCAGCGCCCGGGGATCTCCCAGTCCGGCCAGCAGTTCATCTCCTACAGCTGCTATACGCAGCTTCCTGTCTTCCACACGATCCTCTTTACTTCGGTCCTGACTGGCCGCTGCCACCGTTGCAGCCGCGGATGCGGGGAGACGGGGCGACGCTGTCCATCCATTAAACAGAACTGCCCGGCCGGAGTCTGGTATTTGGACGTCCGGCCGGGCAGCCTTACTGCTACTTCCGCGCAAATGCCTGCTTCAGCAGAACATCCTGCTCCGCGGCGTGCCGCTTCATGGAACCGGCAGCCGTCGAAGCCGACGCGGACCGCGACACCAGGCGGACCCGGCGGTCCAGGGCGTCGGGCAGGTTCAGGCCGATGAACGGCCACGGTCCCTGGTTTGCAGGCTCGTCCTGGGCCCAGACGACCTCCGCGTTCGGGTACTTGGCAAGCTCGGCTGCGATCTCGGCATGCGGCAGCGGATACAGCTGCTCCACGCGGACGATGGCGGTCGTCTTGTCACCGGTCTTCTGCCGGGTGGACAGAAGATCGTAGTACAGGCGGCCGGACACCAGCAGGACGCGCTCGACGGCATCTGCCGCCAGCTGCTCATGATCGCCGATGACGGTGCGGAATGTGCCGTTGGTGAATTCCTCGACGGATGAGGCAGCGGCCTTCAGCCGGAGGAGCTGCTTGGGCGTGAAGATGATCAGCGGCTTCCGCGGACGGCTGTAGGCCTGGCGGCGGAGGAGATGGAAGTGCGACGCCGCCGTGGTGGGGTTGGCAACGATCATGTTTTCTTCGGCACACAGCTGCAGGAAGCGCTCGATCCTCGCCGAGGAGTGGTCCGGGCCCTGACCTTCGTAGCCGTGCGGAAGCATCAGCACCAGTGAGGAACGCTGGCCCCACTTCTGCTCAGCCGAGGAGATGAACTCGTCAATGATGGTCTGGGCGCCGTTGACGAAGTCACCGAACTGGGCCTCCCAAAGGACCAGTGCATCCGGGCGCTCTACCGAGTAGCCGTATTCGAAGCCCATGGCCGCGTATTCGGACAGCAGGGAGTCGTAGATCCACAGCTTGGCCTGGTCATCGGAAAGGTTGCCCAGCGGCAGCCATTCCTGGCCGTTGGCCCGGTCGTGGAATACGGCGTGACGCTGCACGAACGTTCCGCGGCGGGAGTCTTGGCCTGCGAGGCGCACTGGAACGCCTTCCATGATGAGGGAGCCAAAGGCAACGATCTCGCCAAAGCCCCAGTCGATGCCGCCTTCACGGGACATCTGCTCGCGCTTCTCAAGCAGCTGCTTCAGCTTTGCATGGACGGTGAAGCCCTCGGGGACTTCCACATGTGCCTTGCCGATCCGGGCCAGCGTCTCTGCCGAGATGGCCGTGGAGGCCGGGGCGTTGATGCCGGATTCGGACTGCTGGGAAATAGGCCGTTCGATGTCGGACACTGCCGCGGAATCTGCTGTGACAATCGGGATCGGTGAGGTCTGCGCTGCGTGGGTCTCCGCGAACACGCGTTCCAGCCGTTCCTGGTAGTCGCGGAGCAGCTGCTCCGCTTCTTCCTCGGTGATGTCCCCACGGCCGATCAGTGACTCGGTGTAGAGCTTGCGGACGGAGCGCTTGGCCTCGATCAGGTTGTACATCAGCGGCTGGGTCATCGAGGGGTCATCGCCCTCGTTGTGGCCCCGGCGGCGGTAGCAGACCATGTCGATGACAACGTCCTTGTGGAACCGCTGGCGGAACTCGTAGGCGAGCTGGCCGATGCGGACCACAGCTTCGGGATCGTCACCGTTCACGTGGAATACCGGTGCCTGGATCATCTTGGCGACGTCCGTGGAGTACGTGGAGGAACGCGAGGACGACGGGGCGGTGGTGAAGCCAACCTGGTTGTTGACCACGACGTGGATGGTTCCACCGGTGCGGTAGCCGCGCAGCTGGGACAGGTTGAGGGTTTCAGCAACCACGCCCTGGCCGGCGAAAGCGGCGTCACCGTGGACCACGATGGGCAGGACGGGGAATGACTCGCCCTGGTCCAGGCGGTCCTGCTTGGCGCGGACGATGCCCTCGAGCACGGGGTCCACGGCTTCCAGGTGGGACGGGTTGGCGGCGAGGTAGACCTTGGTTTCCTTGCCGTTGTCCGATGTGAATGTGCCCTCGGTACCCAGGTGGTACTTGACGTCGCCGGATCCCTGGACCGAACGGGGGTCCTGGGTGCCCTCGAACTCGCGGAACACCTGTGCGTAGGTCTTGCCGGCGATGTTGGTGAGCACGTTAAGGCGGCCGCGGTGGGCCATGCCGATGGCAACCTCGTCGAGGCCGTCGTCGGCGGCATCCGACATGATTGCGTCAAGCAGCGGAATCAGCGACTCGCCACCTTCGAGGGAGAAGCGCTTCTGGCCCACGAACTTGGTCTGCAGGAATGTTTCGAAGGCTTCTGCTGCGTTCAGCTTGGAGACGATCCGGAGCTGCTCTTCGCGGCTGGGCTTGGAGTACGGGTGCTCCAGCTGGTCCTGGAACCACTTCCGCTCGGCTGGCTCCTGGATGTGCATGTATTCGATGCCGGTGGTGCGGCAGTAGGCGTCACGCAGGACACCCAGGATGTCGCGGAACTTGAGCGTCGGTTTGCCGCCGAACCCGCCGGTGGGCCATTCGCGGTCCAGGTCCCACAGTGTCAGGCCATAGGTCAGGACATCCAGGTCAGGGTGCTTCCGCTGGACATACTCGAGGGGATCGGTGTCCGCCATAAGGTGTCCGCGGACGCGGTAGGAGTGGATGAGCTGCTGGATCCGCGCAACCTTGTTGATCTCGTCGGCCGGGTCCACTTGCTTGTCCGCGCTCCAGCGGACCGGCTCGTAAGGGATCCGGAGGGCTTCGAAGATCTCATCGTAGAAGTTCTGCGCACCGAGCAGGAGTTGGTGCACCAGTTTGAGGAACTCGCCGCTGCCGGCGCCCTGGATGACGCGGTGGTCGTACGTCGAGGTGAGCGTGAGGACCTTGCTGATGGCGTTGTGGGCGATGATCTTCTCGCTGGCGCCCTGGAATTCCGCAGGGTAGTCAAGTGCACCCACGCCAATGATGGCGGCCTGGCCCTTGGAGAGGCGGGGAACCGAGTGGACGGTGCCGATGCCGCCCGGGTTGGTCAGTGAAACAGTGGTGCCCTGGTGGTCCTCAGCGGTGAGCTTGCCGCTGCGGGCACGCTTGATGAGGTCCTCGTAGGTGTGCCAGAACTCGGCAAAGTTGAGGGTTTCGGCCTTCTTGATGTTGGGAACCATCAGCAGTCGGGTGCCGTCAGGCTTCGGCATGTCGATGGCGATGCCGAAGTTGACGTGGGCCGGCTGGACAGCCACGGGCTTGCCGTCCACTTCGTCGTAGTACACGTTCATGGAAGGGAACTGGGACAACGCACGGATCACGGCGTAACCGATGAGGTGGGTGAAAGAGACCTTGCCGCCGCGGGCGCGGGCCAGGTTGGAGTTGATGACCACGCGGTTGTCGATCAGCAGCTTGGCGGGAATGGCCCTGACGCTGGTGGCCGTGGGCACCTCAAGGCTGGTGATCATGTTCGTGGCGATCGCCTTGGCCGGTCCGCGGAGGACGGAGACGACGTCTTCTTCAGGAGCGGTAGGGGCCTTCACGTTCTTGGGCAGCTGGGCCGGGATCGGCTGTGATCCGGAGGCTGCCTCGGTCTTCTTGCCGCCGTCGCGGGCAACGGTGGCAGGAGCCTTCTTCGCCGGTGCAGGCGCGGGTGCCGGAGCGGCCGGCGGCGCCGCCGGGGGAGCGGCAGGAGCGGGGGCCGGAGACGGTGCCGGAGCTGCTGGAGCCGAGTTCACAACCGGCAGTTCCCGGGTGGGAGGGTGGGCCACGGATTGCCCCGAATTTCCATTGGAAGAAGAACTGCTGCCGGAGTCGAACGATTCAAACAGCGGCCACCACTTGGCATCCACGGCGTTCTTGTCCTGCTGGTACTGCTCGTACAGTTCGTCAACGAGCCACTCGTTTCCGCCAAATTCCTCTGGTAGACGGTGGCTTGGCTGCTCTGGCACTTGAAATACGCCTCTTCCATGAGTTTGATTTCCCTCCGGCCCCACGGTGCTTCAGCACTACGTTCGAACCAGTCTCTGCGTCCTCTGAACCCAGACGTTTGCAAGTCTAGTGAGCATGTTGTGTTAACTGCCAATAAGGGTGACCCAAATCATGAAGTGACGCGGAATCGGCCAAATATGGCGGAAGGAAGCGTCTAAAAGCGGGGTTTTTGGGTAAGCCAATTGGGTGCTCCACCACGGGCGAAAGCGGCCGGGGCGCCGGCACCTGCTCCTGTAGACTGAAATTCTTATGGACAGTAAATCTAGGTGCCGGCCTGGGGGCTGTCAGCGGAGCACGAACAACAGCGCCGCACAGTCCACCCGCAGAGCCGGCAAACCCCGAACACGCGCCCATCACCCGCCAGCGGCCCGCAAGGAAAGAGCGTCGGTTTCTGCCGACCATCCTCCGCCGGGCAAATATCCCAGCTTCCGCACTCCACCCGCACGCATGGGCAGCGCTATGCAGCCCAATGCTGTCCAGGCGGGATGCTGAATGGAGTGGCTTCTCCTCGCAGCGGGTTTGCTGCTCATCGCCGGTACAGGCTTCTTTGTTGCCGTCGAGTTCTCCCTCATCGCCCTTGACCAGCCAACGGTCCAGCGGGCGGTCGACGCCGGCGACACAGGCGCCGTTCCCCTGCTCGCCTGCCTTAAATCCTTGTCAACGCAGCTTTCCAGCTGCCAGCTGGGCATTACCCTCACCACACTGCTGACGGGCTACGTCATGGAACCCTCGGTGGGGCGTCTCCTCCAAGTCCCGCTGGCCGCCGTCGGCCTTCCGGAGGTGGTGGCGGCCTCCATCTCGCTGGTCCTGGCCATGGTGATTGCCACCCTGCTCTCGATGCTCCTGGGTGAACTGGTTCCAAAGAACATGGCGATAGCCCTGTCCTTCCCGGTGGGCAAGGCCCTGGCCCGGCCGCAGCTGATATTCACAGCCGTCTTTAGGCCGGCCATCGTGTTGCTCAATGGCTTCTCCAACAAGGTCCTCAATGTTTTTGGGCTCGAGGCCAAGGAGGAAATTTCCGGGGCACGCACCCCGGCGGAGCTCGCTTCGCTGGTCCGCCGTTCGGCAGCGATGGGAACGCTCGACGCCGGCACTGCCAACTTCATCGCCCGCACGTTGAACTTTTCCACCAGAACGGCAGCAGATGTTATGACGCCGCGGATCCGGGTTGAAACGATCGACGCCGACCAGCCCGTTTCGGACATCGTGGACGCCGCCCGGCGGACCGGTTACTCCCGGTTCCCGGTTATCGGCGACTCCGCGGACGATATCCGTGGCCTGGTCCACGTTAAAAAAGCTGTAGCTGTTCCATGGGAACGCCGCCAAAACCTGGAGGCCGGCGCCATTATGACCGAGGTGCTCCGGGTGCCCGAGACCATCCACCTGGACGCCCTGCTGGCTGAACTCCGCGAGGGAAACCTGCAGCTCGCCGTCGTCCTGGATGAATACGGCGGAACTGCCGGCATCGCCACGCTGGAGGACCTGGTGGAGGAAATTGTGGGCGAGGTGGCGGACGAGCATGACAAGGTCCGCCCGGGGCTGTTGCAAAGCGCATCCGGCGACTGGTACTTCCCGGGACTGCTGCGTCCCGACGAACTGTCCGAGCAGATTCCGGCTCTCACGGTCCCGGACGAAGCAGCCTACGAAACAGTGGGCGGCTACGTCATGAGCAAGCTCGGCCGGATCGCGGCTGTGGGAGATACGGTTCCGGTAGGCGGCGGCACGTTGAGCGTCACCAGGATGGATGGCCGGCGGATTGACCGGATTTGTTTCCGTCCCGTACGCCCCGAGGCTGAAGCCGCGGAAACAAACGACAGGATTGAACGATGAGCGACTGGGCAGGAATCCTGTGGCTGGGTGTCCTCCTGCTCGGCAACGCCTTTTTCGTGGCAGCGGAATTCGCCGTGATGTCCGCCAGGCGAAGCCAGATTGAGCCCCTGGCGGAAAGTGGCTCCAAACGGGCGCAGACCACGCTGAAAGCGATGGAAAATGTCTCGCTGATGCTGGCATGTGCCCAGCTGGGCATTACTGTTTGCTCCCTGCTGATCCTGCTGGTGGCGGAGCCCGCTATCCACCACCTGCTGGCCTACCCGTTGGAGATGGTGGGCCTGCCGATGGAGGTTGCCGATGTGGCAGCCTTCGCCGTGGCGCTAATGCTGGTCACGTTCCTGCACGTGACCTTCGGCGAGATGGTGCCGAAGAATATCTCGGTGTCGGTTGCGGACAAGGCAGCACTGTTACTGGCTCCGCCGCTGGTATTCATTGCCCGGCTGGTCCACCCCGTGATTTCAGTCCTGAACTGGTCGGCAAACCATATCCTCAAGCTATTGCGGATCGAACCCAAGGACGAGGTGAACTCCTCGTTCACCCTGGAGGAAGTGCAGTCCATCGTCCAGGAGTCCACCCGCCACGGACTGGTGGACGACGACGCGGGACTGATTAACGGTGCCCTTGAATTCTCGGAACATACGGCCGAGGACATCATGGTGCCGCTTGAGAACCTCGTCATGCTGAAGGCTGCAACCACCCCTGTGGAGTTTGAGAAGGCTGTCAGCCGTACCGGCTTCTCCCGGTTCCCGATGCTTGACGACGAGGACATGCTCTACGGCTACCTCCATGTGAAGGATGTCCTGTCCATCCCGGAGCAGGCTTACGGGCTTCCCATCGCGGAAAGCCGGATCAGGTCACTGGCCAATCTTTCGTTGAACGACGAGATTGAAAAGGCGATGTCCGTCATGCAGCGGACCGGCTCACACCTTGCCCGGGTGATCGGTCCGGACGGCAAAACCCAGGGCGTCCTGTTCCTTGAAGACGTTATTGAGCAGCTTGTGGGCGAAATCCGGGATGCTACCCAGGCCACCGGGATCCGACGCCTGGGACAGCCGAACGGCGGTTAGGATCCGGCGCCCTTCCCGGGTCGAAACGGGAAGGGCGCAGATGTGTTTATACCTAAATAGGAATCATTCCTATTTAGGTATAAACTCAAGGGGTCATTTCCCCTCCCCATGAACCGAGGTTCTTCGTGCGCCGTTCCGCTGCTACCCGTTCGTCCCTAGCCGCCCTCGCCGGCCTTGGCATGCTGCTCAGCGCCTGCAGCCCCCAGGCGGAGCCCACGTCCGACGCTGCCGAGGGCATCAACGTTGTAGCGTCCACGAACGTCTACGGCGATATCGCCAAGACCATCGGCGGGGACAAAGTCAGCGTCACCGCCATCATCAACAAGACGAGCCAGGATCCGCATTCCTATGAGGCAACCGCCCAAGACCGGCTGGCGGTGTCGAAGGCAGACCTCGTGATCGAAAATGGCGGCGGCTACGACGACTTCATCCACACCCTGGCGGCGGACAGCAACCTCGACGACGGCAAGGTGCTGAACGTCGTCGAACTGTCGGGGCTTGCCCACCCCGCGGAAGAGGAGGCCTCAGCCGAAGCGACCGCCCCCGAATCAACCACCGGGGACGGGCACGCGCACGCCCACGGCGATCTCAATGAGCACGTCTGGTACAGCCTGCACGCCATGGAGCAGCTCGCGGAAGAAATCTCGGGCAAGCTGGCAGAACTGGACCCCGCCTCGGCGCAGACCTTCCAGACCAATGCGGCCACCTTCACGTCCACCCTGGAGGAACTGCACGGAAAGCTCGACTCGCTCAAGTCCGGCGCCGCCGGGGCCACGGTGGCTGTTACCGAACCTGTTCCGCTTTACCTCCTGGAGGATGCGGGGCTGGTTAACGCCACCCCCGAGGACTACACTGCTGCGATCGAGGAAGGCTCCGACGTACCTCCGGCCGTGCTCAAAGCGGCAACCGACCTGGTGGCGTCGAAGTCGGTCCGTTTCCTGGCGTACAACGAGCAAACCGAAGGCCCGCAAACGGAGTCGCTGAAGAAAGCGGCCGAAACAGCCGGTATTCCCGTGGTGGACTTCAATGAAACCCTGCCCGAGGGCAAGACGTACCTGCAGTGGATGACGGACAATGTGGACAACATCAGTAAAGTTCTGGAGAGCAAATAGTTGAAACCTGTCGTCAGCCTTACCGGGGCGTCCCTGAGGTTCGGTAAGAGGGCGCTCTGGGAGGACCTGGACCTTGACATCAAGCCCGGGGAGTTCTTCGCCGTGCTCGGCCCCAACGGAAGCGGCAAGACCAGCTTCCTGAAAGTCCTGCTTGGGTTGCAGGAACTGCATCAGGGGCGGGCTGCGCTTGGCGGGCGCCCGGTTGAGCGCGGCAGCAGCCTGATCGGCTACATCCCCCAGCAGAAGTCGTTTGCACCCGACACCCCGATGCGGGCCAGGGACCTGGTGGGACTCGGCGTGGATGGGCACCGTTGGGGACTGCGCCTGTCATCTGCCAAGGCAAACCGCAGGATCGATGAGCTCCTTGACCTGGTCGGCGCCACTGACTATGCAAAAGTTCCGGTCGGCCAGCTTTCCGGCGGCGAGCAGCAGCGGCTCCGTGTTGCCCAGGCCCTTGCCACTGATCCCCAGGTCCTTCTCTGCGACGAACCGCTGCTGTCCCTTGACCTGCACCACCAGCAGGCTGTCAGTGCGCTGATCAACAAGCAGTGCCACGAGCAGAAGAGCGCGGTGGTGTTCGTTACCCACGAGATCAACCCGATCATCGATTATGTGGACCGGGTGCTGTACCTGGCCGGAGGCCGGTTCAAGGTGGGGACTCCGGACCAAGTCATGACCACTGAAGTGCTCTCCGACCTTTACGGCAGCCATGTTGAGGTCATTCACGCCAACGGGCGCATCGTGGTGGTCGGGCTTCCGGATGCCACCACCCACCATCACCACGCCGAGACGCATGCGCTGGCAGGGGAGGCAGCCTGATGGACGCAGACAGCATCCTGGGGGCAATCTTCAATTTCGAGAACTACGGCGAATTGCTTGTCCTCGTGCAGAACTCCATCTGGGCGGGTGCCGTATTGGGGCTCCTCGGCGGCCTCGTAGGCACATTCGTGATGAAGCGGGACCTGGCGTTCGCCGTGCACGGCATTTCCGAACTCTCCTTCGCCGGGGCGGCCTTTGCCCTCCTGATCGGCGCGGACATCGTTTTCGGGTCCCTGATCGGATCGGTGGCGGCGGCACTGCTACTGGGCCTGATGGGTGTCAGGGCAAGGGACAAGAATTCCATTATCGGGGTCATCATGCCCTTCGGGCTGGGGCTGGGAATCCTGTTCCTGTCCCTCTACGAAGGGCGTGCAGCCAATAAGTTCGGCCTGCTCACCGGGCAGATTGTTTCCGTAGATACGGTCCAGCTCCAGGCACTCGCTGGAACGGCAGTGGTGGTGATGGTGGCCCTGATAGCCATATGGCGGCCGCTGAACTTCGCCAGCGTGGACCCTGAACTCGCCGAGGCCCGGGGTGTACCGGTGCGGATGCTTGCCATCGTGTTTATGGTCCTGCTGGGTGTCAGCGTCGCCCTGTCCATCCAGGTGGTGGGAGCCCTCCTGGTGCTGGCCCTGCTGATCACCCCTGCCGCAGCGGCCCTCAGGATAACGTCCTCGCCGGTGGCGGTGGTGGTGCTCAGCGTGGCCTTTGCTGTTACGGCAACGGTAGGCGGGATCCTGCTGGCCCTGGGCGGCCGGATTCCCATCAGTCCCTACGTCACCACGCTCTCATTCCTGATCTACGTGGTATGCCGCCTCATTGGTTCTGTCCGGGCCGGGAGGGGTATCAACGGCCGCATTTTGCAGCCGCAGTAAGTGCTGCGGGCCGCGCTGCTACAGCTTGCCCGCAGCCTTGACGGCGGTGCAGTCCGGGCACAGTCCGAAGATTTCCACCGTGTGGGCCATCTCTGTGTATCCGTGTTCGGCTGCGGTGCGGGCTGCCCAGGTTTCCACGGCGGGTGCCTCCACCTCCACCGCTTTCCCGCAATTCCTGCACAGCAGGTGATGATGGTGCCCGGTGACGGCGCACCGCCGGTACACCGCTTCGCCCTCGCCGTTGCGCAGTACGTCGACGAGACCTTCGTCGGCGAGCGACTGGAGAATCCGGTAGGCAGTGGCGAGCGAAACCGACACTCCCTGGTTCTGCATGATCCGGTACAGCTCCTGGGTGCTGACGAAGTCGTCCAGTTCATCCAGGGCAGCGCTCACGGCCAGTCGCTGTTTCGTGACGCGCTGTTCCTTGCCGCCGCCCGTTGCAGGGGATGGCGTAGTGGAATCTGCCTTGGCGCCGAGCGGCATGGACGAACTCGCTTCCGTGGGATGGTGGCAAAAGTACAGATTACCAGCCGCAGCGCCGTGGACACCGTTCCCGGCCGGACCCTAGGCTGGCGCTATGAAGCTGACAAAATTCACCCATGCCTGTGTGCGGCTCGAAAAGGACAACCGGGTTCTGGTGGTCGATCCCGGAAACTTCTCGGAGGCAGCTGAAGCCCTGGCTGGTGCGGAAGCAGTGCTGGTGACCCATGAACACGCCGACCATATCGACACCGAGGCGGTTCTTGAAGCACTTCGCAGCAATACGCACCTGGAGCTTTTTGCGCCGGCAGGTGTAGCAGACCAGATGCGGACTGACGCTCCGGAGGCAGTGGCCCGCGTTAATGCGGTGGCGCCGGGTACGTCCTTCGACGTGGCGGGATTCGCGATCCGAAGCTTCGGCGGCCAGCACGCGCTGATCCATCCGCAAATTCCGGTTGTGGCGAACATTGGCTACCTCATTGACGACAACGTCTACCACCCGGGGGACTCGTTCGTCATTCCAGACGGGATCACCGTGAAGACCCTGCTGGTCCCGCTGCACGCACCGTGGAGCAAATCCGCTGAAGTGGTGGACTTTGTCATTGGCGTGCGGGCGCCGCGGGCGTTCCAGATCCATGACGGATTCCTCAATGAAAACGGCCTGAAGATTGTTGAAGGCCATGTCAGCAGGATCGGTGCCAAGTACGGTACGGAGTACAGCCACTTGGCCGCGGGGGAGTCGGTGGAGGTCTAAACGACGCCCGGGTTCCATTGGCCCGTATCAAAAAACTTCCTGATGACCGCTTCATACGGCTCCGGGTTGAGGCCCTGGGCCGCCAGCCAGTCCTGGTTGTAGTAGTTTCCGGCGTACCGTTCGCCGCCGTCGCACATCAGGGAAACGATGCTGCCTTGCCGGCCCTCGTCGACCATCCGGGCGATGATCTGCCAGACGCCCCAAAGGTTGGTGCCGGTGGAAGGGCCAGCGTGGAGGCCTGCCAGGACCCTAAGGTGGCGCATTGCCGCCACAGATGCGGCGTCCGGAACCTGCACCATGTGGTCGATCACGGAGGGTACGAAGCTGGGTTCCATCCGTGGCCGCCCAATGCCTTCGACGCGCGACGGCAGGCCTGCTGGAGGCGTGGCCGTGCCCTTGAGCCAACCAGGGTAGAACGCTGAGTTCTCCGGATCCACTACCAGCAGCCTGGTGGGGTGGCTGTGGTAGCGGAGGTAGCGGCCGATGGTTGCGCTGGTACCGCCCGTGCCGGCACCCACCACAATCCAGTCGGGAACAGGATGCTCCTCCAATTCGAGCTGGCCGAAAATCGACTCTGCGATGTTGTTGTTGCCTCGCCAGTCCGTGGCCCGTTCCGCATAGGTGAACTGGTCCATGTAGTGGCCGTTGCAGGTAGCGGCCACCTCTTCTGCAGCCGCGTAGACATCGGAGGCGTGCTCCACCAGCAGGCAGGAGCCGCCGAACTGTTCTATGAGGGCGATTTTTTCCTGGCTGGTAGTTCGGGCCATGACGGCGATGAAGGGAAGCCCCAACAGCTGGGCGAAGTAGGCTTCCGACACTGCGGTGCTTCCGCTGGAAGCCTCCACGATGGTGGTGTCCGCCCTGATCCAGCCGTTGACCAGGCCGAAGAGGAACAGCGAGCGCGCCAGCCGGTGCTTGAGGCTGCCCGAACGGTGGGTCGATTCATCCTTGAGGTAGAGCTGGACTCCCCAGTGCTCCGGCAGCGGTACTGAGTAGAGGTGGGTGTCCGCCGAGCGGTTGTTTTCCGCCCTGATCTTGCGGATGGCCTGGTCCGCCCAGTCCCGGTCTGACCACTCGCGGCCTGCCCGGTCCGCGCCTTCCATGTTGCCGCCGTGCCCGTTGCCGCTGCGCTCGATCATCACCGGACCAGCCTACCTGCGCCCGTGCGGGTATCCGCCTAGAGTGGGATCCATTGGGTTTACTGCCACGAAGGAGCGCACATGGATCCCCTGATGGACGTGGCCGGGCTAAAGACGCGCCTTGCCGAAGGCCTGCGCACCGTGCTGTTGGATGTCAGATGGGCCCTGGGTGATCCGCACGGACATGACCATTACCTCAGCGGGCACCTGCCGGGGGCAGTCTTCGTGGACCTCTCCACGGAACTGGCAGCACCCGCAGTTCCGGAGCGGGGCCGGCACCCGCTGCCGGAAGCTGCGGATTTCCAGGCTGCAGCGCGGCGCTGGGGGATCAGGAACGGCGACGTTGTGGTCGCCTACGACGACAGCGGCAACATGGCGGCCGCCAGGGCGTGGTGGATGTTGCGGAACGCCGGGCTTCCCGACGTTTACCTGCTCGACGGCGGCCTGGCTGCCTGGCGCGCGGCAGGCCTGCCTCTCGAAGCGGGCCACGTCCGGGTGGAGCCCGGGGACGTCACCTTGACGGATGGAAACATGCCCGTGCTCGACGCCGCTGCTGCCGCCACCTGGCCGGACAGCGGACTTTTGCTCGACGCACGTGCGGGGGAGAGGTACCGGGGCGAAGTTGAGCCTGTTGACCCCCGTGCCGGCCATATTCCAGGAGCTGTGAGCGCACCGACGTCGGACAACGTCGATAAAGCCGGGCGCTTCCTGTCCGAGGGGGAGTTGCGGCGACGGTTTGAGCTGCTGGGCGTCCGCGACGGTACTCCGGTTGCCGTCTATTGCGGATCCGGTGTGACCGCGGCCCATCAGGTGGCCGCCCTGGAGGTGGCAGGGTTCCGGGCAGCGTTGTACCCTGGCTCGTTCTCGGAGTGGTCCAACAACCCGGAACTGCCCGTGGCCACCGGCGCCGAAGCCGGTGGCGGACCGCCGCCAGGTGGAAACATCGCCGGCCACGAGGGTAGCGTCAGACTATGACCCCAGGACGTCCCGTACCGCCGCCCCTCGCCAGACCAGTAACCCCCGCTTCCGATACCGGAGTCCTTGCCGCCGCCTACGGCGCAGTATCCGACGACAGCGGGCTGGTGCCGCTGACAGTGGCCCGGCGCACTCCCAAGGCGGACGACGTCGAGATCGCCATTGAATTTTGCGGCCTGTGCCATTCGGACGTGCACGCCACGCGGGGGGAATGGGGAGGCCAGGCCTACCCGCTGGTTCCCGGCCACGAAATCGTGGGCACCGTCAGCCGCGTCGGCTCCAACGTCACAGGGTTCGCGGTGGGCGACCGCGTGGGAGTGGGCTGCATGGTGGACTCCTGCCGTGTGTGCGAAAGCTGCCTGGACGGCCTCGAACAGTACTGCGAAAGCGGAATGACCGGCACCTACGGTGCCAGGGACCGCCGGAACGGGGATGCCATCACCCAGGGTGGCTACTCGTCGTCTGTCGTGGTGGACCACCGCTACGTGCTTCGGGTACCTGAATCGCTTGACCCGGCGGCGGTGGCACCCCTGCTGTGCGCCGGGGTCACCACGTTCTCACCCCTGCGGCACTTCGACGTCGAAGAGGGGGACGTGGTGGGCGTGGTGGGCCTTGGCGGGCTGGGCCACATGGCCGTTAAGCTCGCCAAAGCCATGGGCGCAAAGGTGGTGGTTTTCACCACGTCCGAGTCCAAGGCGCCTGCCGCACTGGAACTGGGGGCCGACGAGGTGGTCCTGTCCCGTGACGAGGCTGCGATGGTGGCGGCGAACCGCACCATCGACCTGATCATCGATACCGTCGCGGCTCCCCACGACCTGAACCCGCTGTTCCGCACCCTGCGCGTGGACGGTGCGCTGTTCCAGCTGGGCCTCCCTTCCGAGGCGATGCCGCCGGTGAACCCCGGCGCCCTCATCAGGCGCAGGATCGCCTATGCCGGCTCCCTGATCGGCGGAATTTCCGAGACCCAGGAGATGCTGGACTTTTGCGCGCAGCATGGCGTTGTGGCGGACATCGAAGTGGTATCTGCCGACAAGCTCAATGAGGCCTACGACCGGATGGTCGCAGGGGACGTGAAATACCGGTTCGTGCTGGACACCAGCACTTTGCAGGCACCCGCCAAGGAGGCAGACGCATGAGCACGCTTTTTACCAGGATCCTCAACGGGGAGATCCCCGGCCGGTTCGTCTGGCGGGAAGATGATGTGTCCGCATTCCTCACCACAGGCCCCCTTGCTGACGGCCACACCCTGGTGGTCCCCACCGAGGAAGTGGACCGCTGGACCGACGCATCACCGGAAACCCTGGCGAGGGTCATGGAGGTGGCCCGCCGGATCGGCGCGGTCCAGGTGGACATCTTCGATGCCGCACGGGCAGGGCTCATTGTGGCAGGGTACGAAATCAACCATCTCCACGTGCATGTGTGGCCCTCGCGGAGCATGGCGGACTTCAATTTCGCCTCTGCCGACCAGAATCCGGATCCCGCCGTGCTCGATGCGAACGCCGAGAAGCTCCGCCAGGGCCTGCGCGCTGCCGGCTACGGCGGGTTCGTCCCGGCCGGGTAATTTCATGATGTCCCGGCGGTAACCGTCGGGACATCATGCCGGGCCGCTTCTGCCGGCCCAGCACTGCTAGGCCGGTGCCAGGGCTTTGTTGAGCACGGTGCGGATGCGCTTTTCGGACACGGAGTAGGCAGTGCCGAGTTCGACGGCGAAGAGGCTCACGCGGAGTTCCTCGATCATCCATCGCACCTGGGTTAACTCCCGGCCCGCCCGCTTTCCCGGCAGGAGCGCCGACACTGCGTCGTCATAGTCATCCTCGAGCCGCTGCACCACTGCCATGCTGAGGGCATCCCGCTGCACGTTGCCCGGAAGGCGTTCCAGCCGCTTCTCGATGGCAGCCAGGTAGCGCGGCAGCTGGCTGAGCTGGGCGTAGCCCGTGCGTGCTACAAAGCCGGGATACACCAGCTGTTCCAGTTGGCTCTTCACGTCGTTGAGCGCGCTGATCAGGGCCAGGCTGGTGGTCCCCT
Source organism: Pseudarthrobacter sp. NS4 (assembly GCF_024758005.1). Classification (NCBI taxonomy): domain Bacteria; kingdom Bacillati; phylum Actinomycetota; class Actinomycetes; order Micrococcales; family Micrococcaceae; genus Pseudarthrobacter; species Pseudarthrobacter sp. NS4. The sequence goes on along the minus strand of NZ_CP103288.1, from coordinate 2,718,979 downwards.
TCAGCTGCTTTTCGATGCGGCGGGTGCTGGCCAGGATACGTTCCACCACTGCCGTCACGCTGAACACCGTATCGATCAGTTCCGCCCGCACCACCTCGTAGAGGCTGTCGAAGGCTTTCCGGTCCCAGGGCAACTCTGCGGGAGTGAGCTTGTCGATCGCCGCCAGTGCGCAGTCTGCGATGAGCGCGGAAACAGAGCCATGCGGGTTCTGGCTGAATGTCAGTTTCTCGGTGTTGCTCAGGTGCTCCAGGAAATAGCGGTCCGGAGCCGGAACACGCAGCGCCAGCAACCTGATCACACCGCCGCGCATCGCGTCGAGTTGCTCCTCCGGACTCTGGAAAACCCGGAGGGACACTGAATTCCCCTGGTCCACCAGCGCCGGATATCCGGTGACGGTGTGCCCCTTGACCGTGTTGCTGACTTCCCGCTGGATGGTGCCGAAGCTCCATTCCGTCAGGCCGTCCTGCTCCCTGAAGCCGCCCGCGGAGGAGGTTCCCTGCACCTGGCCGGACGTCCGCACCTCGGGGGAGCCGCCGTCGTTCGCCTTGCCGGCAGCACGGGCTCCCTTGCCTCCGGTCGCCCGGCTGCCGGGGCCGGCCGAGGCGGGGGTGGCACCCAGTGATTCGGCGATGGCGCGCCGGGTGGCGGGGGCGAGCCGTTCCTGCAGCACGGGAAGGTCCTTGCCTTCGTCGAGGACCCTCCCCTTGCTGTCCACTACCTTGAAGCTGACGCGCAGGTGCGGGGGAACAGCGTCCCAGTTCCAGGATCCGGGCGGAATGATTGCGCCGCGGGTCCGCCGGAGGGCCAGTTCCAGGGAGGGCTCCAGTTCATCAGTGGCCGGATCGAAATCGGATTCAAGGACGGCAACTGCCTGGCGGGCGACGTCCGGGGCCGGAACGAAGTTCTTGCGGACCTGCTTCGGCAGCGACTTGATCAGGGCGGTCACCAGTTCCATGCGCTGGCCGGGGATCAGCCAGCGGAAAGGGGCATCGTCCAGCTGGTTGAGGAACAGCACGGGCACTTCCACGGTGACGCCGTCGGACGGATTGGGCGGGGAACCGGGAGCCACAGGATGGAACTCGTAGCTAAGCGGCAGCTCGAAGCCCTTGTGCAGCCAGGTCTTCGGGTAGGCGGCCTCGTCCAGGCTATCCGCATCATCGCTGAGGAGCAGCGACTTGTCGTAGTCCAGGAGGTCCGGGTTCTGCTTCCGGGCGTCCTTCCACCACTTGTCAAAGTGCCGTTCCGACACCACGTCCGGACCGATCCGCGCATCGTAGAACTCGAACAGCGTCTCATCGTCCACCAGCAGGTCCCGGCGGCGCATGCGGGCTTCGAGCTCCTCCACCTCGTGCAGGAGCGCCCGGTTACGGTGGAAGAACTTGTGGTGGGTCTTCCAGTCCCCCTCCACCAGGGCATGCCTGATGAAAAGTTCACGGGCAAGCGCGGGATCCACCTTGCCGTAGTTGATGCGGCGCTGCGCGATGATGGGCACGCCGTAGAGGGTGACCTTTTCGTAGGCCATCACCGCCCCTTGGCGGGTGGACCAGTGCGGCTCGCTGTAGCTCCGCTTCACCAGGTCCGGCGCCACCTGCTCGGCCCAGGCCGGATCAAATTTGGCTGCCACCCGTGCCCAGAGCCGGCTCGTTTCCACCAGTTCCGCTGCCATCACAAAAGTGGGGGACTTCTTGAACAATGCCGAGCCGGGGAAGATGGCGAAGCGGCTGCCGCGGGCGCCGGCGTATTCGCGCTTGCGCTCGTCCAGGATGCCAATGTGGCTGAGGAGCCCGGACAGCAGGCTGATGTGGATTCCGTCGTGGTTGCCGACAGGATCGGCAACGCGCTTATTGTCCAGGCTGATGCCCAACGGGCGGGCCAGCTGGCGCAGCTGGGCGAACAGATCCTGCCACTCCCGCACCCGCAGGTAGTTGATGAATTCGCTGCGGCACAGGCGGCGGAACGCCGATGAGGACAACTCCTGCTGCTTTTCCTGCAGGTAGTTCCACAAGTTCAGGTATCCGGTGAAGTCCGAGTTCTCGTCCTTGAAGCGGTTGTGCTTTTCCGCTGCAAGCTGCTGCTTGTCAGTGGGCCGCTCACGGGGGTCCTGGATGGTGAGTGCCGCGGCCAGGATCATGACTTCACGGACGCAGTTGCGCTTGCCGGCCTCCACGACCATTCGGCCGAGCCGGGGATCTACGGGAAGTTGAGCGAGTTTATGCCCGACGGCGGTGAGCCCGCCGCCGCCTTTCCCGTCGCTTTCCGCGTTCCGGCCGGCGTCCTGGGGCCGGGCGGCAGCCAGGGCACCGAGTTCGCGGAGGAGCGTGACGCCGTCGTTGATTGCCCGTGTTTCCGGTGGCTCGACGAACGGGAAGTTCTCCACGTCCTTCGGACCGCGGGCAACCCCCATGGCGGTCATCTGCAGGATGACGGCGGCGAGGTTGGTCCGCAGGATTTCCGGATCCGTGAACCGCGGCCGGGATTCGAAGTCCTCCTCCGAGTAGAGGCGGATGGCGATGCCGTCGGAAACACGGCCGCAGCGCCCCGAGCGCTGGTTGGCTGAGGCCTGGGAGACGCGTTCAATGGGCAGCCGTTGGACCTTGGTGCGGTGCGAATACCGGGAGATGCGCGCGGTTCCGGTGTCGATCACGTACTTGATTCCGGGCACCGTGAGCGAGGTTTCCGCCACGTTGGTGGCGAGCACGATCCGGCGTTTGTTGCCCGGATGGAAGACTTTGTGCTGTTCCTGCAGGCTCAGGCGTGCGAACAGGGGAAGTACTTCGGTGCCGGCCAGCCTGCGGTTGGACTGGATCCGTGCCTGGAGCGCCTCTGCGGCGTCCCTGATTTCGCGCTCGCCGGAAAAGAAGACCAGGATGTCGCCGGGGGCTTCCGCCGCGAGTTCGTCCACGGCGTCGCACACGGCATCCAGCGGGTCACGGTCCTCCTCAAGCTCGTCGTCCGAGGGATCATCCTCGTCCGTCTTCGGCTGCGAGAGTGGCCGGTAGCGGATCTCCACCGGATAGGTCCTGCCCGATACCTCAATAATGGGTGCCGGGTCCTCCGGGGTTCCGAAGTGGTTGGCGAAACGCTCCGGATCAATGGTGGCCGAGGTGATGATCACCTTTAGGTCCGGGCGCTGCGGCAGGATCCGTTTGAGGTAGCCGAGGATGAAGTCGATGTTGAGGCTGCGCTCATGGGCTTCGTCAATGATGATGGCGTTGTATTTGCGCAGCAGCTTGTCGCGCTGGATCTCGGCCAGCAGAATGCCGTCGGTCATCAGTTTCACTTTGGTGGCGCGGCTGACCTCGCCGGTGAAGCGGACCTGGAAGCCTACTTCCTGGCCGATTTCGACGCCGAGTTCTTCGGCAATGCGCTCGGCAACCGTGCGCGCTGCAAGCCGGCGGGGCTGGGTGTGCCCGATCAGGCCATTCTCGCCCAGGCCAAGTTCCAGGCACATCTTAGGAATCTGGGTGGTCTTTCCGGAGCCGGTCTCGCCGGCGATGATGGTCACCTGATTAGCGGCAATGGCGGCCATCAGGTCCTCGCGGCGCTCGGAGACCGGCAGCTCGGCGGGATAGGAAATATGAAAAGTCATGGCTGCAGACAGTCTACTGTGGCTGGGCCGGCACCCCCGTTCGACTGCCTGCGGCGTTCCTTGCGTTCCTAGAAAATGCGGAGGGTGTAGTTGGTGCTGGGAAGGTCCAGGGCGGACCAGTCCTGGTGCGAATCGACGCGGGGTGTGTGCCCGCGTCCGTCCCGGAGGAGTGCTGCGATGGTGGCGGCACCGATGAGGAGGAGCAGGATGACGATGATGGTTGCGAAGATTTCCATGACTCCATGCTTCTCCTGGCAGGGCTATTTAAACAGTGGCAGAAATGCCCAAAAAGCTATAATTCCTGCCACAATGGAAGCATGCTGAAAACAGTAGCCGTGATCGTGGTGCCCAACTTCTCGATCTTCGAGTTCGGGACCGCCTGTGAGGTGTTCGGAATTGACCGGTCCGAGCGGGGCACGGGTGTCCCCGCCTTTGATTTCCGTGTGTGCACACCTGACCCGGGCGACGTCCAGCTGAAGTCCGGGCTGTCGATGAACGTCAGCCTGGGGCTGGACGCCACCAAAGACGCCGACTTGGTCATCATGGCGCCCTTCGGCCGGGACCAGGAACTGCCGGAGTCATTGCTTGAATCCCTTCAGGCTGCCCATGCCAGGGGAGCGTGGGTGATGTCCATCTGCTCGGGAGTCTTCGCGCTGGCCCGTGCCGGCCTGCTGGCTGGTCGTCGCTGCACTACCCATTGGCACTACTCAAACGAGCTGGCCGTAACCTATCCGGACGTCCAGGTGGATGAAAACGTCCTTTACGTGCAGGATGGCACCCTCATTTCTTCGGCGGGAACTGCCGCGGGCATCGACGCCTGCCTCCATCTGGTGCGCGTGGAACTGGGCGCGCATGTGGCTGCCGCAATCGCACGGGATATGGTGGTCCCGCCGCACCGCGACGGGGGGCAGGCCCAGTTTATCGACCGTCCAATGCCCACCTGCGGCTCTGCTCCGATGGAGGAACTGCTGCGCTGGATGGTTCAGAACCTGGACCGTGAGCACACGGTGAACGAACTGGCGGCCCGCGTGCACATGTCCGCCAGGACGTTTGCCAGGCGGTTCCGTTCGGAGACAGGCGCCACTCCGGCTGCCTGGCTCAATTCGCAGCGTGTGCTTCGCGCCCAGGAGCTGCTCGAATCCACGGACCTGAACATTGATGAGGTGGCCAGGGAAGCCGGCTTCGGGCACCCGGTCCTGCTGCGGCACCACTTTGCCAAGGTCCTCGACACCAGCCCGCAGTCCTACCGCCGGGCCTTCCGAGGCCAGCTGGCGGAGGTGGGTTAGCCGCGGCCTGCTGCTGCCTGACCAGGCCCGCGCATTTGCCCTAGACCCTGTCGTCAGCGCGTACTAGGGTTGCCCTGGCCGTTACGGGATTCCTGGGCGGCGGCGCGCGTACGGTCCACGAGTACCCGCCACGGACCTGTCACGGCCCTCTCCGGCAGTGCTGCCCTGCGCTCTCCGGCACGGATTGAGTAGATGAACCTGTCGGGCTGGTTGCCGGCAAACTCTGTGGCCGCCGCCCGGGGCGTCCTGGGCACGGCATCCCACGGGCATGCTTCGACGATCGGTTGCCACTGGTTGATGGCGGTTTCCGACTGGGCGTCGACGGTCCATACCCTCGTCATCGCGGCAATACCACCGGTGCGTTCCACGCTGATTTTCATTGCCTGGTTCCTGGGCTTCCATGCAGCCTGGCGGCTTGAAGTCCGGCAGCCAGGCATCCGTTACAGCTTGACCTTCACAGTTTCCCACGCCTGCCGCACGGCGTCATGCTCTTTTGAATCTGAACCGAAGAGCTCCACGGCAGCAGAGGCGGTGGCCCGTGCGAAGACGCTGAAAGTTGCTGTAGCGGGCAGTGAACCGCCGGTCAGGGTTTCGTACCAGATACGGCCGGGGGCATCCCAGGCGTTCCCGCCCAGCGACTCCGCCACGAGGTAAAAGGCGCGGTTGGGGATGCCGGAGTTGATGTGGACACCGCCGTTATCCGCACTGGTCCGGACATAGGAGTCCATGGAGTCCGGCTGCGGATCCTTGCCCAGCACATCGTCGTCGTAAGCGGTTCCTGGAGCCTTCATGGAACGCAGGGCGTCCCCTTCCACTTCGGCGGTGAAAAGGCCTTCACCAATGAGCCAGCTGGCTTCCGCCGCGGCCTGGTTCTTCACGTACTGCTCAACCAGCGCGCCGAACACGTCCGACATTGATTCGTTCAGGGCGCCTGCCTGGTTCCGGTAGGCGAGGGCAGCCGAATACTGCGTCACGCCGTGGGCCAGCTCGTGGCCGATAACGCTGAGGGACGCTGTGAACCGCTCAAAGACCTCGCCGTCGCCGTCACCGAAGACCATTTGGGTCCCGTCCCAAAAGGCGTTGTCATACAGCTTGCCGAAGTGCACCGTGGCATCCAGCCGGAGCCCCCGGCCGTCGATGGAATTCCGGCCGAAGACGTCGGCATAGAGGCGGTGGGTGTGCCCCAGCCCGTCGTACGCTTCATCCGTTGCGGTGTCACCGGTAGCAGGTTCGCCCTCCTTCCGCGCAAGTTTTCCGGGAAGGGTTTCGGAGCCGCCCGCGTCATAGATGGTGCGATTGGACGGGCCCGGTTTGGCATGGCGAAGACCGGAAGGAACGTCCGGCATGGCCTGCATTCGTGATGAGTGGAAGGACTCGACATGGCCCAGGGCTTCCCTCGCAGCCCTGGCGGCAGCAGAAAATTGTGGCTCATGCTGCCTGGCCAGCCGCCTCAGCAGGTAGGGCGGAACGATGGAACAGAACGGAACGTGCATGGCGTGCCCCCTCAACTCGGTGACTTTCAGACTACGAGGGGGCGCCGACAATCATTGGCAGGCGCACGCAATCGGGAATGTCAGTGGGTGCTGTGATGCTGTGAGTATGGGAATCGGCAACGGTGGAGCAGCGGTGATGGAGGGCATTCATGCCTCCGCTGCCGCCCTTGGTGCGTTGTTCCTTGAGGATGCGTCGCTGCGGACTGACGCTGCTGCCGGTATTGATGTGTTGCAGCGGCAGTACGAGCTGCGGCTGCACCGTCATCCCACCGGCGTAAAGGCTGATGATCATCTCATCCAGGCTCCCGGTGCGGCGGGCACCTTTCGGGACCAGCCGCGGAGTGAACGACCCGTCGCGGTCCCTTGGCACGGCCAGATCCACGTCCCCGGCGGAGGTCCCCAGCGTCTTGGCATACGACCCGTTCCGGGAGTTGGGCAGGAAACGGCCGATCGGATCGCCCTTGTCATAGCCCAAATGCCCGGAGAGCTCGGCCTGCAATCCGCATTCCAGGGAGGCCTTGATCAGCTGCTGGATGAAACCGTCCTTGCCATCGAGTTCGAGCTGGCCGGAATCGATCTGCGCCATCAGCTCATCAAACGCGCCGGAAGCCTTCAGCGCATCCATGCTGCCGGCCGCCGCTGCACGACGGGCCAGGTCCTCCGCCAGCTCTTCACGGGGTTTCGTCATAGCCACAATGATTCTCCAATCATCCAGCGACTACAGCTCTCCTACACAAACAATCTGACACCCCCGCTGGAAGCGCAGGTCGCCGCAATCAAGGCCTGGGACGCGGCGGAGAGCATCGAACTGCACCAGGCCATGACCCCGCCGGAGGCCTCCGCGCAGGACCGGGCCTACGGCGAAATGTCAGCGGTTGAGGAGATCGCCGGCGTACTGACCATCAGCTCAGGAGCCGCCGGGGCGTTCGTCCACCAGTCACGCCGGCTGTGCTCGCTGCCGCCAGCCCTGGACGCACTCGCTTCCGGGGCGGTGTCGTGGCAGCACGCGAGGATCATCGCCGACGAGACCGAGGGCCTCGGTCCCGCCGGCGCGGCCGCCCTGGTGGCGCATTTCCTGGACCCGGACGCACCCAACCCCGCACGCGGAGCCGCACCCGGTGAGCTGGTGCCCTCACGGTTCCGGGCAAAGGTGCGGACCTGGCGCGAACGCCACCACCCCGAATCCCTCGAAAAACGCCACACCAAGGCCGTCACCGACCGGCGGGTCGAACACTGCCCGGACCGTGACGGAACGGCCTGGATCTCCGCCTACCTCCCGGCCGACACCGCATCGGCCATCTGGAACCGCACCAACGCCCTCGCCCGCGGCAAGCAGGGCCCGGACGAAACCCGCACCCTCACCCAGTTGCGCGCCGACGAATTCGCCACCATGCTCCTCCGGCCAGGACCCGCACTCAACGCCCGGGCAGGGGAAAGCGGCCCCCGGGGCGGGGAGCGCGGATCCGACGACATGATCGGGCTGGCCTCACTGGCAGGAGCCGGGGACGTACATGAGAACCCGGGCCCTGATTGCGCCGCGGGCACTGCAGGCAACGGCGCGCGTCCGAATCCCGGAAAGGTCCCCGCACCAAGGGCGGACGTGCTGGTCACCGTTCCGGTGTTTTCCCTGCTCGGCCTCACCGACGAACCCGCCATACTCGACGGGCACGGACCCATCCCCGCCTCCATGGCCCGGAAACTGGTCACGGACGGAACCAACTCCTTCTACCGGGTCCTGGTTGACCCGAGAGACGGGGCACCGCTGGAGATCGGCCGCAAGAACTACCGGCTGCCCGAAGCTGTGAAGCGCTGGCTGCGGATGCGGGACGGAAAATACACCTTCCCCGGCTGCACCAACCACACCCTGGACAACGAAACCGACCACCTCCTCGCCTGGCACCACGGCGGGACCACCGGGGTCAGCAACCTCGGCCAGGCCTGCCCCAAACACCACCGGCTCAAACACGCCAGCACCTGGACCCCCACCCCAGCCACCAAAAACGAACCACCAGGCTGGACCTCCCCCACCGGCCGGCACTACACCAGCGAACACCAGGACCGGGAACCACCACACTGGCCGGCATCGCTGAGTGAACTGTGGCCAGAATCTGATTCCGCGGACCTGGACGGTGTGTTCAATCTGGACTTTCCTGAAGCTTTCGCCATGCCTAATGGGCTGGAACTGCCGGAAGACCTGGATGTGCCTGAAGATCCGTGGGTTCCGGAAAGCGAGCTGCCACGGGACCCTTTCCCGGACTGGCAGCTGTGGGGGGCCTTTGACGAGTGCAACGCGTAGCAGGCAGAACCGGGGTGCAGAGTTACTTGCAAAGCGCAAAAATCCGCATACTTCGCCAATGCAGAGCAAAGGAAAGCAGAGGCAAAAGAAAAGCACCCCGATCAACAGATCAGGGTGCTTTTCACGTGGTGCCCTCGATAGGATTCGAACCTACGACCTTCTGCTCCGGAGGCAGACGCTCTATCCCCTGAGCTACGAGGGCAATCCGGGGTTCCTGCCGTTGCTGGCGGGACGTCCTAGAGCTTAGCAGTAAGGTGGCCCGCAAGGGAAAATCGTCACCCCAAAGTCCGCGTCCGGCAGTTCGATTCGTGCGGCACCAGTAGTCGTCGACACGAGATCAGTACCCGGAGAAAGAATCAACGTGTACCCGGCCCGCCCCCGCTTTGCGGGCGGCACGGCGCAGTGCAGCGACACTGGCAGGTGAGCCGGAGACATACACTTCGCGGTCGGCTATGTCCGGAACAAGTGCTTTCAGCGCTTCCGAGTCCACCCTTGACCCTTCACCCGGAGCAGCGGCCAGATCTGGTGGGGGTGCCGATCCGTCGGCGAGCCGGACCAGGACACGGATGCCCGACGTCCGGAGTTCGTCCGCGTAGGCCACCTCGTCGGCACTCCTGGCCAGGAGCAGGAGGACGGCGTCGCGTTCCCGGAGTCCGCCGGAGGACAGGTGCGAAAGGAAGGGCGTGATGCCAATCCCGGCCGCAATGAGCAACACTGGCTTCTGGGGATCGCGGGGGAGGACGAAGTCTCCGCCCACTGACGTGGCCGTCAGCTCGTCGCCAGGCTTCAGTGCCAGCAGCGCTTTTTTGGCGGCGGACAGTGGTTCGGCGGTCCGAACTCCGAACTTCAGAAGGCGTTCCCTGGGCGAACCGGTCAAGCTGAACACGCGGCGTCGGCCTTTCCCGTCCGACTTGGCATGCGGCAGGTCCAGCTCCATGTATTGCCCCGGGAGGAACCGCACCGGCCTGGCGGGCTCGAACGAGAACTCGGTGGTGCTTGGCGTCAGCACCCGGCTCCCTGCGAACCGCAGCTTCACGCCTCCGCGCTGGCCCACCAGGAAAGCCAGGAGATTGCCCAGCAACAATGCGGCCTCGGGTGAATTGGCGACGAAGCCCAGGTTGTACGGCACTGCAAACACCACACCCACTACAGCTGCCAGCGCCAACTGCTGCCACCGGCGCGGTGGCAGCGTTAGGGGTTCAGTGAGCATGAATCCCACGAAGAAGAGCACCGGCCGCTGGGCCAGCGCCTGGTAGACACCCATCCCTGCGGTCATGCCGGCCCGAAGAAGCTCAACGGTGATGATCGATGTGGCAACAACGGTAAACACCGAGGCCATCAGGAGCTTCCTGGTCCTGTAGATGACCAGCAGTACGCCCGGAACCAGCAGCCATAACATTGCCGGCGTGGCCGCCCACCACGTGGCGATGTTCAGTCCGGTAAGGCCGGTGACAAAGGCGCCAATGGCGGCGGGGTTGAAGATGTGCCGGCCGCGCCAGGCAAGGGCATACTTAGATGCCGAAGCCAGCACGCACGCCAAGGCAACTCCAGCCACGTCCATGGCCTGGAAGGTCGGCCAAAAGAGGAAGTAGAGCAGCAGCCCGGTAATCAAGGAGGACTCGGAGTGTGGCCGTACGCGGAACAGTGCTGCCAGTGCCCGGTTGGAGGCGTATGTCAGGCCAAGGCACAGGGCCAGGTGCGCCAGCATCTCGGGGATCCCGAAAGTGAGCCAGCCGAGGACATCCAACAGCAGGCTGTAGGCGGCAAGGGCTGCGAGGACAAGCAGGATAAGCCGGTACATGGTGAACCGGCCAAGCATGGTGTCCAGGCGCCCGGCTACGGACGGAGCCGGACCGGCCTTCGGTGTTTCAACAGGGCTCATGTGAAGAGTGTCCCTTCGAATTCTTCGGAATAGGCGGCGCTGCCGTCGGAAAATACCGTCAGCCACGAGAACTGGAATGTTTCCTGGAGCTCGGCGCCGGGCACAAAGAAGAGCGCCGTGGCCAGGGCGTCGGCCAAAACGGCAGTGTCTGCAAGTGCCCACGTGGCCACTGCGGTCCGGACCGGCTGGCCGGTCATTCCGTCCAGCACATGATGGAGCCCGTCACCCCAGGCACGCCGGTTCGCCGCAGAAGCGCACAGCGCCCGCCCAGACAGCGGCACCACGCCGATGGCCTGCTCCGGGCGGTACGGGTGCTCCAGGCCCACGGGAATGGACTGAGGTCCCCGCGCCAGCAGGTCGCCGCTGCCGTCAATAACGAAGGTATCCACGCCTTCAGCCGCCAATTCAGTGGCCAGCAGATCCACCAGCAGGCCCTTGCCGGCAGCGCCAATATCGAGCACAACTGGAGCCGTGGCAGTGATGGTGGTGCCGGACCAGTCCAGTACCCCCTCCCAAGCCGGCGCCGGCAGCGGGGGACCTGCCGGGCGAAGCGAGTAGGCAGCGTCGTAGCCCAGGCGCTCCAGGCTGGCGCCGACCAGCGGCGTCATTGCACCGCCGGTGATTCCGTACAGAGTCCGGTACAGCTCCCCGAGCTGGTCCGCTTCTGCCGGGAAGTGATAGCGGCCTGGAGTCCGTGCCATCGCCATGACCAGGGAATCGCTCCGGAAACGGGACCAGTCGGCGTCGAACTTTTCAACCCTTGCAAGGAGGCGTGCCTGCAGGGACGGCCCGAGCAGCACAGGCGTGGAGATGTCCCAGCGTGTTCCGATCCCGTCGAATGAGAAATCCTGCCAGCCCCCGTCCGGCACTGCCTACTGCGCCTCCGACTTGATCTGTTCCAAAGCCTGGTTGAAGCCACCGCTGGTAAGGGATGAACCGGCAACCTTGGAGACGTTGATGTCGTCAATGTTCTTGCCCACCACCTGCTCGGCGATGCCGCCGGCAAACTCGCCCTGGAACTTGCGGGTATTGGGGTTGGAGGGGTGCTGGGTGATTTGGACGTCCGTCACAGTGCCCGAAGCCAAAGTCAATTGGACGCCTACAGTCTCGGTGCCGTTGGGCGACACGTAGTTGCCATCGGCGCTGTAGGTGCCGTCCTTGTATTCGGAGCCGCTGGTGGCAAGCGGGGACTCACCCGCTGCAGGGGCGGCAGCTGAGGTTTCCGCAGCACTGCCGCCGGTTGAAGCAGGGGCGCTTTCATTGGCGGACGGTGCACAGCCGGCCACCGTTCCGGCCAGGGACAGGCCGGCGATGCCGGCGTAAACACTCTTGCGTACTGAGGGTCTCATCAAGGCTCTCGTTTCGTTCTAGGGGCCACGTGGTTCAAGCAGTGGTTACGGTGTTGTCAACGCTGAACCCAGACTATTGGTTCACCCTGTGGTTCGTTACGCCGTCCGCTGTGGATGCCCTGTGCCCTTGAGCACGCAAATTCTTTGCTGTCACTGGCCCCCGGTAGGCTAGAGGGGTGACTCCCGAAGAACTCTCCCTCGCCATATCCGCCTGCCTGAAAGACGCCGTCGCCGCCGGTGACATCGCCCTTTCAGCATCAGCTGTGCCTGATGAGGTGCGCGTGGAGCGACCCAAGAACCGGGACCACGGCGACTGGGCCACCAACATCGCACTGCAGTTGGCCAAGCAGGCAGGCACCAACCCGCGGGAATTCGCCGCCGTCCTCAGCGCCCGGCTGAAGTCCATCGATGGGGTCTCTGCCGTCGATATCGCCGGGCCTGGGTTCCTGAACATCACTGTAGACGCCGCCACCGCCGGCGCCCTCGCGAAGGTCATCGTCGAAGCCGGGCAGCAGTACGGAACCAACTCGGCGCTCGCGGGCCACACGGTGAACATGGAATTTGTTTCCGCCAACCCCACCGGGCCCCTCCATATCGGGCACACCCGCTGGGCTGCGTTGGGCGACTCCATCGCCCGTGTGCTGCGCGCCTCAGGTGCAGATGTCACGGCCGAGTACTACATTAACGACGCCGGCACCCAGATGAACGTGTTCGCGAACTCCGTGTACTCCCGGTTGCACGGCCTCCCCGTTCCCGACGGCGGCTACCCCGGCCAGTACATTGCAGACCTGGGCCACGAGGTCATGACCGAGCACCCCGATATCCGCGAACTCACCGAAGTTGCGGCAGTCCCGGTGATCCGGGCGGCCGCCTACAAGGCACAGATGAAGGACATCAAGAAGACGCTCGCGGAGTTCGGCGTCGAATTCGATGTGTTCTTCTCAGAGCAGGAACTGCACGACGCCGGAGCCATCGAAAGTGCCGTGGCCCGCCTTCGCGAGCAGGGCCACGTGTTCGACGAGGGCGGCGCAGTCTGGCTGCGGACCACCGACTTCGGTGACGACAAGGACCGGGTGATGATCCGCGCCAACGGCGAGCCCACCTACTTCGCGGCGGACGCCGCCTACTACCTCTCGAAGAAGGACCGGGGCTTCACCGAGAAGATTTACCTGCTCGGCGCCGACCACCACGGCTACATCAACCGGTTGAAGGCTATTGCAGCCTGCGCAGGGGACGATCCCGAGAAGAACATCGAAGTGCTGATCGGCCAGCTGGTATCCGTCAACGGCGCCAAGCTGTCCAAGCGCGCCGGAAACATCATCGAGCTCAAGGACCTGATCGACTGGCTGGGGAAGGACGCGGTCCGCTATTCCCTGGCCCGTTTCCCGGCAGACTCACCGCTCACCCTTGACCCGGAGCTGCTGAAGAAGCACAGCAACGAGAACCCCGTGTTCTACGTGCAGTACGCACACGCACGCTCCCGCGGCGCAGCCCGCAACGCGGTCGCTGCCGGCGTGGACCGTTCCGCGTTCGAAGCCTCGCTGCTTGACCATGCAACGGAAAACGAACTGCTCTCGTACCTGGGCAGCTACCCCTCGATCGTCGCCAAGGCTGCGGAGCTGCGCGAACCGCACCGCGTGGCCCGGCACCTGGAACTGATCGCCGGCGCCTACCACCGCTGGTACGACGCCTGCCGCATCGCACCCATGGGCGATGAGCCAGTGACCGACGTCAACCGCACGCGGCTGTGGCTTAACGATGCCACCAGCCAGGTGCTGGCCAACGGCCTTGACCTGCTTGGCGTTTCCGCGCCGGAACGGATGTGATGGCAATGTCTGTACAGACCGGAAACAGCGCGTCGCCGCTCGCGCCGGAATGGCTGGCTGTTCCCGCTGACCTGAATGCCCTGCAGGAGCCAATGTGGGCAGGCAGCGTACAGCGGAACGACGACGGTGAACTCACCGTTGGCGGAACCACCGTCCAGTCGCTGAAGGAACAGTTCGGCACACCCCTCTTCGTTATGGACGAGGCGGATTTCCGGGCCCGGGCCAGAGCCTTCAAGGATTCCTTCGACGCTGCGTTTGCTGACATCTGCGGCGGAGTGGACGTCTATTACGCCGGAAAGTCCTTCCTCTGTACCGCAGTGGTGAAGTGGGTGGAAGAGGAAGGGCTGCACCTGGACACCGCCTCCGGTGGCGAGCTGGCCGTTGCGGCCCGTGCCGGAATCGCGGGGGAGCGGGTGGCGCTGCACGGAAACAACAAGTCCGACGGCGAGATCAAGCGTGCCCTTGACATGGGCCTCGGCCGGATTGTGGTGGACAGCCTCTCCGAACTTGTCCGGGTAGGCGACATAGCCCAGGCGCGTGGCGGGCAGGCCAAGATCATGCTGCGGCTCACGCCGGGTGTCCACGCGCACACCCACGAGTTCATCGCAACCGCCCACGAGGACCAGAAGTTCGGCCTCTCCATGGCGGCTGACACCACCGACCAGGTGGGCCTGTCCGCTGCCGAGGAGGCAGTGGCTGCGGCTTCCGCCCATCCCGGCATCGAATTGCTGGGACTGCACTGCCACATCGGCTCCCAGATCTTCGAGCCGGACGGCTTTGCGCTGGCTGCGGAGAAGCTCCTGCGCTTCCTCGCGGCCATGCAGGAAAAGTACTCCATCGTTATGCCCGAACTGGATCTCGGCGGCGGCTACGGGATCGCCTACACACCGGTGGACACCCCCCGCCCCGCGGCTGAGATCGCGCAGGCGATGGCCGCCGTCGTGCGCTCCACCTGTGCCGAGCTGGGCATTGACGCGCCCCGCATCTCCATTGAACCCGGACGCGCCATTGTTGGCAGCACCACGTTCACGCTGTACGAGGTGGGCACGCTCAAAACGGTGCGCGTCGACGCCCCGGCCGGTTCCGGTGCCAGTGACGGCGATAACAACGTTACGTATCCGCGCCGCTATGTTTCAGTGGACGGCGGCATGAGCGATAACGCCCGCCCGGTGCTCTACGACGCGGATTACTCAGCGATTCTGGCGTCCCGAACGTCAGCCGCCGCCCCGCAACTGTCCCGAGTGGTGGGCAAACATTGCGAGAGCGGCGACATAGTTGTTAGAGATGTATATCTGCCCGAGGACGTGGCAGCCGGTGATCTGCTTGCTGTACCGGGAACCGGCGCCTACTGCTGGGCCCTCTCGAGCAACTACAACTATCTGGCCCGGCCGGGCGTTGTCGCGGTGCGCGACGGATCTGCCCGGCTGATTGTCCGCGGGGAAACCGAAGAAGATCTGCTAAACCGCGACATGGGAGCCTGAATGACGGAAATGCGAACCCTGAAAGTGGCCCTGCTGGGCTGTGGCAACGTTGGGGCCCAGGTTGCGCGGATTCTCATTGAGGATGCCGACGCCCTTGCCGCCCGGACCGGAGCCCGCCTGCAGCTCAGCGGCATCGCCGTGCGCAATGTCAACGCGCCCCGCGACGTTGACCTGCCGCAGGAACTGTTCACCACCGACGCCGAGACCCTGGTCAAGGACGCCGACCTGGTTATCGAGCTGATGGGTGGGATCGAACCTGCCCGCACGCTGATCCTGTCCGCCCTGCGTAACGGAGCGTGTGTTGTCACCGGCAACAAGGCGCTCCTGGCCCAGGACGGCCCCACCCTCTACGAAGAGGCCGACAAGGCCCAGGTGCAGCTGTCCTACGAGGCCGCCGTCGCCGGAGCGATCCCCATCCTGCGGCCCATCCGTGACAGCCTTGCCGGCGACCGCATCACCCGCGTCCTTGGCATCGTCAACGGCACCACCAACTTCATCCTTGACCAGATGGACTCCACCGGTGCCCAGTTCGCGGATGCGCTGGCAGAAGCACAGCGACTCGGCTACGCGGAAGCGGACCCGACCGCCGACGTCGAAGGCCATGACGCCGCCGCAAAAGCCGCCATCCTCGCATCGCTGTCCTTCCACACCCGCTTCGCCCTGGAGAACGTCCACTGCGAGGGCATCACGTCCGTCAGCGCTTCGGACATCGCCGCTGCCAAGGACGCCGGCTTCGTGATTAAGCTGCTGGCCATCGCCGAGAAACTGGCCGACGCCGACGGCAACGAGGGCGTATCCGTGCGCGTCCACCCCACCCTCCTGCCGCGTGAGCACCCACTGGCCGCCGTCCGCGGTGCCTTCAACGCCGTGTTCATCGAGGCGGAAAACGCCGGTGAGCTGATGTTCTACGGCCAGGGTGCCGGCGGAACCCCGACGGCCTCTGCCGTCCTGGGAGACCTTATTTCCGCGGCCCGCCGCCTGGTGCTGGGCGGTCCGGGACGTACCGAGACAACCACCGGCCACGTTCCGGCGTTGCCCATCGACGCTGCCGTGACCAGCTACTACATCGGCCTGGATGTTGCCGACCAGCCGGGTGTCCTGGCAAGGATCGCGCAGCTGTTCGCCGAAAACGGGGTCTCCATCGAAATCATGCGGCAGACCATCCACCGTGATGCGGAGTCCAAGGTCGAATCCGCAGAACTGCGGATCGTCACCCACAGAGCGTCAGAGGCTGCCCTTGCGGCCACCGTCGAGGCCGTAAAGGGCCTGGACGTCATCAATTCAGTTACATCCGTTCTGCGGGTAGAAGGAGTCTAAGTGGCTCACCAATGGCGCGGCGTTATCCGCGAATACGCTGACCGTTTGCCCGTGACGGAATCCACCAGGGTGATCACCCTGGGTGAGGGCGGCACTCCGCTGGTGCATGCGCAGAAGCTGTCTGAGCTCACCGGTTCCGAGGTTTACCTCAAGGTGGAGGGCATGAACCCCACCGGCTCCTTCAAGGACCGCGGTATGACCATGGCCATGACGGCCGCCGTCGAGTCCGGGGCCCAGGCCGTCGTGTGCGCCTCCACCGGCAACACCTCCGCCTCCGCCGCGGCGTACGCAACGGCAGCAGGGCTGAAGTGCGCCGTCCTGGTACCCGAAGGCAAAATCTCCATGGGCAAGCTCAGCCAGGCCATTGCGCACGGCGCCACGCTCCTGCAGGTGGACGGCAACTTCGACAACTGCCTCGATATCGCCCGGAAGCTGGGGGAGTCCTACCCGGTTTTCCTGGTGAACTCCGTCAATCCTGCCCGCATCCAGGGCCAGAAGACCGGCGCCTTCGAGATCGTGGATGCGCTGGGCGACGCCCCGGACATCCACGTGCTTCCGGTGGGCAATGCCGGCAACATCACCGCGTACTGGAAGGGCTACAAGGAGTACTCCGCTCCGTTCGAGTCCACGACGGCCGGCACGCTTCCCGCCGTGTCCACCAAAACGCCGGTAATGTGGGGCTTCCAGGCAGCAGGCGCTGCACCCTTCGTTGCCGGCCACCCCATCACGGAACCCGACACCATTGCCACGGCTATCCGCATCGGCAACCCGGCTTCCTGGGATGGCGCGATCGGCGCCCGCGACGAGTCCGGCGGCCTGATCGACGCCGTCACCGACGAGGAGATCCTGAACGCACACCGCTGGCTGTCCTCCCGCGAGGGCGTGTTCGTCGAGCCCGGCTCCGCCGCCGGTGTAGCTGGCCTGCTGAAGAAGCATGCCGCAGGCGAGGTTCCTTCCGGGAAGACTATTGTCATCACCGTCACGGGCCACGGCCTCAAGGACCCCCAGTGGGCCCTGCGTACCGAGGACGGAAGCGACGTGCAGCCGGTCAAGGTTTCCAACGACGTGGTTACCGTTGCTGCCGAACTGGGACTGGAAGAAAAATAACCTTGGACACCACCTCGCAGGCCGCCGTCGGACTGCAACTCATCGAAGCCGGGCAGCGCGTTACGGTCCGGGTCCCGGCCACCACGGCCAACCTCGGCCCCGGCTATGACAGCCTGGGGCTTGCCTTGGCCCTGCATGACACCCTGACCGTGGAAAGCCTGGACACCGACGATCTCCTGTTCGATCTTCGCGGTGAAGGTGCGGAGACGCTGCCCCGGGATGCCAGCCACCTGGTCATCAGGGCCATGGACGCCGCTTTCGAGCGTTTGGGCTTCCGCCATGGCGGCCTCAAGGTGACAGCGGAAAACGTCAATCCGCACGGCCGCGGGCTGGGCTCTTCCGCCTCCGCCGTGGTGGCCGCCGTCTCGGCAGCAAACGCCATGGTGCCTGCCGAAAGCCAGCGCGGGCAGGAATGGATCCTCCAGCTCACCAGCGAGCTGGAGGGGCATCCGGACAACGTCGCACCAGCCATTTTCGGCGGACTGGCGCTGTCATGGCAGGACAGTGACCAGTACAGCAGCACCAGCGCCACGGTTGCGGACTCCGTCATTCCCATTGTGGCTGTTCCGGATTTCGAGCTTTCCACCGAAGCCGCCCGCGCGCTGCTCCCGGCCTCCGTGGGGCACCACGCCGCGGCCATGAACTCCGGGCGCGCCGCGCTGCTGATCCACGCACTGACGCAAAAGCCGGAATTCCTGCTGGCCGGCACCGAAGATTACCTGCACCAGAGCTACCGGGCGGAAGCCATGCGGCCCAGTGCAGCATTGATTGCCGCCCTTCGCGGTGCCGGCCACGCAGCAGTGGTCTCCGGTGCCGGGCCCACCGTCCTGGTGCTGGCTAATGGTGAAACCGAAGCAACGGACGCGCTGGAGTTCATCGAGGTGTTCACAGCCGCCAACACGCCGGACGTGGCCTGGCGTGTGCTGAAGCTGGCAGTGGACGATGAAGGTGCTAAGGTGGACTTGCACCGGCGATAATTCCGCCTATCTGATCTGCTTCTGCATTCAGTTGCTATTTGATCTCCTACTGCGAATGTATTCCGGTGCCGCCTGCTTGGTCTGTCGCAGGAATCTGCAGCATCCAACTGCCCCGAAAGCGTCAGTCCGGCGTTCCGCCATGGGCGGAGCGGAAGGTGAATCATTATCCGGCCCTGCTGGCCGAAATCCAACCGGCAAGGCCGAATTCCCGGCTGCAGATCTGAACCTGCAGCCCAGATCAAATCATCGCGTCCAGCTCCCAGTCTGGACGCCGTCGAGGGGGAAGGATCCTTCGTGACCGAAACCACTGAGCTGTCGCCAGCTGTGGAACTATCTTCTGCTGCAGAATCACCGGCAGCACCCGCCAAGAGCAGCGGCCTGGCCGGCCTCAAGCTCGCCCAGCTGCAGGCGCTTGCCAGCCAGCTCGGCATTTCAGGCGGTTCCCGCATGCGCAAGGGAGACCTGGTTTCGGCCATTTCTGCCCATCGCGCCGGCACCCCCACTACCAAGGCTCCCGCCAGGAAAGCGGAAAAGGCTGCCGAGAGCGCGGTTGCTCCGGCTGACCAGGCGCCTGCCACTGCAGCGCCCGAAACCGCAGAAGCACCTGCTGCTGAAGGAACGCGTGCCCGTGGCCGCGGCCGCAGCCGCCGTGCTGTCAGCGACGGCGTGATAGCCCCGGGAACCACCGAAACTGCCGCCGCGGAGGCCCCTGCCGCACCTGCCCAGGTTGAGGCTCCTGCCGCTGCGGAATCCGCGGAGACAGAAGGCGCACCCGAGCGCCGCCAGCCCCGGACGCGCAACCGCCGCCGCGGTGAAGCAGCAGCCACTGTCCAGGAAGCCTCTGCAGAGGCCCCGGCAGAGCAGCCTGCAACAGAACAGGCGGGCGCAGAACAGCGTTCCACCGAACAGCGTGCCGAGGCCCCTGCCGCTGACACCGCGGACGCCGGCCAGCGCACCGACCGCCGCGAAGGCCGCACCCGCGGTGGCCGGGACAATGCAGCACGGGATTCCGACAGCGGCCGTGACAACGCCGGCAGCCGCGAGGCGGGCCAGCGCGAAAGCAGCCGCCGCGACGACAACCGCGATAGCGACGACGCCGACGGCGGCAGCCGCAGGAACCGCCGCAACCGCCGTGACCGGAACGACCGGAACGACCGCAATGACCGCTCCGGCAGCCAGGACCGGGACAACAACTCCCGCAATGACCGCTTCCGCGACCGCAACGACCGCCGTCGCGGCCGCTCCCAGGGACCCGACGTCGACGACGTCGAGGTCACCGACGATGACGTCCTGCTGCCGGTCGCCGGCATCCTGGACGTCCTGGAGAACTACGCGTTCATCCGTACCTCCGGCTACCTGCCCGGCCCCAACGACGTCTACGTCTCCCTGGCCCAGGTCAAGAAGTACAACCTGCGCAAGGGCGACGCCGTTGTGGGCGCCATCCGCGCACCCCGGGACGGGGAGGACCGCAGCCAGCAGTCCGCCCGCCAGAAGTTCAACGCCCTGGTGCGCGTCACTTCGGTCAACGGAAAGACCTCAGAAGAGCTCAAGGACCGTGTCGAGTTCGCAAAGCTGGTGCCGCTGTACCCGTCGGAGCGTCTGCGCCTGGAGACTGATCCCAAGAAGATCGGCCCCCGCGTCATCGACCTGGTGGCTCCCATCGGCAAGGGCCAGCGTGGCCTGATCGTCTCCCCGCCCAAGGCAGGCAAGACGCTCATCCTGCAGTCGATCGCGAACGCCATCACCACCAACAATCCTGAGGTCCACCTCATGATGGTGCTGGTTGACGAACGTCCCGAAGAAGTCACGGACATGCAGCGCACCGTCAAGGGCGAGGTCATTGCCTCCACCTTCGACCGTCCTGCCGACGACCACACCACGGTGGCCGAACTTTCCATCGAACGCGCCAAGCGACTCGTGGAAATGGGCATGGACGTGGTGGTCCTGCTGGACTCCATGACCCGCCTGGGCCGTGCCTACAACCTGGCAGCACCGGCCTCCGGCCGCATCCTGTCCGGAGGCGTGGACTCCGCAGCCCTGTACCCGCCCAAGCGCTTCTTTGGTGCCGCCCGCAACATCGAAAACGGCGGCTCGCTCACCATCCTGGCCACGGCACTCGTCGAGACCGGATCCAAGATGGACGAGGTCATCTTCGAAGAGTTCAAGGGCACCGGCAACATGGAACTGCGCCTGTCCCGCCAGCTGGCAGACAAGCGCATCTTCCCCGCCGTGGACGTCAACGCGTCCGGTACCCGCCGCGAGGAGAACCTGCTTTCGCCCGAGGAAGTCAAGATCATGTGGAAGCTGCGCCGCGTCCTTTCCGGACTCGAGACCCAGCAGAGCCTTGAACTGCTGACCAACAAGATCCGGGAAACCCAGAGCAACGTCGAGTTCCTCATGCAGGTCCAGAAGACGACGCTTGGCGCAAAGTCGGATAACGACAAGTAGCTGTTTTCGGGGCGGGGTGCGGATGCCTCGCGTGGTTCGCCGCGCGGGTTTTCCGCCCCCGCCCCTTCGCGTGGTGGCCATGTCCTGACGGACTCGGCCACCACGCTCCGGCAGGCCCGATGCCACTCCCGGGGCGGAAAACCCGCGCGTCGGTCGCCCGGCTTACCTTGTGCCCGGTCGGCTTGGGGACGAATTCCTGTGCCTGACTAAACTTGGTGCAGAACGAAAGGTTTTGAAAAATGTTTGAGTCCGTACAGGGCCTGCTCGATGAGCATGATTCCATCCAGGCGCAGCTGGGGGATCCTGCTGTTTATGCTGACCAGCGGCTTGCCCGGAAGCTGGGGCGGCGTTCGGCTCAACTAAACGGCATCGTTGAGGCCTACCACAAGTGGGAAGCGCTGCGGGACGATCTTGCTGCTGCCAAGGAGATGGCGTCGGAGGATCCCGAGTTCGCGGCCGAGGTGCCTGAGCTGGAGGCTTCGCTTGAAGTTGCTGCGGCGAAACTGCGCCGATTGCTCATTCCCCGCGATCCTGACGACGCACGGAACGTGATCCTCGAGGTCAAGGGCGGGGAAGGCGGCGATGAAGCCGCGCTGTTCGCCGGTGACCTCCTGCGGATGTACACCCGCTACGCCGAATCCCGGGGCTGGAAGACCGAAATCATCTCGGCCACCGAGTCCGACCTCGGCGGCTACAAGGATGTCCAGGTGGCCGTCAAGGGCAACTCGAACGATCCCGCCGAGGGCGTCTATGCGCGGCTGAAGTTCGAAGGCGGTGTGCACCGCGTGCAGCGCGTCCCGGTGACCGAGTCCCAGGGCCGCATCCACACGTCCGCTGCCGGCGTGCTGGTCCTGCCCGAAGTGGATGAGCCGGAAGAGCTCGAAATCAACCAGAACGACCTGAAGATCGACGTTTACCGGTCGTCCGGTCCCGGCGGCCAGTCCGTGAACACCACAGACTCAGCTGTCCGCATCACCCACCTGCCCACCGGCATCGTTGTGGCCATGCAGAATGAAAAGTCGCAGCTGCAGAACCGCGAGGCAGGCATGCGCGTTCTCCGCGCCCGCATCCTGGCTCACCAGCAGGAACAGATCGACGCCGAGAACTCGGCCCAGCGGAAGTCGCAGATCCGCACCATGGACCGCTCGGAGCGCATCCGCACCTACAACTACCCGGAAAACCGTATTGCGGACCACCGCACCGGCTACAAGGCGTACAACCTTGACCAGGTCATGAACGGCGACCTCGAGCCTGTTATCCAGTCCGCCATTGAGATGGACGAACAGGCCCGCCTGGACGCCATCGGCGACTAGTTCCTGCAGCGGATGACCATCGGGCCAGGCCAGTCCCTCGCGGCTGCGGTCAGTGAGGCTACTGCCATTCTTCGCGACGCCGGCGTGCCCAGCCCCCGGGTTGACGCCGAACTGCTCGCCGACCACCTCCTCAAGGTGGGCCTGGGCCGGCTGCGCGCCATGATGCTGGGTGATTCGCCGGCTCCAGAGGGGTACGCCGGGCTGGTGGCAGAGCGCGCCGGCCGGGTACCGCTGCAGCACATCACCGGGGTGGCGTATTTCCGCTACCTTGAGCTGGCTGTCGGGCCTGGCGTGTTCATTCCCCGGCCGGAGACCGAGTCGGTGGTCCAGTTGGTCATCGACCACGTCAAGGGCATCCAATCTCCCCGGGTCGTCGACCTGGGAACAGGATCCGGAGCAATCGCGGGATCCATCGCGCATGAGGTCCCCGGTGCCGAAGTGCACGCGGTCGAATACAGCACTCTTGCGCACGCATGGGCGGCGAAAAACCTGGCGCCCCTGGGCGTCAACCTCGTACTGGGGGACCTGCGCACCGCACTGCCGGAACTCAACGGAACGTTCGACGTCGTGGTTTCCAATCCGCCGTACATTCCGGCTGAGGCTGTTCCCAACGAGCCCGAGGTTGCGTTGCATGATCCGCCGGAGGCGCTGTACGGCGGGGGAGCGGACGGCATGGAACTTCCGACGGCGGCAGCAGCCTCCGCTGCCCGGCTGCTGCACCCCGGCGGCTACTTTGTGATGGAACACGCGGAAGTCCAGGCCGCGTGGATCGCGGCCATGATGGGCCGCGCCGGGAAGTGGACCAGGATCACGACGCATCTGGACCTTAACGGCAAGGAGCGCGCCACCAGCGCCGTGCTCGCCGCTCCGGACACCATGGAATGAAAGAATAGGCCAGTGACCACAACCTATAACTGCACCACCGACGATCAGCGTGCCTCGGGACTGGAGCACGCCCAGCGAGCCATCAGCGAGAAAAAGTGCGTGGTATTCCCTACGGATACGGTCTACGGAATTGCCGCGGACGCTTTCTCGCCGCAGGCTGTCACCATGCTCCTGGTATCGAAGGGGCGCAGCCGCACCATGCCGCCGCCGGTGCTGATTCCACGCATCAATGCCCTGGACGGCCTGGCCACGGACGTCTCGGCGGACGCGCGGAAGCTGGCCGAGGCCTTCTGGCCCGGCGGCCTGACCCTGATCCTGCATGCCCAGCCCTCGCTGGACTGGGACCTCGGTGAAACCAAGGGAACCGTTGCGCTGCGGATGCCCGCGGACGAAATTGCCCAGGAGCTCCTGACCCTCACGGGTCCCCTGGCCGTCTCCTCCGCAAACCGTACCGGACATGCTCCTGCGCAGACCGCCGCAGCGGCCCGGGAGCAGCTGGCCGACTCCGTGGAGGTCTACCTCGAAGGCGGCTTCCGCCCGGCCGAAGGTGAGGCCGCGGTTCCGTCCACGATTGTGGATGCCACCGGGCCGCGGCTCCGCGTGGTGCGCAATGGCGCCGTCAGCCTCGACCAGCTGCGCGAACACGTGCCCGGTGTGCTGGGGTTGGGGGAAATTCCCATGGCGGAGGAAGAACCCGCGGAGGAGGAACCAGTCCAGGCGCAACCTGCCGCAGGGGAGAGCGCTGACGAGGCCACGCCGGCTGGGGCGCTGCCCGCTGAACCTGCCGCCTCCGGATCTTCTGCAGTGCAGCCGGCAGCACCGGAACCCGGCACCCCGGCCCGGAATCCGCAGCCTTGATGACACTGGAGCGCCAGCGGATTCCCGTACTGGAGGTTGATGCCACTCCGCTGCGGGTTCCCGAGCTGGTGGCGGAACTGAGCCGCTACATCCGGGAAGGATCCACCCGGACCGTGCTCGGCCACAACCTGCACAGCGTCACCCTCGCCCTGTCCGACGACGGCTTCCGGAGACTGTACGAGCGCAGCGACGTGGTGCTCCTGGACGGGGCCCCGGTGCTCTGGCTGTGGGGGAGGACCGGCAACGCCGAAGGCCCGGTCATGGATTACCGCCTGGGTTCCACCGACTGGCTCCCGGCACTCGAGCAGGTGCAGGGCCTGGAGCGGATTGCCGTGGTCGGAGCAGGCGCAGAAGCCAACGCAGGAGCCGTCAGCAGGCTGAAGGCTATTGTTCCCGGTGCCCGTGTCACGGGATTCCCGGGCGAAGGCTGGGATGCGGGGCTCGAGGAAGCCGCGGTTGAATGGCTTCACCGGGAACAGCCTCAACTGGTCCTGCTGGGCCTTGGCATGCCCCTGCAGGAGGAAGTGCTGCTGCGCAGGCTTGGGTCCATGCCGCCTGCCGTCTACTGCGCAGTGGGCGGTGCCATCGAGCAGTTGGCAGGAATCCAGAAGCTCGCCCCCCGCTGGCTGGGCCGGCTCGGCCTCGAGTGGGCCTGGCGGCTGCTCCTGCATCCCCGGCGCGTGGCGTACCGGGTGTTCGGCGAGCCGTGGGTCCTGCTGTGGCTCCTTGCCGCCCGGCGGTTAAACCGCCGGGCCTGACACGGGCCCTGCTGCCCGGAGCTAGAACTTCTGGTCCTCCAGCGGCGCAAAGCCCTTGCCCCGAAGGCCTGCGCTGAAGGATTTGGCCCAGCCCAGGAGCCCGGCAAGGTCGCGGCGCTGGAGGAAATAGCCCAGGTAGCCGCCGACGTCGGCCACAAGGGAACGTACCCGGAAGTAGCGGCGGATCAGGTAGCCGCGGTTGCGGTAGTAGTAGTACCGCTTGAATGCCGACTCCGGAACAATGACGTGCCAGCGGGCACCAAAAACGTGCTGTGTCTCGGAAAATGCATGCGGGTGGGTAATGGCCGTCGTGGTTACGGTCCCGAACCGGATTCCCGCCTTGCGGAGGCGGATGGTGAAGTCCACTTCATCGCCGCGGATGAAAAGGCGCATGTCGGGCAAGCCGACCTTGAAGAAGACATCGGAGCGGATCAGCGCGCCGTTGAAGAAGTGCCCGTCGTTCGGCAGGAAGCCAAGCTTCTCCACCTCCGCCCGGTCGTGCGTGACCTTGCCGTCCAGGCGGAAGAAAAAGGACAGCCGGTCCGGATGGCCCGGCGCCGTCACCAGCGGGACCACGGCTTCGAGGTCGCGTGCCTCAGCCTCCCGCAGCAGCGTGGCAAGGCATTCGGGATCAGCCGGCTCGGCGTCGTCGTCCATCATCCAGATCCATCTGGCGCCGCTGGCTACTGCCTTCAGGGCAGCGAGGGCGAATCCACCCGCTCCGCCCAGGTTGGCCTCCGAGCGGACGTAATCAACGTTGGCATGGTGACCCGCGACGTCTTCTGCCGGCGTTGTGCCGCTGTCGACAAGGCAAATAGTGTCCACCGCTGCGGTCTGGGCGTTGATGGAATCCAGCAGCACGGCCAGTTCTTTGGGCCGGTTAAAAGTCACGGCGGCAACTGCAATGCGGGGTGTCATGGGGGTCCTTTCAGCATGGCTGTGAGGGATTTCCCCGCTCGTAATGCGCCCGTGTGGCGCGAAGCCATGAAGCCGGTGGCGCTAGTATCTTTGACTAGAGTCCACTGTAATACAGCCCTGTAAGGCACCAAGCACTGCCTGCTGCGCGCTCGGCGACGGAGAAGTTTCATTTATCGAAGAACAGATTCCCGGCCAGTGAGCCCACAAACCACGGAGCACCTGCCGGCCAGGCTGCCCTGCATCACCCCCAACACTGTCCCAATGGCCAAAACCCCATGATTATGTACCTGCTCATGGGCATGACGGCTGCCGTCGTGTCCTATGCCGCCACCTGGGGCGCCCGTGTGGTGGGCCACCGGCTCGAGCTTCACCTGCCCATCCGAAGCCGCGACATGCACTCCACGCCCGTTTCCCGGCTGGGCGGCGTGGCCATCTTCCTCGGCGTGATGACGGCGCTGATCGTGGCGAGCCAGTCCTTCTTCGTCAAGGACATCTACCGGAACAACTTTTCGCCGTGGGGCGTCCTTGCGGGCGCGGCCGTAATCGTCCTGGTCGGTGTGGCGGACGACCTGCTGGACATCCGCTGGTGGGTCAAGCTCATCGGGCAGAGCGTCGCCGCCCTGACGGTGGCTCTCTGGGGAGTCCAGATGACCATCGTGCCCTGGGTGCCTGAACCCATCCACCTGGAAAACGAGACAATCCGCGTGGTGCTGACCGCGGGGCTGATCGTCACTACGATGAACGCCTTCAACTTCATCGACGGACTGGATGGACTGGCCGCCGGCGTGGCCATTATCGGCGGCACCGCGTTCTTCTTCACGGCGTACTGGGTGCACCGGAACGCCGTCCTTCTCGACTACTCGGACCTGGCCACCCTCATCACGGCTGTGCTCGTGGGAAGCTGCCTGGGCTTCCTGCCGCACAACTGGTTCCCCTCGAAGATCTTTATGGGGGACTCCGGCGCCATGCTGATCGGACTGCTGATGGCGTCAGCCGGTGTGGTCTCGACCGGGCAGATCACTTCCGGGCTGTACGACCGTGCAAACGGTATCTCCACGGTGATCCCCATTCTGCTTCCGTTTGCCGTGCTGTTCCTCCCACTGCTTGACCTTGGCCTCGCGGTGGTCCGGAGGACAGCCCGGGGCCGGTCGCCCTGGTCCGCCGACCGCGGCCACCTGCACCACAAGCTCCTGGACATCGGCTACTCGCACCGGACCGCAGTGATCCTGATGTACCTCTGGACCGCCATCCTGTCCTTCGGGGGCCTCGCGTTCGCGATTTTCCCCTGGCAGATTGTCCTCTCGGTGGACCTCTTCGCCACCTTGGTCATGGGGCTGGTCACAGCCTGGCCCTACCTGGCCCGCAGGGGCGGGGAAACGCGGGCGTAATGCCGTACAGAATTATTTCTATCTCATGTAGAATTTAGGGGCAGCCCAAGCTGCCCCTCACACCCTGCCTTTTGGCGCCGACGATTGGGATCGAATGACCTCCAACGCCGAGTCCGGACGCGTGTCCGGCAACGGACAGGTTGGTGCTTCCGGTCCCACGCGGTCCCTCTGGCTGCACCTCCTGAAATTCAGTTCCGCAGCCGCGGCTGCAGGCCTTGTGCTGTGCGCAGTTGCGGCAGGACTGCTGGACGGAGCAGGCGGCGCCTTCTCCGCTTTGGCGGGCGGACTGCTGGTGATGGTCTTCTTCGGAATCAGCCTCCTGGTTGGCCACTTCGTGGGGCGGAGCAATCCCTCCGGGGCGATCGGCGTGTTCGTGGCCACCTACTTCATCAAAGTTGTGGGATTCGCTGCCGTCCTGTTCGTCCTGGGTGCTCCCCAGTGGCTGCACGCGCACTGGTTCGTGGCCGGGGCCGTCACCGCCGTGGTCTTATGGCAGGCTGCAGAAATCTTCGGTTTCAGCAAAGCCCGCCTGCAGATCTACAACGATCCAGAAAACAAGGAACAATCCTGATGAGTGACCCGAAGAAGCCCGGAAAAGGCCCCAGCGGCAGCCGTGGATCAAACGGTTCTGCTGCCGGTGAATCAGGGGACAGGACCGACGGCGGATACAACGCCGGAATGGCCGTCTTCAGCTACATCATTGGCGGAATCATCGTCTGGAGTTTGATAGGGTGGGGACTGGATTATTTGTGGGGAACGCGCTGGATTGTGCTCGCAGGCGCTCTGCTTGGAGCCGTCGGAGGTTTTTACCTTTCCCACATGCATGGCCTCACCAGTTCTCGAAAAAATGCTGGGGAGCGTCATGCTGCCAGCGGGCCGTCCACGGACGGCGACACTAATGCCAAATAATTTCACAGGGGGAGCAGCAGGCCGTCAGGCCGCCGGTCCCCGCCCAACGCCCAATGATGGACACTGCAGAGAGGAAACGCGTTGATCGCGCTTGCGCTCCCGGCCCAAGATTCAGGAGAGTTCACTCCTCCTGGTATTAACGAAATGCATTTGCCGGCAATCCTGCCGTGGGGTGCCGCAGAAGGATTCTCCAAGCAGATGCTGCTGGTCCTCCTCTCTGTTGTCTTTATCGCCGTCTTCTTCGTGCTCGCCGCACGCAAGCAGCAGCTGGTACCAGGCAAGCTCCAGTTCGCCGGCGAAGCCGCCTACGGCTTTGTCCGCAACGGAATCGCCAAGGACATCATCGGCGGCAGGGACTTCATCAAGTACGTCCCGCTGCTGTTCAGCCTGTTCTTCTTCATCCTGGTGAACAACATCTACGGCGCCATCCCGTTCTTCCAGCTCCCCACGTTCTCGCACGTTGGCGGCGCTTACGTGCTGGCGGGCATCGTCTACTTCACCTGGATCGCCATCGGCGTAAAGAAGAACGGACTCCGTTACTTCAAGCTGGCCACCGTGCCCTCGGGTGTTCCGTGGTTCATCCTTCCGATCGTGATTCCGATCGAGATCATCTCCAACTTCCTGGTCCGGCCCGTGACGCACAGCCTCCGTCTGTTCGCCACCATGCTCGCAGGACACCTCATCGTGATGATCGCCGGCTACGGCATCGAGTTCCTCATCATGCAGGAGAACATCCTGCTCAAGGGAACGTCGCTCCTGGTCCTCGCAGGCGCCATCGCCATGTACATGCTTGAGGCCCTGATCATGGTCCTGCAGGCTTACGTCTTTACCCTGCTGACTGCGATCTACATCGAAGGCGCACTGCACGCCGACAGCCACTAGGCACCGCCGCCGGACGCAGCGCCGGCAGGCACAAAGAGACTTCCCCTCGCGGGGATGAAGCAACCCAAACAACCTGCCACATGGGTGGCATCTTGAAAGGAAGAAAAATGGAAGGCAATCTCAACCTCGTAGGTTACGGTCTGTCCGCAATCGGCGGTGGTATCGGTGTTGGCCTCGTATTCGCTGCTTACATCAACGGCGTAGCACGCCAGCCTGAAGCACAGCGCGTGCTGCAGCCGATCGCATTCCTCGGCCTTGCGCTGACCGAAGCCCTCGCCATCCTCGGCCTGGTCTTCGCCTTCGTTCTCTAGTCCTAGAGCGAAGCGAACTTACAGAACCGAGTAGAAAAGGACGGGTGAAATATGAATCAGCTGATCATCTCAGCCGCCACTGAGGGCGACGTCAACCCCCTGGTTCCCAACCTCTGGGAAATGGGCGTTGTCCTCGTGGGCTTTGCCATCCTCATGTTCATCGTGTACAAGTTCGTTGTCCCGATGTTCGAAAAGACCTTCGCCGAGCGGTCCGAGGCAATCGAAGGCGGCATTGCAAAGGCTGAAAAGGCCCAGGCTGAGGCGTCTGCTGCACTCGAAGAGTACAAGCAGCAGCTGACCGACGCCCGCGCCGAAGCCAACCGCATCCGTGAGGAAGCCCGCGCCGAAGGTGCCCAGATCCTCGCGGATCTCAAGGAGAAGGCAGCTGCAGAGTCTGCCCGCATCTCCGCGCAGGCTCACGCACAGATTGAATCCGAGCGCCAGGCGGCCGTTGTGTCCCTGCGTTCGGAAGTGGGCACCCTGGCCACCACTCTCGCCGGCCGCATCGTGGGCGAATCGCTCAACGATGACGAGCGTTCAGCGCGTGTTGTGGACCGCTTCCTGGCAGATCTGGAGACCCAGAACGCAGGTGCAGCTAAGTAATGGCAGGCGTATCGAGCGAATCGCTGGCAACAGCCCTGGCCGAGTTGGAAGCAAAACTTCCGACGGCGTCGCTGCAGCTGGCAAAGGAACTCTTCGGAATTCTGGGAATGGTGGACAGCTCGGCTGGCTTGCGCCGCGCCCTGACTGACCCGTCCCGCTCCGGTGACGAGAAGGCGGCGCTGGTCAGGCAGCTGGTTGGCGGGAAAGTCTCCGCTGATGCTGCAGAGATCGCGGGCGGACTGGCCAGCTCACGCTGGGCAAACGCCCGGGATATCGGCGATGCACTCGAGACCCTTGCCGCAACGGTGGTCATTTCCGTTGCTGAAAACAAGTCGGCCGTTTCTGCCTCCGGAATCTCTGGCCTGGAAGAGCTGGAGAACGATCTGTTCTCCTTCAACCAGGCTGTTGCCTCCAGCCACGAGGTACAACGTGCTCTGTCCGAACCGCAGGCCAGTGCTGCCGCAAAGGCAACACTTGCCGAGAGGCTTTTGCCCGGCGCGAGCGAGGAAGCAAAGGTCCTCATCACGCAGGCAGTCACCCAGCCCCGCGGCATCAAGCCCACGCGGCTTGTGGAACGGTTCGCCGAACTGGCGGCAAAAAGGCAGCAGCGCTGGATTGCAACGGTCAGCGTGACCCGTCCTCTCACACAAACGCAGCTTGAACGCCTCCAGGCGGGCCTGAATGCAATGTATGGGCGGGAACTGAAGGTCAACGTCAACGTTGACCCGGCACTCATTGGCGGCATCCGCGTCCAGGTTGGTGACGAAGTGCTTGACGCTTCGGTTCTCACCAGGCTGGGCTCGCTGCAACGCCAGCTGGCCGGCTAGCCGGACAAGCACACCACAACTGATAGAAACCCCGGTCACCGTTACGGTGATCACAAAACAGGAGAGCAGGGACTGCAGATGGCCGAATTGACCATCAACGCCGACGACGTCCGTAATGCGCTGAACGAGTTCGCGGCGTCCTACGAACCCGGAAACGCAGAGCGCGTAGAGGTCGGCCGCGTAACCACCGCTAGTGACGGCATCGCCCGTGTTGAGGGCCTTCCCTCGGTCATGGCGAACGAGCTGCTGCGCTTCGAGGACGGTACCCTGGGCCTGGCCCAGAACCTCGACGTCCGCGAAATCGGCGTTATCATCCTCGGCGACTTCACCGGCATCGAAGAAGGCCAGGAAGTCCACCGCACGGGACAGGTTCTGTCTGTACCCGTGGGTGACGCCTTCCTTGGCCGCGTTGTTGACCCGCTGGGCGTGCCCATCGACGACCTCGGCGACATCAAGGCCGAGACCACACGCGCACTGGAGCTCCAGGCTCCCGGCGTGACCCAGCGCAAGTCGGTGCACGAGCCGATGCAGACCGGACTCAAGGCAATCGACGCCATGATTCCGATCGGCCGCGGCCAGCGCCAGCTGATCATTGGCGACCGCCAGACCGGCAAGTCCGCCATTGCGATCGACACCATCATCAACCAGAAGGCCAACTGGGCTTCAGGCGATGTGACCAAGCAGGTCCGCTGCATCTACGTGGCAATCGGCCAGAAGGCGTCCACCATCGCCGCCATCCGCCAGACCCTCGAGGACAACGGCGCACTGGAGTACACCACCATCGTGGCGTCTCCGGCTTCCGACCCCGCAGGCTTCAAGTACCTGGCACCCTACGCCGGTTCGGCCATCGGCCAGCACTGGATGTACGGCGGCAAGCACGTCCTCATTGTGTTTGATGATCTGTCCAAGCAGGCCGAGGCCTACCGTGCAGTGTCGCTGCTGCTGCGCCGCCCGCCGGGACGTGAAGCGTACCCGGGCGACGTCTTCTACCTGCACTCCCGCCTGCTGGAGCGTTGTGCAAAGCTGTCCGACGAGCTGGGTGCCGGTTCCATGACGGGCCTGCCGCTGATCGAGACCAAGGCGAACGACGTTTCCGCCTACATCCCGACCAACGTCATCTCCATCACCGACGGCCAGATCTTCCTCCAGTCGGACCTCTTCAACGCCAACCAGCGTCCCGCGGTTGACGTGGGTGTCTCCGTATCCCGCGTGGGCGGTGCCGCACAGGTGAAGTCCATGAAGAAGGTCTCCGGTACGTTGAAGCTGGACCTGGCGCAGTACCGCGACATGCAGGCTTTCGCCATGTTTGCCTCGGACCTGGACGCCGCATCCCGCCAGCAGCTGACCCGTGGCGCCCGCCTGATGGAACTGCTGAAGCAGGGCCAGTACTCGCCGTTCCCGGTCGAGAACCAGGTTGTTTCCATCTGGGCCGGCACCAACGGTTACCTGGACGACGTTCCGGTCGAGGACATCAGCCGCTTCGAAAGCGACTTCCTGGACCACCTGAGCCGGAAGTCTTCGATCCTCACCACGCTGGCGCAGACCAACGTGCTGGACGATGACACCGCAGCTGCTCTGAAGTCGGCAATTGTTGACTTCAAGAAGGGCTTCTTCGGCGAAGGCGACAACCACCTGGTAGGCGCCGGCCACGAGGAACACGACGCCATCTCCGAGGGCGACGTTGACCAGGAAAAAATCGTCAAGCAGAAGCGCTAATTCCACTGACCGGGTGGGCCGGGCCTGAAAGGGCCCGGCCACCCGGTTTACGGAATGTTAGGAAAGGATAAGTATGGGAGCCCAGATTCGGGTCTACCGCCAGAAGATCAGCTCGACCACGTCGATGCGCAAGATCTTCAAGGCGATGGAACTGATCGCTACCTCGCGCATCGGCAAGGCCCGTGCGCGCGTAGCAGCTTCACTGCCTTACGCGAACGCGATCACGCGCGCCGTTTCTGCTGTCGCCAGCCAAACCGAAGTCGACCACCCGCTGACCACTGAGCCGGAGCAGATCCGCCGTGCCGCCGTCCTGGTAATCACCTCGGACCGCGGCCTGGCTGGTTCCTACTCGGCAAGCGTGCTCAAGCAGGTGGAGGGTCTCAACGAGCTGCTCCACGCTGAAGGCAAGGAAGTCAAGACGTACCTCGTCGGACGCAAGGCGCAGGCCTACTTCGAATTCCGGAACCGTGGATACGCGCGGGTCTGGACCGGAGGGACCGACGCACCCGAGTTCGCAACCGCACGCGAAGTCGGCGATGCGCTGCTGGCAGATTTCGCTACCGACTACGAAGAGGGCGGCGTGGACGAAATCCACGTGGTGTACACCCGCTTCAAGTCCATGGTCACCCAGGAGCCCACGGTCATCCGCCTTCTTCCCCTGGAAGTAGTGGAAGAGCAGGCAGCTTCTGAATCGGACCTGTTGCCGCTGTATGAGTTCGAGCCGGAAACGGAGCGCGTTCTTGACGCGCTGCTCCCGCGCTACATCGAATCACGCATCTTCGCGGCCATGCTGCAGGCGGCGGCTTCCGAGCTCGCTGCACGCCAGCGGGCCATGAAGTCCGCGGGCGACAATGCCACGGACCTCATCAAGAAGTACACGCGTCTGCGCAACACGGCCCGCCAGGCTGAGATTACGCAGGAGCTTTCCGAGATTGTTGCCGGCGCCGACGCCCTTGCGTCCTAGACCGCACCGCTTTCGGATTCCGCTGGACCTGCACCACCACAGATAAACTTAAACCCACGCCATCTACTGAGTGAAGTGAGAGAGATGACTGCCACTGCTACCGAACACGTAGCCGCAACGTCCGGTGCCACCGGCCGTATTGCACGTGTTATCGGCCCGGTTGTCGACGTCGAATTCCCGGCTGACGCAATCCCCTCGATTTACAACGCCCTCACCACCGAGATCACTCTCAACGGTGTAACCAAGACCATCACGTTCGAGACCTCCCAGCACCTGGGTGACAACCTCGTCCGCGCCATCTCCCTGCAGGCTACCGACGGACTCGTCCGCGGTACGTCCGTGGTGGACAGCGGTGCCCCGATCTCCGTGCCCGTCGGCGACGGCGTCAAGGGCCACATCTTCAACGTCCTGGGCCAGCCCCTGGACGTTACCGAGTCGGAACTGGACATCAGCGAACGCTGGCCCATCCACCGCAAGGCTCCGAGCTTCGCGTCGCTCGAAGGCTCCACCGAGATGCTGGAAACCGGCATCAAGGTCATCGACCTTCTCACCCCGTACATCAAGGGTGGAAAGATTGGCCTGTTCGGCGGCGCCGGCGTGGGCAAGACCGTCCTGATCCAGGAAATGATCACCCGTGTTGCCCGCAACTTCGGTGGTACCTCGGTATTCGCCGGTGTTGGCGAGCGTACCCGTGAAGGTAACGACCTCTGGGTTGAAATGGAAGAGGCAGGCGTCCTCAAGGACACCGCCCTTGTGTTCGGCCAGATGGACGAGCCGCCGGGAACGCGTCTGCGCGTGGCCCTGTCCGCACTGACCATGGCGGAGTACTTCCGCGATGTGCAGAACCAGGACGTGCTGCTCTTCATCGACAACATCTTCCGCTTCACGCAGGCAGGTTCCGAGGTTTCCACCCTTCTCGGCCGTATGCCTTCAGCCGTGGGCTACCAGCCGAACCTGGCTGACGAGATGGGCCTCCTGCAGGAGCGCATTACGTCCACCAAGGGCCACTCCATCACCTCGATGCAGGCCATCTACGTCCCCGCAGATGACTACACCGACCCGGCACCGGCCACCACCTTCGCACACCTCGACGCGACCACGGAACTTTCCCGTGAAATCGCCTCCCGTGGTCTGTACCCGGCCGTTGACCCGCTGACGTCCACGTCCCGAATCCTGGATCCCCAGTACATCGGCAAGGATCACTACAGCACGGCTGTCCGTGTGAAGCAGATCCTGCAGAAGAACAAGGAACTCCAGGACATCATCGCCATCCTCGGTGTTGACGAGCTCTCCGAAGAGGACAAGATCGTCGTGTCGCGTGCACGCCGTATCCAGCAGTTCCTCTCGCAGAACACCTACACCGCCAAGCAGTTCACCGGCGTGGAGGGCTCCACGGTTTCCATCAAGGACACCGTTGAAGGCTTCTCGGCCATCTGCGACGGCGAGCTCGACCACATCGCTGAGCAGGCGTTCTTCAACGTCGGCGGCCTCGATGACGTTGAGCGCCAGTGGGCCAAGATCCAGGAACAGACCAAGTAATATGGCTGAGCTTGAGGTTGAGATTGTCGCAGCGGACCGGTTCATCTGGTCCGGAGCGGCCAAGATGGTCAAGGCCCGCACCAGCGATGGTGAAATCGGAATCCTGCCCGGCCACTCGCCCCTGCTGGCGATCCTGGCCGAAGGTGAACTGGCTATCCAGCCGGTGTCCGGTGACCGTATTGCCGTGGACGTTGACGGCGGATTCTTCTCCGTTGACAACAACCGCGTGGTGATTGTTGCTGACAACGCCCAGCTGGGCGGCTCGGCTACCGCTGGGATCCGCTAGCACTACCTTGATGGACGCACCGAGTCTTCCGTTCATCGCCTTGGCAATCCTCTTTGGATTGCTGATATTTGCACTGTGCCTTTCGGGGGTGCGCCGCTTCAACCTGCGGCGTGCCCTCGGCACGGTGGACGCCTCCATTTGCATGGCTGGAAACAGCTGGCAGATGGGGGTTTGTCGTTATCAGGACAACGACCTTGAGTGGTTCCGGCTGATCTCGCTCAGTGTCCGTCCCAAACACACGTTCAAGCGGCATTCCCTTGAGCTTCTCGGCCGGCGCAAGCCAACCGAAGCTGAGGCAGTCAAGGTCCAGCCCGACGTCGTGATTGTGGAACTCCGCTACGAAGGCCAGGACTTGCGGCTCGCCATGAAGTTCGACGCCTATACAGGCCTGTCGTCCTGGCTGGAAGCCGGCCCGGTCATCGGCGTGGGGACCTGGCGCTAGCCGGCGTGGACTGGTTTCTTGACGTCCGGCTGACCGACGGCCCGCTGTACTGGACAGCCCTTGTCCTGGGTTTGGCGGGCGCCGCCTATCTCCTGCTGCCTCCTCCCAAGAGCGGCGGGAGGCGCTGGATCTTCCGGGTCACGGCCGCCTCTGCTGCCGCCTTCGCACTGGTGGCCGGCATTCACTGGGCCCTCATCAACGTCTTTTCGGTGTTCCCGGAAAACATTCCCGACACCGTCCTGCTCTGGGTGGTCCCCGCCGTCGGCGCTGTGCTCCTGGGGCTGATGCGCCTGCCACGGAGCAGTTGGCGGAGCCGCGGAACCGGCATCATTGCAGCCCTCCTGGTGGTGGCTCTGTCCTCAGTCCAAATCAATGCCTACTTCGGGCTCAACCGAACGGTGAGCGACCTGCTGGGCACGGCCTTGTCCCGGATTCCAACGCTGGAGCCGGCGCTGATGCGCCAGGCAGGCGGGTCCGACGGCGCTCCCCTCCTGGGATGGAGCCCGCAGGGCGAACTGCCGGCAGGGGGAGTCCTGCGCAAGTCCGCGATTCCGGGCACCGCTTCGGGGATGGACAGCCGCGAAGCCTACATCTACCTCCCGCCCGCCTACTTTGCCCCCAACCGTCCCGCGCTTCCGGTACTGGTCCTCATCGCCGGGCAACCCGGCGGGCCGGCGGACTGGCTCACCGGCGGTTCGCTTCAGGAACACCTGGATTCCTTCGCCGCATCGCACGGCGGGGTGGCGCCTGTGGTGGTTGTCCCCGACCCTAACGGTTCCCAATCCGCCAACACGATGTGCATGGACAGCCGGATAGCGCGGGCTGACACCTACCTGTCCCAGGATGTCGCCCAGTGGATCAGCACCACACTCACGGTGGACACCAACCACAGCCGCTGGGCGGCCGGCGGCTTCTCCTTCGGCGGTACCTGCGCCGTGCAGCTGGCCACCAGGCATCCGGAGCTGTTTCCGGCCGCTCTCGCCTTCTCTGCCGAGGCCGAACCAGCCATCGCCAAGGAACGCCAGAAAACCATTGAAGCGTCCTTTCCCGGAGATCCCGAAGCCTTTAACCGGCAAACCCCGCTGGCCATCATGAAACAGCAAAGGTTTGACGGCAGCGGGCTGTACCTGACCGCCGGGCAGGACGATCCCGAGTTCGTGGGGTATCTGCGGACACTGGCGGCAGCGGCGAAAGATGCCGGCTTCACGGTGCGGTCTTACGAGGTGGAACACACAGGCCATTCCTGGGATACGTCCTCCCGCCGGATTTCAGATGCACTGCACTTCCTGGCCGACAGATGGGGGCTGCAGCAGTGAGCTCCGAAAGGCAGGTCCGGACGGCCGCCCTCGCGTGGGACACCGTGGCCCGCCCGGCGCTGGTCCGGATCATGGCCGAGCTGAAGTCGGTGCCCTTCACGCTGGCGGTTCTGGCCCTGTTCCTGGGAACCGGCGCTGTTACCGGCAGCTTCCTGGCCGGGCCGCCGGAACACCTGTTGGAGCTGGCCGGTGTGAGTGGCCAGGGGCTCCGCGAGGGCCGCTGGTGGTCGCTGTTCACGAGCCTCTTTTTCGCCACCAACCCCCTGGCCTACCTGGCAGCGTCGCTCATGATCATCGTGCTGCTGGGGCTTGCAGAGCGGAAGCTGGGGCCACGGGCCGCCGCGGCGCTGTTCTGTGGCGGCCAGTTCGCAGCCGTCACTCTGTTCCTGCTCATCACCCAGCTGGCCGGGTACGCCGGTGACGGCTGGCTGGACCGGATGGCAGATGACATCCTGATCGGCCCCTATGGCCCGGTCCTGGCCGCGGGCCTGGCCGGAAGCGCCCGGCTGCCGGTGCTGTGGCAGCGCCGGCTCCGGACAGCAGCAGTTTCCATCTCGCTCCTGCTGGTTCTGTACGTGGGGCACGCCGAAACCGTCATCGGGGTGCTGGGCGCCCTCCTTGGCCTCCTGGTGGGGTGGTGGATCCAGGGTGACCAGGGTCACCTGCACCGGCACCGTTCCACGGGGCGGGAAACCAGGAACCTCCTGGCCCTTACCGTTGCCGTCTTCGCAGTGGGACCCATCCTCACCGGGATCGCACGGGCTCCCACCGGACCGCTGGCACTGCTGCGCGACATGGTCCTCAACCCAATGCCCACCCTGAGCCAGTTGGCCTTTAACTGCGGCGCAACCGTCGAAGCGTCATGCCTTGAAGCGGGACGCGCGGGATTTGCCGGTCCGTTCGGGCTTGCCCTGGCGGTGGTACCGGTGGTCCTGCTGCTGATCTGTGCGGACGGGATGCGCCGCGGCCGGAGGCTGGCCTTGAACATCGCCATCGCAATCCAGCTTGCCGTCATGGCACTGGCGGCCGTATACCTTGCACTGTTCGCACTGGTTCCTTCACGTCCGCAGGGTCCGGACGCGGCACCGATGGGGTCAGCCTTCGCACATGTGCTTCCCCTCGTCGTCGTACCGCTGCTGCTCGCGGTGGTCCTCTGGCTCAACCGGCGGCAATTCCGTGTGCAGACGATGCCCGTCGCCCGGCGGACGCTGGGGGTGGTGGTGTGTGGTTCCTGGGCGGTCCTGGCAAGCGCCTACGCTGCCGCATGGTTCTGGTCCGGCGGACTGCAACGCGACGGCGGGCTGCTGGGACTCTTCGCCGAACTGGCACGCCAGTACGTCCCGGTACCCATCCCGCAGCATTACCACCGCGTGTTTGCAGACCGGAACAGCGTGGAAGCTGTCCTCTTTGCCTACTCCGGACCCGTTTTCTGGGTGATCGCACTTGTTGCCGTGTGGTGGGTGCTGATCGGGGGCCACTATGGCCACGATTCCGGCCGGCAGGACCGCTCGAGGGCGCGGGAACTGCTGTACCAGGGCGGCGGCCCGCTCTCCTGGATGGCGCTCTGGGAACCGAACACCTACTGGTTCAGCCCGGATGGGCAGGGAGCTGTGGCTTACCAGCAGCACGGCAGCGTGGCGCTGACCCTGGGGGGAGCCTTCGGGCCCCGGCAGGCGCAGCAGGCGGTCACCGATGGGTTCCTGGCGTACTGCCGCAGCCATGCGCTGGTTCCGGCGCTGTATTCCTGCGACGACTCCATGTGGCCGGAGCTGCGGGACCGTGGGTTCGCCCGGGTGGCCGTGGCACAGGAAACACGGCTGGCAGTCCGGGAGCTTGAGTTCAAGGGCAAGGAATGGCAGAACGTCCGGACGGCGCTGAACCGTGCGGCGAAGCTGGGGGTGAAGGCGGTCTGGGGCCCCTACCACGCGTTGCCGGCGTCGTTGCGGTCCCGGCTGAACGAGGTGTCGGAGGAATGGGCGGCCAACAAGTCCGTTCCTGAAATGGGCTTCACCCTGGGCGGGGTGGACGAACTCGACGACGAGGAAGTGCTGTGCTGCCTGGCCGTGGACGGCAACGGATCAGTCCACGGGGTGACCAGCTGGCTTCCGGTGTACGACGACGGGCGGCTGGTCAGCAGGACGCTGGACGTCATGCGGCGTGGCGCCGACGGTTTCCCGGGCGTGATGGAGTTCCTGATCGCCTCCGCCGTGCTGGAGCTGCGCGGGTCGGTCGAAGTTATCTCCCTGTCCGGCTCTCCGCTTGCCAGCCGCCCGGAGGACCGGGATGGTCAGCCTCCGGGGGCACCGGCAGAACCACGCGACAACAGTGCGGAGGATGGGGCCGAGAACCTGGTCCGCATATTGGATCTGGTGGGGCATGCATTGGAGCCGGTGTACGGTTTCCGTTCCCTGGCCGCGTTCAAGTCGCGGTTCAAGCCGGAGTACCGCGCGCTGTACCTCTACTACCAGGACCCGCTGCACCTGCCGGCAATAGGCCGTGCCCTGACCCGCGCCTACCTGCCCGGCCTTTCCCTGCCGCAGGGAGCCCGCCTGGTCCGGAAATTGGTCAACTAGGCCTGCCTGGGGACGGCGGAAGTGTCCGTGAAGCGATGCGTAACCGGGCAGCGCCCCCGCCGACCCGGGAATAACCTAAAAAAGAATGATCCCCGGCAAAATTGCCGGGGATCATTCTTTCGCTGAGAGCCGCGTACGGCTCAACGGCGGGGGACTAGACCAGCGTTACGCCGGTAGCCTGGGGGCCCTTGGCACCCTGGCCGATCTCGAACTGAACGCGCTGGTTCTCGTCGAGGGTCTTGAAGCCACCGGTCTGGATTTCCGAGTAGTGAACGAAGACATCACCGTCGGAGTCATCCGGGGTAATGAAGCCGAAGCCCTTTTCAGCGTTGAACCACTTGACGGTTCCCTGTGCCATTTATTTCTCCTCATTATGGAACTTTTTAAGATCGGCACACTTCGTGCCGGCCTTGGTTACTCCGCGAGAAGAATCCTGAATTGCCTGCCCGAATTAGGGCCCGGCGTCGCAGGAGCTTCACGCTCGCAACACGTCTTGCGAGCATGAAAAACACCTACACAAAGACTGAGATAAGAATTTCATGCCCGTTCCCGCAGGTCAACGGTTTGGACGGCGAAAGAGACAAAATTTAGGTAAAGACAGGGTTAAATGCCTTGTCAGAGGACAATTCCCTAAAACCCGGCCGGAAACGTACCGATTAGAAGAGCCGGGATTCACTGTCGTCAACGCCGCGCATCGCGTCATAGTCGAGGGTGATGCAGTCGATCCCGCGGTCGGCAGCCAGCACCTTTGCCTGCGGCTTGATCTGCTGGGCTGCAAAGATCCCGCGGACGGGGGCCAGGAGCGGATCGCGGTTCAACAGCTCCAGGTAGCGTGTCAGCTGCTCCACGCCGTCGATATCGCCCCGGCGTTTGAGCTCGATGGCCACGGTGGCTCCGTCAGCGTCGCGCGCCAGGATGTCCACCGGCCCGATAGCCGTGAAGTACTCGCGGCGGATCAGTGAATATCCCGCGCCCAGGGTTTCGATCTGTTCCGCCAGGAGCCGCTGGAGGTCCGCCTCGACACCGTCCTTGATCAGGCCCGGATCCACCCCGAGGTCATGCGAGGACTCGCTGAGTTTGTCGTGGATGTTAATGATGAGCCGGTCGTCGGTCTTGGCTGACTGGACGGTCCATTGCTCCACAACGCCGAGTTCAAGGTCGACGTCCTCGGGGGATGAAACCCGGAGGGTGGCCGGCGGGCTCATCCAGTTGAGCGGTTTGTAGGAGCCGCCGTCCGAGTGGACGAGCACGGAGCCGTCCGCCTTAACCAGCAGGAGCCTGGTGGCGAGGGGGAGATGGGCTTTGAGCCGGCCAACATAATCAACGGAGCATCGGGCTATGACAAGTCGCACGCCGTACAGACTACCCCGTGCCGCTGCCACCGCTGACCCCGGGCGCCGCCCTGCAAGCCATGCCCGCCGTGCGGCGTCGGGCAGGCGGCTGGGGCAGAATGGATGCATGCCGCGCTCCAACCGTCCCCGCCGTCCTGTT
Source organism: Pseudarthrobacter sp. NS4 (assembly GCF_024758005.1). Classification (NCBI taxonomy): domain Bacteria; kingdom Bacillati; phylum Actinomycetota; class Actinomycetes; order Micrococcales; family Micrococcaceae; genus Pseudarthrobacter; species Pseudarthrobacter sp. NS4. The sequence continues at coordinate 2,677,949 of NZ_CP103288.1, read as the reverse complement.
TCCGGGAAAGGTGCTTCTTCCGGCCGCGGTGCCGCAAGAAAAGGAAACGGGGATGTTCCCGAGCTTGATCTGGAACGGGCCCGCACCGGGATTGCCCGGCGGGAAAGCGCGCCGGACGGCGAATGGATGGTCCGCACCATGACCGCGAAGAACGCTGAAAAGACCTATATCTGCCCGGAATGCTCCACGGCTGTGTTACCCGGCGTCGCACATCTTGTGGTCTGGAAAGATGACCACCTCTTCGGGGCCGCAGCGGGCCTGGCGGAACGGCGCCACTGGCACACCAACTGCTGGATGTCGCGCAGTTACCGTTACCGCTGACTTCCGTGGGCGCCAGGACCCCTGCTGTCGCTAAGCTGGCAGGCATGACTTTTGATCCGGCGTCGTACCACTTCACCTCCTCCGAAGGCCCTGTTCCCATCCGCGCCTCTACGGTCCTGCCCGCGCGGCGCGAAAACGTGGAGCTGCAGACGGATGACGGACATACGCTGGTGGGCGAACTGGCGCTGCCGGAATCGGGGCCTGTCAATGCCACGCTGATCACCCTGCATCCGCTGCCCACCCACGGCGGATTCATGGACTCGCACGTCTACCGCAAAGCCTCCTACCGTCTGCCGGCCCTGGCGGGCATCGCTGTCCTGCGCTTCAACACACGCGGGACTGCCTCCCCGCGCGGTACCAGCAGCGGTGCCTTTGAGGAGGGCATCGGCGAGAGGTACGACGTCGAGGCCGCCGTCCGTTTCGCCGTCGAGCGGGGCCTGCCCAACCGGTGGCTCGTGGGATGGTCTTTTGGCACCGAACTGGCTCTAATGTACGGGGCAGTGGAACCGGTGGCGTCCCAGGTGGAGGGGGCGGTCCTGCTGTCGCCGCCGCTGCACCGTGCCACTGACAAACACCTGCTGCAGTGGGCGGAATCAGGCAAGCCGCTCACGGTCCTGGTTCCCGAGCACGACGATTTCCTGCAGCCTGCGGAAGCAGCAGCGCGGTTCAGCCTGGTGCCCCAGGCGAGGGTGGTGGGAGTGGATGGCGCCAAACACCTGTGGGTGGGAGAAAAGTACGCCGCCAGGGTCCTGAACGAGATCGTCGATGAAGTCACCGAATCTGGCTCGGGTGCCGCCGGACTGGCGCAGGAGTGGGACGGCCCGTCGGCTGCAGCACCGGCCTAGGCAGGCGCGCCGTTAGTGCTGGTCCTGCCTCACGATGTAGATCTCCCGGACCAGCAGCAGGACGGCGGCAGCGGTGGGAATGGCGATCAGGGCGCCGAGGACCCCCAGCAGGCTGCCGCCGGCTATGACGGAAATGACCGCAACGGCGCCGGGAACCGCCACGGCCTTCTGCATAATGCGCGGTGAGATGAAGTAGGCCTCGAACTGCAGGTAGGCGAAATAGCAGATTCCGTAGATTGCGGCGGTCTGCCAGCCCTCGGTCAGGGAGACGAGCAGCACCACGATGCCTGCGATCATTCCGCCCACCAGCGGGATGAAGGCCAGCAGGGCCACGACGAATGCCAGCAGCAGGGCGAACGGGATGCCCAGGATGGACATCACGATGAAGGCAAAGGTGGCATTGAGCAGCGCCACGCAGGCCTGGCCGATCACGTAGTTGCCCACCGAACGGGTAATCTCCTCGGACAGGGCTTCCACCCTGCTCCGGCGGGAGCGCGGCGCCAGCCGGTACCCCCACTTCTTCATGGCCGGAAGGGCGGCCAGGAAGTACAGGCTCAGCACCAGGACAATGAGGGTCCCGAACAACCCGTTGGCAATGGTGGAACCAAAGCCCACCACGCCGCCGAAGATCCCGCCCACCGCTGCGGGGTCGTTGACGAACTTGTCCAGTTCCTCCGCAATCCGGTCCCGCACGCCGAACTGGTCATCGAGGCTGCGGAAAAACTCGGAGTTGATAAAATCCCGGATCCACACGGGTGCCTGTTCCACGATCTCCGTCACCTGCCCGACGATGGTGGGAATGAGGGTGGCGAAAAAGCCGACGACGGCGCTCACCAGGACCGTGACAGAGACCAGGATTCCCGCGGGACGGGGGATCTTGCGGTTCTCCAGCCAGCCCACCACCGGTTCCAGGCCCAGGGCGATGAACAGTGCCGCCACGATCCACAGCAGCAACTGGGTGGTGTTGGAACCGATCCAGTAAACCAGCAGGGCAAGCCCTACGCCCACGGTTCCCATGAACCCCATATACAGGGGATGCTGCGGAGACATCCGGGGGCCGGGACTGCCGAACTGCGGCCGCACCTCGCGGTCCCGGTCCGCGTCAGCCCCGGACTGGTCCTCATGCACGTACTCCGGCGGCATTTCGAACCGGAGCCTCGGCTGGGCGCCGGGCAGCGGCTGGCGCAGCCGGCGTGCCACCAGGCCAAGGGCGGCCGCCGCGGAGCCTCTCCGTCGGACAGTTGCCGGTCCCGGCGGAACGGCTGGCGAAGGCTCCTGGCTTCGAGAATTCCCGGAGGCCGTGGAGGACTCGTCCGTCTTGTCTGTCACTGGTTTTTCGGGCCTGTTCCGTGCGTGGCACCGCGTCGGCGGGCCGGTGTGATGATCATCGCAAACACTATCAGCAGCCTTGTCAACAGCCGTGGAGCAGCCCGAATCCGGACCCGCTGCCGGGGCTGCGCAGGCCCCCGATCCGGGTGCGTGGTAACGCAACCGTTACTATTGAAGGTAAACCCCCGCTGATGATTGGTGTTCCCTTGCGTTTAAAGACTGCAGTCGCACTTGTGCTGCTCGGCCTCCTGACACTTTTGGCCGGCATCGGCCAGAGAACCATCTGGGCCCCTTCCGAGACTTTCACGGCCTCCGCGCCGTCCGATGCCGCGGAGGCGCCGCTGACCGTCATTGACCAGAACCTGCGCACGTTGCACGGCGGCACCGTCAAGATCAACATCGAGGGTGACGGGAACTTCCTGCTCGCCGCCGGCCGCCCGGATGATGTGGACGCGTGGGTGGGCCAGGCGGCACACAACACCATCAGCGGCGTTTCGGAAGACGGCAAGTCGCTGCAGGTCGAACATGCCGACGGCGAAGCCGCCGCACCCAACCCCGCAGGTTCCGATCTCTGGGTCTCCACAGAGAACGCCAGCGGCGAACTTGAGTACTCCTGGACGCCCCCGGCTGACGGTGCTTGGGCCCTCCTGCTCGCGTCCGACGGAACCAAGCCCGCACCCGCTTCCGTCTCCATGACGTTCCCCAATGACACGTCCACCCCCTGGGCCATCCCACTGATGGTCCTGGGTGCACTGCTGATCCTTGGCGGCATCCTGCTGGCACTGCTTTCAGCCCGTAAGCGCAACGGAAAGGGCGACGGCCAGGGCAGCGGCTTTGCCCAGCGTGCGCGTGCCAACAGCGAGGCCCGGGCGTCCTCGCGTGTCAACATGGTTGCCGCCGGCATTACCGCAGCTGCCCTGCTCGGTTCCGGTACAGCCGCGAACGCCGCCACCCCCGCCCCCGAGCCGTCCGGTTCCTCATCGGCACCGGCTGCCCAGGAAGAGGCGGCATTGCCCGTGCTGCTGGATGCCCAGTTCCGCCGCGTCCTGGAGCAGGTTTCCAGCGCCACGGACGCCGGCGACGCGGCAAAGGACGCAGCCCTGCTTGCCGAGCGGGTAGGCGGCACCGAACTCGAAGTCCGGACGCAGAACTACAAGATCCGCTCGCAGGTGGGCTCCTACGAGCCAAGGATGCCCGTACGGTCCACCAAGCTGCTCACGACTGTTGTCACCAGTGACCGCGACTGGCCGCGCTCGGTCCTGGCAGTGACGCAGGGCGACGGCAATGTGGTCCCGCAGCTGCTGACCCTTGTGCAGCAGTCGCCGCGCGAGAACTACAAGCTGGTGGAGACCACTCCGCTTCAGCCCGGCACCACTTTCCCGACCATCAGCCGTGAAGGCACCGACACGCTCGCGCCGGGGGACAAGACCGGCCTGCTGTACAGCGGTGAAGAAGCCCTGTCCGGGCTCGCTGACCGCCTCACCACTCCGGAATCCGCATTCAAGGACAAGCTGGTGGAGGGCGAGTCCTCGCCGTACATCGCGGACACGCTGTCCTACCAGGCTGAAGTGGTGAAGGCCGGCGAAAACGGCAACTTCTCCTTCACCCACAAGGTGGTTCCGGAAAGCACTGTTGTCTTCCGGACCGAAGACGGCGGCGCGCTGGTCCTGGGCCGGATCAACTTCGGCTTTGAAGGCACGCCGAAGGCCGCGGGCGACAAGCTCAGCATTGGAGACGACGCCGCGGCCCTTGCCGGCGGCAAGGAAACAACCACCGGCATGGTACTCAGCTTCGTCGAATCCATGGCGGTGTACGTCCCGCCCGCAGGATCAACCGATCCGATGAAGCTTGTGGCGGCAACCCGTGGCCTGGTGGGTGCCAGCTTCAAGTAACCCGGTTACCCCAGTACTTCCGGCAGCGGCCGGAGTGGCTAAAGTGGAAAGCATGAGTTCGCCAGCTTCCCGCCCAGTCCCTCCAGCCGCTGCCAACCTGCTTAACCTGCGTGGCGCCGTCGACCTGTCCACCCTGAAGCAAAGGCCGGCGGCGCCCGCCGGGACAGGAACACCCGCCGGGACAGGAACACCCGCCGGGACAGGTACGCCGCCCGGGACAGGTACACCGGCCGGGACGGCAGCACCGTCGGCCAAAGCACCGGAAGGGGCGCAGTCCGGCGGCGGGCCCGAGTTGAGGGTCGACGTGACCGAGGCCAACTTCCAGCAGCTCGTGGAACTGTCCATGCAGGTGCCCGTGGTCTTCGCGCTGTGGGCCCCGTACTCTCCGGAATCGACCGGCATGGTGGACACCCTTGACCGGGTGGTGGCCAGCTATGGCGGCCGGCTGGTCCTCGGTGCCGCAGACATCGACGCCTTCCCGCAACTTGCGCAGGCATTCCAGGTGCAGGCCGTTCCCACCGCCGTCGCGGTCCTCAAGGGCCAGCCCGTGCCGCTGTTCCAAGGCAGCGCGGAGGAGCAGCAGGTGCGCAGCCTCTTTGACGAACTGTTGAAAGTGGCTGCCGCCAACGGCGTGACCGGCAGCCTGAACGGCGGGGCCGGTGAAGAACCGGAGCCCGCACCACTTCCGCCGCTGCACCAGGCCGCTTTCGATGCCATCGAGGCCGGCGACTACGAAGCTGCCGCTGATGCCTACCGGCAGGCACTGAAGGAAATGCCAGCCGACCACGAAGCCAAGGCCGGGCTTGCCCAGGTGGAGCTCATGGCGAGGCTGCAGCCGCTGTCTGAGCAGGACAGCGAAGCCCTCCGTACGCTCGCCGCCAACGAGCCGGACAACCTGGAGGCCCAGCTGGGCGTTGCGGACCTGGATGTTGCGGGCGGGCACGTGGAAGACGCCCTGAACCGCCTGGTGACATTCATCGGCAGGAATTTCGGTCCGGAACGTGAGACCGCACGGGTCCGGCTCCTGGAACTCTTCGACGTGGTGGGCGCATCGGACGAGCGCGTTGGCAAGGCGCGGCAGGCCCTTGCGAGGGTCCTCTTCTAGTGCCGGCGCTTTTCGAGCCGCTGAAGCTGCGCTCCCTGGAGCTCCAGCACCGTGGCTGGGTGTCGCCCATGTGCCAGTACAGCTGTGACCCCGGCGACGCGCCCGGCGTTCCGCACGACTGGCACCTGATGCACCTGGGTTCCTTCGCCGCCGGCGGCGCCGCGCTGATTCTCACTGAGGCCGCAGCCGTCAACCACGAAGGCATGATCAGCCCCCGCGATGCCGGCCTCTACAATGACGTCCAGGCCGAAGGCTGGCAGCGGATCACCAACTTCGTGCACCGCCACGGGGCGGCGGACACCAAAATTGGCGTCCAGCTGGCCCATGCGGGCCGGAAGGCATCGACGTACTGGCCCTTTTCCGCCAAGCACGGCAGCGTTCCGGAGTCCGACGGCGGCTGGACCACGGTGGGGCCCTCGCCGGCGCCGTTTGACGGTTATGCCGCGCCCGCCGCGATGGATGAGGAACAGATCGCGGGGGTCATCAGGGACTTCGCGGCCGCCGCCGTCCGGGCAGTTGACGCCGGCTTCGACACTGTCGAAATCCACGGGGCGCACGGCTACCTCCTGCACCAGTTCCAGAGCCCGCTGATCAACACCCGGACCGACGCATGGGGCGGGGATGAGGCGGGCAGGAACCGCCTGATGCTTGCCGTTATCGATGCTGTGCGGGCCGTCATCCCGGACTCCATGCCGCTGCTGCTGAGGATCTCCGCCAGCGACTGGGCCGAAGGCGGAATCGACCTGCCGGCCTCGGTCCGCCTTGCCCGCGAGGCCGCGGGGCACGGGGTGGACCTGATCGACGTGTCCAGCGGCGGAGCCGTGGCCCATCAGCAGATCAAGGCAGGCCCCGGATACCAGACCGGATTTTCTGCCGCCATCCGGAAGGAATCGGGTGTTCCCACCGGAACTGTTGGCCTGCTGACCTCGGCAGGACAGGCCGAGCACGCCATCGCCACAGGGCAGGCCGATGCCGTGTTCATTGCCAGGGCAGCCCTGCGGGACCCGCATTGGTGGTTGCGCGCCGCATTCGAACTTGGCCACGAGGTCAGCTGGGCGCCCCAGTACGAGCGGGCCCTGCCGCGGCGCACCTTCTGACCGCCGCATCAGTGATGACCGGTCCCCAGCGCCAAAAGGCGCAAGTCCCTGGTAACAGGATCGACCAGCAGTTGGAAGCCACCATCCTGGAGCTTTTGGCCGCCAGGGCCGCGGCGTCCACCATCTGCCCCTCGGAGGCAGCACGTGCCGTGGGCGGTGACAACTGGCGCGACCTCATGGAGCCGGCCCGGCGGGCTGCGCGGCGGTTGGTAGATGCGGGGGAAGTCCAGATCACCCAGCGCGGTTCTGTGGTTGATCCCTCCAATGCCAAGGGCCCGATCCGCATCCGGAAGGTGCGGTAGGAGCCAGCGGTCCTGCCGTTGGCAGGAATGCCTTCGTACGCCTTTTTTGCTACTCCTGCAGGAGGACCCCGCTGCCGCAACCAGAGGGCTAGTCTGGCTTCATGACTGCTCAGCAACCAGACCCGGCACCCCATGCAGGACCTGTGCCGGCGCTGTCCATCCGAGGCCTTGCCAAACGGTTCGGCGACAAGATCGCGGTGGACGGAATCAGCCTCGACGTTCCCGCGGGCTCCTTCTTCGGAATTGTCGGCCCGAACGGTGCCGGCAAGACCACCACGCTGTCCATGGCAACCGGGCTTCTGCGTCCGGACTTCGGCACGGCGGTGGTGCACGGCGTGGATGTCTGGACCCGGCCGCTGGAAGCCAAGAAGCTGATGGGCATCCTGCCCGACGGCGTGCGGCTGTTCGACCGGCTGACGGGCGAGCAGCTGATCACGTATTCCGGCCTCCTGAGGGGCATGCAGAAAGACGTTGTGGCGTCGCGGGTGGGGGAGTTGCTGGCAGCCATGGACCTGTCGCAGGACGCCGGAACGCTGGTGGTTGACTATTCGGCCGGCATGACCAAGAAGATTGCGCTCGCCTCCGCCCTGATCCACGCACCGCGCCTCCTCGTCCTGGATGAACCCTTCGAAGCGGTGGATCCCGTGTCTGCGGCCAACATCCGCTCCATTTTGGACACCTATGTGGCATCCGGCGGCACGGTGATCGTATCCAGCCATGTGATGGACCTCGTCCAGCGGATGTGCGACCACGTGGCCGTGGTGGCGGGCGGCCGGCTGCTGGCCGCCGGGACGGTGGACGAGGTCCGCGGCGGCGCATCCCTGGAAGACCGGTTCGTCCAGCTTGTGGGCGGCCGGAGCCACACGGAAGGGCTGGAATGGTTGCGCACCTTCTGAGGCTGAAGCTGACGCTGCTGCGCAACGGGCTCCGCCGCAGCCCCTGGCAGCTGGTGGGGTTGGCTTTCGCGGGGATCTACGCGCTGGGCCTTGTCGGCACACTTGTGGTGGCCCTGATCCTGCTGCGCACTGCCGAACCCGAACTCGCGCAGACGGCTCTGGTGCTGGGGGGCGCTGCCGCTGTCCTCGGCTGGGGGATCATCCCCGTGGTGGCCTCAGCTACGGACATGACCCTGGATCCTGCCCGCTTCACCACCTTCGCCATACCGATGAAACAGATGCTCGCGGGCCTGGCACTCGGCGGATTGATCGGCATTCCAGGCGTGGCTACTGCCCTTGTGGCGCTGTCCACCGTGGTGACGTGGTTCCGCGGCGTGCTGCCCGCGCTCGCGGCCCTGCTGGGTGCGGCACTGGGCGTCATGACCTGTGTTGTGCTCGCCAAGGTGGTGACCACGGCGACTGCAAGCCTGGCGGCCTCCCGGCGCTTCAAGGACATCAGTGCAATCGCGTTCATGGTGCCCCTGGTCCTGATGGGGCCGATCGTGGCGGGGGTTGGCCAGGGAATCTCCGCTTCGACGGGCTTCCTGCCGGATTTCGCGCGGGTAATGTCCTGGACCCCGCTTGGTGCACCCTGGTCCCTGGCCGGCGACGTCCATGCCGGCCAGTATGATGAGGCCGCACTGAAGCTCCTTGTTTCCGTTGGCACGCTTGCTGCCATGGCGTGGTGCTGGAAACTCCTGCTGGAACGGGCTCTCGTCACGCCGCCCTTCGCCGGCAGCGGCAAACGCAAGGGCAGCAGCCTGGGACTGCTGGGGCTCCTGCCTTCACTACCGGCCGGAGCAGTCATGGCCAGGTCACTGACGTACTGGTTCCGCGACCCGCGGTACTCGGGTTCCCTGGTGGTCATTCCGCTGCTGCCCGTGGTGCTGGCATTCCAGGGCGCTCAAATGGGGGACTACTCCAGCCTTGCCGTGCTGGCCCCGCTGTCCGCCTTCATCCTTGCCTGGTCCATCTCCGCCGACGTCTCATACGACAACACGGCATTTGCCCTGCACCTTGCCACAGGCGTCCCGGGAGTGGCCGACAGGCTGGGCCGCGCCCTGGCGTGCCTTGCATTCGCCCTTCCCGTGGTGCTCGTGTTCGCCGTGGGCCATTCCGCATTCACGGGCGACTGGCAAGCCCTGCCGGGCCAGCTGGGGCTGAGCCTGGGAACCCTCTTCACCGGTCTGGGTCTGGCCTCCGTAGTGTCAGCCCGGTACACCGTTGCCGTACCGCTGCCCGGAGACAGCCCCTTCAAGAAGCCGCCGGGCAACGTCGGGCAGACCCTGGCGGTGCAGTTCGGCGGGATGCTGGTACTCCTGCTCCTTGTCCTGCCCGAGGCTGCCCTGCTGATCGCGCAACTGGTGACCGGCAACAGCCTCTTCGGCTGGATCAACCTCGCCGTGGGAACCGTCCTGGGCCTTGCCCTGTTTGTGGTGGGTGTGCGGCTGGGCGGAAAATGGCTGGACGCGCGCGGTCCTGAGCTACTGGCCCAGGTGGCAGTCAACCGCTGACGGAAGCGGGCACGGCAGGAGGGAACAGCAATGGAAGTAGTCATCCTTGGCGGCAGCAGGCAGATCGGAAAACTGGCGGCGGACGCCATCGAGGACCTGTTGCGGCGGAAGCCGAACGCCGTGCTGGGACTTGCCACGGGATCCTCGCCGCTGCCTGTCTATGACCAGCTGGCGGAGCGGTGCGGGCAGGGGCTGGACTTCAGCCAGGCCAGCGGCTTTGCCCTGGACGAATATGTAGGGCTGCCCGCCGGGCATCCCGAGTCATACCGGGAAGTGATCCGCCGGGAGTTCACCAGCCGTGTGAATATAGCGCCGGACAACGTCCATGGCCCGGACGGCTCCGCCGGGGACATCCCCGCGACGTGCCAGGCCTACGAGGAAGCCATCTCGGCAGCCGGCGGTGTAGACCTGCAGCTCCTGGGAGTGGGGACCGATGGCCATCTCGCCTTCAATGAGCCCGGCTCCTCCTTCGCGTCGCGCACCCGGATCAAGAGCCTGATCGAACAGACACGCCGTGACAACGCCCGGTTCTTCAACAGCCTGGCCGAGGTTCCGCATCATGTCCTGACCCAGGGATTGGGCACCATCATGGAGGCCCGGCATGTGATCCTGCTCGCCACCGGGGCGCAGAAGGCACAGGCCGTGCGCGACTTCGTGGAGGGACCTGTCTCGGCCATCTGCCCTGCCTCGCTGCTGCAGTTTCATCCGCACGCCACCGTCTTGGTGGACGAGGCGGCGGCCTCGGCGCTGAAGCTCGCCGATTTTTACCGGCATACGTATGACAACAAGCCTGCCTGGCAAGGCCTTTAGCCTGCGGAATCCGTGCTGAAGCACCGCGAAAAGGGCCGACGGCGGGCGGTGCCGGACGTGCCGCCGTCGAACGTCCCGCCACCGTAACAGCTAAGATGGTTGGCATGACTAGCATGACGGACCCTCTCGAAAACGACCCGATGCGCGAGCTTTCCGGGGCTGGCTCGTCCACAGCCACCATCGAGCGCGAGGAACTGCGCCAGGAGGTGGAGCCGGGCGACCGGGAGCGCTTTTCCCACTACGTGCGCAAGGAAAAGATCATGGAGTCCGCGCTGACCGGCGACCCCGTCATCGCACTGTGCGGCAAGGTCTGGACGCCGGGCCGGGATCCGCAGAAGTTCCCGGTGTGCCCGATGTGCAAAGAGGTCTATGAGGGCCTCCGCCCGGGCAACGACGGCGGCAAGGGTCCCGGAGGGGACTCGGGCAACAACAAATAGTGACGGAGACGCTTTTTGGCGGCCCCACCCTGCCTCCGGCTTATCCGGAACGCGCAGCCTGGGGAACCGCCCCGAAACTCCGTGCCTGGCAGCAGGAAGCACTTGACCTGTATTTGCGCAAGAGTCCCCGGGATTTCCTGGCGGTAGCAACTCCGGGTGCCGGTAAGACCACGTTCGCGCTGCGGGTGGCGTCCACGCTCATCGACTCAGGCGCCGTCAACAGGGTAACCATCGTGGCGCCCACGGACCACCTCAAGCGGCAGTGGGCGGACGCGGCGGCGAAGGTGGGCATCGCCATCGACCCCAACTTCAAGAACTCCGACGGCCAGCACGGCCGCGGCTTCATCGGTGTCGCCGTCACGTATGCCCAGGTGGCCAGCAAGCCCCTGCTGCACCGGGCCAAGACAGAAGCTGCGCGGACCCTGGTCATCCTTGATGAAATCCACCACGGCGGTGAAGCCCTGTCCTGGGGCGACGGCCTCCGGGAGGCCTTCGATCCTGCCGTCCGGCGGTTGTCCCTGACAGGTACGCCGTTCCGCTCGGATACCTCGCCCATCCCGTTCGTTGAATACGCCGAGGACCGCGACGGCATTCGCCGTTCGAAGGCCGACTACACGTACGGTTATGGAAATGCCCTGCGGGACCACGTGGTCCGGCCAGTGATGTTTATGGCCTACTCCGGCCAGATGCGCTGGCGCACCAGCGCGGGGGAGGAAATGGCCGCGTCGCTTGGTGAGGCAGCAGTCACCAAGGACATCACCTCCCACGCCTGGCGGACAGCCCTGAACCCGGCGGGCGAATGGATTCCTGCCGTCCTGGCCGGGGCGGACAAACGGCTCAGCGAAGTGCGCCGTACGGTGCCCGACGCCGGGGGCCTCGTGATTGCCACCGACCACGAGGACGCCCGCGCCTACGCCGGCCAGCTGAAGAGGATTACGGGGCAGTCACCCACTGTCATCCTCTCCGACGACGCCAAGGCCTCGAGCAAGATCGAGGAGTTCTCGGCAGGAGAAACCCGCTGGATGGTGGCCGTCCGCATGGTGTCCGAGGGCGTCGACGTTCCCCGGCTGTCCGTCGGGGTGTACGCCACCTCCACGTCCACTCCGCTGTTCTTCGCCCAAGCCGTGGGCCGCTTCGTGCGTGCGCGCAAAAGGGGCGAGACGGCGTCGGTCTTCCTGCCGTCGGTTCCCCAGCTGATGGCGCTGGCCAACTCCATGGAAGCGGAACGGGACCACGCGCTGGACCGTCCGGAGAAGGAGGACGGCGACGGCCTCTTCAATCCGGAAGACTCGCTGATGGAGGAGGCCAACCGCGAGGATAAAGCCTCGGACAGCCTCACCAAGGGCAAGTTCGAGGCCCTGGATTCGCAGGCATCGTTCGACCGGGTGCTTTTTGACGGCGGCGAGTTCGGCACGGGCGGCGAAGTGGGGTCCGACGACGAGATGGACTTCCTGGGCATCCCCGGGCTGCTGGACGCAGAGCAGGTGGGTACGCTCCTTCGGCAGCGGCAGCACGAGCAGCTGAACCGGAAGAACCGGAAGGCACCGGCGCCGGCTGAAAGCCAGGCTCCGGCCGTCCCCGACCACCGCATGTTGATGGACCTGCGGAACGAGCTGGCAAAGAACGTCGCCGCGTGGTCCGCCCGGACCGGCACACCCCACGGCGTGGTGCACACAAAGCTCCGGACCGTGTGTGGCGGGCCGCCCGTGGCCCAGGCCAACGAGGAACAGCTGCAGTCCCGCCTGCGGAAGCTTCAGGACTGGTTCATCGGCCGCAAATAAGCGGACGTGCTCCAGCAACCAGTGGCCCGGGTGCACAGCACCCGGGCCACTGGTTTGCCTGCCTGCTGCACTCGTCAGGCCTTACGCGACATCCACTCCGCCAAGCTCCATCTCCGCAATGGCCTCTTCGAGGTCCTCGGCGATGCCCGCGGTCAGGGAGCGGAGGACGGTGACTGAGTAGCCTGCCTGGACAGCGTCGAGGGACGTGGCCATCACGCAGTAGTCGGTGGCGATTCCCACCACCACGACGTCTTCCACATCGTGGCTCTGCAGCCAGTCGTCCAGCCCGATGGCGTCCTCGTCCGGGGCGAACCTGTCAGGGTCCCCGCCCGGCAGTGCCCCGGGCTGGCGCTCACCGGTGGGCACGGCATCCTCAGGGGCCAGGAGCCCTTCGAAGCCTGAGTAGGCAGCAGCGTACTGGCCCTTCTGGAAGTACGCCTGGATGTACTCGGTGTCCAGGTCCGGATGGAGCTCCGCGCCGCGGGTGCCCGCCACGCAGTGCGGCGGCCAGCTGTCCTTGAAGTCAGGGGTGTCCGAGAAATGGTCACCGGGATCGATATGCCAGTCCTGGGTGGCGACAATGTGGTCGAACTCGTTGTGGTGGGCATCCACATAGTCGCTGATGGCGCCGGCCACCTTGGCGCCGCCCTGGACGGCGAGCGAACCCCCCTCGCAGAAATCGTTCTGGACATCGACGATGATCAGAGCACGCGACATCAGTTCTCCTCATAGATGGTGGGGATGGCGGCCTCGCCGCGCTGCAGGCGGTTGACCACGGGCGGCAGCTCGGCCATGGAATCGGCGTGGCGCTGGCGCGCCCGGAGCACTCCTTCGTGCCCGGTCCACCCCGGCAGCAGCTCGCCGTTTTTCATGAACTGCTGCAGCAGCGGCCGGTCATTGCCGTCGTCCTCAGGCCGGTGCCCCACGCCCACGATCTCGGCGGTGGCCGTGCCCCGTTCATCCAGCTTCCGCAACGCGTACTTGCGTCCGCCCACGCTGGCCTTGTTCTTGGCGGCCTTTGCGACGGAGATGAAGTTTCCGTCGTCGTCTGTGCGGCTCACCAGTTTGTACACCATGCTCGCGGTGGGCGCACCGGAACCGGTCACCAGGGAAGTGCCCACGCCATAGGAATCAACCGGAGCCGACTGCAGCGCTGCAATCGCGTACTCGTCGAGGTCGGACGTGACCACGATCTTGGTGTTCTCGTTGCCCAAATCGTCCAGGAGCCGGCGTACCCACTGGGCCTGCGTGACCAGGTCACCTGAGTCCAGCCGCACAGCCCCCAGCCGGGAACCGGCAAGGTCCACGGCCGCACGCACGGCCGTTTCGACGTCGTACGTGTCCACCAGGAGGGACGTGCCCTCCCCGAGCGACGCAATCTGGGCTTCGAAGGCGTCACGCTCGCTGTCGTGCAACAGCGTGAAGGAGTGGGCGGCGGTACCCACAGTCTTGATGCCGTAGCGGACACCCGCCTCAAGGTTCGAGGTGCTGTCGAATCCTGCAATGACGGCAGCGCGTGCGGCGGAAGCGGCCGCTTCCTCGTGCGTGCGCCGGGAGCCCATCTCGATGCAGGGGCGCCCGCCCGCGGCGCTTACCATACGGGAGGCGGCGGAGGCGATGGCGCTGTCATGGTTCAGGACGGACAGGAGGTACGTCTCCAGCATGCAGGCCTCGGCGAACGTTGCCTCGACAATCAGGATGGGGGAGTGCGGAAAGTACGCTTCACCCTCTGGATAGCCCCAGATATCCCCGGAAAAACGGTAGGACGACAGGTACTCCAGCGTCTGTTCATTGACGACCTTGGTACGGGCCAGGAAGTCCAGTTCGGCCTCACCGAAGCGGAAATTCGCGATGCCTTCCAGCAACCTGCCGGTACCTGCCACAATGCCGTAGCGCCGGCCGTCCGGCAGCCGCCGGGCGAACGCCTCGAACACCGATTTGCGGTGCGCGGCGCCCGAATGAAGCGACGCCTGCAGCATGGTCAGCTCGTAGTGGTCAGTGTAAAAGGACGTGCGGGGATGGTCCCAGCCGGCAGAGGTACTCACGAAAGTCACTCTAGTCCCCACCGGCTCCCACGTCTCGCTTCGCTTCGCCGCGGGGCCCTCGCCGGCGTGGGCCCATCCACCGGCTCCCACGTCTCGCTTCGCTTCGCCGCGGGGCCCTCGCCGGCGTGGGCCCATCCACCGGCTCCCACGTCTCGCTTCGCTTCGCCGCGGGGCCCCCGCCCCGGCGTGGGCCCATCCTCCCCATAGAATGGACAGATGACCTTAAGCGTTGCGCTCGGCCCTGATACACAGGAGGGCACCCGGACCGGAACAGCGGAGTCCACAGACTTACTGACCGCACCGGACATCCCCTGGAACCTGGTGATCTGGAACGATCCCGTCAACCTCATGAGCTACGTCAGCTATGTATTCCAAAGCTACTTCGGCTACTCGGAGAGCAAAGCGAACAAGCTCATGATGGAGGTCCATAAGAAGGGCCGATCCATCGTTGCGCACGGCAGCAAGGAACAGGTGGAGCGCCATGCCGTGGCCATGCACGGCTTCGGGCTGTGGGCCACGGTGGAAAAGGCCAGCGGCGGTCCCGGCGGGAACTCAGGGAAGTCCGGCGGACCGGGCCAGGGCAAGGGGAAACGTGGCTAAGGCATTCAAATACGGGCTCAAGGGAATCACCGGCTACCTCGAACCGGCCGAGCGGGAACTCCTGCGCAGCCTCATTGACGATGTGATATCCATGCTCCAGCCTGAGGACCGTACCGGACAGGATCCACTGGCGGCCCTCGTCGGCCTGGACATGGACGTGGCAGAGCCTTCGGACCGCGCCGTCAAGCGGCTGCTGCCCAACGTCATGAAGGACGACGGCGCCGGGTCCCTGGAGTTCCGCCAGCTCACCGAGCGGTCCCTCCGCGAGACCAAGATCGGGGCACTGCGGGCCGCCGCGCTGGACCTGGACAAGGATGAGATTGTGCTGACGCCGGAGGGTGCAAAGCATTGGTCCATGGCGTTGAACGACGTCCGGCTGGTCCTGGCCGAGCGCCTGGACATCAGGGATGAGGAGGATGCCGAACACGTCCACCTCATGCAGGACTGGTCCCAGGCCGAGGACGTGGAAAGCTACCTGGCCCTGGTCTACAACTTCGCGACCTGGCTGCAGGAGTCCCTGGTCCAGGCCATGCTGCAGTCGCTGGAAACCCGACGTTGAGAGGTGCCCGCAAGCGTACCTGCGTGCCCTGTGACAAATTAGACATGAGTCGCAGGACACAAGATGATGGCTGACGCTTCAGGGACCACCTATCCTCGAATAATCATGACAACAGCCTCGAGCATGGACCCGTCAGCGGCAGCTGAACAGGCCGCCACAGCCAGCGACCTGCCGGCCGCCGCCCTGGAAGCACGCCCCATCGGCGTCTTCGATTCCGGTGTTGGCGGCCTTACCGTTGCCCGCTCCATCATCGACCAGCTTCCCAACGAGTCCATCCTTTATGTGGGGGACACCGCCCACGGGCCGTACGGCCCCCTGCCCATCGCGGAAGTCCGGGCAAACGCCCTGGGGGTGATGGACGAACTGGTGGACTCCGGCGTGAAGCTGCTCACCATTGCGTGCAACTCGGCGTCGGCCGCAGTGCTGCGGGATGCCCGCGAACGGTACACGGCCAAGTACGGCATCCCGGTGATTGAAGTCATCCAGCCGGCCGTGCGCCGGGCCGTGGCGGCAACGCGCACGGGACGGGTGGGCGTCATCGGCACGTCCGCGACGATTGGCTCACGGGCCTACGAAGACACCTTCGCTGCCGCGCCGGACCTCGAGATCACCTCGGTGGCCTGTCCCGAATTCGTGAGCTATGTCGAAGCAGGGATTACCACCGGCACGGCCCTGCTGGCCGTTGCCGAGGAATACCTGGCACCGCTTAAGGCCGCCGGCGTGGACACGGTGGTGCTGGGCTGCACGCACTACCCGCTGCTGACCGGAGTCATCTCCTACGTCATGGGCGCCGACGTCACACTGGTGTCCAGCGCCGAGGAAACCGCCAAGGACGTGTACCGGGCGCTGGCCACCCACGATCTCCAGCGCCGGGCGGGCACGCCCCCGGAACACCACTTTGTGGCCACTGGCGACGCCGGCCAGTTCGAGGCCCTGGCCAGGAGGTTCCTGGGCCCCGAGGTGCTCTCCGTCCGCCACGTGGACCATGTGGCGGCGCAGTACCCCACCGGAAGCCTGGCGCGCATCACGCCTGAAATGATCGCCGCGGCGCAAAGTGCCCGGAACCGTCCGCGGATTTCCAATTTTGTGGGCAGCGGGTTCGCGGACGCCGGCCGGGGCGGAGGTCCCGCCCTGTGAAGCTGACCATCGTAGGCTGCACCGGTTCGTTTCCCGGTCCCGGCTCCCCGGCGTCGTGCTACCTCCTGACCGCCACCGACGGCGAACGGACCTGGAAAGTGGTCATGGACCTGGGCAGCGGAGCCCTGGGCGCCATCCAGCGGTACACGGACCTTGAGGACATTGATGCGATCTTCCTCACGCACCTCCACCCGGACCACTGCATGGACCTCTGCGGCCTGCACGTCGCCGTCCGGTGGAAGCCTGGCGGCTGGGGCCGAGGCAGAATCCCGGTGTGGGGGCCTGCGGCAACGGCAGACCGGATGGCCACCGCCTACGGACTGGACCTCGATCCCGGTATGCACGAGGAGTTCGACTTCACCAACTGGGCCGAGCGCCAACCCGTGACTGTAGGACCGTTCACGGTCACGCCGTTCGCCGTCAACCACCCTGTGGAGGAGGCCTATGCGCTCCGCGTGGAGGTGGTGGAGCCGGACAAGGACGGCAACAGGATCGCCCGCACCCTGACCTACTCCGGCGACACGGATTCCTGCGCCGGGCTCGAGGAAGCGGCCAAGGACGCTGACCTTTTCCTGTGCGAAGCGGCCTTCGAGGAAGGCCGCGACGACGGCATCAAGGATGTCCACCTGACGGGCAAGCGCGCCGGGGAGGCTGCCGCGGCGGCGGGAGCCCGCCGCCTGCTGCTCACGCACATCCCAGTGTGGACGTCCCAGACCACCGTGATGGCAGAGGCCCGTCCCGCGTTCGGCGGCGACGTCGCAGTGGCCGTTGCCGGAGTGCACTACACCATCTAGCCCGCACGCCGGCGCCCGTGACCGGGCACCGTCAGGGCCGCCGCGCAATGGATAAGCTAAAGGCATGACTTCTGAAGCAACTGCAGTGCCCATTGTGCGTGCCGACGGCCGTGCCCCGGATCAGCTCCGGCCCATCAGCATCACCCGCGGATGGTCCAACCAGGCCGAGGGATCTGCACTGATCGAGTTCGGCAACACCAGGGTCCTGTGCACCGCCTCCCTGACACCCGGCGTTCCCCGCTGGCTGAAGGGCGAGGGCAGGGGCTGGGTCACTGCCGAGTACGCAATGCTGCCGCGTGCAACAAACACCCGCTCGGACCGTGAATCGGTCAAGGGCAAGATCGGCGGCCGCACGCACGAGATCTCCCGGCTCATCGGCCGGTCGCTGCGCTCAATCATCGACACCAGGGCCCTGGGCGAAAACACCATCGTGCTGGACTGCGACGTCCTCCAGGCTGACGGCGGAACCCGCACGGCCGCCATCACCGGCGCCTACGTAGCCCTGGCCGACTCCATCCGGTTTGCCCGCGACAACAAGCTGATCGCCAAAAACGCCCAGCCCCTCATCGACACCATCGCAGCAGTTTCGGTGGGAATCATCGACGGCGTCCCCATGCTGGACCTGCCCTACATCGAGGACGTCCGGGCTGAAACCGACATGAACGTGGTGGTCACCGGTGCGGGCAAGTTCGTGGAGGTACAGGGGACCGCCGAGGGCGCGCCGTTCGACCGCGCCGAACTGGACCAGCTCCTTGACCTCGCACTGCTCGGCACCACCCAGCTCGCTGCCATCCAGCGCGAAACCCTGGCTGACACCCTGTGACTCCCGCAGGTGCCTCCCCACGGCTGGTCCTCGCCACCCACAACAAGGGCAAACTCCGCGAGTTGCGCGAGCTGCTGCGTGGACAGCTCCCAGGGCTCGACGTCGACACGCAGGTGGTGGATGCGGCGGCGGCAGGTGCCCCCGACGTTGTCGAGACAGGTGTGACGTTCGCCGAGAACTCGCTGCTGAAGGCGCGGGCCGTGGCCGATGCCACCGGCCTGGTGGCCATTGCCGACGATTCCGGGCTTGCCGTCGACGTGATGGGCGGGGCGCCCGGTATCTTCTCCGCCCGGTGGTCCGGCAGTCACGGTGATGACGCGGCCAACCTGGCGCTGCTCCTCAACCAGCTTTCGGACGTTCCGGACCAGCACCGTGGGGCGGCGTTCGTGTGTGCCGCAGCCCTCGCCGTGCCCGGGACGGACGGCGCCCCCGGGCGGGAAGTGGTGGAGTACGGGCAGCTGGAGGGCGTCCTGCTGCGCGAGCCCCGCGGTGAGGGCGGATTTGGCTACGATCCAGTCCTGCAGCCAGCAGGGGACCACCGCAGCTGCGCGGAACTGTCCGCCGAGGAAAAGAACGCCATCAGCCATCGGGGCAAAGCGTTCCGGGCCCTCCTGCCGGCGATCGTGGAAGCGCTGCAGGCAGCAGACGCTTAACGCCACTGCCGCGTTTGCCGATTGGGCAAAAAAGGTGGCTCCCCGCCGAAGCGGGGAGCCACACGTGTTTGACTATTCTTCGACCCTCGTGGAGGGCCGGACTGGCCGGGCGGAATCATCCTGCGTTGTATCCGGGATGTCGCGGGGCGTCTTGTGTTCTTCCTCCGGAGCGTGTTCCTCGATGAATTCATCCACCGGATCGGTGCCATAAGCGGCGGCCTGGCGCTTCGCGGACAGGCCGCGGAGGACCTCCACACCGATTGGCAGGACCGAAACCAGCACGATAACGATGAAGATGATGTCCAGGTTCTCGCGGACCCACGGGATACGGTCGCCCAGGAGGTAGCCGAGCAGCGTCACGCCGCCGCCCCACAGGACGGCCCCGATCACATTGAACAGGAAGAACTTCTTTTTGTTCATCTGGGCAACGCCCACGATCACCGGAACAAAAGTCCTGATGATGGGGACGAAGCGGGCCAGGATCAGGGCCTTGCCGCCGTGCTTTTCGAAGAAGGCATGGGCGTTTTCGACGTTTTCGCGCTTGAAGAGGCGGGAATTGGGCTTGTTGAAGATCGCCGGGCCGGCCTTCGAACCGATCAGGTAGCCCGTCTGGTTGCCAACGATGGCAGAGATCATGATCAGCAGCGCAAACAGCCATATGTTGAACTTGATGGTGTCCGTGGCCACGAGCAGGCCCGCGGTGAACAGCATGGAGTCGCCGGGCAGGAAAAAACCCACCAGCAGGCCGGTTTCCGCGAAGACGATGCCGCATACAAGCAGGACCACCCACGGGGCCAGGGCGGGATCGGCCAGGAAAATCTGGGGGTTCAGCCAGTCGGGCAGGAAGGATGCCATGTGCGGCTGGACCGGTCCTGCACCCCCCAGCATGGACACAGCGAAGTCGTTCATCACAGGAAAGTTCACCCCTCAAGGGTACTTGACAGGTTTGGGCGGCTTCCGGCGGTAAGGTTGGCCCGTGGGTTTGGACTTTACTGCGATCGACTTTGAGACGGCGAACGGCTTCCGGGGCTCGCCCTGTGCGGTAGGGCTCACCAAGGTCCGGAACGGACGCATCGTGGAGGAAGCCTCGTGGCTGATGAGGCCACCACCCAACTACGACCACTTCGATTACCACAACGTCCGGATCCACGGCATCAGCGCCGCGCAGGTGGCCGGGCAGCCCCGTTTTGGGGAACTCTTCGCCGAAATCGGCGCCTTTATCGGTGACGACGTCCTGGCCGCACACAACGCGGCGTTTGATCTCGGCGTGATCCGTTCCGCCCTCGAGGTCTCCGGGCTTCCGGGCCCCGCCTACGACTACGTGTGCACCGTGATGCTGTCCCGGCGCTGCTATTCGCTGGTGTCCAACTCCCTGCCGTTTGCCGCCGAGGAAGCCGGTGTGCCGCTGGTCAATCATCACGACGCCGCCGAGGACGCCCGGGCATGCGCCGGGATCCTGATGGACATCGCCAGGCGTAACGGTGCCAACAGCCTTGCCGAGCTCTACCTCTCGCTCGGCCTGGTGATGCCCCGCCAGCAGGCATTCGACCCGGCCGTGGACACGCTGTCCAAACCCAGCCTGGCGGCCGTCGCCGGTGCTTCCGGCAACGGCGCGGCGCTTGTCCGTCCCTTCCAGTCCGGCTGGCCGGAGGAAGGCATCAATCCCGATCCCAATCCGCTCGCTGAGCCGGGCCATCCGCTGTATGGGCAAACCCTTGTCTTCACCGGACAGCTGACCATCGGGCGGCCGGAAGCCAAAGTGCGGTCCGCCGAGGTTGGAGCCCGTACCGAAAGCCGGGTGACCGGCCGCACCACCGTCCTGGTGGTGGGCGACGGGTTTGTGGCTTCCGACCTTCGCTCGGGCAGGCTGACAGGCAAGGCCCGCCGTGTGCTGGAACTGCATGAACGCGGACAGGGGATTGAGGTACTGTCCGAGGGCGAGTTCCTGCAGATGGTGGGAAGCGCGTAGTCCCCCCGCCACTGGCAAGCGCGGGCAGGGTCACCCGGGCGACGCTTACGCCAGGTTAAAGCGCCAAGGCAAACCACGCCGGGAAGCTGCGCGAAGTTCATGGGACGCAATAAAGCTTTCCTGCGCATCCGCCCGCTCCTAGCCTTGCAGCATGTCCCTGTTTGCGTTCCCTAATCCCGTCAATGAATATGCCGCCCGCGTGACGGCAGGGCTCGTTGTGCTCCTGGCGCTGGTCACGGCTGCGACCGGCTCTGGATGGGGACTGCTGGCCATCGCCGTCGGATTCTGGCTGCGCGTGCTGTTCGGCCCGCGGATCTCACCTCTGGCCCTGCTGTCCGTTAAAGTCATCACGCCCAGGCTGGGAAAGGTGAAGCTGGTGCCGGGTCCGCCCAAGCGCTTTGCCCAGGGGATGGGAGCCTTCGTCTCCACCGCAGCCCTGCTGCTGTTCATCGCCGGTGCCGTACCGGCGGCCTGGACGGTTCTGGGCATCCTCATCGTCGCGGCCTCGCTGGAAGCATTTCTCGGTTTCTGCCTGGGCTGCGTGATTTTTGGGTTCCTGCAGCGGCGCGGGCTTATTCCGGAAGAAGTCTGCGAGGCCTGCAACAACATCAGCCTTCGCCGGTAGTGACCCCCACCAACTGGTCCGCCATGCCCCGGATGACCTCAGGAGCTTCCAATGCTTTAAGCCAATCGCCGGGCAGGCAGTCCTCCCCGTAGTGGGCCCCCAGGATGTTGCCGGCCACCGAGCCGGTGGAGTCGCTGTCACCGCTGTGGTTGACGGCCAGGGCCACGGCTGCGCGGAAGTGCTGGACGGGAAGGGTGTCCGGGCCGGTTGCGGCGGAATCGTCCGGGAGGGTGGCGAGTACCGCATAAAGCGCGACGGCGAGCGCCTCCTCGGCAACCCAGCCCTCACCCAGCGTCCGCACCAGTTCCTCCGGCGGCACAACGCCCTTGTCAGCCAGTGCGAGGGCTGCCTGGAGCCGCTCCGGCAGTTCCGGCGCCACGTCAGTGATATTGGCCGCGTGGGCCGTCACGCCGGCGGCCGCTTCACGCAGTCCTTCGCCTGAGGCCAGGCGGTGGATCAGGAGGCTGAAGATCCCAGCGCTTTGGCGGGCCGACGGGTGGCCGTGCGTCAACGAGGCCGCATCGGCACTCAACTTGTAGACGGCGTCGGGCGTGATGTGCGGGATCAGCCCGAACGGGGCGGAACGCATCACCGTCCCGCAACCCTTCGACGCCGGATTCACGGGGCGCACGGAGGTACCCATTTCGCCGGTTGCCAGGCCGGAGATGCAGGCTTTCCCGGGATGGCGCCGCTGGTGGAGCACCGTGTTCCCGTCGATCCAGCGGGCCTGCGGCGTCGGCGCAGAGGGTCCCGCAGCCTCGCCCTGGGTGCTGAGCCACCGCAGGTATGCCAGCCAGAGGCAGGCGTTGACGTCCGCGCCTACACCCGAGTTCGCCCATTCCAGTGCTTCCACAAGCCCGTCCACGGTGTAGAGGGTCAACTGTGTATCGTCGGAGAAATGGCTGCCGCCGGAAAACGCAGCAAAGCCGGTCAGGCCGTCCGGGCCGAAGCGGCGACGAATCACGTCGATCGCATCAAACTCCACCTCGTAGCCCAGCGAGTCTCCCAGCGCGCCACCCAGCAGGCAGCCGTGGATGCGGGACTTCAGGGTGGGCGCGGAAACGCCGGTCTCGATGCTCATGCAGTAAATTTACCGTGGCGGGGGAGCAGCGCCGGCCTGCCCGGCATGCGCAGGACAGGCCACGCGTCGATGAGTGCGGCCCGCCGCATGCGCTTACCAGTCAACGACAGTCCAGCAAACGCACAGCCTGGGCTGGAATGATGTCCTGGTTGCCGGGCCGCTGCGCCTGTACCCATACCTACCTGAAGGTTCCACCATGAGCACCCCCAATCCAGCCCGACGCGACGCCCTGCTGCCGGGAGGTCCGGCAGCTGTCCGCCCCGGACTTCTGCCCCGGCTGGCTGCCGAGGGGGTCGGGAGCATGTTCCTGGCAGTTGCCGGACTGGGCGTGCCCCTTTTCAGCATCCCGCAGTCCAGCCCGCTGCCTGCGGCGCTCGCCGCAGGCCTTGCCGTGACCGCCGCGATGCTTGCCTTCGGCCACGTTTCGGGCGGCCACTTCAACCCCGCCATCACCCTGGGCCACCTCCTGGCCGGCCGCATCCATGCCGGCGCGGCAGCCGCCTACGCGGCTGTACAGCTGGCAGGGGCGGCGGCGGGCGCCCTGGTCCTTTATGCGGTGTTGCGCACGCTTCCCGGCATCGCCGACAGCCGGACTGCATTTGATACCGTCACGGCCGGCTTCGGTGAACACTCCATTATCCAGGCACCCCTGACCGCTGTTCTGCTCCTCGAGGTGCTGGGTGCAGCCATAATTGTGGCCGTCTTCCTTGGTGCGGCCGCCAGGGACCGCACCGGCGGCATCGCCGCGCCGGTTGCCGTCGGATTGGCGTTCGCTGCCCTTCTGCAGTTGGGACAGTCAGTGGGCAACCTGCCGTTCAATCCGGCACGGGCCGCTGCCTCCGCCCTGTTCAGCTCCGGCTGGGCGATGGAGCAGGTATGGGTCTTCCTTGCCGCGCCGCTGGTGGGTGCAGCCATCGCCGGGTTGCTGTCCCGCAGCTTCCTTGCCGTGTCTCCCGCGCATGGCGGCACAGGCGTTGACCTCGAACCGGCGCCGGAAATGCTTACCGGCAACGCCGGCGGCGAAGGGCGGAAAGACAGCGTCCGCGGAGTGGGCGATGGCACGGCCAACGAGGCGCAGGAGTTTTTCGAAGGCAAGCGGGGCTGATTCCGGCAACTGCGGCGGTTACGCAAACTGTCAGTGGCAGCCGATAGCTTAGAAATATGCGGTTACTTCACACATCGGACTGGCACCTGGGCCGTTCCTTCCACGGCGTGGGCATGCTGGACGCCCAGCGCGCCTTCGTCGACCAGCTCGTGGATGCGGTGGCAGAACACCACGTTGACGTAGTCCTGATTGCCGGTGATGTCTATGACCGCGCATTGCCGGGGGTGGACGTGGTTCACCTGCTCGACGACGCCCTGGTCCGGTTGACCTCGGCCGGGGCCACAGTGGTGCTGACCAGCGGAAACCATGACTCGGCCATCCGCCTGGGCTTCGCCGCCCGTTTGCTGGAGCGCGGGGGAGTGCACCTCCGGACCAGGGTGGAGAGCCTGGACCAGCCGCTGCTGCTGCCATTGGGCAAGGATCAGGCCGGGAAAGAAGCAGTGGCTGCCATCTACGGCATCCCATGGCTCGAACCCCGGCTCGTCGCCGAGCAGCTGGGCGTTCCGACCGCCAGCCACTTCGAAGTGACCCGGGCCGCGACAGCCCTGATCCGGCGGGACATCGAACGGCGGGCTGCCTCGTCCAGGATCCACTCGGTGGTCCTGGCCCACACCTTCGCCAGCGGCGGCATCAGTTCGGACAGCGAACGCGATCTCAGCATCGGCGGCGTGGGGGCAGTCCCCCTGGACCTCTTCGACGGCTTCAGCTACACGGCACTCGGCCACCTGCATGGCCGGCAGTCGTTGTCGCCGCAGGTCAGGTATTCAGGGTCGCCGCTGGCCTACTCCTTCTCGGAAGCCAAGCACCGGAAGGGCGCATGGCTGGTGGACATCGGCGGAGACGGAATCACCCGAGTGGAGGAAATCCTGTGGGATGCCCCCCGCTCCCTGGCGGTGCTGCGGGGTTCACTGTCAGACCTCCTGGAGTCGCCGCTGCACGAATGGGCTGAAGCCGCATACTGCCAGATCACGCTGACGGATGCCCAGCGCCCGGCCCGGGCCATGGAACGGCTTCGTACGCGGTTCCCCAACACGCTGGTCCTTGGATTCGATCCGCAGGGTGGGTCTGCCTCCACGGCTGCCACTTACAGCAGCAGGCTGGCCGAGGCCCCGGACGACCTCTCCGTGTGCTGCGGCTTCCTGGAGCACGTCCGCGGCCGCATGCCTGACGACGCCGAAAGGGCGGCCTTCGCCGCAGCCCTGGAGAACGTCCGCCTCCTGGAGGCCTCGCGATGAGGATCCACCATCTGCGGATTTCCGGGTTCGGCCCCTTCGCCGGTACTGAGGACATCGACTTTGACCGGCTGAGCGCCCACGGACTCTTCCTCCTCAACGGGCCCACCGGTGCGGGCAAGACCAGCGTTCTGGACGCTATCTGCTTCGCCTTGTACGGATCCGTTCCCGGTGCCCGCCAGGACGGCAAGCGGCTCCGCAGCGACCATGCGGAGCCGGCGCAGGAACCGTCCGTGACCTGTGAATTCTCCGCGCAGGGGCGGCGGTTCGAAGTGACCCGGTCGCCTGCCTGGGACAAGCCCAGCGCCCGCGGCAGGAACGGCTTCACCACCCAGCAGGCCAAGACGCTCCTGCGCGAGCGGGTGGATGGCACGTGGCTGGAGAAGTCTGCCCGGAACGATGAAGCCGGAGCCGAAATCATGGCCCTGCTGGGGATGGACCGCGAGCAGTTCACCCGCGTGGTGATGCTGCCGCAGGGGGACTTTGCTGCGTTCCTGCGGTCGAAGGCTCCGGACCGGCTGGAACTGCTGCAGAAGCTTTTCGGTACCCAGCGTTTCGAAGCACTCGAGCAGGAGCTTTCCCGCCAGGCGCAGGACGCCGGGGACAATGTATCCCTTTTGGCCGGGCAGCTGGAGCTTCTGGCAGCGCGGGCAGAGTCTGAAGCGTCCGCAATCGGGCTTGATGAAACCGGTGCCCCTTCCGTGGAGCACGTCCCCGCCCGGCTTGAGTGGTTGCGGAGTGCAGTGGCTGAACGGCTGGGAGAGCTGACGGAGCACGCGAAGACTGCCCTGTCCGCAAGCCGCCGGCGTGATGAAGAGGTCGAGGAAGAAACAGCCCGCCAGGACAGGCGCCGCAAACTTGAGGCAGCAACGGCAAGGCAGAATGCGGTCGCGGAAGCAGCCCCCCGCCTTGAGGAACTGACCGGACGCCTTGCCCGCCACCGGCAGGCGGAGGTCCTGGACGGGCAGTTGCGAAGCGTCGACGCTGCTGCAGCCAAGGTCCGCAGCGCGGCCGGCGCCGCGGAGTCTGCCTTCACGTTGCTTCGCCTTGCCGCCGCTGAGGACGCCGAGCTGGACCAACTGGACCTGTCCGGTCTTGACGCGGCCGGTCTTGATCCGGCCCGTCTTGACGTGGGGTTGGGGCAGGACCGTTCCGGGACGGCCGGCGCTGCCGCCGACGAACTGGGCCGGCTCCGTTCGCTCCTGGCCGTCGTTGAGGCAAGGTTGCCGGACGAGGACAGGCTGCAGGCGCTCCGGAAACGGCACGGCGGGCTCGTGAAAAAGCGGGAGGACCTGGCTGCGGCCCTCGTGGAGCTGAACAGCCGTGCAGGTTTGCTCCAGGAGGAGAAAACGGGCATCGAGGCGGGGCTGGAGCAGCTGGAGCAGCGCGCTGGTACCGCCGCCCTGCTCAGCAAGGAAGCCGTAGCAGCCGGGGAGCTGCTGGACGTCGTGCGGCGCTATGCTTCGGCGGTTGCAGACCGCGACACCGTAAAGCTGCGCTACGACGGGGCCCGGGAAGACCAGCTGGAGGCCAAGCGCCGCTGGCTGGACCTCCGGGAGGAGCGGCTGGCCAATGCTGCCGCCGAACTCGCCGCGCAGCTGGAGCAGGGGGAGCCGTGCCCTGTCTGCGGAAGTGGAGACCATCCTGCCCCTGCCGCCGCCGGCACCGGAGGTCCCGGGCTTGCCCAGGAGGAGGAAGCAGCACATTCACTTTTTGAAGCAGCCGAAGACACCTTCAGCCGGATCAGCGGCGAACTGGCCAACGCCGACCAGTTGGTGGCGGTCCTCGCTGGCCAGGGCGGAAACACCCCCGAAGTAGAGGCCGCCGCTACTGCCGAACAGGCGCGTGCTGCAGCCGCCAACGCACAACAGGCCGTCAAGGAACTTACCTCGGTCCGGTTTCGGCTTGAGAAGCTGGACGCCGCCATCACTGCCGCCCAGGCCGCCAAAGCAGGTACGGAAGCGGAGCTGGCACAGGCCGTGGCCACGCTCGAGGATGTGTCCGACCAGTCAGCCGCGCTGGACCAGTCATTGTCCGGGCTCAGGGGAAGCCACCGCAGCCTGGCGCAGCGGTTGCGTGCCCTGGAAAACGCGGTGGCTGTGCTGGACAAGGCGGTGGAAGCGCAGGCATCCCTGGAAGCTGCGCACGCCCGGGCGGCCGAGGCCCGGGAACAGCTGGCGCTGGCGTTGCCCAAGGCCGGGTTCACTTCTGCCGATGAAGCCCGCCTCCAACTGCTTGGCAGCGCGGAGGTAGCCGGGCTGCAAAGTGAGCTGCGTGCCGCCCAGGACGAGGCCGCCCGTGTCGCCGAACTGTTTGCCTCGGAAGACATCGTGCACGCCCTCGAGGAGAAATCCGCCGGATTTGAGGTGGACGGGCAGAGGCTGGCGCTGTTGCGCGACCATGCTGCGGCGGCCAGGGACGAAGCGCGTGAAGCAGACCTCGCTGCCAGCCTGGCCAGGCGGTGCCTGTCCTCACTCACTGCCATCAGCGAAGAGTACGAGGCACTCGCGGGGTCCTCGCGGGAACCGGCTGAGAGGGCCCGGATGCTGGCAGGACTGGCGGATGCCGCTGCCGGCCGCGGTGAGAACAACTACCGGATGAGTCTGAACACCTACGTCCTGGCGGCGCGGCTGGAGCAGGTTGCCCTCGCGGCGTCCGAACGCCTTGTGGCCATGAGCGATGGCCGCTACCTGCTGCAGCACACGGATGCCAAAGCCGCGCGTGGTGCGAAGTCGGGGCTTGGCCTGGAAGTGGTGGACCAGTGGACGGGCTACCGGCGAGACACGTCCACCCTGTCCGGCGGTGAGTCGTTTATGGCTTCACTGTCCCTGGCACTCGGGTTGGCGGACGTCGTGCAGCAGGAGTCGGGCGGGGTGGAAATCGAAACCCTTTTTGTGGACGAAGGGTTCGGGAGCCTGGACGAGCAATCGCTGGAACAGGTCATGGACGCCCTCGAAGGGCTGCGCGACGGCGGCCGCGTGGTGGGACTGGTCAGCCACGTTGGCGAAATGAAGCAGCGCATCGGCACCCAGCTTCAGGTGCTGAAAGGCCGCAGCGGATCCACGCTGCGGATTTCCGAGGCCCTGGATGTGCTGGTGTGACGATGAGACTGTCCTGCGACAGGCGATATACTTGTGCAGTTACCGGGTTGCGCGCATCGGGAGGAGGGACGGTGCGCATGACTGAACGAGCCCGGAATTGACATCATCAACCTCCCCTTCCATCACCACCGCGTCACCGGCCCCGGCGCATCAAACCCCGACAGCCCGGGCACCACGTCTTTGGCCACTCCCGCCGGCAACGGGACTCGCCCCGGGTCTTCCGCCGCAGGGGATACTGCCCGGCGCGGGCGTTTCACCCGGCTTCCGGCACTTGCCGGCCGCAGCTTCATCCCCATTGGTCTCTTTGCCCGGCTTCCGCTGGCAATGCTGACAGTGGGAACCCTCACCATGGTCACCTCCGTCAGCGGATCCTACGCCGCGGGCGGGGCAGCGGCCGGAGCGGTCGGTATCGGCTCCGCACTGGGCGCTCCGCTGCTGGGCGCCCTGGCCGACCGGCAGGGGCAGCGGCCCGTACTGATCACCGCCGCCATCATCAACGCCGCAGCGGTGCTGGGCTTGATCCTCGCAGCGACCGGTATGGGAACGTCGGGCGGCATCCAGGCCACGGTCCTGGCCGTCGCCTTCACCGCCGGTGCCAGCTGCCCGCAGGTGGGCCCGCTGGCCCGCGTCCGGTGGATGGCCCTGACATCGCGGAGCCAAGCCATGGACAGGGAGCGGGACCTGGACACAGCGCTCTCCTATGAAAGGACAGCCGATGAGGTGACATTTGTCCTGGGCCCGGCACTGGTAGGGATCCTGGCCAGCCTCCTGGCACCATGGCTTCCGCTGGCGCTGGCAGCCGCCATGACCATTACGCTGGTACCGGCCTTCGCCGCCCACCCTACCCACCGGGCTGTACGGCCCAGCCGAAGGCCGGCAGGCGACGGACCGCGCACCAAGGCTTTAGGCAAAATCCCGCCGGCGGTGGCGCTGCCCGTGTTTGCCATGGTCTGCATGGGGACGTTCTTCGGCTCAACGCAGGCCGCCCTGAGTTCCTTCTCGGCCGGCTTCGCCGGTTCTGAAATCGCCGGGCTGCTGTATGCCGCCATGGGCCTGAGCTCAGCTGCGGCAGCACTTTCGGTAGCTTACTGGCCCCGGCGGTTCAGCCTGTCCTGGCGATGGATCCTCTCTGCCGGGCTGATGGCGGCGCTCGCAGGGCTCCTGCTGGTGCCGTCGTCGCTGGGTTCCATGGTGGCGGTGCTGCTGATCCTGGGGCTCCCGGTAGGGCCGGTTATGGTCACTGTCTTCGCCGTCGGCGGTGCAGTTGCCCCTGCAGGCCGTCTCGGGACGGTCATGACGGGACTGGCCAGCGGCATCGTGGCGGGCACGGCGCTCGGCTCGTCCATCGGCGGCCACCTGGCAGAAACCGGTGGCCACCATGAGGCGTTCCTGGTTCCTGTCTGTGCCGCCTTGGCGCTGGCGCTGCTGGGAGGCGCGGCCGCCGTCGTCCTCCGCCGCCAACTTCACCACACCGCCCGGGCCTGACCCGCGCAGCCACTCCAACAGGGCTGCGGACGCTGCCGCTAGGCCAGTTGACGCTCGATGCGGGCCGCACTTTCGGCCAGTGCCGCGCCCACTGTTTCCGGAGCGTGGGAAGAGCGGATGTAGACCACCGCGAGCGCTGCCGGCCGTCCACCCGGCACCCTGACCGGGGCCGCCAGCGAGGATACCCCCGCGATCACTTCGTCATGGCTGGCGGAATATCCCTTCCGGCGGGCCTCGCCTGCCTCCGTGCGGTATGGGACACCGGTGTTCAGCCGGTCCCATTCGGCTTCCGTGAGCGCGGACTGGATGGCGATCCCCGGTGCTCCGGCGTTGATGGGATGCCGGGTGCCGGGATGCTGGGCAACCGTTGCTCCTGAATGGCGGGGCTCCACGGTGACAAGGGTGATGCAGTCGTGATGGTCCCAGACCGCCACGAACGCTGTCATGTCCAGGGTGTTCGCCAGATGTGTCAGCTCGGGAAGAGCGGCCGTCTGGAGGTTACGGGAAACTCCCCGTGCGAGCACCGCAAGCCCCGGTCCAGGCTGGACCCGGCCGGCGTCGTCCCGTACCAGCAGGGAGTGGTCCTCAAGGGTTCGCAGGATCCGGTAGGCCACCGAACGGTGCACGCCCATGGCATCCGCGAGCTCTGCGATGGTCAGCGGTCCGGGCGCGGCGGCAAGGATTTCCAGGGCGCGGATCCCGCGGGAGAGGGTCTGGGACGGAGAAGCCTGTGCCGGTGCTGCTCCGGCCGGGGCTGCGGCGGGGAGAGTCATGATGTCCATCCTAGATTGCTGTCCGACACGGGGCCGCGGCTCTTGTTTGGCCGTTTCGCAGTGTTGTTCCTGATTCCGAACTGACAGTTCAAATATAGAATTTCCGTGCGCGGTCGGTCCATAGCCGCGAAAGTTTTCCGAAGACGTGTTCCGCCTCACATTTTCGTAGTACCCTACTAACTAACTGACCGTTCTGTCGGTAATCCTGAAGGCGTCCCGGCGGTACTGCTGCCGATAAACAATGGAGTTTCAATGACCACACCTTCCAAGGTGGACACCCTTGCCGGTCCCAGCACCCGCCAGGAGGAACGCAAAGTCCTCGCCGGCACCCTCGTCGGAACCACCATCGAGTGGTACGACTTCTTCATCTTTGCCCAGCTGACAGCAACGCTGCTGTCACCCCTTTTCCTGGCGCCGTTGAACGAGTCCGACCCCGGCCTGGCGCAGATCCTCGCCTTTGCGCTGATCGGCATCAGTTTCCTCTTCCGCCCGCTCGGCGCAGTGGTTGCCGGCCACCTCGGCGATCGCCTGGGACGCAAGGCAGTGCTGGTTATGACCTTGGTCATGATGGGTGCCGCCACATCCTTGATCGGCCTGCTGCCAACCTATGCCCAGATCGGCGCCTGGGCGCCGGTTCTGCTGATCATCCTCCGCATCCTCCAGGGTTTCTCGGCCGGAGGCGAGTGGGGCGGCGCGGCGCTCATGGCGGTAGAACACGCACCCCTGAACAAGCGCGGCCTGTTCGGCGCCTACCCGCAGATCGGGGTGCCGATCGGCATGATCCTGGCAACCGGGCTGCTCTTCCTGCTGAACGCCGGCATGTCACGGGAAGATTTCACGTCATGGGGCTGGCGCGTGCCGTTCCTGCTGTCCATCGTGCTGATCATTGTCGGTTACCTCATCCGCCGGGCCGTAGCCGAAAGCCCGGTCTTCCAGGAAATGGCTGCAAGGAAGAAGGAAAGCAAGGCCCCACTGGGGGAACTTATCCGCAGCCACAAGAAGCCGGTCCTGTATTCCACCATGATCTTCATTGCCAACAACGCCGCCGGCTACCTGCTGATCGCCTTCTTCATCGCCTACGCCACCAGGACGCTGCAGATGCCCACTTCCCAGGTCCTCCTGGCCACCACCCTGGCATCCTTCGGCTGGCTGATTTTCACCCTGACGGGCGGCTGGCTCTCGGACCACATCGGCCGGGTCAAGACGTTCCTTACCGGTTACGCCATTATTTTCGTGTGGATGATTCCCATGTTCGCCCTCATCGACACCAGGAACATCTGGCTCTACGGTCTGGCGCTGTTTGTCCTCACCATCGGCCTGGGCCTGTCCTACGGCCCCATGTCGGCCATGTACGCCGAGATGTTCCCGGCCAACGTCCGGTATTCCGGCATCTCCATCGGGTACGCCTTTGGCGCCATCCTGGGCGGAGCGTTCGCGGCGACCATCGCCGAAACGCTGCTGCAGGCCACCAAGTGGACCGGGTCCATCGGCATCTACATCATGGTCCTGTGCGTCATTTCGGCCATCGGCGTGGTGCTGGCCAAGGAAACCAAGGGCCGGCCGCTGGGCGTCAGCCACCACTAGTCCCCACCCGTCCCCCTGACGGCGTGGGCCCACCATTCCGCGGCGACGGCGGGCCCGGACCACTCGGTCCGGCCCGCCGTCGTGGCATTGGGAGTCGCGTCTCCGGCGCCGCTACTGCTTCAGGAAACTGATGGCATCGTCGTCGGACAGCTGTTCAAAATGCCGGTAAAAGCTGCCCACCGCGCGGAACTTGCCCGGTATGTGGAGGCACAGCACGCCATCGCAGACCCGCTCCACGGAAGCTTCGGCGTCAATGGAGGCCACGGGGGCGGCGGCAACCACTGCGGCCGCCCCCCCCTCGCGGACGGCCTCGACGGCGGCCCTCATGGTGGCGCCGGTTGCAAGGCCGTCGTCCATCAGCAGGACAGTCTTACCCGCGAGATCATGATCGGTTCCGGGATAAAGGTCCACACGGCGGAGCAGTTCAGCGCGCTCGCGCTTCTCCACCTCATCCAGCCACTCCCGGCGGACGCCGTGTTCCAGGACGCGGTCAAGGAGTGGCTTGTTGATCAGGCGTACTGTGCGGCCCCGTGCCCACGCCAACGCTCCGTAGGCCGTTTCTTCATGGCCGGGGATTCCCAGTTTGCGGACCAGCACGGTTCCGAAGGGAAGGTAGAGGGCCTTGGCAGCGGCCGCGGCCACGGGGATACCGCCGCGGGCCAGCCCCAGAACCAGGGTGTCCCGCCGCTCCCGGAACTGCGGAAGCACCGCGGCGAGGCGCTCACCGGCCTCCGTGCGGTCTTCAAAAAGCGTACCCATCTGCTCCTCCAGGCTTTCCCGGCACCTGCTTTCAGCCTACCGCCAGGGAGCCCGGGGTATCGCCCTTGGCCTGGCTGAGGAAGCATCGGTGCGCGCTTTGGCCGCTCGGGAAAACCGGGCCCTCAAACCGACAGGAACGAGATGGCGGCCTGTTTGAAGGCCCTGCTGGTGACGGCGTTGGTGTGGTTCCGCCCCGGCAGGACCAGCTGCTCGGCCATTGAACCGGCGCTTCGTGCCAGCTCCGCCAGCTGCGGCAGGCTGCCGAGGCGTTCATCCTTGTCACCGGCCACCAGGAGCATCGGCACGTGGGGGACGGCTTCGGAGGGGTCGTAGGGCTCGGCCTTGATCGCCTCCACCAAAGAGAGCAACGCGAAGATGTTGTTGCTGGGCAGCAGCAGGGCCATTTTCAGCAGCCCTGCCGTGGACTCATCGGCGATCGGCGTGCCATCGGCCAGGTAATCCTGGGCAGCCACAAGGTCGAAGTCAGCCAGCGGGTCGGCGAGGTTCGGCCCGCCCAGGACCAGGCGGTGGACGATTTCCGGCTGGGTTGCACCGAACTCCCAGGCGAGCCGGGAACCCAGCGAGTAACCCACAACGTCCAGTCCGCTGGAAGGGTCACCGTCCTGCAGGGGCCGCACGCCGGCGTCGAACGCTGTCTGCAGGAGGTCCGCGCGGATCCTGCTGGGGGAGTAGGAATCGCGGTCCTCGGGGGCGCCGCTGCGGCCGTGGCCCGGCAGGTCCACGGTAATGACGCGCCGTCCGGCCTCAAGCAGGGCCGACACCCAGCCAGTGTCCTCCCAGTTGAGCTTGGAGGACGAGGAGAAGCCGTGGAGCAGCAGGACAGGCCGGAGCCCGGCGTCCACCGCAGGATCGTGCACCGCCACGTACAGCTGCGGGTCGGTGCCCTCCACGGTGTGCATCTGCTGTTGCCCGGTGTGCCTGCCGCTCATGGTGTCAGTCCTCATCAGTACGGCGCCCAGGCGGACCCGGCGCTTCGGTGCCTCATTCTTCGGTGACGTGCCCGCGGTCCCGGCGGGTTACCGCGAATCCGAACACGGCCAGCGGTCCACCGGCAGTACCCCTGCCGCCGTTCCCGCCGAAGGTACGCACCACTCTACCTGCCGGCGGACCGGGAAAATCAACCTCACGCGGGAGGGGGCAGGGGGCACCAAGACCGGCCCCTTGTACAACAGGAAGCCGCCCAACCTGCTCCGGGTCAGCGCTGCGAAAAACCGCCTTTCGGGGTTGTTATTCGCGGCCCGCGTGGGCTCGCGCTGCGTTGGTCACCCGGGCTCCCACTGAACAGGCCAGCGCGATGCCCGCAATCAGCGCGAACGTGCTGAAGAGCTGCACGCGGCTGCTGTCAGCGCTGAAGCCAACCGCGAAAATCAGGCCCAGCAGGACCAGGCCCAGGACGGTCAGGCCCGGGAACCCCTTCATCCGCAGCGGCAGGGGAGTGCCGTCCCGGTCGGCCCGCCGCCGCAGGATCAGCTGGGACACCAGTGCGCTGCCCCACACCACCAGGCAGGTGGACCCCACCAGCTGGAAGAGGGCCGGCAGGATCCGTCCCGGGAACAGCAGTTCCAGGACCGTGGCGATGAAGCCGAAGGCCACGGACACTCCGACCGCCAGCATCGGGACGCTCGCACCACTTAGCCGGGACAGGAAACGCGGCGCCTCCGCCCGTTCCGCCAGGGAGTACACCATGCGGGACGCGCCATACAGGTTGGCGCTCAGCGCAGACAGGAGGGCGACGACGGCAACCAGGGTAATGGCGGTTGCGGCCCCCGGGATCCGGGCTGCGTCAAGGACGCCGGCGAAGGGTGAGGCCAGGCCTTCCGAGGTGGCGGGAAGCACGGCGGCAATGACAAAGACGGAACCGATGTAGAAAACGAGGATGCGCCACACCACGGTGCGGATGGCCTTCCCCACGCTGTGTTCAGGGTCCTCGGTCTCAGCGGCCGCCACCGAGACGATCTCCGTACCGCCGAAAGCGAAGATCACCACGAAGAGTGCCGAAGCGATGCCCCCCAGGCCCTGCGGTGCGAAGTCTGCGGTGAGGTTGGTCAGGCCCGGGGATGCGACATCCGGCAGGATGCCCAGGAGCAGGGCGGCGCCCACCGCCAGGAACAGCACGATTGCCGCGACTTTAAGGATGGCGAACCAGAACTCAAATTCGCCGAAGTTCCGCACGCCGGCCAGGTTGATGCCCGTAAACACCAGCATGAACACAAGTGCCAGCGCCCAGACGGGAACCACCGGCCACACGGAGACGAGAAGCCCTGCCGCTCCAAGGGCTTCGGCGGCGATAACCACCACCAGCTGCAGCCACCAAAGCCAGCCGATGGTGGCGCCCGCGGTCTTGCCCAGGGCCCGTTCGGCGTAGACGGAGAAGGCGCCGCTGTTCGGGTTCGCCGCAGCCATCTCGCCAAGTGCCCACATCACCAGGATGATGAGCGTTCCGGCCACGAGGTAGGAGACCAGCACGGCCGGGCCAGCCGCCGGACGCCGGCGCCCGAACCCAGGAACAGCCCGGCGCCGATGGCACTGCCCAGCCCCATCATGGTGAGCTGGCGGGGCTTCATGCTGTGGCCAAGGTGGGGCTGCGGTGGTGCGATGGCGGACTTCGTTGTCATGCTGGACAAACCTTCTTGGGGTCTAGGGGATCTGATCCTCGTGGGACCATCTGAATTTACCGTGTGAAATGCCGCCGCCGAACCCGGCACCCACACCCCCGCAGACCCGGCAAAGCCGGAACATTTCCATTTCCCGGACACCTGCCCGTAGAATTAGTTTTGGTCATTATGACTATAACTAGGACGGGCGCCCTTCGGGGCCGGACGGGCCGGAAGGCGGTGGAACGTGTACTACAGCTCGGCAAATGTCTCGGAGCGCCAGGCCGCGCCGCCGTCCCTTGCCATCTCCACCGTCATTTTCGCGCTCCGGCCCAGCGAAACGTCCGGCCGGCCCACCTTGTGGCTGCCGCTGGTGAGGCGCATCCGGGAACCCTTCAAGGGACTCTGGGCGCTGCCCGGGGGACCGCTCAGCCACAGCGAGTCCCTGCAGGATGCGGCCTCGAGGAACCTCCGGGAGACAACCGGCCTGGCCCCCAGCTACCTGGAACAGCTGTACGCCTTCGGGGGGCTGCACCGGTCACCCACCCAGCGCGTGGTCTCAATCGTCTATTGGGCCCTGGTGAAGCCGACGGAAGCGGCCCTGGCCGATGTCTCGGAAAACGTGAGCTGGTTCCGGGCGGACCGGCTCGGGGACCTCGCGTTCGACCACAACGCCATCGTGGACTACGCCCTCTGGCGCCTGCGCAACAAACTGGCCTACGGTTCGGTGGCCTACCACCTGCTGGGGGAGTACTTCACCCTGGCGCAGGTCCGGGAAGTCTACGAGGCCGTGCTGGACCGGGAACTGGATCCCGCAAACTTCCGGCGGCAGCTCAAGGCCACCCCTGAAATCGAAGAAACGGACGAATTCCTCCAGGGCGGCAAACACCGTCCGCCACGCCTCTACCGCTTTACCGGCCGGCCCGGCCTTGACCCAGACAACAGGAGCACAGAATGAGCAGCGTCAACACAGCAATTCAGCTGATCACGCGCGAACAGGCAGAAAAAGGCGCAGCCGCGAAGGGCAGCACCTGCAGCCCGGCCCTCGCCAAAGGCCCATGGGACTATGACCTGGCCGAGGCCCTTGCCGGCATTCCCGCTTATGGCCCCGGAGCCTCCAGCGCCGACGTTGCCCCGGCAGCCACTCCCCGCCAGGGCCAGCTGCCCGAGGAATACAAGCTGGCCAGCGATGCCGGGCTTGCCGAACGTATCCTCGCGGCGAAGGCTGCACTGGGCGACCGCGCCGTCATCCTGGGGCACTTCTACCAGCGGGACGAAGTGATCCAGTACGCGGACTTCGTAGGTGACTCCTTCCAGTTGGCCAACGCGGCGCTGACCAAGCCGGACGCGGAGGCGATCATCTTCTGCGGCGTCCACTTCATGGCCGAAACCGCGGACATCCTCTCCACACCGGAGCAGGCCGTCATCCTGCCCAACCTTGCGGCCGGATGCTCCATGGCGGACATGGCTGACGCTGATTCGGTGGCCGAGTGCTGGGAACAGCTTGAGGAGATCTTCGGCACCGAGCCCGACGCCGACGGCCGGGTCCCGGTCATCCCCGTGACCTACATGAACTCCTCCGCAGCGCTCAAGGCTTTCTGCGGCGAGCATGGCGGGATTGTGTGCACGTCGTCCAATGCCAGGACCGTCCTGGAGTGGGCCTTCCAGCGGGCCCGGCGCGTGCTGTTCTTCCCGGACCAGCACCTGGGACGCAACACTGCGAAGGCCCTGGGCGTCCCGCTGGAGCAGATGCCCATGTGGAATCCGCGCAAGGACCTCGGCGGCAATGACGAGCAGGCGCTGCTGGATTCCCGGGTCATCCTGTGGCACGGATTCTGCTCCGTGCACAAGCGCTTCACCACGGCGCAGATCGACAAGGCCCGCGCCGACTACCCCGGCGTCCAGGTAATCGTCCACCCCGAGTGCCCCATGGAAGTCGTGGACGCAGCGGACTCGGCCGGCTCCACGGACTTCATCAAGAAGGCCATCGCCGGAGCCACGGAGCCCACCACGTTCGCCATCGGCACCGAGATCAACATGGTGAACCGGCTGGCGGCGGAGTACCCGCAGCACACCATCTTCTGCCTGGACCCCGTCATCTGCCCCTGCTCCACCATGTACCGGATCCACCCCGGCTACCTCGCCTGGGTGCTCGAGGAACTGGTTGCCGGGCGGGTGGTCAACAGGATCACCGTTGACGATGCCGTGCAGGCCAACGCCCGGACCGCACTCGAGCGCATGCTCGCCGCAAGGCCGTAATGAAGAGGCAGCCGGACATGCCCGCGCAGGGGACGGCAACCCTGCCACCGGGGAACGGGGGCGGCACTGCACGGCGGCGGCTGATCGTCGTCGGAAGCGGCATCGCCGGCCTGTACGCCGCACTGCTGGCAGCAGAAGCCGATGCTGAGGTTGTCCTGCTGACCAAGGGCCAGTTGGGCGAAAGCAACACCTGGTACGCGCAGGGCGGCATCTCGGCGGTACTCACCGACCCCTCACCCGGGGACACCGTGGCCGCTCACATCGCCGACACCCTCCAGGCCGGGGCCGGGCACTGCAACGAGTATGCCGTCCGCCTGATGTGCACGGAATCCCGCCAGGACATCGCAGGACTGCAGCGCTTCGGCGTGCGCTTCGACCTGGGGCACGACGGCGCCCCGGCCCTGGGCCTGGAAGCGGCACACAGTGCCCCCCGCATCCTGCATGCCGGGGGCGATGCCACCGGGGCAAGGGTAGCTGAAGCGCTGATCCGATCGGTGCTGGCACGGGAGGCTGAGGGAAGGCTCACCGTCCTGGCGGGGGCCCACGCCACCGCCCTGCGGCAACAGGGCCGCAAAGTCACCGGCCTGGAGTACCTGCGGGACGGCCTTGCCGCCAGCATCGAGGGGGACGCCGTCCTACTGGCAACAGGGGGAGCAGGCCAGCTGTTTGCCCAAACCACCAACCCCGCCGTCGCCACCGCCGACGGACTGGCGCTCGCGGTCCGTGCAGGCGCCGCCGTGGCAGACCTCGAATTCTTCCAGTTCCACCCCACCTGCCTGGTGAACGCGGCCACTGCCCACCCGGGCCGGCTCGACGGGCCCCTGCTGATTTCCGAAGCAGTCCGTGGGGAAGGAGCAATCCTGGTGGACGCAGGCGGCCGCCGGTTCATGCGTGCCTACCACCCGGACGCCGAACTCGCCCCGCGCGATGTGGTGTCGCGCAGCATCGCCCTGCACCTGGCCAAGCTCGGCGACCCCAACGGCCACGTCTACCTGGACGCACGGGTGATCGAGGAAACCCGTGGCGCAGGATTCCTCGAGAGCCGCTTCCCCACCCTCACGCGGAAAACGCGCGATGCCGGCATTGACTGGACCCGTGAACTGGTTCCCGTAGCACCCGCGGCCCACTACTGGATGGGCGGCATCACCACCGATCTCCACGCCCGCACCAGCATCCCTGGCCTCTATGCAGCCGGCGAAGCCGCGTGCACGGGCGTCCAGGGGGCTAACCGGCTGGCCAGCAACTCCCTCCTCGAAGGACTTGTCTTCGGCCGCCGCGCTGTTGAAAACTTCCTCTCTGGTGCCCCTGGTTGGGCGTCGTCCGACGCTGTTCCTCCGCTCGCTGTCTCGGCCGCGGACGGCCTCCCCTTGACGCTCGCTTCCGGAACACCCTCGGCCGACCGTACGTACGTCACCTTCCCTGCTGCTTTAGAAGGCGCGGCGGCCACATCAGGTGCTTCGGATGGGAGTCCGTTTGCCAACTTCCGGGGGACGGGGGAGCCGTTCTCCCGGGATGCCCTTCGCCGGTTGATGACGTCCCACGCCGGGGTACTGCGCAGCGGGGAACTGTTGGCTGCGGCGGCTGACACCCTGGAGGGGTGGGCCGCCGTCGTACGCCCTGAAACTGTTGCAGGCAACGGGAAAGCGGACCTGTTCGCGCATGAGGACCGGAATCTGTTGCTCGCCGCGCAGCTGCTGGTATCTGCCGCCCGCCGGCGCCGCGGTTCCCTTGGCGCCCACTACCGCAGCGATAATGACCTGCCCGGAAACCCTGCCGATACTGACGTCGAAGTACTGGAAGATTCCTGCCCGACCACCCCGAAAGCGAGCCTTGTCCGTGACTGAACACTCCTTGATCGAACCAGTGACCGGCAAAGGCCCGGGACTCGATCTGACGCTGCCGTCAGCGCCCGTCCGGGAGATCCTC
Organism: Pseudarthrobacter sp. NS4; assembly: GCF_024758005.1. Lineage (NCBI taxonomy): Bacteria > Bacillati > Actinomycetota > Actinomycetes > Micrococcales > Micrococcaceae > Pseudarthrobacter > Pseudarthrobacter sp. NS4. The sequence continues at coordinate 2,638,456 of NZ_CP103288.1, read as the reverse complement.
GAACGCGCCTTCGCCGAGGACGCGCCTGCCGGCGACATCACCTCGCAGCTGCTGATCCCGGCGGACGCCCGCGCCAACGCTGTGCTGAACGCGCGTGTCCCCGGCGTCCTGAGCGGGGCAACAGTGTTCCGGGACGCCATGCAGCTGGTGGACCCCGGCACCTCCGTCGAGTTGCTGGTGGCGGACGGCGGGAGGTTCGGCGCCGGCACTCGCCTTGCACGGGTCAGCGGACGGGCGCGGTCGGTGCTGCTTGCCGAACGGGTTGCGCTCAACCTGGTCCAGCGGATGTCCGCCATCGCCACCAAAACAGCCGCGTTCGTGCAGCTCACCGAGGGAACCCCCGCGCGGATTACCGACACCCGCAAGACAACCCCCGGACTGCGCGTCCTGGAACGGTTCGCCGTGCGCTGCGGGGGCGGGGCCAACCACCGCTACAGCCTCTCCGACGCCGTGCTCGCCAAGGACAACCACCTGGCCGTGATGACCGGCGGAGATCCGGCCAGACTCACGGAACTCCTGCTGGCGGCCAAGGCCCAGTTGGGGCACACCACACACTTCGAAGTGGAAGTGGACAGCATGGACCAGATCGAACACGTCCTGGCGGCCGGCGTGGACACCATCATGCTGGACAATTTCACGGTGGAGGAGCTGAAAGCCGGTGTAGCCCTGGTTGCAGGACGGGCACGGGTGGAAGCGAGCGGTAACGTCAACCTGGAAACCGTCGCAGCGATAGCCGCCACAGGGGTGGACGTCATCTCCATCGGCGCCCTCACGCACACGGTGGCCGCCCTGGACCTTGGCCTGGATGTCGAATTGACCGTGGGGTGAAGCACCGTGATCTTCCTTGATGCCGCCGCCACCACCCCCGTCCGCCGTGAGGTGCTGGATGCCATGTGGCCCTATCTCACGGGCGAATTTGGAAACCCCTCAAGCCACCACAGCCTTGGCGAGTCGGCCGCGCGGGCGCTCGCGGATGCCCGGGCCTCGGCAGCTGCCGTCCTGGGCTGCCGGCCCGGCGAGGTGACGTTCACCTCTGGTGGTACGGAAGCGGACAACCTGGCCGTCAAGGGTGTTGCCCTGGCGCGGCAGGCTGCGGATCCGAAACTCAACAGGGTGGTGATCAGCGCCGTCGAACATCCTGCGGTGGAGGAATCAGCCCGGTACCTGGAGCGCTTCCACGGTTTCACCGTTGACGTGGTTCCGGTGGACAGCACCGCCCAGGTCACGCCGGAGGCGCTCGCCGAAGTCCTTCGGCCGGAAACGGCACTGGTCAGCGTGATGTATGCCAACAACGAGGTGGGCACCATCCAGCCCATCGCCCGGTTGGCCGCCGTGGCACGGGAGCGGGGCATCGCCTTCCACACGGATGCAGTCCAGGCTGCAGGCTGGCTGCCGCTCGACACCAAGTCACTTGGCGTCGATGCCATGAGTATTTCAGGCCACAAGCTCGGTGCGCCCAAGGGTTGCGGCCTGCTGTATGTCCGCAGCCGGGTCAGGCTTGAGCCGGTCATTCACGGGGGCGGCCAGGAACGGGGCCGGCGGTCCGGGACGGAAAACGTGGCCGGCGCCGTTGGCCTGGCCACGGCCCTGGCGCTTGCCCAGGCCCGGCAGCGGGATCAGCAGGCGAGGGTAGCGGCCCTCCGGGACACGTTCATCAGCACGGTGCTGTCCACTGTGCCCGGGGCCATCCTCACGGGCCACCCCGCGGACCGGCTTCCTTCCGTGGCATCGTTCTGCTTCCCCGGTACGAGCGGCGAATCCGTGCTCCTGGAACTGGAGCGCCAGGGGGTGGTGTGCTCAAGCGGTTCGGCCTGCGCCGCGGGCTCCGATGCGCCGTCACCCGTACTGACGGCCCTCGGGATTCCCGCTGAAGTTGCGCAGACAGCAGTGCGGTTCAGCTTCGACACGTCGGTGACGAACGAGGACCTGGAGTCGGCCGCCCGCGCCGTCACAACGGCTGTCGCAAGCGTCAGGACACTGGGAACGGGCTAGTGTGGACCCGCCCGTCCCTCACCCGGTTCCAACGGCAGGCCGGGTCCTGCCCGGCACCCCGGCCACGGCGACTCCCTGACCGGATTTACCAGCCCGCCAATGGCATGGACCCGGCACGCTACCTCGTCGCCGGGGGAGGCCAGCCATGAGGTCAGTAAAGCTCGCCTACCGGAATGTCCACGGCCAGCCTGTTGGACGGGCCCGGCAGCGGACAGGCCCAGGCCTCGTTGTAGGCGCACGAGGGGTTGTAGGCAAAGTTGAAGTCCAGGACGAAGGTGGACCCGGGGCCGGTGCCCTGGACACCGTGGAAGGCGCCCTTGATGGTGTCGAGCAAATACCTGCCGGCTCCGTAGGTTCCGCCCGGCTGGCCGGCGGTCGCATCACGGAACGGCACAAAGATCCCGCCGCCGTACCCGTGGAGCTTCCAGACCGCGAGCTGTCCCATTTCCGGCAGGTCGAACGTCCCCAGCCGGACAAAATGGACCACGCCGTCGGTGCCCGTGTCCACGGACATTTCCCGGCCGGCACCCTCCTTGGTGAGCGGCACATGGAAACGGTAAATGGGATCGTAGTCAGCCGTCTTCAATCCCGAAAAGCGTGCCTTGTCTGCGCTGGTGAGCGCGGAGGCCGGGTGCGTGGCGAACATCAGGTCCCGCTGGTGCCGCCAGTAGGAATGCGCCTCCGCCGGGTCCTCCAGCGAAAGCTTCCGGACGTTGTCATACAGGGCAAACGTCCGCAGCCGCCAGTCAGCAATATCGACGGCGGAGATGTCCGCAGGGTTTTCTTCGGCCGTGCCGTACTGTTCCGCCATAGCCACCAGCCTAGTCCCCGGCGCAGGTATAGCCGTCCGACGGCGTCACACGCGGTGCGCCGTTTCGTCCCCGCCGGGCGGGACAGGAAACACCCGCCGGATCACCGGCCCCGCCCGGCCGCGCCGCTAGGCTGGCTGCATGAGAGGCAAGGCATCGACGACACTCCAGTCCGGGGCATCACTGCTGGCGGCCGCCATCCTCCTGGCGGGCTGCTCCGGCCAGCAGGACAGCGGTCCAGGCTGGACCGCACAGCCGGGTACAACCGCAGAGCCCAGTGCAACAGTGCAGCCGGACACATCCGGTACCGGGAGCCCGGCTGCACCGGCTGCCGGTGATGCTTCCGCCACTGCCTCCACCGAACCGTCCGGGCCGCAGCCTGCTGCCACCGCAACGGCCTGGAAGACTTTCTCGGACCCCGGCAAGACCGTAAATTTCGAGCTGCCGCAGGACTGGATTGCCCAGTCCGTGGCGCCCGAGGAAGGCACCCTGCCGGGCGCACTGAAGATTGAAGTGAAGAAGCCCGACGGCACATTCATGGCCGCCCTGCGCACGGGACTGCCGCCGTCGTCTACTGAATGTCCGGAAGGCTCACGCCGGGCTTATACGGTGATCAGCAGCCTCCCCGTGGAGGTCTCCGCCCAGGGCGGAGAGGGAACCATCCCGCCGCGCGTGGTCTTCCGGGTGATCCAGGGCTACCGGTATTTCGGGTCCTACGGCATTACCAACGTGGTGGGCGGCGCAGACAACCAGGCCTGCGAACTCCGGAACATCGTCCGCGGATTGGCCGGCAAAGGTGACTGGTCCTTCGGAGACCTGGTCTCCCTCAAGGCTTTCGCGCCCGACGAGAAGGTGGCTCCCGCCAAGGCCTTTGACACCCTTGGCCAGGCCGCACAGTACGTTGATGAGAGCCCGGAATTCGCCAACGTCCAGCGGATGCTAATGTCTCTGGAGATCAAGAACTAGTCGCGTCGCCGGCCCCCACAGGAGCCGGGACTGACGGCGGCTTTCCTTCCGACGCCGATACCCACGGAGATTCATGGAACGCTCTGTTTCCGCACGCCTGGCCTTTCGAACCATAGCCAATACCAAGGTGGCCATGGCCATTGCCGTAGCCAGGGACAGCGGCTACTCATCGTTCGAAGAGTCGCTGTCCGTGGTGGCGGGCGGAGAACAGGTCCCGCTGACCGAAGTCCCGGACCACCACGGAGGCCGGCTCCACTACATGGAGTTCACCGAGCCCGCCGAGGTGACCGTGGAATACTCCGCCACCGTAGCCGGCAGGGCAGAGCCGGAGGAGGCCGCCCTGGCCGACCGCATCCGGTACGTGCGCCCCAGCAGGTACGCCGAATCGGACCGGTTGCTGCCCACCGCCTACGCAGAATTCGACCAGGTCCACGGCAGCGACCTGCTGCAGGCGGTAAGGAACTGGGTGCACGGGGAACTGCGCTACCTCAGCGGATCATCCAGGGGTACTGACGGCGCCGTGGAGACCCTCCTTAGCCGGCGCGGCGTGTGCCGGGACTTCGCCCACCTGGCCATCGCCCTGCTCCGTTCCAAGGACATCCCGGCGCGCCTGGCGGCTGTTTATGCTCCCGGCCTGAGTCCCATGGACTTCCATGCCGTGGTCGAGGCCTATGTGGACGGAGCCTGGCATGTCATCGACCCCACCGGGCTCGCCCCGCGGGAGTCGATGCTGCGCATTACGGCCGGCAGGGACTCCTCCGATACCGCCTTCCTCTCCACCGTGGGCGGAAGCCTGGTCCTGCACCAGCTCCGGGTCACCGCCGTGGTGAACGGCGACTTGCCCGGCGAAGATGCTGCCCGGCCGATGCAGCTGGGCTAACGTGCTGGAACCCCGCTAGCGGGGCGGGCGCGGGCCGAGGGAGCTCCGGAGCTTGTCGGTCAGCCGCCGGAGTTCCTTCTGCTCGGCCGGGGTCAGCGCCGGGCCCACCAGCGCGGAGATGTCCCTGACGTGCTCGCGGCCAATCTCCTTTTGGAGTTCCCGTCCCTCGTCGGTCAGTTTGAGCAAAACGCCGCGGCCGTCGTCCGGGGCCGGCATCCTGGCTACCAGTCCGCGCTTCTCCAGCCGCTCCACCAGCCGGCTCAGGCTTGACTGGCTCAAGAGGACATTGTCGTTGAGTTCGTTGAGCCGGAGCCAACCGGACGGGCAGCGGGAGAGCGTGAACAGGACGTCATACTCATTCACCGCGAGCTTCCGGAAGGCCGGGCCCGACTGCAGCTTGCGCATGACGGCCACCTGCGCCCGGAACAGCGACTCCCAGGTCTCCGCGGCGAGGCGGACGGGCGATTCCGATCCTCCGGCAGCCATCATGCCTCCGCGGAGGTCTTCTCGGCGTCCTGCGAGGCCAGCAGTGTGGCCACCCGGGCTGCGTGCGTCGGCGGGTCGGGGACGTGTGCCGGCTTGCGGGCAGCGTACTCCTTGCGCAGGACGGGGAGGACTTCCTCGCCGAACAGGTCCAGCTGTTCCAGCACGGTCTTCAGCGGAAGGCCGGCGTGGTCGATCAGGAACAGCTGCCGCTGGTAGTCGCCGAAGTACTCACGGAACGTGAGGGTCTTTTCGATGACCTCCTGGGGGCTGCCCACCGTCAGCGGCGTCTGCGAGGTGAAGTCTTCCAGCGACGGACCGTGGCCGTAGACCGGAGCGTTGTCGAAGTAGGGACGGAACTCCTTGACCGCATCCTGCGAGTTCTTCCGCATGAAGAACTGGCCGCCCAGGCCGACGATCGCCTGGTCCGCCTTGCCGTGACCGTAGTGCTCGTAGCGTTCGCGGTAGAGGCCGATCAGCTGCTGGTAGTGCTCCTTGGGCCAGAAGATGTTGTTCGCGAAGAAGCCGTCGCCGTAGTAGGCGGCCACTTCCGCGATCTGCGGGGTGCGGATGGAACCATGCCAGACGAAGGGGGCGACGCCGTCGAGCGGGCGCGGCGTGGAGGTGAAGTTCTGCAGCGGGGTGCGGAACTTCCCGGACCAGTTCACGGTGTCCTCGTCCCAGAGCCGGCGCAGCAGGCTGTAATTTTCGATGGCCAGCTCCACCCCGTCCTGGATGTTCTTTCCGAACCACGGGTAGACCGGCGCGGTGTTGCCGCGGCCCAGCACCAGGTCCACCCGTCCGTCGGCAAGGTGCTGGAGCATCGCGTAGTCCTCGGCGATTTTCACCGGGTCATTTGTGGTGATCAGCGTGGTGGCCGTCGACAGCGTGATCCGTTCGGTCTGCGCTGCAATGTAGGCGAGGGTGGTGGTGGGGGAGGATGAGAAGAAGGGCCGGTTGTGGTGCTCACCCAGGGCGTAGACGTCCATGCCGATCTCTTCGACCTTTTTGGCGATGGCAATTGAAGCCTTGATGCGTTCATTCTCGGTGGGGGTCCGGCCTGTGGTGGGGTCCGTGGTGATGTCGCTGACGCTGAAAACACCGATCTGCATGGTGTGCCTTCCGTTTCCTGGAGTTGCTGGCTTGGTTCCAGTCTAAACCAATCTAGATGCATGTGCATCTATCGTGGGCTAAAACGCACCCAGTACGGAAATATTCCCCAGTTTCCTATTCGGCGTCGGGAGCAGCCCGGCGTCCGCTGACCTTTGGGACCATGCCGGTGGTCCAGTCCTGGAATTCCTCATCCATATCGGTGGCCGGCGCGAACTCGGGACGCTCCTGAAGCTCCCGGAGCAGCGCCTTCTTCTCGCGCCGGCCCTCCACGAGCCGGTACAGGACGGGGACCAGGACCAACGTCAGGGCGGTGGACGAAATGAGCCCGCCGATGACCACCACCGCCAGCGGCTGCGAGATGAAGCCGCCCCCGCCGGTGAGACCCATGGCCATGGGCGTGAGGGCAAAAACGGTTGCCAGGGCGGTCATCAGGATGGGCCGCAGGCGCTGCCGTGCTCCGTGGGTGATGGCATCAGCTACGTTCATGCCCGGCCGCCCGTCCCGCGGCTGCCGGTACTGGTTAACGAGGTCGATGAGCACAATCGCGTTGGTCACAACAATGCCCACGAGCATCAGCATGCCAATCAGGGACGGCAGGCCCAGGGGGACGCCAGTCACAAGCAGCAGCGCCACGGCTCCTGTGGCAGCGAACGGTACGGAGACCAGCAGGATCAGCGGCTGGATGAGGGATTTGAAGGTGGCCACCATGATCACGTACACAATGGCGATGGCCGCCAGCAGGGCCAGGCCAAGCTGCCGGAAGGATTCTGCCTGCTGGGTTGTCGCGCCGCCGATTTCGGCTGTGACCCTTGGCGGGAGCTGCACTTCGGCCAGTCGCCTCTGGACTTCTGCGCTGACAGCTCCCAGGTTGGAGCCCGACGGCGTGACGGACACCCGGGCGGTGCGCTGGCCATTGCTGGCGGTAATCGAGACAGGCACGTCCACCTGCTCCACGGAGGCGATGCTGCCCAGGGTGACAGGGACACCACCTGCAGGCAGCGGAATGCTGCGGACTGCCTCGATGCTGGTGAACCTGGTGCCCTGGCCAATCCGGACGGGGAAGTCGTCGGCGTCAATCCGTACTTCCCCCGCCGGGATGGGGCTGATGGTGGCGGCGAGGACTCCGGCCACCTGTTCTTCGTTGAGGCCGGCGGCGACGGCCTTGGCCCTGTCCACCCTGACCTGCACCACCGGCTGGGTGGCGGCGAGGTTGGTTTCCACCTCACTGGTGCCTGGTACGCCGGTCATGGCGGAGACCATTGTGTCGCTGGCTGACTGGAGGTCGGCCGTGGTGGCGGCCTTGAGGGTGATGTCCACGGTGGAGGACGTACCAAAGCCGCCCTGCTGGGTACCCACGGTGACCTTGCCGGAACCAGGCACACTGGCCAGTTCTGAGCGAACCGTGTCCTGCAGCTGCTCCTGGTCAGCCTTTTCATCCGTCACCACGGTGAACGTCGAATTGGACGAGCCGGTGGAAGTGAGGGCGGCGAAGCCGGCCTGCGCGTTGCCGGACGTCACCTGGACGTCCTTGACGCCGTCGATCCCGCGGAGCACCTCTTCGAGGCGGATGGCCGCGGCGCTCGTGTCCGCCAGGCTGGTTCCGGCCGGGAGCACCTGGCGGACCGTCAGGCTGTTCTGGCCGGAGTTGCCCAGGAGGTTGGTGGCCAGCAGTGGAGTCATGGCAGCGGTGGCGCCGAGTACCAGGACTGCGGCCACCAGGGTAATGACGGGGTGTTTCTGTGTCTTGTTAAGAATGGGCAGGTAACCCCGCTGCAGCCTGCTGCGCTGTTCGGCTTCCTGTGCCTTGGCACGTGCTTCGGCGGCGAAGGCCCGGGCCGCGGCGGAATCCGCCTGGAGACGTTCGGCGGTGGCACCGGGGTTTCGAAGGAACCAGTAGGCGAGGACAGGAACGATGGTCAGCGAGACCAGCAGGGAGGCCAGCAGGGCAATGGTGACAGTCAGGGCGAACGGCCGGAACAGTTCACCGGCCAGCTCACCCACGAAGGCGATGGGGAGGAACACCGCAACAGTTGTCAGGGTGGACGCGGTGATGGCCCCGGCGACTTCCCGGATTGCGGTGAGGATGGCGGTGACCTTGTCCTCCCCGTAGGTCAAGTGGCGCTTGATGTTTTCGATGACGACGATCGAGTCGTCCACCACGCGGCCAATGGCAATGGTGAGTGCGCCCAGGGTCAGGATGTTGAGCGAGTAGCCGGTGGCGGAAAGTCCGATGAAGGTAATCAGGAGGGACAGCGGGATGGACACCGCGGTCACCAGGGTGGAGCGGGCGGACATCAGGAAGACCAGGATGACGGCGACGGCAAAGCCCAGTCCCAGAAGCCCTTCGACGGTGAGGTCCTTGATGGACTTTTCGATGAAGGGTGCCTGGTCAAACACAGGGGTGAACTTCGCGTTCGAGCCGAGTTCGGCCTCCAGTTCATCCAGGGTGTCCCGCACCGCGTGCGAAATGCCCACCGTGTCGCCCTCGGGTTTCTTGGTGACGGACACGGCAAGGGTTTCGGTGCCGTTGGTGCGGGTGATGGAGGTGCGCTCGTCATCCTGAAGGGACACGTCTGCCACCGAGCCGATGGTGGCAGCATTCTTCGCTCCGGACAGCGGGAGGGCCTTGATGGCGTCGAGCGAATCCACCGGGCTGCCGATCTGCAGGGAGAGCGTCCTGCCCTGTTCCTCCAGCGTTCCGGCCGGCACCAGCGCGCCGTTGTTCGCCAGCGCATCACGGATGGACGTGACACTGGCACCTGCCGCAGCCATGGCGTCGCTCCGGGGGAGGATCTCGATGTGCTGGGAGGCGCCGCCGGTGACATCGGCGCCCCGGACGCCGTCGATCTTCTGCAGCCGGGGCACACTCAGCCGCTGGAGGTCCGCGTTCAACTCGCTGAGCGTCTTGTCCGATGACACGGCAAGGAACACGATGGGAAAGTCGCTGATGCTGCCGGCGATGGCCTGCGGCTGCACGTCCTCCGGCAGGGACCTCTTGGCGTTGGAGATGGCCCGGTCAATCTGGTTCCGCGCACGGTCAAGGTTCGACCCGTACGTGAACACCATGGTGATCTGGGAGACGCCGTTGCGGGACGTGGAGGAGGTGGATTCCAGCCCCTCCACGCCATTCAGCGCTGTCTCAAGCGGCCCGCTGACCTGCTTGTCCACTACCTCCGGAGAGGCGCCCGGCATGGCAGTCAGCACCGTGATCCGCGGGAACTCAATCGAGGGAATGAGTTCCTGCTTCAGCGACGACATGGTGATCACACCGAAAACGGAAGCGAAAACAGTGATCAGTGCGATCAGCGCCCGGTTTGCCAGTGAAAGGTTTGCCAGCCGGAACATCGCGCGGTCTCCTGTGCGGTTGAGGAACTGGTGCGGACCCGCTGGTGCCGGCCGCCGGCCCCCGCAGGGTCAGCGGCTGGCGGAAACGCTCTCCAGCTGGAGGGACTTGGCCGTAGCCTGCTCGAGCTCGATGGCGAGGTCCGGATTCTCATCCAGCTTCACCCCGTAGCCGGGCATCATGTCCTTGAGCTTTGACTGCCAGCCCTTGAAGTTCTTCGGGAACGTCTTCTGCAGCAGTTCGATCATGATGGGGACAGCGGTTGAAGCTCCAGGGGAGGCGCCAAGGAGCGCACCGATGGAGCCGTCACGGCCGGCGATCACTTCAGTTCCAAACTGGAGGATGCCGCCCTTGTGTGGGTCTTTCTTGATGATCTGTACACGCTGGCCGGCGGTGATCAGTTCCCAGTCGCCGTCCTTTGCCTCCGGGTAGTACTCACGCAGCGCCTCGACCTTGTCCCCGTGGCGCTTGGCCACTTCCTTGATCAGGTAAGCGGTGAGGTCCATGTTGTCCTTGGCCACTGCCAGCATCGGGATGATGTTGCCCGGGCGGATGGACAGCGGGAGGTCCAGGTAGGAGCCGTTCTTCAGGAAATTGGTGGAGAATCCGGCGTAGGGGCCGAACAACAGCGAACGCTTGCCGTTGACATACCGCGTATCAAGGTGCGGCACGGACATGGGCGGGGCACCCACGGACGCCTGGCCATAGACTTTGGCGCTGTGCTGGGCGGCGATGGTTTCGTCAGTGCAGCGGAAGAACTGGCCGGAAACGGGGAAGCCGCCGTAACCCTTGCTCTCGGGGATGCCGGAGGCCTGGAGCAGGTGCAGGGCCCCACCGCCGGCGCCGACGAAGACGAACTTGGCGTGGATCTTGCCGTGTTCTCCGGACTTCGGGTACTTCAGGGAGAGGTTCCAGCCGCCGTCGGAAGCCCGGGAAATTCCCGTGACGTCATGGCCGTAGTTGATTTCGACGCCGTTGTTCCCCAGGTACGTGGTCAGTTCACGGGTGAGTGCCCCGAAGTCGACGTCGGTGCCCTCGGCGGCGCGGGTGGCGGCAATGCGCTGTTTCGGGTCGCGGCCCTTGACGATGAGCGGTGCCCACTTGCCGATCTGGCCGCGGTCCTCGGAGTATTCCATGCTGCGGAACAGGGTGTGGGGCTTCAGCGCCTCATGCCGGGTCTTCAGGAACCTGGTGTGGTCCTCGCCGATCACGAAGCTCATGTGCGGCACGGTGTTGATGAAGCGCTTGGGAGAACCGATCAGGTTCCGGTCCACCAGGTGGGACCAGAACTGGCGGGAGAGTTGGAACTGTTCGTTGATGAGCAGTGCTTTGGAGGGGTCCACTGAGCCGTCTTTGGCTGCAGGGGAGTAGTTGAGTTCACAGAGGGCAGCGTGGCCGGTTCCGGCGTTGTTCCACGGGCCGGAGCTCTCCAGTCCGGGCTGGTCCAGCCGCTCGAACAGGGAGATGGTCCAGTTCGGCTCCAGCTGCTTGAGAAATGCCCCCAGCGTGGCGCTCATGATGCCGCCGCCAATCAGGACGACGTCGGCATGTGGGGTCTTGGAAATGAAGGTCACGATCAGTCTCCGATTGCAGCGGCTCTGGCTGTCACAGAATATCCCCGGGCAGCCGACATACTGAAATTGGACGGGTCCGTCAAGGCTTTAATTGCACCTTCGTGAAAACTTCATTTAAGACCGGTGATGCGGGATAGTTCACGACGCGGTCGGACAGGGCCAGCGCCGAGATGGGAAAGGCGATGGGAACCGCAGGAACAGTGGCCGCAATCTGGGCATTGATGGTGTGGTACTGCTCGTCGCGTTCCTGGCCCTCGGGCAGGCCGCGGGCACGGTTGATCTTCGAAAAGACCTGCGGGTCCTGGTAGCCGAACTCGCCGTTCTTTTCACCGAAGAGGGGGCCCACGAAGTTGTCGGCGTCGGAGTACGAACCGTTCCAGCCGAGGAGGTGCAGTGCGTGGTCACCGGGGGACTGGACCTTCTGGAGGTAGCCATCCGACCAATCCACCGGGACAGGCCGGATGTTGAGCCCGACGGCTGTGAGCTGCCGGCTGATCTCGGCATAGACCTTCTCAGGAGTTGGCAGGTAGGGCCGCGTGACGTTCAGCGGGTAGTAGAACTTCAGTTCCTCGCCCGCGTATGCGCCTTCCTTGAGGTACTCCTTGGCCTTTACAGGATCATGGCCCAGTTCCGGGGCGTCGTTGTTGAAGCCGCTGATTTTCGGAGGGACAAACTGGGTGGCCTTGGCGGTGTTGTCGATGAAGAATCTGCGGATCAGGGTTTCCTTATCGATCGCCATTTCGATCGCCTGCCGGACCTTCAGGTTCTGCAGCACCGGGATGTCCTGGTTAATGCCCACGTACATCACCGAGAACGGGTCGCGCTGGACGATCTGCTTGCCGCGTTTGACCAATTGATCAAAATTGCCCACCGTCACGGCGTCATAGCCGTCGATTTTGCCGTCGAGCAGGGCCTGGAGACGGGTCTGCGGATGGTTGTAGGCCAGGAAGTTGATGGTCGCTATCTGGCCCCGGTCACCCCAATAGGCGTTGTTGCTGACCAGGGTAACGCTCTGTTCATCCCATGACTTGAAGCTGAAGGGGCCAGTGCCTACAGGGTTTGTGGCGAAGGCGGAGACCGGGGGACCGCCCCTGTTTTGGTCGAGGACGTCCGCGGTGCCGGACGCCAAGGCCGCAGGAGAAGCCATGGCGAAGGCGGGCAGGGTCAGCGCCTGGAGGAACGCAGTGAACCGTTGGGTGAGGTCGATGCGCACGGTGTCTTCAGCGAGGGCGGTACAGCTCTTGAAGATGGACAGCCCGGGTTCGTCCGAGTGGGCCTTGAAGACTCCCTTAAAGGAGATGCCGGGTGCTTGCCGGCGCAGGTCCGGAGAGAAGGCGAACCAACGGTTGAAGTTGGCGCAGACGGCCTCGGCGTTGAACGGCGTGCCGTCATGGAACATGACGCCGGTGCGGAGTTTGAAGGTGTAGGAGCGGCCCTCGTTGGACTCGGTCCATTCCGTGGCCAGCAGTGGCGTGGGTTTGCCTGTGGTCTGGTCCACGCCCACCAGTCCTTCGAGGATCTGGCGGGTGATGCGCTGGGACTCCACGTCATTCGAGAGGGCTGGATCCAGCCCCAGTGGCTGGGCTGCGGTGCCGAAGTTGAAGGTGGCTGTTGGCTCGGCAGGGATGGTGGCGCTGGGCGAATCCGACGACGGCGAGGGGGACGGTGCGGCTGTGCACGAGGTCGCCCCCAACGCCAGGAGGACGGCGCCGGTCTTAAGGACCGCCCGCCGCGATGTACTGCTGGGCACTCGTTGATCACCTCTGGGTTCTGCCGGCTCCGCCGCATGCGGGCCGGGACCCAGTCTAGTTGACTAGCGCCGGCGTCCCCGGGAGGCGGTTCCCGGTGGACAGTACTGAAGCCCGGCACGCTTGCGCGGGCCCGGCTTCAGTATTTGTCCGGAATTTCGGGGTTCCCTGGCTTACTTGGGCATCAGCACCGAGTCGATCAGGTAGACCGTGGCGTTCTTGGTCTGCACGCCGCCGCAGATGACGCTGGCGTCGTCAACCTTGAGTTCGTCGCCGCTGCCCGTTACTGTCACCGAGCCACCCTGGACGGTTGCGTGCGTGCCGGCGATCTTGTCAGGGGTGATCTGGCCCGGAACAACGTGGTAGGTCAGGATCTTGCTGAGCAGGGCATCATCGGTCTTCAGCGTTTCGATGGTTGCGGCGTCGATCTTGGCGAAGGCATCATCCACCGGGGCGAAGACGGTGAACTCGCCGCCGTTGAGCGTGTCCACCAGGTCAACCTTGGGGTTCAGCTTTCCCGAAACCGCGGCGGTGAGGGTGGTCAGGATCGGGTTGTTGGAGGCCGCAACGGCCACCGGGTCGAGGGCCATGCCCTCAACGGAACCGGCACCCGTAGGGACCTGCTCTGCGTAGGCGGCGCAGCCGGGGCCGACCAGGTTGGCCGCCGGGTCCATGGCTGCCGCGGAGGGACTGGCCGACGGGGCCATGGTGGAGGCGGAAGGGGATTCAGCCGGCGCAGAGGTCCCCGACGTGCTGGCGGATCCGCCACATGCGGTCAGGCTCAGCAGAGCTGCGGCTGCAACGCCTGCGACGGTGAAGGTTGTGCGCTTGATGGTCTGCATTTCAGTTCTCCTTGGATTGTGGCGTTGTGCCCGCCGGGGACTGATGTTCACGGCGTATTTCTTGTCTGGCTGGTGGCCACCTGCCTTGGCTGGTGTCTCAATGGGTATTCGGCCGGTCCACGTGTCCGGATGGGTGGATTCCAAGGAGTTTTTCGGCGGCGTACGAAACCGGCGGCTTTCCGGGGCCGTTACCCGCTCGCCACGTGGGCATGGACAATCCCTTTTAAACACAGAAATCCCCCGGCCAGGAACCGGGGGATCTCTGTGTTTACTTGTGCGCAAGGGGGGACTTGAACCCCCACGCCCGAAGGCACAGGAACCTAAATCCTGCGTGTCTGCCAATTTCACCACTCGCGCAGGGCGTCCTGCCGCAGTAACGCAAAAACGTACGACGGCGGATGCCAGTCTTTATTGTAGCGTCGCCGCGGCAGGACCCGGGGCAGCGGTGGAACGGTCAGGCATCCAGCTTCAAGTCGCGGCGCAGCTTGGCTACGTGGCCGGTGGCGCGGACGTTGTACTGGGCCAGCGAAACCTTGCCCTCGGGATCCACCACGATGGTTGACCGGATCAGGCCCTCGTAGGTCTTGCCGTAGTTCTTCTTTTCACCCCAGGCGCCGTAGGCCTCTGATACGGCGTGGTCCTCATCCGAGAGCAGGGGGAAGCTCAGCTCCTCATTGGCGGCGAACTTTGCCAGTTTGTCCACAGGATCCGGTGAGATTCCCAGGACGTCGTACCCGGCCGCCTGCAGCGAAGCCAGGCTGTCACGGAAGTCACAGGCCTCCTTGGTGCAGCCGGGAGTGGAAGCGGCGGGATAGAAGTAGACGATGGTGTGGCGGCCGTTGCCCGGGGACAGGCTGATGTCCCCGCCGGTTGAGTCCTTCAGGGTGAACGCGGGCGCCGGGTCGCCGGTAACGAGTCTGTTGGCCAATGTTTTTCTCCTTGTTGCAGGCGGGTCACAACAGCCTAGTAAGGGGGAGGGACCAGTGCTAATCGCTACTTGGCTATACTTGCTGCTATGCCTGATATGGATCACTGGCCCACGGGGCGCCTCTTGTCCACTGCTGCGCGCCTCGTAGAACACTCCTGGAACGAAAAACTTGGTGCCATCGGTTTGACCCACGCCGGCGTGATCGCCATCGAGGTTCTGGACGCGCAGGGCCCCATGACCCAAGCGCAACTTGCCCAATTTGTACGCGTGCAGGCCCAAACCATGGGCAAGACACTCAGCCGCCTGGAATCGCACGGGCACATTGCCCGTGTCCGCAGCACGTCCGACCGCAGGAGCCACGTGGTGTCTCTCACGGAACGGGGCAAGGAAGCTGTGGCCGCTGCAGTGGAGATGGAACGTTCCGTCCTCGCTTCTGCGTCCATAGACCCTGAAGTGCTCCGCCAGGAGCTGCAGGCTGTTGTCCGTGAGCTCGCAAGCCAGTTCGCCACCACCCCGGGTAATGCTGCCGCGTTCGTGGAAAACTCGCAAAGCTGAAACCCAGGGCCGGCATTGCCGGTGGCGAAAAGCGTGACCCGAAGCCGGGTCACGCTTTTTTGTTGTCCGCGGTTGCCCACGCTTTTATGCAGCGTGGAACAGGGGCATAACAAAACAGCCCCCGGCCTGCGTTTCCGCAAGCCAGAGGCTGTTTTCCCAGTGGTGCACCCCCCGGGACTTGAACCCGGAACCCATTGATTAAGAGTCAATTGCTCTGCCAATTGAGCTAGAGGTGCATCTTTTTGTTTCAATCTTCCGGGGCTTTTCTTTCCCCGTTGATCTCCGCAACGACATGAAACTCTACACGAACTTTAGGTGCATGTGAAATCGGGCGGCCGGTAGGGCGGGGGCTAAGTCCGGCGTGGGCAAAACCAGCGCGGAATCAGGGTTTTCCGTGGTGGTAAGCAGTCAAAGTCCGCCCTCCAGGGCCCGGATCCCGCCCCTGCTCCGCCCGTGTTCGCGTGTGAAATGGGCCACAGGATTTCCTGCTACAGGCGTTTGCGCCGCGGTGCCTGGAAGCCGGCGGCTTCCGCATGGGCCGGCGATTCAAACCAGACGTCGGCCCTGGTCTGCCCGTAGTCCGGATGCCCTTCCTCGTAGTAGACCATGCCGCCGGCGTCGCCCTTGACGCCGTAATCCGCCGGGCCGCTGCCATCCGCCCCGGCGGCTGCTGAACCTGCGCCGTACGGTTCGTCAGCCGCGAGGTGGCCTGAAGCCTCCGCCGGGTGCCGGCCGGTGCCCGCCCCGCCCTCCGTGCGATGGTCGGCCCCTGCCTCCACGAGGGCGGAGGACTGTGCCCGGTCCTGGGTTTCAACTGCGGCCGCTCCGGACGGGACCGGGCCACCGGCGGCGCCGGCAGCCTGTGCCCGGGCGGGGGTTTGGCTCGTGGCGGGCGTGGCCGGCGTGGCGGAAGGGGCGGCCGTGCCGTCGTCGTCCCCTTCTTCCACTGCGGCCGTCTCGGCGCCGGGAAGCGTAGGGGCCTGCGGTGCGGTGTACTCGGGGTGATGGACGGGGGCTGCGTCAGCCGCAGTGTCCGGTGCCTGCACCCCTGCAGCTTGTGCAACCTGCTCTCGCGGCGCCGCCGGAGCTTCGCTTGGCCGCGCGGAGGAGCCGCCGCCCGCCTCGGACCACTGCGTTTCCCATTCAGTCTGGTCCTGGCGCCGCCGATCGTCTCCGGAAGAGCCAGTCGGTGTGTCCACGTCCGGTCCCGCTGCATCAGCGGAAGACGCCACGGAGGAGCCTGATCCGGTACGTTCCGGACGGGGGGCCTCCACCGAAGCCGATGATTCGGCAGGCTCGTCTGCTGTCGTGGGCACGGCGGGCTCGGCCGGCCGCCCAAAGCCCGCGGCAGTGGCAATGCCGGTAGTGCCGGCTGCTTCAGCGGAAGCCGCAGCACTGCCGCCGGAAAGTGCCCCGTCAGATCGGGGAGCATCTGTCCCTGCCGGCCTTCCGGGGGACTTGGCGGTGCTTTTGCGGTTCAGCAACCACCAGACAACACCCACGATGGCAACGATCAGAATGATCCAGAAAACTGTATCCATGGCAAACCCTTCAGTCAGGATGGCAAGGTGTCCTGCCACCGACGCTACGTCGGGTCCCTACTGCTGTCCAGCATTGCCGGCAGCAGTGGCCCGGGTCGTTCATGCCGTGCTGCACCGCCATCGGCACCGCGGCGCATTGCGGCCCTGTCAGGGATCCAACCGGGAGTGCGGCGGATGCTGGAAGGGGAAGCAGGGGGGCGGCGCCAAGCAGCCGGGAATGCGGCGTACAGCCCGGTGGACGGTTGGGGTGCCGCCGTCCGTCTCAAAATGCGAGACGGCAGTCCATTAGCTGATGGAAATTATGCCGATTTTGCCCATAACAGCAGCCTCGCGGTCGTTCCGCCCCCGCGCGGAGCCATAGACTTTCCCTTATGAGTGACAGCCAGATCGCAACTGAGAACAAGCCTGACATTAAACCCCGGAGCCGGGTCGTTACCGACGGAATCCACGCTGCACCGGCACGTGGCATGTTCCGGGCGGTCGGCATGGGGGACGACGACTTCGCAAAGCCCCAGGTTGGTGTCGCGAGTTCATGGAACGAAATCACTCCCTGCAACCTTTCCCTGAACCGGCTTGCCCAGGGTGCCAAGGAAGGCGTCCACGCCGGCGGCGGGTTCCCCATGCAGTTCGGCACCATCTCGGTCTCCGACGGCATCTCCATGGGCCATGAGGGCATGCACTTCTCGCTGGTTTCCCGCGAAGTCATTGCCGACTCCGTGGAAACCGTGATGCAGGCCGAGCGCATCGACGGTTCGGTGCTGCTTGCCGGCTGTGACAAGTCCCTGCCCGGCATGCTCATGGCCGCTGCCCGCCTGGACCTTTCCAGCGTCTTCCTGTACGCCGGTTCCATCATGCCGGGCTGGGTCAAGCTTGAGGACGGCTCCGAAAAGGAAGTCACCCTTATTGACGCTTTCGAGGCTGTGGGTGCCTGTGCTGCCGGCAAGATGAGCTTGGAAGACTTGACGCGCATCGAAAAGGCCATCTGCCCGGGCGAAGGCGCCTGCGGCGGCATGTACACGGCCAACACCATGGCCTGCATCGGTGAGGCGCTGGGCATGTCCCTGCCCGGTTCGGCCGCCCCGCCCTCGGCAGACCGCCGTCGTGATGAGTTCGCGCGCAAGTCCGGCGAAGCCGTGGTTAACCTGCTTCGCCAGGGCATCACCGCCCGGGACATCATGACCAAAAAGGCTTTCGAGAACGCCATCGCCGTCACCATGGCGTTCGGCGGATCCACCAACGCCGTGCTGCACCTGCTGGCCATTGCCCGCGAGGCCGAAGTTGAGCTGACCCTGGACGACTTCAACCGCATCGGCGACAAGATCCCGCACCTTGGCGACCTGAAGCCCTTCGGCCGCTACGTGATGACCGACGTCGACAAGATCGGCGGTGTTCCGGTGATCATGAAGGCACTGCTCGACGCCGGCCTGCTGCACGGCGATTGCCTCACCGTGACCGGCAAGACCGTGGCGGAGAACCTCGAGGCGATCAACCCTCCGGACGTGGACGGCAAGATCCTGCGCGCGCTGGACAACCCCATCCACAAGACCGGCGGCATCACCATCCTCCACGGCTCCATGGCTCCCGAAGGTGCCGTCGTCAAGAGCGCCGGCTTCGACGCCGACGTGTTCGAAGGTACCGCCCGCGTCTTTGAACGCGAACAGGGTGCCCTGGATGCGCTGGACAACGGCCAGATCCATGCAGGCGACGTTGTTGTTATCCGCTATGAAGGCCCCAAGGGCGGTCCCGGCATGCGCGAAATGCTCGCCATCACAGGCGCCATCAAGGGCGCCGGCCTGGGCAAGGACGTCCTGCTCCTCACCGACGGACGCTTCTCCGGCGGCACCACCGGCCTGTGCATCGGCCACGTGGCCCCGGAAGCAGTCGACGGCGGCCCCATCGCGTTCGTCAAGGACGGCGACCGGATCCGCGTGGACATCGCAGCCCGCAGCTTCGACCTGCTGGTGGACGAGGCGGAGCTCGAGGCCCGCAAGGTGGGGTGGGAGCCGCTGCCGGCCAGGTACACCAAGGGCGTCCTGGCCAAGTACGCCAAGCTGGTGCACAGCGCCTCCACGGGCGCATACTGCGGGTGATACCTTCCCCTTGCGTGGGGCGCTGAGCGCCCCACGCAAGGGGACCCTCGGCGTCACCCTTATTAAGCCCTTCCGGCCCGGGTGATTAGCTGAAGGTTTGATCCCTTCCGCTGGAAGGATCAAAAAGTGGACAATGGCGTCCACATGGTGAGATCGGCTAGCGGCTCGTTGACACGTATCTCACCAGAGGGAAAACTGAACGCATGACTTTCGTTACCGCCGGCACCGTCGTCGTCCTTACCAAGCGCGTGGCACATTAGCCTCCTCTGGTAACGAACCGTCACGCGCAAACCCCTCGAAGAGCCGCCAGGCTGAGGGGTTTTTTTATTTCCCGCAGTTTCCATGAACCACAGATGATCCACAAGGAAGAGTCCGATGAGCAAAGGATCGCCGATCAGCCCCTCGCTGATGGCTACTAAGTCCGCTGGAGCCACCAAGGCTCCGGAACGCGCCGACAGGACGGCTGAGCAGGCCGCCGTCGTCGCCGACCTTGCTGCCGCCTCTCCTGTCCTTGGGCCGAACAACGTTGTACCCCCAACGGTGATGAGCGGCTCGCAAGCTATTGTCCGTTCGCTCGAAGAACTCGGCGTGGACGATATTTTCGGTTTGCCTGGTGGCGCGATCCTGCCCACCTACGACCCCTTGATGGCCTCCAGCATGAATCACGTGCTGGTCCGTCATGAACAGGGAGCCGGCCACGCCGCGCAAGGCTATGCCATGGTCACCGGACGGGTTGGTGTCTGCATCGCCACTTCGGGCCCGGGTGCCACCAACCTCGTCACCGCCATCATGGACGCCCACATGGACTCCGTTCCGCTGGTGGCCATCACCGGCCAGGTATCCAGCGGCGTGATCGGCACCGATGCCTTCCAGGAAGCCGACATCGTGGGCATCACCATGCCCATCACCAAGCACTCCTTCCTGGTGACAGACCCCAACGACATTCCGCATGTCATGGCTGAGGCGTTCCACCTCGCTTCCACTGGCCGTCCCGGTCCCGTCCTGGTGGATGTTGCCAAGGATGCACAGATGGGGCAGATGACGTTCTCCTGGCCGCCGAAGGTGGACCTGCCGGGCTACCGTCCTGTCACCCGCGGCCACAACAAGCAGGTTCGTGAGGCCGCGAAGCTCATCGCCGCGTCCACCAAACCTGTCCTGTACGTCGGGGGCGGCGTGGTTAAGGCGCATGCAAGCGCAGAGCTGCGGGCCCTCGCTGAAGCCACCGGCGCCCCCGTGGTGACAACCCTGATGGCGAAGGGCGTCTTCCCTGATTCCCATCCGCAGCATGTCGGGATGCCCGGCATGCATGGCACCGTCTCCGCCGTAACCGCCCTGCAGCAGGCCGACCTCCTGATCACCCTGGGAGCACGCTTCGATGACCGCGTGACCGGCGTGCTCAAGACGTTCGCGCCGCTGGCCAAGGTCATTCACGCTGACATCGACCCCGCGGAGATCTCCAAGAACCGCACCGCCGACGTTCCCATCGTGGGATCGGTCAAGGAAATCATTCCGGAACTGACAGAGGCAGTACGCACGCAGTTTGAGGCCTCCGGCACGCCGGACCTCACCACATGGTGGGCCTTCCTTAACAACCTCAAGGAAACGTACCCGCTGGGCTGGACCGAGCCGGACGACGGACTGACCGCGCCGCAGAAGGTCATCGAGCGCATCGGTGCGCTCACCGGGCCGGAAGGCGTCTACGTTGCCGGCGTTGGCCAGCACCAGATGTGGGCGGCGCAGTTCATCAAGTACGAGCGCCCCCACGCCTGGCTGAACTCGGGCGGCGCCGGGACCATGGGCTACGCCGTACCGGCAGCCATGGGCGCCAAGGTGGGCGAGCCGGACCGCGTGGTCTGGGCCATCGACGGCGACGGCTGCTTCCAGATGACCAACCAGGAACTGGCCACCTGCGCCATCAACAACATTCCCATCAAGGTTGCAGTCATCAACAACTCCTCCCTGGGCATGGTGCGCCAGTGGCAGACCCTCTTCTACGAGGGCCGCTACTCAAACACCGATCTCAACACCGGCCACGACACCGTCCGCATTCCGGATTTCGTCAAGCTGGGCGAGGCCTACGGATGCGCCTCGTTCCGCTGCGAACGCGACGAGGACATCGACGCCACCATCCAGAAGGCCCTGGAAATCAACGACCGCCCCGTGGTCATCGATTTCGTGGTGAGCCCCAACTCCATGGTGTGGCCGATGGTGCCCGCCGGCGTGAGCAACGACCAGATCCAGGTTGCCCGCAACATGACCCCGGAATGGGAAGAAGAGGACTGACCATGAGCCGCCACACACTTTCCGTTCTGGTTGAAGACAAGCCCGGCGTCCTGACCCGGGTTGCGAGCCTCTTCGCCCGCCGCGCCTTCAACATCAACTCCCTGGCCGTTGGCCCCACCGAAGTCCCGGGCATCTCCCGGATGACCGTGGTGGTCGACGCAGACGGCGACCTCATCGAACAGGTCACCAAGCAGCTCAACAAACTGATCAACGTCATCAAGATCGTTGAGCTGACCCCCGAATCTTCCGTACAACGCGACCACATCCTGGTTAAAGTACGTGCGGATGCCGCAACACGCCTGCAGGTGACCCAGGCTGCAGACCTGTTCCGCGCCTCAGTGGTCGACGTATCCACCGATTCCGTCGTCATTGAAGCAACCGGCCACCCCGAAAAGCTCACGGCACTGCTCTCAGTGCTGGAGCCCTTCGGCATCCGCGAAATCGTGCAGTCCGGCACCCTGGCCGTTGGACGGGGATCCCGCTCCATGAGTGACCGGGCGCTGCGTTCCGCCTAGGAACATCACCTGGCGGAACCTCCGCGCCCGCAACCGCACCACCAACACACCTATCTAGAAACCACTCAAGAGGAGTTACGCAAGTGACTGAAATGTTCTACGACGACGACGCCGACCTGTCGATCATCCAGGGCCGCAAGGTCGCCATCGTTGGCTATGGCTCACAGGGCCATGCCCACGCGCTCAACCTGCGCGATTCCGGCGTCGAGGTTGCCATCGCCCTCAAGGAGGGCTCAACGTCGACCGCCAAGGCCGAGGACGCAGGCTTCACGGTCAAGAACGTTGCCGACGCCGCCGAATGGGCCGACGTCATCATGATCCTGGCGCCGGACCAGCACCAGCGCTCGATCTTCAACGACTCCATCAAGGACAAGCTGACCCCCGGCAAGGCCCTGGCCTTCGCCCACGGCTTCAACATCCGTTTCGGCTACATCCAGGCACCGGAAGGCGTTGACGTCATCCTGGTCGCCCCGAAGGCTCCGGGCCACACCGTGCGCCGCGAATTCGAGGCCGGCCGCGGCATCCCCGACATCATCGCCGTCGAGCAGGACGCTTCGGGCTCCGCCTGGGACCTGGCCAAGTCCTACGCCAAGGCCATCGGCGGTACCCGCGCCGGGGTCATCAAGACCACCTTCACCGAAGAGACCGAAACCGACCTCTTCGGCGAGCAGGCTGTCCTCTGCGGCGGCGTGTCCCAGCTGGTCCAGTACGGCTTCGAAACCCTGACCGAAGCCGGTTACCAGCCGCAGATCGCCTACTTCGAGGTGCTCCACGAGCTCAAGCTCATCGTTGACCTCATGTGGGAAGGCGGCATTGCCAAGCAGCGCTGGAGCGTATCCGACACCGCGGAATACGGCGACTACGTCTCCGGCCCCCGCGTCATCACCCCCGAGGTGAAGGAAAACATGAAGGCAGTCCTGGCTGACATCCAGTCCGGTGCCTTCGCCAAGCGCTTCATCGAGGACCAGGACAACGGCGGCGTGGAGTTCAAGGAGCTGCGTGCCAAGGCCGAGCAGCACCCCATCGAGGGAGTCGGCCGCGAGCTGCGCTCCCTGTTCTCCTGGCAGCAGCAGGACGTGGACTACGTTGAAGGGTCAGCAGCCCGCTAAGGCTGCAGGTTCCTTCCCCCGATAAAGGGCAACGTGAGGCCGGGTTCACACTTAACAATGTGAGCCCGGCCTTTCCGTCGGCCTAGACTTGTTTCCATCCCCAGGACTGCAACGCAGAGGATCAGCCGTGTCAAAACCCGTAGTACTGCTCGCCGAAGAACTTTCCCCCGCCACCGTCGATGCCCTCGGCCCGGATTTCGAAATCCGCCAGACCGACGGTTCCGACCGTTCACAGCTGCTCTCGGCGATCACTGACGTTGACGCCATCCTGGTCCGTTCCGCGACCCAGGTCGATGCTGAAGCCATCGCCGCCGCCAAGAACCTCAAGGTCATTGCCCGCGCCGGCGTGGGACTGGACAACGTGGACATCAAAGCCGCCACCCAGGCCGGCGTCATGGTGGTCAACGCCCCCACGTCCAACATCGTCTCTGCGGCCGAACTGACCGTGGGCCACATCCTTAGCCTGGCCCGCCACATTCCGCAGGCCAGCGCCGCCCTCAAGGACGGCGAATGGAAGCGCTCCAAGTACACCGGCATCGAACTGTTCGAAAAGAAGATCGGCATCATCGGCCTCGGCCGGATCGGTGCGCTCGTTGCGGCCCGCCTCAAGGGTTTCGACACCAAGATCCTTGCTTACGACCCCTACATCACCTCCGCCCGCGCAGCGCAGCTCGGCGTGCAGCTGGTCACCCTGGACGAACTCCTGGCCCAGTCCGACTTCATCACCATCCACATGCCAAAGACGCCGGAGACGGTGGGCATGCTCGGCGCCGATGCTTTCAGGAAGATGAAGAGCACCGCCTACGTGGTCAACGTTGCCCGCGGTGGCCTCGTTGACGAGGAAGACCTTTACACGGCCCTGCAGGCCGGTGAAATTGCCGGCGCCGGCGTTGACGTTTTCGCCAAGGAGCCCAGCACCGACCTGCCGTTCTTCAAGCTGGACAACGTAGTGGTGACCCCGCACCTCGGTGCCTCCACCGACGAAGCGCAGGAAAAGGCCGGCGTATCCGTGGCCAAGTCAGTCCGGCTCGCCCTGGCAGGGGAACTGGTACCTGATGCTGTCAACGTCGCCGGCGGCGTCATTGCCCCCGATGTCCGCCCGGGCATCCCGCTGATCGAAAAGCTGGGCCGCATCTTCACTGCACTGACCCACGACTCCCTGACCCAGTTCGACGTCGAGGTAGCCGGTGAAATTTCCTCGCTCGACGTCAAAGTCCTGGAACTGGCCGCACTGAAGGGCATCTTCGCCGACGTCGTGACCGAGCAGGTCTCCTACGTCAACGCCCCGGTCATCGCCGAACAGCGCGGCATCAACGTCCGCCTGATCACCACGCCGGAAACCGAGTCCTACCGCAACGTCCTGACCCTGCGCGGCGCCCTGAGCGACGGCAGCCAGATCTCCGTGGCCGGCACCCTGACCGGGCCCAAGCAGATCCAGAAACTGGTGGGCATCAACGGCTTCGAAGTTGAAATCCCCATCAGCGAGCACCTCGTGGTGGTTGGCTACACCGACCGTCCCGGCGTCATCGGAACCATTGGCCACATCCTGGGCATGAACAACATCAACATCGCCGGCATGCAGGTGGCGCGCACGGACCAGGGCGGCCAGGTGCTCGCTCTGCTGACCATCGACAGCTCCGTGCCGCAGCAGGTACTCGACGCCATCAAGGCAGGCATCGGTGCCGAGCTGGTCCGGGAAGTGGACCTGGAGGACTAGCCCCAGGTCCGGGAAACGCCGTACCAACGGCCTCCGCTCGGCGCGCCCCGCCGGGGCCACGTATGATTGGCCGGTCTGCTTACAATGGCTTCGTCCTGGTTCAGGACAGTGCCGGCAGGCCGGCCAATACCTTTTGCACATCCGTTAGCTAATCGCCCATGTCCGCCCCCGCCGGACACGAATGTGCGCACGCAATCCAGGTTTCAGGGAGTTCAATGAACGCCGTCCAGAGGTTCATCAGAAGCAAAGTGCTGCTGTTGACCGCGGCCATCTTGATCGCAGCCATGTGCTTGTCGGTCCTCGTCCAAAGCCAGTCGCAGGCTGCACTCAACCGGACAGTGGATGAAAATTCACGGGGACTCTATGACGTCCTGGTCCAGGCGAAGGCGCCCTCCGCGGCACTGCTGCAGCCCGAAATCGCCAACGGCACCGGCGGCATCAGCTTCGAGCAGCTGGACTCGATCAGGAAGCTTTCCGGAACGTCGGTGGCCGCCCCGATCAGCCTGGTCTCCCGCGTAACCCAGAACCTCGAGGCCCCCCGCCTTGACGCCATGGACTACCTCGGCTACAACGCCGGGCTGGCCGGGACCGCAACGGCAGACCAGTCCGCCGGCGCCACTGCTCCGGACAAATGGCCCGCAGCCGAATCCGTGTTGAGCGACGAAACCAAGACGTACCGCCTCACTGCCAGCGCCGTGAGCTCCGACGGCGTCTCCGAACAGACGCTGTTCAAGTCCACTGCCGAAGGGAGCCTCGGCAAGGCAAAGCTTGTGGAGGAAAAGGCCGTAGGCGGCAGCAGCATCCGGATCGCCGCGCCCGCTGGGGAAACAGGCATCAAGTTCCCCGCCCCGGCCGGCGGCTCGGAACACAACCTCTTCAACCTGTCCGTGTCCCTGCCGCTTGCCCCCGAGGTGACCGAATCGGTGGTGGCCGTGGACCCCGCCGCCGAGCGTGCCCTGCTGGGTTCGGCCGGTGACTTCCTGGCCCCGCTGGAAAAGGCCCCGCCCGCCGATGCCCGGGATGCAGGAGCCATTGGCCGCTACTTCGAAGGCCTGTTCACCAACGGCATCGGCCTCGACCAACTGGAGGAGGGGCCGGACTTCCTGGGCGTCAAGCTCAAGTACTGGGCACCTTTGATGACCCAGTACCAGCAGGCAAAGCGAACCGGCCAGCTGACGGCCGACTCGCAGGCGATTCCGCTCATCGTCCGCTCGGGCACTTCCCTGGACCTGAAATACAACGTCAAGATCGAAGAGATCGACGACGCCGGCAAGGTGGTCAAAGAGGTCGGAACGGTGTCCCGGTCGCTGGACAAGGACTACCTGCCGTTCGTGTCCAAGGATCCGTTCGTGCTGTCCTGGCCCGGCTCCACCGACCACTCGTCCCTCCTGGGCAGCAGCGGCAACTTCAACCAGGGCCTCTACACCCCTGCCAAGTGGAGCACCGACTTTGCTGCCGCCCCAAAATACACCGACGGGGAGACCGCAGCCAACGGCGCCGTGGACAAGACTGCTGTTCCCGGCGAGTGGGTCACCGTAAACCGGCTGCCCGAAAAGAGCGCCAACGGCGCCCCTGTTGACCAGACCCAGCGCGAACCCGTGGACGAGCGGTCCTACCGCGAAAACCTGTCCACGGGGGAGCAGGCGGCAGCTCCGCTTGCCATGGTCTACGGAACCTTTGATCCCGCCGCCGTGGCCGAGGCCGCCGGTGACGTCAACAAGCTGCCCCTCGGCGGCTACGATCCCACTCCCTTCACGCTGGTCAAGGATGCTGACGGCAAGGACGTACCCGCCACGGAACTGGAGCCCTCCCTGAGCGCCACCGGCCTCGCCAGCCAGTCCGCCGGCGCCATCACCGACTACTACGGACTGGCCGCTGCACGCGGATACACCGAGAACGCGGACGTCATCGACGCCGTCCGTGTCCGGGCCAAGGCGCCGGGCAGCTGGAAGCAGGCGCAGCCGGACGTGGAGAAGCTCGCCAACGACATCCGCGCGATGGGCCTGGAAGCCACCATCGTGGCCGGCTCGGCGCGTGAGGACGCCAGCATCTTCGTCCCCGGCTACTCCAAGGACGACGCCGGCAAGGAATCCGCCCTGGGTACTGTTCAGCAGTCCTGGGTCCGGCAGAACGCGGCGGAGGCGGTCACGGGATCGCTGTCCGGAACCAACGTCACCCTGCTCTTCCTGACCCTGTGCGGCGCAGCACTGCTGACCGGAGCGTCAACGGTGAGCTACATCCGCAAGCGCCGAAGCGAGGCGGGCACCCTGCGGGCCATGGGCTGGACGCAGCGGCGCATCCGCAGCTGGGTGCTGGAGGAATTCGGCGTCGGAGCAGTACTGCTGGCAGTGGCGGGCATTGTACTCAGCCTGGTCAGCTGGAGCCTTTCAACGGCCCTGGTGTCTGTCGCCGTGCTGGTGCTCTACGCAGGCGCGGCCCTCTTCGCGGCACAGCAGCTTCGCCACCGCGACGTCATTGACCAGGAGCCGCAGCACGACGAGCGGCTTATTCCGGTGGACTCGCCGCTGACCTTCGCCAACCGCCAGCTGGGCACCAACAAGTTCAACACGCTGTCCCTGGCCGTCGCCGTCGGCGTCTTCGGTGCCGCCGTGGGCGGGCTGATCGCCCTGCTGATCGACATCCCGCGCGCAGCAGGTGCCAGCGCGCTGAGCGGCCTGGCCGCCGCCAGCGTGGCATTGCCGAGCATCCTGCTGGCATTGGCCGGGGTTGTGGTGGGCCTGGTCCTGACACTCGTGACCGGCCGGTTTGAACTGAATGCCAAGCGGCAGTACCTGAGCATCCTTGAAGCCATGGGATGGAACCCGGACATGCTCCGCCAGGTCCGGCTCTTTGAAAACGCGCTGGTGGGAACCGTGGCCCTGCCGCTGGGCGTGCTGGGCGCCCTCGGCATCGGCCTCCTGCTCGCCCCCTATGCCGCCCTGTGGGCAGCCGTCGCCGGCCTCGTGGCTGTACTTTGCTGGATACCGATTGCAACGAAAGTGGTCCAATGACAAACCCGACCAATGTCCACCGGAGCCGCCGGGGCGGCTCCGGTGAGGTTCCCCTGCAGACCCGCGCCAACACCATCGTCAAGGCGGCCGACCACGCCACCCCGCTGGAACTGAGCGGCATCACCATCCGCTATGGCGGCGGCAAGGGCGGTGCTGAAGCAGTCAGCGTTGTTGAGGATTTCGACCTCACCCTGCACGCCGGCGAAATGCACTGCGTCGCCGGGCGGAGCGGCTCCGGCAAGACAAGCATCCTGACCGTCGGCGCAGGCCTCACGCTGCCGACCTCGGGGCGCGTCTTCTGGGAAGGCGATTCCCTTGAAAGCATGGGCGACGACGAAATCGCCGACCGCCGTCGTGCCCTGATCGGTTATGTGGACCAGGGCGGCGCCCTGATTGACGGCATGAGCGCCCTCGAGAATGTGCTCCTGCCGGCCGTTCCCGACGGCGAAGTGGACCAGCGGCGGGACATGGCCAAGGACCTGCTGGACCTGGTGGGCCTCGGCCGCCGGATGCGGCACCGTCCCGCCCAGCTGTCCGGCGGTGAACGCCAACGGGTCGCCATCGCACGTGCCCTGATCCTGGGCACCAGGGTGCTGGTGGTGGACGAGCCGACCGCCAGCCTGGACCGCGCTTCCGCCAACCGCATCATCAGCATCCTGAAAGACACCACGTCCGACGGAATTGCCGTGCTGGTGGCGTCACACGACCACGAACTTGTCCGGCTCAGCGATACCCTGACTGAACTGATCTAGCCCGTCCCTCCGCACCGAAGGTAACTGTCCGCACGTGACTGCTTCAGAGAAAACGCCGTACTACATCACCACGGCCATCACCTACCCCAACGGCGTGCCGCACATCGGGCACGCCTACGAGTACATTGCCACCGACGCCATGGCGCGCTTCAAGCGGCTCGACGGCTATGACGTGATGTTCCTGACCGGCACGGACGAGCACGGCATGAAGATCGCCCAGACGGCCGAGAAGGAAGGCATCACGCCCAAGGAGCTGGTGGACAGGAACGCGGAGGTCTACAAGGCAGCACATGCCGCCCTGGGGATCACTTATGACCGCTTCATCCGGACCACTGATGAGGATCACTACGCCGCGTCGCAGGCCATCTGGAAGAAGATGGAAGCCAACGGCGACATCTACCTGTCGAAGTACGAGGGCTGGTACTCCGTCCGGGACGAAGCGTTCTACGGCGAGGACGACACCGTGGTCAAGGACGACGGCGTGCGCTACACGAAAGAGAGCGACACCGAGGTTACCTGGACGGCGGAGGAGAGCTACTTCTTCCGGCTCTCCGCCTACCAGGACAAGCTCCTGGCCCTCTACGAGACACAGCCTGAATTTGGTGCCCCCCATTACCGGTTCAACGAAGTGATCAGCTTCGTCAAGCGCGGGCTGGAGGACCTGTCCATCAGCCGCACCAGCTTTGACTGGGGCGTGCCCGTCCCCGGCAACGACAAGCACGTAATGTATGTCTGGGTTGACGCGCTGACCAACTACCTCACCGGCGTCGGCTACCCGGACGTTGAATCGGAGAAGTTCCGGAAGTACTGGCCGGCCGACGTCCACATCATCGGCAAGGACATTTCGCGCTTCCACGCCATCTACTGGCCGGCGTTCCTCATGAGTGCCGGGCTGGACCTGCCCAAGCGGGTGATGATCCACGGCTTCCTCCACAACGCCGGCGTGAAGATGTCCAAATCACTTGGCAACGTGGTGTCCCCGGCGGACTTCGTGGCGCAGTACGGCCTGGACCAGGTGCGCTTCTTCTTCCTCCGCGAAGTTCCCTTCGGTGCCGATGGCAGCTACAACCATGACGCAATCGTAGGCCGGATGAACGCGGACCTCGCCAACAACTTCGGCAACCTCGCCCAGCGTTCCCTGTCCATGGTGGCCAAGAACTGCGGCGGCATGGTTCCCACGCCCGGGGCATTCACCGCAGCGGACCACGCCATTCTGGCGCAGGCCGGCGGGCTGCTGGAGGCCGCACGGTCGGCATTCGGGAAGCAGGAATTCAGCCGTGCCCTCGAAGCCATCTGGGGCGTCCTGGGTGACACCAACGCCTACTTCGCGGAACAGGCGCCCTGGGTGCTGCGGAAGACCGACGTCGAACGCATGAACACCGTGCTGTACGTGACGCTTGAGGTGCTGCGGATCGTGGCCATCCTGGCCCAGCCGGTAATGCCCACCGCCACGGCCGCGCTCCTGGACAGCCTGGGCCAGCCTGAAGGGGAAGCACGCCAGTTCCCGGCAATCGCGACGCCCATCGTGGCCGGGACAACGCTGCCGGCACCGTCACCGGTGTTCCCCAAGTATGAGGAGCCCGCGGAGGCTTAGCCCTTGACCCTCTCTCACTTTCTGTAGGTTTTTCGCGAACGCTCTCTCACCCCTGGACCGATGGTGAGAGAGCATTCGCTGTTTTCCTGCAGGAAGTGAGAGGGCGTCCCCGAGGCGTTCGCATCTTGAGACGGCTTGACCAGCATATGGATGACTTGGCTACCCTGAAACCATGAGCGCATCTTCCATCGATCTGGCAGTTATTCCCGGCGACGGCATTGGCCCCGAGGTGATTGCCGAGGCAGTCAAGGTCCTCGCGAAAGCCGTGGTGGCGCAGGGCGTCGAGCTCAAGCAGACGCACTACAAGCTCGGTGCCGAGCATTGGCTGGCCACCGGGGAGACCCTGCCGGACGAAGTCCTGGCGGACCTGCGGACCCGCGACGCGATCCTGTTCGGTGCAGTAGGTGCAGCCCCGGGAGACACCAGGATCCCCTCCGGCATCATCGAACGCGAGATGCTGCTCAAGCTCCGCTTCAGCCTGGACCACTACGTCAACCTGCGGCCCTCCCGGCTTTACGGAACGGTGGGCAGCCCCCTTGCCAATCCGGGTGTCATCGACTTCATCGTGGTCCGGGAAGGCACCGAAGGCCCCTACGTGGGCAACGGCGGCACCCTGCGTGCCGGCACTCCCCACGAAGTTGCCACCGAAGTGTCACTAAACACGGCCCACGGCGTGGAGCGGGTAGTGCGGGACGCGTTCCGCCGTGCCAGCGCAAGGGAGCGCAAGCACGTCACCCTGGTCCACAAGCACAACGTCCTGGTCTTCGCAGGACAGCTGTGGAAGCGCACGGTGGAGGCCGTGGCCACCGAATTCCCGGACGTCACCCACGACTACCTGCACGTGGACGCCGCCACCATCTTTATGGTCACGGATCCGTCCCGCTTCGATGTGATCGTCACCGACAACCTTTTCGGCGATATCCTCACCGACCTCGCCGCAGCCATCACCGGCGGCATTGGACTGGCAGCTTCAGGGAACATCAACATGGACCGCACAGCGCCCTCCATGTTTGAGCCGGTCCACGGTTCGGCGCCGGACATTGCCGGCCAGGGCAAGGCGGACCCCACAGCCGCCATCCTGTCCGCTGCCCTCCTCCTGGACCACCTCGGCTACACCACGGCGGCCCGCAGGATCGAAGCGGCAGTGGTGGCCGACGTCGAAAAGCGCGACGGCGGCCCCCGCACCACGAGTGCCGTGGGAGATGCCATCGCAGCTGGGCTCTAACCCGCGCTAGGGCCGCGGGCAACGGGCGTAAGCTTGTGTCGAATCACCAAATGCCGCCTTGCCGTTCAGCGCTGAACCCGGGGCGGCCGATCGTGGAGGAACCATGACTCAGACCGCCCATGGCGTCGAATTCAGCCAGCAGCTTTCGGCCAACCCGAAGTCTGCTGAAGAGCGTGCAGCCATCCTGGCAAACCCGGGATTCGGCGACCACTTCACCGACCACACCGCCATCGTCGACTACAGCGTGGACGCGAACGGCAACGGCGGATGGCACAATCCCCGGGTTGAGGCCTATGGCCCCATCACCCTTGACCCATCCGCTGCTGTGCTGCACTACGGCCAGGAGATCTTCGAAGGACTCAAGGCCTACCGCCACGCCGACGGCTCCATCTGGAGTTTCCGCCCGGAAGCCAACGCCGCCCGCCTCAACAAGTCCGCCCGGCGGCTGGCCCTTCCGGAACTGCCGGCAGAGTACTTCCTTGGAGCCATCCGCGAACTGGTGGCCGCAGACAAGGAATGGGTTCCGGCCGGCGACGGCGAAGCCCTGTACCTGCGGCCGTTCATGATCGCTACCGAGGCCTTCCTGGGCGTCCGTGCCGCCCGCGAAGTTTCTTTCCGCGTGATCGCCTCGCCCGCCGGCAACTACTTCGGCGGCGAACTCAAGCCGGTGTCCATTTGGATCTCGCGCGAGTACGCCCGGGCCGGCCGCGGCGGGACCGGCGATGCCAAGTGCGGCGGCAACTATGCCGCTTCGCTCATCGCGCAGCAGGAGGCCGAAGCCAACGGCTGCAAGCAGGTTCTCTTCCTTGACCAGTTCAACGACAATGCCGTCGAGGAACTGGGCGGCATGAACGTCTTCTTCGTGATGAAGGACGGCTCGCTGGTCACCCCTGCGCTGACCGGCACCATCCTCGAAGGCATTACCCGGATGTCCGTCATTCAGGTGGCCAAGGACATGGGCCGCGACGTCACCGAGCGCAAGATCACCCTTGATGAGTGGCGTGAAGGCGTTGCCTCGGGTGAGATCGCAGAGGTTTTTGCGTGCGGTACGGCTGCCGTCATCACGCCCATCGGGGTGCTGAAGGACGCCACTGAATTCATCGGCTCCGAAGACGCCACGGCAGGGGAGACCACCATGGCCATCCGCCAACGGCTGCTGGGCATCCAGACAGGCGCGGTCCCGGACACCCACGGGTGGCTGACGCGCCTGGCCTAGCCGGGCTTCACATCCACGAAGAACGACGGCGCCTGCCGGGCTTTTGCCCGGCAGGCGCCGTTTGCGTGAGCGTTAGTCCAAAGCCTGTCTTGCTGCCGACGCAGGGGTCAATGCAAAGATGGACCGGTGACCCCAGCTTCCGGCCCCATCCTGCAACGCAGCTCAGACCTGACGCAGTTCATCCTGGCCCCCAACCCCGGACCGATGAGTCTGGAGGGAACAAATTCGTACGTGCTTCGCGCGGCGGGTTATCCCGGTGCTGTCGTAGTGGATCCGGGACCTCTGGACGACGCCCACCTGCGGGCACTTGCCGCCGGCCCGGTGGAGTTGATTCTCATTACCCACCGCCACGCGGACCACACTGCAGGTGCTGCCCGCCTTCATGAACTGACAGCTGCCCCGGTCCGTGCTGCCGATCCCGAGCACTGCCACGGCGGCGGCGAACCCCTGCAGGACGGTGTGGTGATCCATGCTGCCGGAGTGGGCATCACCGTGCTGGCCGCGCCCGGCCACACGTCCGATTCGCTGTGCTTCCTCCTTCCCGACGACGGCCCCCACGGATCAGTGCTGACCGGCGACACCATCCTGGGGAGGGGCACCACCATGCTTGACTACCCGGACGGCACCCTGGGGGACTACCTCGCCACCCTGGACAGGCTTGAGGCGCTCGGTGCGGCCACCGTCCTGCCGGCACACGGGCCGGTGCTGCCCTCTGTGGAGTCCATTGCCCGGGATTACCGCCTGCACCGGCAGGAGCGGCTCGGCCAGATCCGGGCGGCGCTGGACCAGCTCGGCCGGGACGCCACCGCGGGTGAGGTGGCTGACGTGGTGTATGCCGACGTCGACCCTTCCGTCCGGCGGGCGGCTGAAACGTCAGTGGCCGCCCAGCTTCACTACCTGCGCGAAGAAGGCGGGCAGGGCTGACCCTTCCGGTGGCACGGACCCGGGAGGCCGGAATCGGCAGCAGCAGACGGGACGGTAGGGTAGGAACCATGCGTATTGTCAGGTTTGTCGTCGATTCTGATCCCCTCTACGGCGTTGTCGAAGGTGAAACGGGCAGTGAGGAAATCACTGTCATCCACGGAGATCCCTTCTTCAATGGCGTGGAGCGCACGTCCGTCCGCCACAAGCTGGAAGACGTGCGGTTGCTTGCGCCCATCATCCCGCGCAGCAAGGTCATCGGCGTCGGCCGCAACTTCGTGGAGCACGCGCATGAACTCGGCAACGAAGTGCCCGCGCAGCCGCTCCTCTTCCTGAAGCCCAACACCGCCGTCGTTGGCCCCAACGATCCGGTTGTGCTGCCGGAATTCTCCGAAGAAGTCTCGTTTGAGGCGGAACTGTGCGTGGTGATCGGCCGGATCTGCAAGGACGTCCCCGAGGAACGCGTGGACGACGTTATCTTCGGGTACACCTGCGGCAACGACCTCACCGCCCGGGACGTCCAGAAGACCGATCTGCAGTGGACGCGCGCCAAGGGCTTTGACACCTCCGCGCCGCTCGGTCCATGGATCGAGACTGAGCTGGACACCGAGGACCTCCAGATCCAGGGCCGCCTCAACGGCGAACTGCGCCAGGACGGCAGCACCAGCCAGATGATCCGCGGGGTCAGGGAACTCGTGTCCGTTGTCTCGCAGGCCTTCACCCTGCTTCCCGGTGACGTCATTATGACCGGCACCCCGGCGGGCGTCGGCCTGGTCAATGCCGGTGACCGTTTTGAAGTGGAGATCGAAGGCATCGGGCGGTTGTCCAACCCGGTCGTCCGCCGCTGACCCCTGGCCGCGCCCTGACGGTTTGGCGCCAGGCGGTAAAGTTGAAGCCACTATGACTACTGCTTCTGCGTCGCCTGCTGCCTCCATCCCGCCCGTCACCCCGGACACCCCCGTTCGCGTCCGCTTCTGCCCTTCGCCCACGGGAACCCCGCACGTTGGATTGATCCGTACGGCCCTTTTCAACTGGGCCTACGCCCGGCACACCAAAGGCACCATGGTGTTCCGGATCGAGGACACCGATTCGGCGCGTGACAGCGAGGAAAGCTACCACCAGCTGCTGGACGCGCTGAAGTGGCTGGGGATTGACTGGGACGAGGGCGTGGAGGTGGGCGGCCCGCATGAGCCGTACCGGCAGTCGCAGCGCAGCGATATCTACCAGGACGTCATCAAGCGGCTTCGTGACGGCGGGTTCATCTACGAGTCCTTCTCCACGCCGGAGGAGATCGAGGCCCGCCACCGCGCCGCGGGACGGGACCCGAAGCTTGGCTACGACGCTTTTGACCGGACGCTGACAGACGAGCAGATCGCGGAGTTCAAGGCCCAGGGCCGTGAGGCCGTCCTGCGCTTCCGGATGCCTGACGAGGACATTACGTTCAACGACCTGGTCCGCGGCGACATCACCTTCCGCGCCGGCTCCGTGCCCGACTTCGCAGTAGTGCGGGCCAACGGCGCTCCGCTGTACACGCTGGTCAACCCCGTGGACGATGCACTCATGGGCATCACCCACGTACTGCGCGGTGAGGACCTGCTCAGCTCCACCCCCCGGCAGATTGCCCTCTACCGGGCCCTCCACGCGGTGGGAGTTGCCCGGTACATGCCTGAATTCGGCCATCTTCCCTATGTAATGGGCCAGGGCAACAAGAAGCTTTCCAAGCGCGACCCCGAGTCCAGCCTGTTCCTGCACCGCGAACGCGGCTTCATCCCCGAGGGCCTTCTCAACTACCTTTCCCTGCTGGGCTGGTCACTCAGCGCTGATGAGGACATCTTCACCGTGGACCAGCTCGTGGAGCACTTCGACATCCACGACGTCCTGGGCAACCCGGCGCGCTTCGACCTGAAGAAGGCCGAGGCGATCAACGGAACCCACGTACGGATGCTCGCTCCGGAGGTGTTCCGTCAACGGCTGGCACCCTACCTGCGCGCCGCGGATCTGGTGGGCGAGATTCTGACTGACCGAGAGGAAGAGATACTCACCGAGGCCGCTCCACTGATCCAGGAGCGCATCACGCTGCTCGGCGAGGCCCCGGAAATGCTTGCGTTCCTCTTCAAGTCCGACGACGCCATCGACATCGCCGATGACGCCCGCAAGGGACTGCCGGAGAACCTGGCCGAAGTACTCGATGCGGCAATCACGGCGCTCGAGCCAGTTGATGAGTGGACCCCGGACAATATCCAGACGGCACTCAAGCAGGCGCTGGTGGAGGACCTCGGGATCAAGCCGCGGCTCGCCTTCGGCCCCGTCCGCACAGCGGTTTCCGGACGCCGGATCTCGCCGCCGCTGTTTGAGTCAATGGTGATCCTGGGCAAGGAATCATCCCTGCGCCGGCTCCGGACCTTCCGCGGCTGATGACTGCTCCCAGTAAGGCACGCACTGGTTTCCTGGAAACGCCCTTCGGGACCGTCCGGGGCATCCTTTTCGACATCGATGACACCCTGGTGGACCTCGAATATTCGATGACAACCGCCTTGCGGGAAGTCAGTGAGCACCTCCTGCCCGGCCTTGACCAGACCGGGTGGGAGCGGTTTGGCCGCATCTTCACGCACGAGACCACGCACTACTACGACCAGTACCTTGCCGGTGAACTGACCTTCAACGAACAGCGCCTGCTCCGGGGCCGTGCTGCCCTGGGGCACTTCGGTGTTGAACTTGGCGAGGGCCCTGAATCGCACCAGTGGCTCAATGCGTACATAGAGAAGCAGCCTGCCTACGTCAAGCCCTTCCCCGACGTGCTGCCCCTGCTCGATGTCCTGGACCGCGCAGGCATCCCCTACGGGGCGGTCAGCAACAATGTCCACGACTACCAGCGGGCCAAGCTCGACAGCGCCGGGCTGGACCGTATTTCGCGGCTGGTTGGCACGGACACCCTCGGCGTGGCCAAGCCTAATCCTGCGATCTACCTTGAAGGTGTCCGCCTCCTGGGGACCCTCCCGTCCCAGACCCTCTACGTGGGCGACAACCGGCTTCTTGATGCTGAAGGCTCTACGGCGGCGGGGCTCCTGGGTGTCTGGCTCAACCGGACGGGCGAGCCGGGGGAGGGGTTCGACGGCGGCATGGTCACCTCCCTGGACCAACTGGTCAGCTAGGTCACACCGCGCCGATTTGTGCGAGCCGAAAGTCTCGGGTAAAGTAATTTCTCGTGCTGAGGGGCACGGAGCGGGGCAAAAGCCCTGAAAACCGGCCCGAAAGTATCATTGGGATATGGTGTAATTGGCAACACTACGGTTTCTGGTACCGTCATTCTAGGTTCGAGTCCTGGTATCCCAGCTCTGGTTTGAGGGCCTGTATCGCCTCAAGGCAGGAAGGTTTCAGGCGGTCCGCCGATTTGAAACCGCAGCGAAGTGTGTGAAACAATCACTGAGCTTGACCAGCGGAAACGCGGTCTGGAAGTACACGGCCCCATCGTATAGCGGCCTAGTACGCCGCCCTCTCACGGCGGTAACGCGGGTTCGAATCCCGCTGGGGTCACCAAGGAAAAGGTCCCGGGCAAACGCCCGGGACCTTTTTTGTTGAGCCGGCAAATGCTGTGCTGATTTAGGGGGAACCGGTCTGAACAGCGCCTGACGGCCGGCCCCAACTGGCATGATGTTTCTGTGACCTCCCGGAACGAGCAGGAATTCCCGCAAGATTCACAATCGGTGCCGCCGGCCTTGGCAGCAGTGACGTTGCTCGAAGAGGTGCGCGCTGATCTGGCCGGCGCCGAGCTGCCGCTTGCCTTGCCGCAGGTGGAGCAGGCACGGCTGGAGGCCAGGAGTGCCGTAGCCCAGCTCGATGACTACATCCTCCCGCGCTACCGCAGCCTCGATGCCCCGCTCCTGGCCGTCGTCGGCGGCTCGACCGGTGCTGGAAAGTCCACGCTGGTGAACGGCCTTGTAGGCCACCCGGTGACCCGTTCGGGGGCTATCCGTCCCACCACCCGCCAACCAATCCTCCTGCACCATCCGTCGGAGGCAGCATGGTTTGAGGGCCAGCGGGTCCTGCCGAATCTGAGCCGGATCAGGGGAACCGTTTCCAGCAGTCCGGTTCCCGCCAGCCGGGCAGGGGCGCTCCCGGACGCCGGCGCAATGAACTCCCTGGTCTTGGTTGCAGATCCGGCGGTCCCCGCGGGAATCGCCGTCCTGGACGCGCCCGACGTCGACTCCATCTCAGACGATAACCGCGCGCTGGCAGCGCAGCTCCTTGCAGCTGCGGACCTTTGGGTATTTGTCACCACCGCGAATCGGTATGCCGACGCCGTTCCCTGGAAGCTGCTCTTAAATGCGGCTTCACGGGACATCATGGTGGCGGTGGTACTGGACCGTGTCCCGCCCGGGGCGGAAATTGAGGTGAGCGATGATCTTCGCAGCCTCCTTGACCGGGAAGGCCTGGGAAGCGCCCAGCTGTTCATCATCCCGGAGGTCGCCCTGGATGAGCTGGGCATGCTGCCTCCCGGTGCGGTCCTCCCGCTGCGCACCTGGCTGGGGGAGTTGGCTGCCGATGCCGCAGGCCGTTCGGACATCGCCCGCCGCACGCTGAATGGGACTGTCAGGGCCCTGGCGGGCCGTGTTTCCGCTGTAGCCCAGGCTGCCCGGGAGCAGCAGCGGGCAGCGGACCATCTTGAAGCGGCTGCCGTTGCCGCCTACCGGGATGCGGCACACCGTATTCTGGACGCGACAAAAGATGGCGCGCTCCTGCGGGGAGAGGTGCTGGCCCGCTGGCAGGACTTTGTGGGCACAGGCGAGTTTTTCCGGACGCTGGAGCAGAACGTGGGGCGGTTCCGTGACCGCGTGGGAGCCTTCTTCCGAGGTGAACCGGCCCCCGCCGTTAGTGTCGAAGCAGCCATCGAAACAGGTTTGCAGGCAGTAATCGTTGACGAAGCGGCGAACGCGTCCGAGGAGACCGACCAGCGCTGGCGCTCAGACCCCGCGGGACGCCACCTCCTGGGAACGGACGACCTGTCCGGAACCACTCCGGGCTTTGAGAACCGGGCAGCCGCTGAAATCCGGGCATGGCAGGAAGCCCTCATGGATCTGATTCGCACCGAGGGCCAGGGAAAGCGAACCCAGGCGCGCTGGTTGTCCTTCGGGATTAACGGGCTGGGCGCGGCATTGATGATCGTCGTGTTCTCGATGACCGCAGGACTGACCGGGCTCGAGGTCGGGGTAGCCGGCGGGACGGCCATTGTGGGCCAGCGGGTGCTCGAAGCAGTCTTCGGTGAGGACGCCGTCCGGCGGATGGCTGAAAAAGCCCGGCAGGACCTCCATGCCCGCTGCCAATTGCTCTTGCAAACCGAGCGGCAAAAGTTCCTGGACCGGCTGCCGGAACGCAATGATGACACCGAGCGGACCCTGGCCACCCACGCAGCTGCGCTGGCACGGCTGGCGGACAACGCATGAGCCGCCACAGCGACACCCGGGATTCTTCCCGGCTTGACCGCCGGCTTTCCGCCCTTGATGACGCCCGGCAGCTCGGCGAAGGTGTCCTTCCGGATGAGTCCCTTCAGGAAGTGTTCACTGTCCTGGAGCGTGCCAGCTCGCGAAGGTCGCTGTCCGGCGACCACACGGTGGTTGGATTCTTCGGCGCTACCGGCAGCGGCAAGTCCTCCCTCTTCAACGCGGTCAGCGGAGCTGAAATCGCGACGGCGGCCGCCCGCCGCCCGACGACGTCCGAACCTTTGGCGGGGGTGTGGGGGGCCGAGGGCAGCGACCCCCTGCTTGACTGGCTGGAGGTCCGTAACCGGCACCACGCCGGAGCCGTGAACGGATTCGCCGATGAGGACACCGGCCTGATCCTGCTGGACCTGCCGGACTTCGACTCCACCAAGGCAGCCAACCGGGAAGTCGTTCAGCGGATGGTTGGCCTCGTTGATGTACTGGTGTGGGTGCTTGACCCACAAAAGTATGCGGACGCAGCAGTCCACAACGACTTCCTGTCGCGCCTGGCGTCCCACGGTGCGGTGACACTGGTGGTCCTCAACCAGGTGGACAGGCTCCCTGAGCGTGACGTGCAGCCTGTGCTTGAATCCTTGCGGAGCATCCTGGCCCGCGACGGACTCGGCAAGGTCCAGGTACTTGCGGCGTCGGCACTGACCGGGACAGGCGTCGAGAACGTCCGGGCTGCCATCCGCACCGTCGCCTCCCAACGCAAGGCCCAGTCGCAGCGGCTCGCTGCCGACGTCACCAAGGCTTCTGCGGAACTGGGCGGGGCTTCCGGTGAGGGAGAGGCCGCCGGCGTCCGGGCGGGGGCAAAAACCCGGTTGACCAACGAACTCGCGGTGGCTGCCAATGTGCCGGTTGTAGTTCGGGCGGTAGGCCAGTCCTACCGGCTGGAGGCTGTCAGGCGTACCGGCTGGCCAGTGACCCGTTGGCTCTCCAGGTTCCGGGCGGATCCGCTGCGCCGGCTTAACCTGCGCAGCACGGCCCCATCGGAGCTGAGTCGGACCTCCCTGCCTCCTGCCGGAGCAGCGGAACGCGCCCGCACGGACGCTGCGGTGCGGGAATTTGCCGACGCCGCCAGCGAGGGAGCACCTGGTCCCTGGCGGGCTGCCATTCGGGGCGCGGCCAAGGAAGGCAGGGAAAGATTGCCTGACGCTCTTGACCAGGCTATCGCCGGAACGGACCTTTCCGCGAACCGCAAATCCTGGTGGTGGGGAGTCTTCAATGTGGTGCAGTGGCTGGCGCTGCTCACGGTGGTGGGCGGCCTTGGCTGGCTCGGTGTCCTGGCGGCCCTGGGCTATTTCCAGATGCCGGTGCCCGAGGTGCCTCGGGTTGAGGGCTGGCCGGTGCCTACGCTGATGATCGCCCTGGGAGTGGTGTTGGGAATCTTCCTTGCCATAACCGGCCGCTTCATCGCGGCGGCTGCAGCGAACGCCCGCGCGGGCAGGGCGCGGAAGCGGCTCAATGCTGCCGTGGCCGCCGTGGCTGAGGAGTTGGTGGTGGAACCCGTTGAGGTGGAAGTCAGCAGGCTTGCCGCCTTCAATGCCGCGCTGAAGAAGGCAGCGGCCGGGTAGCACCACGGCACCGGCTACGGGTGCCTGCGTGCCGCCTGCTTAGGGGGCAGCAGCGGCGTCACGGACTTTGATCAGGGTCCGCAGATTGCGGGTTGTGGTGGCTGCCTTGAACTTTGCCTTGGCGGAAACCCTGCTGAAAGGGCTGTCCAGTGTTCCGCCGGCCGGTGCCAGCCATGCCAGTGCCTCGGGTCCCAGCCGCTTTTGTGCAGCGCCCTCGAGGGCTGCCCCGGCCGCATCCAGCTCATCAAGCACCGCTGCGTCCGAGGACAGTGTGATGTAGGTGTGGGTGGACTTGTTGTCTTCCGGATACGGGCATGCGGCCACCAGCTCCGCCACCCTGCCGGCGTCCAGGACCACTACCCAGGCTTCGTAGCCAAAGGCGCTTCGGAGGCACTGTTCACATTCC
The DNA here is from genome assembly GCF_024758005.1 of Pseudarthrobacter sp. NS4. Classification (NCBI taxonomy): domain Bacteria; kingdom Bacillati; phylum Actinomycetota; class Actinomycetes; order Micrococcales; family Micrococcaceae; genus Pseudarthrobacter; species Pseudarthrobacter sp. NS4. The sequence continues at coordinate 2,597,789 of NZ_CP103288.1, read as the reverse complement.
TGTTTGACGGCAGCGGCGTCAAGGGTGCTGGTAAGCACCACGTTTCCGCTGGCAAGGAGAGTCCTGGCATCCGCAAAACCGCAGGCCTTCAGCGCTTCCTTGAGGTCCGCCATCCTGATATTGATGCCGCCCACGTTGATGCCGCGAAGAAACACTGCGTAGCTGCCCATGGCCACAGCTTAGTTCCCGGGCCGTCGGCTGATGCCGTCAGTCGTTGTTCTTGCGGAGGGCTTCGGTAAGGATCCGGCCGGCGTTGCAGACCACCTCGGCGTGCAGCCTGCCGGGCTGGCGGGTGAGGCGCTCGATGGGCCCGGAAATCGAGACGGCGGCGATCACGCGGCCGGACGGGCCGCGCACCGGTGCCGAGACGGAGGCGACCCCCGGCTCGCGTTCGCCGAGGCTCTGGCCCCAGCCCCGCCGTCGTACGCCTGCCAGGACAGTGGGCGTGAAGCGCGCGGACTGCAGGCCTTCAAGCAGGCGGTCGTGGTCCTCCCACGCGAGCAGTACCTGCGCCGCCGAACCTGCCTTCATGGACAGCTGGGTGCCTACGGGAATTGTGTCGCGCAGGCCGATGGGACGCTCGGCGGATGCCACGCAGACGCGCCAGTCGCCCTGGCGGCGGAAGATCTGTGCGCTCTCGCCTGTAGCGTCGCGCAACTGCATAAGGACCGGTCCTGCGGAGGCAATCAAACGGTCCTCGCCGGCGGCCGATGCCAGCTCCACCAGCCGGCTGCCCAGCACGAACCGCCCCTGGATATCGCGGCTGACCAGGCGGTGATGAACCAATGCCAGTGCGAGGCGATGGACAGTGGGCCGGGCCAGGCCGGTTGCCGCCACCAGCTGCGCCAGGGTGGTGGGGCCGGCCTCAAGTGCATCAAGCACCTGGGCCGCTTTATCAATGACACCGACTCCACTAGAATTGTCCATGTAATGATATTGCCGTCTCATTATCTGAGATGCAAATCTTTCCGCTGGCGCAGGATGGAGCCATCCTGATTCAGTTAAACCAATCAGCCAAACAGCAGTGAAGGGAGATGGCCATGGCAAAGACATTGGCCGAGAAAGTCTGGGACGCACATGTGGTGCGCAAAGGCGATGGCGAAGGTGCCAATGCCCAGCCCGACCTTCTTTTCATCGACCTTCACCTGGTCCACGAGGTCACGTCCCCGCAGGCATTCGAAGGGCTGCGCCTGGCGGGGCGCAAGCTCCGCCGTCCTGACCTGACCATCGCCACGGAGGACCACAACACTCCGACGCTGGACATCGATAAGCCTATCGCCGACCTGACCAGCCGAACCCAGATCCAGACGCTGCGCAACAACTGCGCCGAGTTCGGCGTCCGGCTGCACAGCCTGGGCGACGCCGAACAGGGCATCGTGCACGTCGTCGGTCCGCAGCTGGGACTCACCCAACCGGGCATGACAGTGGTCTGCGGCGACTCCCACACGTCCACGCACGGAGCCTTCGGGGCGTTGGCCATGGGGATCGGTACCTCTGAGGTGGAGCACGTCATGGCTACCCAGACGCTGTCGCTGAAGCCGTTTAAGACCATGGCCATCAACGTCGAGGGGACGCTTCGTCCCGGCGTCACGGCCAAGGACATCATCCTGGCCGTCATTGCCAAGATCGGCACCGGCGGCGGCCAGGGCTACGTGCTCGAATACCGCGGCTCGGCGATCCGTGCTTTGTCGATGGAAGCCCGGATGACCATCTGCAACATGTCCATCGAGGCCGGCGCCCGCGCGGGAATGGTTGCACCCGACGACACCACCTACGCGTACATGCAGGGCCGCCCGCATGCCCCCGAGGGTGCTGAGTGGGATGCCGCCGTCGAGTACTGGAACACCCTGCGCACCGACGACGACGCCACCTTCGACGCCGAAGTGGACCTCGACGCCAACACCCTGGAGCCGTTCGTCACCTGGGGCACCAACCCCGGCCAGGGTGTCTCGCTGTCCCAGTCCGTGCCGTCACCGGAGGACTTCGGCGACGAGAACGCCAAGGCCGCCGCTGAGCGGGCCCTGCAGTACATGGGACTTGAGGCAGGGACCCCCATGAAGGACATCCGCGTGGACACCGTCTTCCTGGGTTCCTGCACCAACTCCCGCATGGAAGACCTGCGCGCCGCTGCGGATATTGTCCGCGGGCGCCAAAAGGACCCGAACATCCGGATGCTGGTGGTCCCCGGCTCCGCGCGCGTCCGCCTCGAAGCCGAGGCCGAGGGCCTGGACAAGGTCTTCAAGGATTTCGGCGCGGAGTGGCGTTTCGCCGGCTGTTCCATGTGCCTGGGCATGAACCCGGACCAGCTGGACGTGGGGGAGCGCTGCGCCTCCACCTCCAACCGCAACTTTGAAGGACGCCAGGGCAAGGGCGGCCGCACCCACCTGGTCTCCCCGGTGGTGGCAGCGGCCACGGCCGTCCGCGGCACGCTCAGCTCGCCGTCCGACCTTGAGCCGGCGCCCGAACCCGCAGCCATCCGCACCGACGCAGCCTAGGACACACCATGGAAAAGTTCACCAAGCACACAGGCATCGGCGTCCCGCTTCGCCAGAGCAACGTTGACACGGACCAGATCATCCCCGCGGTCTACCTCAAGCGGATCACCCGCACCGGCTTCGAAGACGCACTGTTCTCCGCCTGGCGCAAGGACCCTTCCTTCATCCTGAACCAGGAACCCTACAACACCGGTTCTGTCCTGGTGGCAGGACCGGACTTCGGCACCGGCTCGTCGCGGGAACACGCGGTGTGGGCGCTGAAGGACTACGGCTTCAAAGCCGTCCTTTCATCGCGCTTTGCCGATATCTTCCGCGGCAACTCCGGCAAGCAGGGACTCCTTGCGGCCCAGGTTGCACAGGATGACATCGAACTGATCTGGAAAGAGCTCGAAAACGCTCCCGGCACCGAAGTCACGGTGGACCTGGAATCCAAGACGGTGGTGTGCGGCAATATCGTTGCACCGTTCGAAATCGACGACTACACGCGGTGGCGCCTGCTGGAAGGCCTGGATGACATCGGCCTCACCCTGCAGCACGAGGCGGATATCACGGCCTACGAAGCCACGCGCCCTGCTTTCAAGCCGAAAACCCTGCCGGCACGGCTTTCCTAGCCCCCGTTCAAGCAGCATTCCGGCCGGCGCGGGCCCGCCACACCCTGCCTGCCGGGCCCGCGTATTTCGGTTCGGTAACACGACCTCCTATGCTTGGTTGGAGCCTCTGCAAGGATTTGGGGGCGAGTAATCGTGAGGAAACCGGTATATGAGTAGTGTTCTGACAATCCGCGGCGGAGTCCCGCTTACAGGCCGCGTCAGCGTCCGCGGGGCAAAGAATCTGGTCCCCAAGGCCATGGTGGCAGCGTTGCTGGGCAACGAACCGTCGGTGTTGCGGAACGTTCCGGAGATCAAGGACGTGGAGGTGGTCACCTCCCTCCTGCAGCTGCACGGCGTCACCGTGGTCAAGGACCCGGTCAATGGTGACCTCACGCTCGATCCCAAGGCTGCCAAGACGGCGCCGAGTACCGCCATCGATGCACACGCGGGTGACTCGCGGATTCCCATCCTTCTCTGCGGGCCGTTGATCCACGCTATCGGGGAGGCGTTCATCCCCGACCTTGGCGGCTGCAAGATCGGCGACCGCCCCATCGACTACCACCTGGACGTCCTGCGCCAGTTCGGCGCAGTCGTGGAAAAGCGCCCCGGTGGAATCCACATCTCCGCACCCAAGGGACTTCATGGCGCCAAGATCTCCCTGCCATACCCGTCCGTTGGGGCCACCGAGCAGGTGCTGCTGAGCGCCACCCGCGCCGAGGGCATCACCGAACTCTCCGGTGCCGCCACCGAACCGGAGATCATCGACCTCATCGCTGTGCTGCAGAAGATGGGCGCCATCATCAGCGTCCAGACGGACCGCACCATCCGGATCGAAGGTGTCCGCGACCTCGGCGGCTACAACCACAGGGCTCTCTCGGACCGCAACGAATCGGCGTCGTGGGCGTCCGCTGCCCTGGTCACCCGTGGCGACATTTTCGTCGAGGGTGCTTCGCAGCGGGACATGATGACTTTCCTCAACACCTACCGCAAGGTGGGCGGCGGGATGGATATCGGTGAGGACGGCATCCGCTTCTACCACCGCGGCGGAAAGCTCAACCCGCTGGTCCTGGAAACGGACGTGCACCCCGGCTTCATGACGGACTGGCAGCAGCCGCTCGTCGTGGCGCTCACCCAGGCTGAAGGCGTCTCGATCGTCCATGAAACGGTCTACGAAAACCGCTTCGGCTTTACCGACGCCCTGATCCGGATGGGTGCCAGCATCCAGGTCCACCGCGAATGCCTGGGCAGCGTCCCGTGCCGGTTCGGCCAGCGGAACTTCCTGCATTCGGCAGTGATTTCCGGACCCACCCAGCTCAAGGGAACCGATATCGACGTGCCTGACCTCCGCGGCGGATTCAGCCACCTGATCGCCGCCCTGGCAGCCACCGGAACGTCACGCGTGACGGGCATCGACATCATCAACCGCGGATACGAGCGTTTCACCGAAAAGCTTGCCGGACTCGGTGCCGACTTCGACATCACCACTGCAAAGTAGCGGGACGGACCGTGAAGGAATCGGCCAAGAGCCGCGCAACCCTGGCAGTGGTCGCCGCGATAGTTCGCCCACTGTTTAACCTGATGATGGACAAAAAGTGGGAAGGCACTGAAAAGCTGCCTGCCGGAGGCTTCATCGCCGCACCCAACCACTGCACCGAGATCGACCCCCTGATCATCGGCCACATCCTCTACAACCACAAGCGTGCTCCGCACTTCCTGGCAAAATCAGGGCTCTTCAAGGTTCCGGTCCTGGGCTGGGTCCTGCGGGCCACCAAGCAGATCCCCGTGGAGCGTTCGACGGCGGGAGCGAACCGCTCCCTCCAGCTCGCCCAGGAAATCGTGGCCGAGGGCGGGGCAATCATCATCTATCCGGAGGGCACGCTGACGCGTGACCCCGATATGTGGCCCATGAAGGGACACACCGGGGCAGCACGGCTTGCCCTTGAGGGCGGGATTCCGGTGGTTCCCATCGCACACTGGGGAGCCCACGAGGTCTTCCCGCGTTACGGCAAGCGGTTCCACCTGTTCCCGCGCAAGAAATCAAGGGTAGTGGTCGGTGAGCCTGTTGATCTCAGCGAGTTCAGGGGCCGCCCCCTGGACAAGGCCACGCTGAGCGGGGCCACCGACGCGATCATGGATGCCATCACCAACCTCCTTTCGGAGATCAGGGGAGAGCAGCCGCCGGCGGAACGTTGGGATCCTGCGCGGAAGCAGCAGGCAAAACACGGGCGCGTCGTGGAGCGCGGACCGAAAAAGCAGCAGCCCGGCAACGGAGCGGATGCTCTGTGACCTCTGACGGAAACATGACGGGTTCCGCCCGTTCCGTCGCCGTGCTCGGCGCGGGGTCCTGGGGCACCACCTTCGCAAAGATCCTTGCTGACGCCGCCATCGCCGCCGATTCCCCGCGCGCCATCAGGGTGTGGGGCCGGCGTGGTGAAGTAGTGGAGCAAATCAACAGCATCCACCGCAACGTGCAGTACCTGAAAGACATAGCGCTCCCGGAGAACATCACGGCGTCCACTGACGTCCACGAGGTACTCAACGGCGCTGACCTGGTGGTCCTGGCGGTACCGGCCCAATCGCTGCGGCCGCAACTGCGGGAGTGGAAGGACATGATCGCTCCCGGTGCCGTCGTCGTGTCCCTGATGAAGGGACTGGAACTCGGCACTGATGCCCGCATGAGCGAGGTCATCAGCGAGGAACTCCACCTTCCTGCTGAACGGATCGCCGTCGTCTCCGGCCCAAACCTGGCGATGGAAATCGCCAGGGAAGAGCCCACAGCCTCCGTGGTGGCGTGCGCGGATTCAGCCGTTGCCGGCTGGCTCGCAAGGAGCTGCACGGCACCGTATTTCCGGCCGTACACCACCTCAGACGTAGTGGGCGTCGAAATCGGCGGAATTGTCAAGAACGTTATTGCGCTGGCAGTCGGCATCTGCGAGGGCAAGCAGATGGGCGATAACACCAAGGCCTCCGTTATCACCCGCGGACTCGCGGAAACCTCCCGTCTTGCGCTGGCGCTGGGCGGAAACGTGAAAACCATGGCCGGGCTCGCCGGCCTCGGCGACCTGGTGGCAACGTGCTCCTCGCCGCTGTCCCGGAACCACACCGCCGGGCGCCTGCTTGGCCAAGGCCTTACGCTGGAGGAAGTGGGCCAGAAAATGACCCAGACTGCCGAAGGCATCAAGTCCGGGCAGGCCGTGCACGAACTGGCAGGCAAGCTGGGCGTGGACATGCCCATCACGGCCGCCGTCGTGGCGGTGCTGGCAGGCAAGCTGTCCGTTGACCAACTGGGACCAGTCCTGCTGTCCCGGGAACTGAAACCTGAAGGCGATTACTGACGATGTCCCACGACAACCTGACTGCAGGAGCCCCGGCGAAGCCCCGGGTAGCCATACTTTTCGGGGGCCGTTCCAGTGAACACGCCGTGAGCTGCGTGACCGCGGCCGGGGTGCTCGGCGCCATCAACAAAGACAAATACGACGTGATTCCCATCGGGATTGCCAAATCAGGACAGTGGGTGCTCGCCTCCACCGACACCGCACAGTGGTCCCTCGCTGCATCATCCCTCCCGGAAGTGGCACCGTCATCCGACACCGTGACCCTGGCCGAAATCAGCGGGCAACACCAGCTGATCGTGGCGTCACCGAATGAAGTCCCGCGGGAACTGGGAACCGTGGACGTGGTCTTCCCGCTGCTTCACGGACCGTTCGGTGAAGACGGCACCATCCAGGGGCTCCTGGAGCTTTCGGACACGCGATATGTGGGAGCCGGGGTCCTGGCCTCCGCAGTGGGCATGGATAAGCACTTCATGAAGGTGGTTTTTGAGGCTGCCGGACTCCACGTTGGTCCATACATTGCAGTCACCGACCGGCAGTGGCGCAAGGATCCGGAAGCCGTCCGGAAGCACGTGGACCTGCTCGGATTCCCCGTTTTCGTCAAGCCGGCACGGGCCGGATCGTCGATGGGAATCTCCAAGGTGGACTCCCTCGAACAACTGGACGCCGCCATCGAGGAAGCGCGCCGGCACGACCTCAAGCTGGTCATCGAAGCCGGAATCGTGGGCCGCGAGATCGAATGCGCAGTGCTGGAAGGCCGGGGTACCGACGCTCCCAGGACATCCATGCCGGGCGAAATTTCCGTGGCCGGGGGCAGCCACGAGTTCTACGACTTCAACGCAAAGTACGTCGAGGATGACGCCGCAGCCCTGAGCTGCCCTGCGGACATCCCGGAGGAAGCCATCGCCAGGGTCCGTGAGCTGGCGGCGGCCGCCTTTGATGCCGTGGGTGCCGAAGGCCTGAGCAGGGTGGACTTCTTCTACACGCCCGACGGCGAACTCATCATTAACGAGATCAACACCATGCCCGGTTTCACCCCCAAGAGCATGTATCCGCAGATGTGGGCCGCGTCCGGGCTGGACTACGCCGACCTGATCGATGAGCTCATCTACCTCGCACTGCACCGGAAGACCGGACTGCGCTAGTCCCCACCGGCACCCTGACCTCGCTCCGCTTCGGTCAGGGAACCCTGCCGGCGTGGGCCCACCACCGGCACTTACTGGCTCTGGGGCAGGTTCTGGAGCTCTTCCTGGCCCACGCAATTCCGGGCAGCCGGTACTTTGCCGGCTGCCACAGCGAGGTCAGCCAGCACAGTAGCTGAACTGATCTTGTTCGGGTCCATCAGGATCTCTGTCGCCGGTTCCCGCCCGTAGGTGGTGAGGGTCCATACGGGGTCACCTTCCTTGATGACCCAGTCGATCCCGTTGACTGTCACGCAGCGGTCCGTCGTCGGTCCCGGCACGTTCACGCCGCAGCGAAGGATGACCAGGGACGGATCACCCCAGGCGGCGGTGGCCTGGCTGTTTGTCTTCCGCAGGCGGGCATCTCCGATGGCATCCGGCAGTGCCACCATCATGGGTGCACAGGCAGGATTCGCCGCGTCCCTGGCAGCCGTCACGTCCACGGGGGGAGAGCATGCGGCCAGGGGAAGAACGCCCAGGGCCCCGATCAGCGCCATCCTGGCGGCATGGGCGGGCAGGGAAAGCTGGGGACGGTGCATCACTCAAGCCTATCGCCGTCGTTGCCGGCTGCCGGACCAGCCCGCAACCCGAAATCCCCAATGTCGGTGCCGCGCTGTAGCGTAGAGCCGTGCCAGAAAAGCCCATAAACAGCAGCGAGCCGACCCGCGCCGACGAGATCCAATCCGTCAGGTCCGGCCCTGGCGGGACCAGCGCCGACCGTCTTCGCGGCGGCGGTCAGCAAGCCGTGGCTGCCCTCTCCGAAGCGGAACTGCTGGCCCGGATCTTTCCGCGGCTTTCCATGGGAGGTGCCCACTCCGCAGCTACGCTCCTGGGGCCCGGGGACGACGCTGCCGTGGTGGCTGCCCCGGACGGGAAAACCGTCATCAGCATTGATACCCAGGTCCAGGACCAGGACTTCCGCCTCCAATGGTCCAACGGCTACCGCACCACCGGCTTTGACGTGGGATGGAAAGCAGCCGCCCAAAACCTCAGTGACATCAACGCCATGGGTGCCACTGCAACGTCCATGGTTGTAAGCCTCACCCTGCCGCCGGACACCACTGTCGGCTGGGTTGAAGAACTGGCCGACGGCCTGACCGCGGGCATCAGGGAGCTGGGCGCGGATGGCTGCTCGGTGGCCGGAGGCGACCTGGGCCGCGGCCGCGAAATCTCTGTCACAGTGGCCGTGTTGGGCACCCTCGACGGCGGAGAAGCGGTCCTGCGCTCCGGTGCCCGGCCGGGTGACGTCCTGGCGCTGGCCGGCACTGCCGGCCATGCCGCCGCAGGCCTGGCCCTTCTCGAATCCCAGGTGGACGTGGACCTCCTCAGCCCGGAGCAGCGCGTATTCCTGGACCTGCAATGCAGGCCGCGGCCGCCGCTTGGGGCGGGTCCCGCAGCGAGGGCAGGCGGCGCCACGGCCATGCTGGACGTTTCGGACGGCCTGCTTCGCGACGGCAAGCGGCTGGCAGTTGCCAGCAATGCAGCCATTGATCTCGACCCCGCGCAGTTGGCGCGGGCGGCGGCGGTCCTGCGGCCGGCCGCGGAGTTGCTCGGGGTTGATGCAGCAGGGTGGGTGCTGGGCGGCGGAGAGGACCATGGGCTGCTCGCCACTTTCCCGTCCGGCTTTCAGCTGCCTCCCGGATTCACTGCGATAGGCTCGATACAAGCACTGGGAATCGACGAAAGCCCGGGCGTCAAGATTGCGGGCCGGTCCGCGGACACCGGGGGATGGGATCACTTTGCACACTAAGGTTGCCGCCAACGCGCAAGCGATGAAGAGGTGGTTGGGCAAGGCTGAAACGGCCCTGGGGAACCACAGCGACCGCCTGAATGCCATCAATATCTTCCCGGTGGCGGATGGGGACACAGGAACGAACCTTTACCTGACTGTGCGCGCGGCAGCCCGCTCCCTGGCCGCGAACGGAGACCAGCCCGTCCAGATGGACGTCGGCGCCGTGCTGGCCACTGCCGGGCAGGCCGCCCTTGAAGAAGCAAGGGGAAATTCCGGGACCCTGTTCTCCGTGTTCCTGTGCGCCGCAGCCGAGCCGCTGGCGGGCCATACCCGGCTGACGTCAACACTGTTGGCCGCGGCGCTGAACCGGGCCCAGATCCGTGCCTGGTCTGCCCTTAGCGATCCTGTGCCGGGCACCATGCTTTCGGTCATGGAAGCTGCAGCACGTGCAGCGGCGGCTGTGGACGCGGGGCAGAACGGCGACGACAGCAACCACGCCCTTGGGCTTGCCCTGGACGCCGCCGTTGAGGCGGCGCTTACCGCCGTCATCCACACAGAGGACCAGCTTGCTGCCCTGACCAACGCGCATGTGGTGGACGCGGGCGGCGTGGGGATGCTCCTGATCCTTGACTGCCTCCGCTCCGCTGTCCTGGGCGAAGAACTGCAGAGCGAACTTCTCGACGGTCTCCACGGCTATGACGTCGCCGATCCGCACATCCACACCGACATGCCGGATGACGACGGCGTGGAGGTCATGTGCACCATCAACCTTTCCCCACTGAACGCCGCAACGCTCCGGCAACGGCTGGATGAGATCGGTGAATCCGTCATCATGAGCCAGGTGGGGAGCGGGCCCGATGGGGACGGCAACTACCGATGGCGGGTGCACGTCCATGTTCCCGATCCGGATCCTGCCGTCGCCATCATACGGTCCCTGGGTGAGCCCTCCCAGATCAGCATCAGCGAACTGGCGCTGCCCCGGGATCCGGGCACGGATGCAGTGAACTCCAGTGGGCATGAACGCTGAGCTGGATCTGGGGCTGGAACGCAGGATCGGCAAGCGTTCCGCCGCCGTCATCGAAAAGCATCTGGGCATCACCACGGTGGAAGGGCTCCTTAATTACTTTCCCCGGCGCTACCTGACCCGTGGGGAACTGACGCCGATCAGCGAAATCCCGCGCGATGAGGAGGTCACCCTGATCGCGCGCGTGCTGTCCAGCAGCACCCGCACCATGCGGGCACGCCGAGGCAGCATCACCGACGTCGTGGTTTCGGACGACGACGGAAAGACGGGCCTCCGCGTAGTCGGCGGCACGGACTACCGCGGCAAGGTCCCCGGTACGCTCAAGATCAGCTTTTTCAACGGGTACCGGGCGAAAGCCGAACTGCTGCCGGGACGCCGCGCCCTCTTCTCAGGCAAAGTCACCACCTTCAACGGAGCACTGGGCTTAACGAACCCCGACTACCACGTCCTGGACGATGATCCGTTCAGCGACGGGGGCCAGGATCCGGAAAAGCTGGCCGCCATGCCCATCCCGGTGTACCCGGCCACCGCTAAGCTTCCCAGCTGGAAAATCCAGCAGGTCATTGCAACCCTGCTCGAAACGGTGGACCTCGCCTCGCTGCCGGACCCGGTCCCGCCATCAGTAGCCCAACGCGAAAAGTTCCTGCCGCTCGCCGAGGCATACCGGCTTATCCATGCACCGGAAACCGCTGTGGACTGGAAGCGGTCCCGGGACCGCCTCCGCTACCACGAAGCCCTGGTGCTCCAGTCCGCCTTGGCCCGGCGCCGGGCCCAGCTTGCTGCGGAAGAAGCCACGGCGCGGCGTCCCGCAGCCGGCGGCGTCCAGGCCGCTTTCGACAAAAGCCTCCCCTTCACGCTCACGGACGGGCAGGCCGCCATCGGGAAAACACTCGCTGCGGAGCTGGCCCGGGACACTCCCATGAACCGGCTGCTGCAGGGCGAAGTGGGCTCCGGCAAGACGGTAGTGGCGCTGCGGGCCATGTTGCAGGTGGTTGATGCCGGGGGACAGGCCGCACTCCTGGCTCCCACGGAAGTCCTTGCCGCGCAGCACTACGATTCCATCCGCCGCACCCTCGGACCACTGTCCCGGGATGGACTGCTCGGCGGGCTTGGCGGGTCGGACGGCGCGTCCGTCCAGGTCACGCTGCTGACCGGATCCATGCCCACGGCGGCGCGCAGGCAAGCCATGCTGGACGCCGCGTCCGGGACCGCCGGCATTGTCATCGGCACCCATGCACTGCTCAGCGACAATGTGTCGTTTTACGATCTCGGCCTGATTGTTGTGGACGAGCAGCACCGGTTCGGCGTTGAGCAGCGCGACGCGCTTCGCGCCAAAGCCCGGAAACCGCCGCACCTGCTGGTCATGACCGCCACGCCCATTCCCCGCACCGTCGCCATGACCGTGTTCGGTGACCTTGAAACGTCCACTCTCGACGAGCTGCCGAAAGGCAGGGCGCCCATCACCACGCACCTCGTGGGGCTCTCGGAGAACCCGGCCTGGGCCGGGCGCATCTGGGCCCGCGCGCGCGAGGAGGTTGACGCCGGCCACCAGGTGTACGTCGTCTGCCCGAAAATCGGCACGGACGACGACGGCGACTTCAGTCCGGGGGAAGCGGAACCGCCGGGACTCGAGTCAGACGACGCCGCACGCGAACTCGCATCGGTGACGTCCGTCGTCGAGCATTTGATGGGTGAGCCATCCCTCTCCGGCGTCCCGCTCGCTCCCCTCCACGGGCGCCAGGAAACCGAGCTGAAAGCAGCCACCATGGCAGGGTTCGTGGCCAACACCATCAAGCTGCTGGTCTCCACCACCGTGATCGAGGTGGGGGTGGACGTGCACAACGCAACGCTCATGGTGATCCTGGATGCCGATCGGTTTGGCATCTCCCAGCTGCACCAGCTCCGGGGAAGGGTGGGCCGCGGCGGGTTGCCCGGAACGTGCCTGCTTGTTACGGCACTCGAGCCGGAGCATCCCAGCCGCCGCAGGCTGGAGGCGGTGGCCGCGACCACCGACGGGTTCGTCCTCTCGCAGGAGGACCTGAAGCTGCGACGGGAGGGTGACATCCTGGGAGCCTCCCAGTCCGGCGGGCGTTCCACCCTGAAGCTGCTGCGCGTCCTGGAGCACGAAGAGGTTATCGCGCGGGCCCGGGAGGATGCGCAGGACATTGTTGGACGGGATCCTTTCCTGTCCGGCCACCCGGAACTCGCGGACGCCATCGACAAGTACCTCAACCCCGAAAAGGAGGCGTTCCTTGAACGCGGTTAAGAAGGACGCCGCAGTGTGCGGCCGTGGATTCGGGTGCAGCGGATGAGCCGGATCATTGCCGGTGCCGCCGGCGGTACGCCGCTGTCAGCGGTCCCCGGTTCCCTGACGAGGCCCACCACCGACCGGGTGAAGGAAGCCCTGTTCTCCCGCCTTGATGCCTTTGACGTCATTGCCGGGGCGCGCGTGCTGGATCTCTACGCGGGTTCCGGTTCACTGGGCGTGGAGAGCGGCAGCAGGGGAGCCCAGACAGTGGACCTCGTGGAGTTCGACGCCAAGGCAAGCGCAGTGTGCCAGCGGAACGCAGACCTCATCAACGGCGTCGTCGGCCGCAAGGTGGTCACGGTGCACCGCTCCAAGGTTGAGCCGTTCCTGGACCGCGCGGCCTTAACAGACGTTTGGGACCTCGTTTTCCTGGACCCGCCGTATCCACTGGAGGAAGCGGCACTGGCGGCCGTCCTCAATAAGCTCACCGCCCACCTGGCACCGGCGGCGGTGGTGGTGGTGGAACGCTCGTCCCGTTCGCCGGAACCGCAGTGGCCCGGCAGCCTGGCACGGTTCGCGGAGAAGAAATATGGCGAAACCAGGCTCTGGTTCGCTGAGCCGTTCGTACCGGATGCCATTGACGGCGATGACGTCCCAGCGGTGGCAGAGCCGGACGGCTCCGGGTACTAACGCGGGAGGCGGGGGAGCCCGGCCGTCACTCCAGCCGGTCATCCTGCCAGCGGGTCAAGATCCACTCCGGCAACCACCTTTGCCGGGTGCGGGCCGCGGGCTTCGAGTTCGGCCGACCACTTTTCCGTCCAGGGCACCTGCGTTCCAATCAGGATGATGTTCCCCGGATAGCGGCCCTTGAACATTCCTGCTTCGCCGAAAGCTGCCACATCGGCCATCGCTTGCCGCATCGCCGCCACCTGGCTCCGGACAAGCGTCAGCCCCGGCTCGTCGCCCACGTTGACGATCAGTACGCCCTGCGGGCCAAGCCGCTCCCGCACTTCCCGGTAGAACCCGGGATTGGCAATATGGGCCGGCGCTTCCGGCCCGGAAAAGATGTCCAAAATGACGACGTCGAACGTGACGCCGGGATCAAGGTCACCCAGTGCCTCCCGGGCATCACCGGTGATGGTGTGCAGGTCCGTTCCCTCCGGAAGCGGGAGCTGCCGCAGGACAAAGTCCAGCAGTTCCCGCTCCAGCTCCACGGCGTGCTGCTCCGATCCCGGCCGGGTCGCCTGGATGTAGCGCGCCAGCGTCAGTGCCCCGGCACCGAGGTGCAACGCCCTGATGGGGGCACCGGGAGGGGCTGCAAGGTCTACCAGGTGCCCGATCCTCCGGAGATACTCGTAGAAAATCTCTTCAGGGTGGGCAAGGTTCACGTGCGACTGCTCAGAGCCGCCGATGCTGAGCACGTAGCTGCCCTCGGTGAAGGCATCCGGTTCGATCGAGGCGTGCTGGCCGGTGGTCCGCAGGAACCGTGCGGCCTGCCCCTTGCTTCCGGCGGGCATCAGAGCCTTCCGCTGAGCGTGGCAAGCCGTTCCGCAGCTTCTTCGAGGACCCCGGTTTTCTTGCAGAATGCGAAACGGAGCAGGCTGCGCGTCCGGGCGGCCCCTTCCGGATGGCAGAACACTGGAACGGGGATCGCGGCCACCCCGACCAGGGCGGGAAGCCGCCTGGCCAGGTCAACGGCGTCGCTGATACCCAGCGGTGCGGTGTCCACGTTGACGAAGTAGGTTCCCTGCGGGGAAAAGACGTCGAACCCGGCCGCACGGAGTCCCTGGCTGAGAATGTCCCGTTTGTGCTCCAGGTCCGCGGCGATGCCTTCGTAGAAGGCATCCGGCAGTGACAGCCCCGTGGCGATGGCTGACTGGAAGGGGGTGCCGGAGCTGTAGGTGAGGAACTGCTTTACGGTGCGGGCAGCAGAAACAAGGTCTTCGGGGCCAGAGAGCCAGCCGATCTTCCAGCCGGTGAGGGAGAATGTCTTCCCGGCGGAGGAAATGGTGATGGTGCGCTCCGCTGCCCCCGGCAGGGACGCCACGGGTATATGGGAAACACCGAAGGTGAGGTGCTCATAGACCTCGTCGGTAACGATGATGCTGTCGTGTTTCCGGGCGAGGTCAACGACGCGCTGCAGCACGTTCCGTGGAAAGACGGCGCCGGTTGGATTGTGCGGATTGTTCAGCAGCACCACGCGGGTCCGCTCATTGAAGACGGCCTCAAGGGCGGCCATATCCGGCAGGAAATCAGGAGCCAGCAGCGGGGCCGTCACGTGGGTGGCTCCCGAGAGGCCAATCACCGCACCGTAGGAATCGTAAAAAGGCTCAAAGGTCAGTACCTCGTCCCCGGGTCCTGCAAAGGCCAGCAGGGAAGCGGCGATGCCTTCGGTGGCGCCGGTCGTTACGATGACCTCGGTCTGAGGGTCAGGGGTGAGGCCGTAGAACCTTTCCTGGTGGGCAGCCACTGCTTCCCGAAGCTCCGGAATGCCCTTGCCCGGGGCGTACTGGTTCGCCCCGGCGGAAATGGCAGCACGGGCTGCCTCACGGATCTCCAGCGGACCGTCCTCATCCGGAAATCCCTGGCCAAGGTTGATGGCGCCGGTCTGGACCGCAAGGGCGGTCATTTCCTCGAAGATGGTGACTCCAAGCCCGCCGTCGGACCCCAGGAGGTTGGCTCCGAGCGCGGCCCGCTGCCAGGGGGCAGTGGCCATGGGGGTGGAAACTTCCCGTCGTGGATGCATCCAGTCATGGTATCCCGGCCTTTTCATGGGGTAGGTTCGGAGCATGAGACGAGCTGTCTGCCCCGGATCCTATGACCCCATCCACAACGGCCATCTTGAGGTTATTGCGCGGGCTGCCGGCCTCTTTGATGAGGTGATCGTTGCGGTATCCACCAACCCGGCCAAGAAGTACAGGTTCACCGTGGATGAGCGCCTCGAAATGGCCCGTGAAACCCTGGCCTTGCTGAAGGGAATCGTAGTGGAACCTGTGGGGGAAGGACTTCTCGCCGAATATTGCCGCCAGCGGGGCGTTTCAGCCATCGTCAAAGGCCTGAGGTCCTCCTCGGACTTCGACTACGAGCTTCCCATGGCCACCATGAACCGCCAGCTGAGCGGCGTGGAAACAGTGTTCCTGCCGGCCGAGGCACACTACGTGCATCTGTCCTCCACGTTGATCAAGGAAGTTGCGGGCCTGGGCGGCAGCGTCTCGGACTACGTTCCCCGGTCGGTGCATCGGAGGATGGTTGCCGGCGAGTTGGCGCCCGAACAGCAGCCAAGAGGGTAGGGTAGTCAGGTACTTCGGCGCCGCCGGCTGCCTGGTTTGAGTCCCTGTGGCTCTTCAGGCTAAGATGGTACGTCGGTCATATGTTCAACAGGAGTTCTCATTAAACGAGATGCTGGTTCGCCCTTGGCGTTCGACGTCAAGGACCTCGGACGCAGTCCGGGAAGCATGCGGACACTGACGGAACATGTACCCGCACCGGGTGATCTCGGTGTGGCGCTTATTGGTGTTCAGGAAGGCTCGGAGATCGAGCTGGATCTGAGGCTTGAGGCCGTACACGAAGGAATTCTGGTATCTGGAACCGCGGTCGCCGAAGTAACCGGCGAATGCGGACGATGCCTGGATCCCCTTGCGTATGACCTTGAGGTCAATGTGCAGGAACTTTTCTTCTATGAGGGCGCAGAGCTTTCGGACGGAGAAGATGATGAAGAGCAACGTCGAGTCGAGCACGATGTAATCGATCTTGAACCGGTGTTGCGGGACGCGGTTGTCACCAATCTGCCGTTCCAGCCGGTGTGCCGGGAAGACTGCCAGGGCCTTTGCTCCGAATGCGGAGTTCGCCTGGAAGACGAGCCGGGGCACCACCACGAGGTCTTGGATCCTCGCTGGGCTGCCCTAGCTGATATGGCTAAGCCTGACCGGCAAAATTGATTTGTACGTGTTTGTCTAGAGAGAAATGAGTTAGCCGTGGCTGTTCCCAAGCGGAAAATGTCTCGCTCGAATACCCGCGCCCGCCGCTCGCAGTGGAAGGCGACCGCCCCCCACCTGGTGAAGACCGTGGAGAACGGCCAGGTCACTTACAGCCTGCCGCACCAGGCAAAGGTCGTCACCGACTCGGCCGGCACCGCGCTGTTCCTTGAGTACAAGGGCCGCAAGGTCGCGGACGTCTAATCGGCCCCTCAGGCTGACATGATGTCTTCAACTGAAGAGCTTTTGAAGCGTCTCGGTGTCAATATTGACGCCGGGACGCTTCGTCTTGCGCTCACACACCGTTCCTACGCCTACGAAAACGGCGGCATTCCCACGAATGAGCGGCTGGAATTCCTCGGCGACTCCATCCTGGGTTTCTCCGTGACTGATGCCCTTTACCGCGACAACCCGGACCTTCCTGAGGGAGATCTGGCGAAGCGCCGTTCAGCAGTGGTCAGCACGCGCGCGCTGGCGAACATCGGACGCAGCCTCGGCATTGGCGACTACATCTACCTCGGACAGGGCGAAAAGCTCACCGAGGGCAAGAACAAGGCGTCCATCCTGGCTGACACGATGGAGGCCCTGATCGGTGCCACGTACGTCTCGAACGACATCGAGACCGCCCGCCAGCTGGTCATGAGGCTGATTGGACCAATGCTGAAGGATGCGGCCGTGCTGGGCGCCGGGACGGACTGGAAAACCAGCATCCAGGAGCTTGCCGCCAGCCGCCAGCTGGGCACCATCCACTACGCGGTGGACGGCGCAGGCCCGGACCACGCGCGTACGTTCACGGCTGTCCTGAACATTGGCGGCACGGCTTACGGCAAGGGCTCCGGCCATTCCAAGAAGGAAGCCGAGCAGGAAGCCGCAGCCGATGCCTGGCGCGTCCTTTCCGGAACCGGCCCCTCGGACGCGTCCGGGAAGTCCACCGGTTCCGTAGCAGCCAAGTAGGCGGCATGCCAGAACTCCCCGAGGTGGAAGTGGTCCGCCGCGGCCTGGTGAGCTGGGTCCGCGGCCGGACCATCCAGGGCGTTGAGGTCGTGGACCCGCGCTCTGTCCGCCGTCACGCCCTCGGAGCCGCGGATTTCATCGGTAACCTCGAAGGTGCCACGGTGACTGACGTGGTGCGCCGGGGTAAATTCCTCTGGCTGCCGCTTTTGGACGCGTACCTTAGTCAGGACCCGGGAACGTCGGGTACACCGGTACGTCCTGCGGTGGCGCTGATGGCACACCTTGGCATGAGCGGACAGCTCCTGATGCAGGACCGGGACGTGCCGGACGAGAAACACCTCAAAGTCCGGATCCGCCTGAGCCCGGCGGACGGTAAGCCCGAACAGCTGCGGTTCGTGGACCAGCGGATCTTTGGAGGTCTCTTCGTGACGGCCATGGTGCCGACGGACGACGGCGGTCCCGGCGGCCTGGCCGAGTCGCCGCTGCCGCTGATTGCGGAAGAGGCCTCCCACATTGCCCGGGATCCGCTGGATCCGGCATTCTCCTTCGACCTTTTCTACCGCCGCCTCCGGAAGCGTAAAACCGGGCTGAAGCGCGCCTTGCTGGACCAGGGCCTGGTATCGGGCATCGGCAACATCTACGCTGACGAGGCCCTGTGGCGTGCGCGGCTGCACTATGCGAGGCCCACTGAGACCCTGCGCAGGGGCGAAGCCGAACGGGTCATCGACAGCGCCCGTGAGGTCATGCTCGACGCACTTGCGGCAGGTGGCACCAGCTTCGACTCGCTGTACGTCAACGTCAACGGCGCGTCCGGCTACTTCGACCGGTCCCTCAACGCCTACGGGCGCGATGGACAGCCCTGCAAGCGGTGTGCCGCAGCGGGAGTCCACGCCACGATCCGCCGTGAACAGTTCATGAACCGCTCATCGCACACCTGCCCGGTCTGCCAGCCCCGGCCGCGGAACGGCCGCTGGTAGGGGAGGCCATGTGCGGCGCGGCGCCGGCACATCCGGGGGCCTACGCGACGCGATAGTGCCTGGCCAGCCTCGCCAGGCCCTCATCGAGGGATACCGCGGGAACCCAGTCGAGGAGTTCGCGGGTTTCGCGCTGGTCGAACCAATGGGCGGTGGAGAGCTGTTCGGCGAGGAACCTGGTCATTGGCGGTTCCTCCGCCCGCCCGGCCCAGGTCCACAGGTTTTCGACCAAGGATCCTGCCGCCCGTGCCAGCCCGCCCGGCACAGACCAGGACGGTGCCGGGACGCCGCCCGCGGCGCAGATGCCCGCCAGCAGTTCGCCCACCGGGCGTGGTTCGCCGTTGCTGACCACGAGCGCCCGGCCGTGGATGTGCTCCATGCGGTGCAGCGCGGCGACGATGGCCGAGGCTGCGTTGTCCACGTAGGTGGTGTCGATCAGGGCAGCCCCGTCGTCCAGCACCGGCAACCTGCGGCGGCGGGCACGGTCCAGTACCCGTTCCACCAGTTGCGCATCCCCGGGACCCCAGACGATGTGCGGGCGCACCGCCGTGACCCGGAGTTCCGGCGAGTCCGCAGCCAGCGCAAACAGTTCGGCCTGGGCCTTGGTGCGCGAATAGTTCCCATGTGCTCGGCACGGGTCCGCGGGCTCGGCGCCCAGCCCGGCGATCGCGGCCCCGGAGTTGGCCACCGATGGCGAGGAAACGAACACGACGTCCCGCACGCCTGCCTCGCGGGCCGCACGGAGCAGGCGGCGCGTGCCTTCCACATTCACCGCGTGGAATTCCGCCGCCCGGCCGGTAAAAGAGACCTTGGCGGCCAGGTGGAGCACGCCCTCTGCGCCTGCGACGGCACGGTGGACGGCGTCGCCGTCCGTGATGGTCCCGGTCAGGTCACTGGCGCCGTCAACGCCGGCGGGACGGCGCTGGAAGGTGGTGACGTCGTGGCCGTGGCGCACCAGCAGCTTGGCTACCTCACGGCCAAGCAGGCCGCTCGCACCGGTGACGAGGACCCTCATGGCGTGCGTGCCCGTCCGCCGGCCAGCACCGCTGACGCCCACGAGGACAGGCGGGACCGGTCGATCTTGGCGTTATGCCGGATGTCGGTCGGCTGGGCGGAAACAACCAGGACGGCGGAAACGCTGACACCTGCCTTCCGGGCCGCCTCCCGTACCCGGGCAGCGAGTTCGGGCGCGGCGGGGCCCGCCCGGCGCGCGGGCGGTACCGTCTCGACGACGGCGACGACGGCCTGCGTGCCGGAAGGGCCGACACCGACGACGGCGGGCAGGCCGACGCCGTCCAGGCATTCGATGGCCTGTTCGGCGCCAACCGGCGTGACCACGCCATCCGGTGCGGTCACGAGGTGCGCGAGGCGTCCTTCCACCCAGAGCCGGCCGGCCGCGTCGAAGTGTCCCACGTCTCCGGTGCGGTGCCAGCCGGCAGTGCGGGCGCTCTCATGCTGGGTCAACCAGAGCCTGTCGTAGGTTTCCTTCACGTGCGGAGCGCTCACCAGGATCTCGCCGGTGACTCCCGGCGCCGTGACGGGGTGGTTCCCGGGGGCGGTGCCATCTGCGGCGAGGGGGATGACGGCGACACTGGCGCCGTGCACCGGCTGGCCCACGCACACTCCGTTGCCGGCCCCTGCCATGCTTCCGGTGGCCGCGTCGGCCCTGGCGGCCTGGATCTGCCCGAGGCTGATGTCAGTGACCGGCAGCGCCTCGGTCATCCCGTACGGGGTATGCAAGGAGGCCCCCGGCAGCAGCCGCTGCACGTCCGCCAGGAGGGATTCGGCGACGGGCGCGCCGGCCGAGAGGAGCAGCTCCACGCGTCCCAGGGCCTGGTGACCGGCGGGGCCAAGACCCTTCCGGGTCGCCAGGACGTTGCGGAGCGCGGCGGGGGAGGCGAAGACCACGGTGGCGCCGATGGCCGCGGCGGCCTCTGCCAGGGCGCGGGCCGTCAGGGTGCGCGGAGCCGTTACGTCCATGGCGGGCGTCACGGAGACGGCCCCCAGGGCTGGTCCCAGCAGGGCGAATGGCGCGAACCCCGCCACCAGGCGGGCGCCCGGACGGATCCCCAGCGTCCCGGCAACGGCGTCCCGCATTGCAGCCAGCCGCCGCTGGGTATACACCACGCCCTTGGCAGGGCCGGTGGAGCCGGAGGTGAAGAGCACTGCAGCGGGCGCGTCCGGGTCCGGGTCCTGCGGGGACGGTGCAGCCCCTGCCTGCAGCTTTCCCCAGCGAACCAGGGCAGGGAGGGAGGTCTCGACGGCGAGGACCCGGCGGCGGGCGGGCGGCAGGTCCCGTACGCTGATGCGCTGTCCCGGCCAACCGAGCAGCGCTGCGGCGGCGAGGGCTTTGTCGATGCCGATGAGGAAATCCGGGGTGGCGCCCTTGACTGCGCGGCTCAGGCCGCGGGTGCCGAGGCCGGCATCGGCGACGACCACCACTGCGCCCAGCCGCAGGCAGGCGTAGAGGACCACGGTCAGGTCCACGCCTGGTGGAACCATCAGGCTTACCCGGCTGCCTTTCCGGACACCGGCTTGCCGGAGTCCCACGGCGAGGGCGGCGATGTCCTGCTCCAGCTCCAGCCAGCTGAGCGAGCGTGCGACGTTCCCGTCGGAGGCCATTTCCGCGACGGCGGTGTCCCCGCCGGCCGGTCCTGCCGCGAGTTCCGTGAGCGGCGCCCAGAGGGGCGGAAACTCACTGCCGGGCTCCGGCGTCGGGGAAGCAGCCGCCGAAACAGGCCGGGCGCCGGCCGGTCCACTGCCGCGGCCGCACAAGGCGAGCCAATCGAAAACGGGCGCGGCGATATCCCGGTCTTCGGCGACCAGGTGGCCGGCACCCTCGAAGCGGTGCACTTTCGCGGACGGCAGCTTGCCGATGAGGTCCTTCAGATACCGGTCCGAAAAGATCGGGTCCCTTGGTCCCCAGAGCAGCAACGCCGGGACCTGCAGCCCTGCCAGCCCTTCGGCGACACGGCTGAGCGCGGGGAAGCTGGGGTGGGACGCGTCGGCGGGGATGTCCGCCACGAAGTTACCGACGCCCTCGCGGCGGCCGGGGCCCACGTAGGGGGCCATAAACGCACGGCGGACCGCGCGGGACAGCGGCGGGTGGGCCAGGGAATGCGTCACCCGCAGGAAAGCATCCGACGTCGTGGTGCCCCAGCGGTGCACGGCCGGGTGCAGGGCAAGCCGCAGCGCCGCGGGGATGGGGGAGCCGGGAGGCTGGTGCACGGCCGTGTTGGTCAGCACCACCCCGGCGAGCTGCTCCGGATGTGCCAGGGCCCAACCAAGGCTGATCACGCCGCCCCAGTCGTGACCCACGGTAACCACCGGGCCGTCCAGTCCCAGTGCGGCCGTGAGGTCGCCCAGGTCGTTGATACGGTCCGCCAGGCGCCGGAACGTGCCGGTCCGCTCGGAGAAGCCCATGTCCAGCTGGTCCACGGCCACCACCCGCCACGGCCGGGCGGGGTCGGAGCCTGCGGCCAGCAGGGTTCGCCACAGGTAGGACCAGGTGGGGTTGCCGTGCACGCACAGCAGGGTGCCGGCAGGAGCCAGGCTGCGGCGGGACAGCTGGGCGCCGTTGTCGAGCAGATGCCAGCGGCGGACGGTTCCGGGTGCATCCGCGGCTGAGGTGGACGGCACATCAACCGTGCGTGACCATTCCCGGTCGACGCCGGGCCAGTCGGCGGCTACCAAACGATTTCCACCATGGCTGTGTTGAGGCCGGAACCGACCCCCATGCACAGCACCCGGTCCCCGCTTCCGAGGGTCTGCGCTTCGGCGGCCAGGGTCATGGGGAGGGAAGCCGGGCCCACATTGCCCCAGTGCGGAAACGTGATGGGAACTTTCTCCGGGTCCAGGTCGATGGCGTCGACGATCGCCTGGGTGTATGCCGTGCTCACCTGGTGCGTGACATAGCGGTCCATCGAGCCCCAATCCCACTCCGGCTGGGCCTCATGCCAGGCGTCGACGACGAGCTGCAGGCCGCCGTCGAGAAGGCCCTTCGTGTCCGTGTCCATGCCGTCAATGCCGCCCACGCACAGCTCGTGGTGCTCCGTCCCGGCGCGCATCACGCCGCCAAGAATCCGGTGCGCCCCCGGGTGCTCGTCAGCCGGTCCCAGGACGGCCGCAGCCGCACCGGAACCGAGGGTAAGCGTGGCGAATTCGCGGTTGAAGTCCTCACGGGTTGTCTCCGGCCTCTGCAGCCGGGCCAGGGTGGCCTCCTGCGTGGCCTGCGCATCCTCGCCGTTAACGATCACCGCGTACTTAATCTGGCCGGAGTCGATCATGTTGGCAGCCAGCGTCATGCCGTTTACGAATCCGAGGCAGGCGTTGGCGAGGTCGAAGTTCATGGCGGACGATGGCAGTGCCAGCCCGTGGTGGATCTTCACCGCAACAGACGGTTCGAGGTTCCGCCGCGTCACAGACGTGTTGATCAGCAGGCCCACCTCGGACGCTTCTATGCCGGAATCGGCCAATGCCTTTGCTCCCGCTTCGATGGCGGCGTCGTCGAACGAGGTCCCGGGGGCCCACCACCGCCGGTGCGTGACGCCGGCCACCCGCTCGAGCAGCTTCGGCGGGAATTTCAACCGGCGAAGGGTCGAGGCCAACCTGTGGTCGAATTCCGTGGAACTGATGATCCTTGGAGCCTGGACGCCGATCACCGAAAGCAGAGCCGTGTTGCGGTGGCGGAACGTTGCATTCCCTATCAAATTCAAGCCTCTGTTCGTGTCCGTCCTGCGGTTCGGCCGTTAACCGCCCCTTCATGCACAAGTCCAAATGCTAACTATGCCCGGCGCCGATCCATTCCTGCATCTGCAGATCAGTACATCCGCGCCGGCCCTGCCGGGGTTCTGCACAAAATTGTCCCTGCCCCGCAGTAGATTGTAGGTACCCGTGGCTGTCCCCACCATCCGCGTCCGCCGAGCAGGAGATCCAAAAGCCTTGCACCTCAAAAGCCTCACCGTCCGGGGGTTCAAGTCTTTTGCGTCTGCCACCACCTTCGACTTCGAGCCCGGCGTCACCGCCGTCGTGGGTCCGAACGGCTCCGGCAAATCCAACGTCGTGGACGCACTGGCCTGGGTCATGGGTGAGCAGGGCGCCAAAACGCTCCGCGGCGGCAAGATGGAGGACGTCATCTTCGCCGGGACGTCCGGCCGGCCGCCCCTGGGCCGGGCGCATGTTTCGCTGACCATCGACAACACCGACGGCGCCCTGCCCATTGAATACAGCGAAGTCACGATCTCACGGACCCTGTTCCGCACCGGCGGGTCCGAGTACGCCATCAACGGCGCCGGCTGCCGCCTGCTTGACATCCAGGAACTGCTTTCCGATTCGGGCCTTGGCCGGGAGATGCACGTCATCATTGGCCAGGGGCAGCTGGACCGCGTCCTGCACGCCACACCCGAGGACCGGCGCGGCTTCATTGAGGAAGCTGCCGGCATCCTCAAGCACCGCCGGCGCAAGGAACGGACTGTCCGCAAGCTTGAGGCGATGCAGGCCAACCTGCAGCGCCTCACCGACCTCACCGGTGAAATCCGGCGCCAGCTCACTCCTCTGGGGAAGCAGGCCGAGGTGGCCCGGCGGGCCCAGCGCGTCCAGTTCGACGTCCGGGACGCCCGCGCCCGGTTGTTGGCTGACGACCTCGTCCAGCTGCAGCTTGCCCTTGAACAGGACGTGGCAGACGAAGCCGCCCTTAAGGCCAGGAAGGCTGTAGTCAGCCAACAGCTGGAAGAAGGACGCCGGCAGCAGGCAGGTCTTGAACAACTGGCGGCAGAGGCCACGCCAAAACTGAACGCCGCAAGGGACGCCTGGTACCGGTTGACGGCCGCCAGGGAACGCCTTCGTTCCCTGGGATCGCTGGCCCAGGAGCGAAGCCGCCTCCTCGGTTCCGTTGATTCCGCACCATCATCAGGGCGGGATCCGGAGCAGCTGGAACGGCAGGCGGCCCGTGTCCGCGAGGAACTGGCCGAACTCGAACGCTCCATCCTGGACAGGCGCAGCGCCCTCGAATCCGCCACGGCTGCCAAGGCAGAGGCCGAACGGGCCGCCCACGCCGAGGACCAGCGGCTCACCGCGCAGCTTCGGGCTGTGGCCGACCGGCGCGAGGGCCTGGCCCGCCTTGCCGGCCAGGTGGCGGCGGCCAGGTCGCGGGTTGAATCCGCGCAGGCCGAGCTGGGCAGGCTTCGGGAGTCGGTTACCGCCGGCACCGAGCGCCGTGCCCGCGCCCAGGCCGAATTCACAGCCTTGGAAAACCAGGTGGCAGGAGTGGAAGAGGGCGAAGAATCGCTCGACGCCGACTACGAGGCCGCGAGTGCCGTCCTGGACGGCGTGCTCGGGGAGATCGCCGACCTCAAGGCAGCCGTCAACGAAGGAATCCGCAAGCGCGATGCCCTGGCAGCACGGCGGGACGCGCTGAAGCTTGGCCTGGACCGCAAGGACGGAGCCCGGCATGTCCTGCAATCCGGCATTTCCGGTGTACAGGGAAGCCTCGCCGGGGAACTCACGGTGGAATCCGGCTTCGAAGCAGCCATCGCTGCCGCCCTGGGGGAGGCATCCGAGGCGGTCCTGGTACAGGACCCGGCCGCGGCGGCAGCTGTACTGCAACGGCTGAAGGACGACGACGCCGGCCGGGCTTCCGTTCTCGTTGGGTCCGCAGCGGCCGACGGCCTGCAGGACACGGACGCGGGAAACCTGCCCGCCGATGCCCGCTGGGCCGGGGCGCTGGTGTCCGGCGACGGCACATCCGTTGCACTGGTCCGGCACCTGCTGTCCGGAACCGCCGTCGTTCCTGGCATTGACAGTGCAGCAGCCCTGGTGGCGAGCCGGCCCGGCCTCACGGCCGTTACCCGCGCGGGGGATATCTTCACCGCGGTGTCAGCCACGGGAGGTTCGGCAAAGGCGCCGTCACTGCTTGAGGTGCAGGCCGCCGTGGACGACGCCGATCAGCAGCTTTCCGCCGTTACCGCCGCGCTGGAGCAGAACAGGTTTGCCCTTGCCGGCGCCGAAGCCAGGCGCAGCGAGGCACAGGAGCGGGCCGACGCGGCCCTGGACAGGCTGCACGAGTCCGACGCCCGGCTGGCGGCAGTGGCTGAACGCCTCGGCCATCTCAACTCGGTACTCCGCAGCGCCGTCGGCGAAAGCGACAGGTTGGCGGCGTCGCTGGTCCGGGCCGAGGCAAATGTGGTGGCGGAGGAAGAAGCGCTGGCCGCTGTTGCCGCGCGTCTGGCCGCAGCCCAGGAGGTGCCCCTGGAGCAGGAGCCGTCCACTGAACAGCGTGACGCCCTGGCCCGGGCCGCATCACAGGCCCGTGCTGCCGAGGTGGAAGCCCGGCTGTCCCTGCGAAGCGCCGAGGAGCAGCTCTCGGCCATCCGGAACCGCGTGGCGTCGTTGGAACGTGCTGCCGCCACGGAACGCCGGGCCCGCGAGGAAGCGGCCGAACGTGCCCGCCGCCGGCGTATCCAGGCCCGGCGGGCAGCGGCAGTTTCGGCAGCCGTGGACCTGGCCCTCCGCCATGTTGACGTGTCAGTTGACCTGGCCAGGCATGAGCGTGACCTCGCCGAAGAAAACCGCGAGCTGCGGGACCGGGGCCTGAGGGACATCCGGGACGCCAATGAGGCGTTCGCTCGGGAGCTTGCCGACCTTACGGATAACGTCCACCGCGACGAGCTGGCCCGCGCCCAGCAGCGCGCCCGGATCGAGGCCCTGGAGAGCCGGTCCATTGATGAACTGGGGATCACCCCTGACGCGCTGGTCAGCGAGTACGGGCCCCATCTTCCTGTTCCGGTGCCCGCGGAGGAAAGCGGCGACAAATGGGCCGCCCTTCGTGCGCCCGTGGATGCCGGCGGGGAAGAACTCCTGGAGGGAAAGCCGTACGTGCGCCAGGAGCAGGAGAAGCGGCTGCGGAAAGCCGAGCGGGACCTTGCCAGCCTCGGGAAAGTGAACCCGCTGGCCCTGGAGGAATTCGCCGCTTTGGAGGAGCGCCACCAGTTCCTCAGCACCCAGCTTGAGGACCTCAAGGCGAGCCGCAAGGACCTGCTGGACATCATCAAGGAAGTGGACCACAGGGTCCAGCGCGTCTTCACAGAGGCCTTCGAAGACACCCAGGCGCAGTTCGTCAGGGTCTTCGAACGCCTGTTCCCCGGCGGTGAAGGACGCCTCGTCCTTACGGACCCCACAGACATGCTCACCACGGGCATCGAAGTGGAGGCCCGACCCGCCGGCAAGAAAATCAAGCGGCTTTCACTGCTGTCCGGCGGCGAACGGTCACTGACCGCCGTGGCCCTGCTGGTCGCCATCTTCAAAGCGCGTCCGTCCCCGTTCTATGTGATGGACGAGGTGGAGGCCGCCCTGGATGACACGAACCTGGGCAGGCTCCTCACCATCTTTGAGGAACTGCGGGAATCCAGCCAGCTCATCGTGATCACCCACCAGAAGCGCACCATGGAAGTGGCGGACGCCCTCTACGGCGTCACAATGCGGGGCGACGGCGTCTCCACCGTCATCAGCCAACGCCTCGGTGCCCAGGTATAGGCGCAGCAATCCATGCGGCGTCACGGCAGGTCAAGGGCGCGCCGGCCGCCGAAAACGGCTGCTGCGTTTGTGAGAAGCTAGGGGAGTGAATGACATCCTTCCCATTATTCTGTCCATTGTTGCTGCCCTGGCGATTATCGGCGGGCTGATTCCCGTCCTGCTGAAGACTCGGAAGAACATCACCCAGTACCCGGACACGCGCGACGCCAACGATCCGGAAATCCGGTCCGGCGGCAGCACGCTGGTCGCTGACGGGTCGGCGGCGGTGACGGACCGGAAAGTGCCCGCCGGCGTTGACGTCGAGGACCTCGACACCGCCACGGTTCCCGACGATGCCGCGGGGCTGGAAGTCATCCCGGTGGAAACCCCGCTGCCCGTGGAAGGCCGGCTCATGCGCCTGCGGGAGCGGCTTATCCGCTCCAACAACATCATGGGCAAGGGCCTCCTGGCGCTGCTCTCCAGCGACAGGATCGACGAAAACGTCTGGGACGAGGTAGAGGAAACGCTCCTTCTCGCGGACCTTGGCACCGAGCCCACCATGCAGCTCGTGGACGCCCTGCGCGAGCGGGTCAAGGTACTGGGCACCCGGACCCCGGAGGAGGTCAAGAAGCTGCTCCGCGAGGAACTCATCAAGCTCGTTGACCCCACGATGGACCGCAGCCTCAATGTCCAGCGCCATGCCGACAAGCCCGCCGTCGTGATGGTGGTGGGAGTGAATGGCGTGGGTAAGACAACCACAGTGGGCAAGCTGGCCCGCGTACTGGTCGCCGAGGACAAGGACGTCCTGCTGGGCGCCGCTGATACGTTCCGCGCCGCCGCCGCCGAGCAGCTGGCAACCTGGGGCCAGCGTGTCGGCGTCCCCACAGTGAAGTCGGACATCGACGGCGCCGACCCCGCCTCAGTGGCCTATGAAGCTGTCAAGGCCGGCATTGACCAGGAAGTCGATGTGGTCATGATCGACACCGCCGGCAGGCTCCAGAACAAGGTGGGCCTGATGGACGAGTTGGGCAAGGTCAAGCGCGTCGTGGAGAAGCTGGCCGAAGTGGACGAGGTCCTGCTCGTCCTGGACGCCACCACGGGCCAGAACGGCCTGAACCAGGCCCGTGTTTTCGCTGAGGTTGTCAACATCACCGGCATCGTCCTGACCAAGCTGGACGGTACGGCCAAGGGTGGAATAGTGGTCGCCATCCAGAAGAGCCTGGGCGTCCCCGTGAAGCTGATCGGGCTGGGAGAGGGCGCTGACGACCTTGCCCCGTTCGAGGCAGAGGGCTTCGTTGACGCGCTGCTGAACTGATGCAGGCCTTCTAGCGGGGACCCGGGCCTGGCAGGTCCTGCGGCCTGGCGGACTGAAGGGTCTCACGGGTGGCAAGCCAGGCGCACGCCGCCACCACCATGACTCCGCCGGTCACTCCGAAAGCCCAGCCGAAGCCAAGCCGGTCAGCAAGAATGCCGGCCAGGACCGGCCCCACAATCGCGCCGACGTCGGACGTCATCTGGTAGACGGCCAGCACCTTGCCGCCGGACCGCCCGTTGCCGATCACGTCGGCGACGGCGGCCTGCTGGGCAGGTCCAAAAAGTCCCGATCCGACGCCGGCAAGCGCCGCGGCTGCCAGGAACCAGGCGAGACCATCGGTGAAGCCGATGCCGGCCGTCGCCAAACCCGCCACCAGCAGGCCCCAGATCATCATCGGTTTGCGCCCCATGCTGTCAGCCAGCCGGCCCGAAAACGTCAGCGCGGCAGCATTACCCGCGGCGAAAACGGCCAAGGCCAGCCCCGCGGCTTCGGGACCGGAGCCGAAGGCAGCCGCAGCGAACAAGGGCACGGTGGCCATCCGGACCCCGAAGGTAGCCCATCCGTTCGCAAAGCTGGAAACCAGCGCCGATCGGTAGGCTCCGATACCCAGAGCCTCCCCCAAACCCATGTCGGGCGCCCGCTCCCGCGACTCAGCAGGGCTCCGGCGCTGGTGGCTCAGCTGGGTCTGGACCACCAGCGCGGCAATAATCAGGGCCGCGGCGTAGGCCAGAAACGGGATCCGCAGGCCGAATCCGGCCAGCAGTCCGCCCACGATCGGACCGCAGACGTTGCCGATGAGGAATGCGGACGCATAGGCGCCGGAAACGCGGCCGCGGCTCTCCGGCGGTGCCAGCCGGACCACCAGCGCCATGGACGCGACAGTAAACATCACAGAGCCGGCACCGCCCAGCCCGCGAAAGAGCAGCAACTGCCAGTAATCCTGGGCAAAGGCGCAGGCCGCCGTGGAGAGTGCCACGATCAGGAGCCCCGCAACGTAGACGGGCCGTTCCCCCAGCCGGCCGATCAGGGTCCCGCCGGCCGGAGCGAAGATGAGCCGCATAAAGGCGAAGATCGCCACGATCACCGCTGCCTCTGTGTTTCCCACTCCGAAGGTTGTGGCGAACTGCGGCAAAACAGGCGCAACAAGCCCGAAGCCGAGCGCAATCAGGAACGCGGCGGCGATCATCACCTTGATGTCCCGCGGGAACCTGTCCCGTTTTGGCCGCAGCCGCGCCAGGATCCTTGAAGTGGCGCCGCTCACGCGGGGTCCTGCAGTCATGAGGGGAAGTTCCTTGCTGAATGGGGCGCCGGGTACCGGCGGGAGTGCTGAAACATAACCGTAACAAGGCGGATATGCACCATTTACTTCCTGGAGGTTGTTGTAACAGGCCGGCAATCTAAATCCTCCGCGGGCGAAACACACCGCCGACAAACTCGTTACAGGACGCAAAGGGCGTTGGCAGGCGGATCATCTCCGCAGTTTCGATCAGAGAGGACGTGCACCATGGAACTTACCGCAGGTCACGTTTGGGTCATGGTGTCCGCAGCGCTCGTGCTGCTGATGACACCTGGTCTGGCATTTTTCTATGGCGGCATGACACGGGCCAAAGCTGCACTGAACATGATGATGATGAGCTTCATCTCCGTCGCCATGGTCGGGGTCGTGTGGATACTGTGGGGCTACTCGATGTCCTCGGGCGAGGGCTTCCTGCAGATGGTGGGAAACCCGTTCGCACACTTCGGCCTTGAAGGCATCGACACCCCTGACGGGCTCATCATGGTGGGCTTCGGCGCCACCTTCGCCATCATCACGGTGGCCCTCATCAGCGGCGCCATTGCAGACAGGGCCAAGTTCGGTGCCTGGAGCGTGTTCGTCCCAGTGTGGGTCACCCTGGTTTACTGTCCCCTCGCCTACATGGTGTGGGGTGGCGGGCTCTTCAGCGAAGAGGGGGCTGTGGGCTCGGCCCTCGGCGAAGCCATTGACTTCGCCGGTGGCACCGTGGTCCACATCAACGCCGGCGTCGCCGCGCTGATCCTCGTCTTTATCGTGGGCAACCGCAAGGGATTCGGCAAGGACCCCAACCACCGGCCCCATAACATCCCCTTCGTCATGCTCGGTGCAGCCATCCTGTGGTTCGGCTGGTTCGGCTTCAATGGCGGCGCCGCCACCACCGCGGAACAGGGCGGGCTCATCTGGGTCAACACCCTCGCTGCACCGGCAGCTGCAATGCTGGGCTGGCTCGTCACCGAACGGATCCGCGACGGGCATCCCACCTCACTGGGTGCGGCCTCCGGCGTCGTTGCAGGCCTCGTTGCCATCACCCCCGCCTGCGCCAATGTCAGCCCGGTCGGGGCCCTCGGCCTGGGCATCGTGGCGGGTGTGGCCTCCGCCCTGGCAGTGGGACTGAAGTTCCGCTGGGGCTTCGATGACTCGCTCGACGTCGTGGGTGTCCACCTTGTCTCCGGCATCATCGGCACCGTGGCCCTGGGCTTGATCGCCCTTCCCGAAGACGGTGCAGGCGGCGGGCTCTTCTACGGCGGCGGCATGGCCCAGATGTGGGCGCAGCTGGCGGCGGCGGGCATTGCGATCGCCTACTCCGCAATCCTGACGACGATCATCGCCCTGGCCATCCACAAGACCATGGGCTTCCGGGTCTCGCAGGAACAGGAAACGGTGGGTGTTGACCTCAGCCTGCACGCCGAGACCGCCTACGAGTTCGGTGTTGGGGGACACGGCGGAAGCTTCCATCCCCTGCACGACATGATCACCGGCAAGACCCAGCCGGAAGCCGCCCAGGCTTCGGACGCAACACCGGCTGACCAGAAGAGCGAATCAGCAACAGGCAAGGAAAGCGTGGGGGCATGAAACTGATCACGGCAATCGTCAGGCCGGAAAAGCTCGAGGCCATCCGGGAAGGGCTGGAGGCCTACGGCGTGCAGGGCCTGACGGTCAGCGCGGCCAGCGGCTACGGCAGGCAGCGCGGCTATACCGAGGTCTACCGCGGCGCGGAGTACAACGTGGATCTCCTGCCGAAGATCCGGGTGGAGGTCCTGGCCACGGATGAGCAGGCTGACGACATCCTGGATGTCATCATCGCCAGCTCCAACACCGGCCGGGCGGGCGACGGCAAGGTGTGGACCGTGGATGTCTTCGAAGCCGTCCGGGTCCGGACCGGCGAACGGGGCGTCGCCGCCATTTAGGGCATGCCGTCCCCCAGGGGGAAGGTGAAGACACAGCAAGAGCAGAGCGGGCAGGAAACCGGAAGGTATCCTGCCCGCTCTGCTCTGTTGTTGCTGCAGAAGCCCCCGGAAGACGGCTGCCTGGCTCCTATGACCGGCCGCCGGGACGCGCGGCGGGCCAGGAAGCGGGCCCGGCCGAACCGGCGTCGTACTCCTCCAACGGAACCTCACCGCGCTGCCAGGCCATCAGCACGGGCTCCACAATCCGCCAGCAGTCCTCAGCCGTATCACCGCGGACCGAAAGCAGCGGGTCTCCCGCGAGCACGCCCTCGAGGACTTCTCCGTAGGGGAGGAGCTCGGAGGCACTCAGCTCTGCCTGGAGGGTGGTCCGGCTCAGGCTGAGGAGGTCTCCCGGGCCGTTGACATCGACGTCGAATTCCAGGGTGTCCGGGCCGAAGCCGATCCGGAGCTGGTTCGGTGAGTCCACACCGGTGAAGCCTGTAGGCAGATGGGGGACGGGACGGAAGGTGACCACGGCTTCCTTGCGCTTGGCGCCGAGGGCCTTGCCTGAACGCAGGATGAAAGGGACGCCTTTCCAGCGCCAGTTGTCGATTCCGACCTGGATCTCCGCAAGGGTTTCCGTCGCGCGGTCGGCGTCCACTCCCTCCTCCCCGGCATAATCGGGTACCGCTTTCCCCGCCACCGAACCGGCGGTGTAGCGTGCCCGGCGGGTGGAGGCTGCCAGGGGCTCGGGGACGCTGCTGGCACGAAGGACGGCGGAGATGGCGTCCCGCAGGTCCCGCTCACCCACGGTGGCCGGAGGTTCGATGGCCATAAGTGCCATGATCTGGAGCAAATGGCTCTGGATCATGTCGCGGAGGGCTCCGGCGGCGTCGTAATAGCGGGCACGCCCTTCCAGGGCCAGATCCTCGTCGAAGATGATTTCCACCTTTTCGATGTGGTGCCGGTTCCAGACGGGCTCAAGGAAGTTGTTGGCAAAGCGCAGGCCCAGGATGTTCAGTACGGTGGCCTTGCCCAGGAAGTGGTCAACCCGGTGGATATGTTCCTCCGGAACCAGGCGGACCAGCGTCTGGTTCAGCGACCGCGCCGACGCTTCACTGGACCCGAAAGGCTTCTCCATTACCAGCCGGGTGCCCTGCGGGACGTCCTCGGGCCGCAGGGCCTCGCAGGCGAGCTGGCTGATTTTCGGCGGGAGGGCAAAGTAGGCGGCGACCGGCCCTTCGAGGCTGCCCAGCAGGGTAGCGAGGGCGCCGGCGGCGGTGACGTCCAGCTGATGGTAGACCGTTTCCTTTTCCAGGGCCTCGAGCGCTTCTTTCCCTTCGGCGTCCGCCGCTTCAGCAGCTGCCGCGAAAGACGACTGCACCCGCTCGCGCCACTGTTCCGGGGTCCAGGGATCAGAACCGGCGCCGACGAGCCGGAGGCCCGCCGCCCGGCCCTTCGCCACCAGCCGGGCCAGCCCGGGCAGGAGGAGACGGCCGGTGAGGTCGCCGGAGGCGCCGAGGATGAGCAGGGTTCTTACAGTTGTTTGGCTCGTCATTTTGCCAGCATGCCATCTTGGGTGCCCGACTTGGTACCCTAGATAGTCGAGTCCCGATCATCCACTGAAAGAAGTGCACGGCGCGTGTTCAATTCACTCTCTGACCGGTTGACAGCAACCTTCAAGAATCTCCGCGGCAAGGGCCGCCTCACCGAGGCCGATGTCGATGCAACAGTCCGCGAGATCCGCCGTGCCCTTTTGGACGCGGACGTTGCCGTTCCCGTAGTCCGTGAATTCACCGGGCGGGTCCGGGAACGCGCCCTGGGTGCCGAGGTATCGGCAGCACTTAACCCGAGCCAGCAGATCGTCAAGATCGTCAACGAGGAGCTCGTGGAGATCCTCGGCGGCGAAACCCGCCGCATCCGGCTCGCCAAGAACGGCCCCACGATCATCATGCTGGCCGGCCTGCAGGGTGCCGGCAAGACCACCCTGGCCGGCAAGCTGTCCAAGTGGCTCAAAGGGCAGGGGCACAGCCCCATCCTGGTGGCCTGTGACCTCCAGCGCCCCAACGCCGTCAACCAGCTGCAGGTGGTGGGCCAGCGGGCGAACGTGCCGGTGTTCGCGCCGCATCCCGGAGCCACTTCGTCCGAACTTGACCAGCCGGCCGGCGACCCCGTCGCAGTGGCCCGGGCAGGCGTCGAGGAAGCGCGCCAGAAGCTGCACGACGTCGTCATCGTTGACACCGCCGGCCGCCTTGGCGTCGACGCCGAGATGATGGAGCAGGCGCGCCAGATCCGCCGCGCCATCGTGCCCAACGAAGTCCTGTTCGTCATCGACGCCATGATCGGCCAGGACGCTGTGAACACGGCGCATGCTTTTGATGAAGGCGTCAACTTCACCGGCATCGTCCTGTCAAAGCTCGACGGCGACGCCCGCGGCGGTGCCGCGCTTTCCGTCGCGTCGGTCACCGGCAAACCGGTCATGTTCGCGTCCACCGGTGAAGGCGTGGACGACTTCGAGCTGTTCCACCCTGACCGGATGGCCTCGCGCATCCTGGACATGGGTGACGTCCTCACGCTCATTGAGCAGGCGGAAAAGTCGTGGGACAAGGACGAAGCCGCCCGGATGGCGAAGAAGTTCGCCGACCAGGAGGAGTTCACCCTCGATGACTTCCTGGCCCAGATGCAGCAGATCCGCAACATGGGGTCCATGAAGAAGATGCTCATGATGATGCCGGGTGCGCAGAACATCCGCCAGCAGCTGGAGCAGTTCGACGAACGCGAGATCGACCGCGTCGAAGCGATTGTCCGATCCATGACGCCGCACGAGCGCGTTGCGCCCAAGATCATCAACGGTTCGCGCCGCGCCCGCATCGCCCGCGGTTCGGGCGTGCATGTTTCCGAGGTCAATGGCCTGCTGGAGCGCTTCGCCCAGGCCCAGAAGATGATGAAGAAGATGGCCCAGGGAGGCATGCCGGGAATGCCCGGGATGCCAGGAATGCCCGGTGCGGGCGGCGGGGCCCGGAAGAACGCCAAGAACGCCCCGAAGAAGAAGGCAAAGTCGGGCAACCCGGCCAAGGCAGCACAGGAGCGCAAGGAAGCCGAGGCACGCCGTGCCAACGCTGCGAAGGCGCTGCCCACCGGCGCCGCCTTCGGCCAGCAGTCGGGCGATTTTGATCCGTCGCAGCTGAACCTGCCCAAGGGCTTCGACAAGTTCCTCGGCAAGTAACAGCATCCCCAACCCAGTAGCAGCAGGTGTCGTTTTGAAGCCTCAAAACGACACCTGCTGCTGCTTACTTGGGTTGTCGGTACCGTGGAATAGGGTTGGGACATGTTCAAGCAGAGGGTAGTGTTCGTGCACGGCGCCGGAAGCTTCGGCGCCGCGGCCTGGCCGCGCCAGCACGGCATGGCACTGGCCTACGACGCACTGTTCCTGCGCCGCCACGGTTACGATCCCATCGCCGAACCGGTTGAATCCTCCTTTGCAGAGGACACCTCCATCGTGCTGCGGTCCCTGGCCGACGACGGCCGCGGCGCCGCCGGCGGACACATTGTGGCTCACTCCCAGGGAGCCATCGCCGCCATGATGGCTGCCGTCGAACGCCCCGACCTCGTCTATTCGCTGACACTCGTGGAGCCGGCGTGCCTCTCCCTGACTGCGGAGCTGCCGGCCACGGCGGCGCATATCGGGCTCATGCAGCCGTTGTTCGATGTCCGGCACCAGCTCAGCGACGAGGACTTCCAGCGGGAGTTTGTACGGCGGGTCTACGCCACGGACCTGCAGGAGCCGGCCACCGTCGAGGAGAGGCGCTCCGCCAGGCGACTGCGGCTCCAGTCGCCCACGTGGGAGGCTCCGCTGCACATCGTTCCGGGCGTCCCCACCCTGGTCCTGACCGGGGGATGGGAGCCACTCTATGAGGAGATTGCCGGTTACCTGCGTGAGACCGGCGCCCTGCACCGCGTTGCCGCGGGAGGACACCGCCCCCACGATTCCCCGGACGGCGACCGCGCCATCCGGGCGTTCATCAGTGAGGTCAGCAGGAGCCAGCCTGCCAGGGCCTCCTGAACCCGGCCAATGCGGAGTTTCCCCCGTCCGGACGGCCCCCAATAGCCGGCCGGACGGGAAACTGATGGCGGCTAACGGCCTCCGGCTGACGGCACGGCCGGTTCCGGCAGATACACCTTGGCGCCCGCGGCCATGAACTCCTGGCTCTTTTCGCGCATCCCGGCCGCCATCTCTGCCAGTGCTGCCTGCGACTCCGCGGACCCGTATTCGTCACGGATATCCTGGCTGATTCGCATGGAGCAGAACTTTGGTCCGCACATCGAGCAGAAATGGGCGGTCTTGGCCGGCTCGGCGGGGAGCGTCTCGTCATGGAAAGCCTCGGCCGTTACCGGGTCCAGGGACAGGGCGAACTGGTCCCGCCAGCGGAACTCGAACCGTGCCTTGGACAACGCGTCATCCCGTTCGTGCGCACCAGGGTGGCCCTTGGCGAGGTCTGCCGCATGCGCGGCGATCTTGTAGGTGATCACGCCTGTCTTCACGTCGTCCTTGTTGGGCAGGCCAAGGTGTTCCTTGGGTGTGACGTAGCACAGCATGGCGGTACCGTACCGGGCGATCTCCGTGGCCCCGATCGCTGACGTGATGTGGTCATATCCCGGAGCCACATCGGTGACCAGTGGCCCCAGCGTGTAGAAGGGTGCTCCCTTGCACAGCTCCTGCTGCCGCTCCACGTTTTCCCGCACCAGGTGGAAGGGAATGTGGCCGGGACCCTCCACCATCACCTGGACATCGTATTTCCAGGCCCGCTGCGTGAGCTCGGCGAGGGTGTCCAGCTCTGCGAACTGCGCGGCGTCGTTGGCATCCGCCGTCGCCCCCGGCCGCAGCCCGTCGCCGAGGGAAAACGCGACGTCGTACTTGGCGAAGATTTCACACAGCTCGTCGAAGTGTGTGTACAGGAAGTTTTCCTCATGGTGCGCCAGGCACCAGCCAGCCATGATGGAACCTCCACGCGATACGATTCCCGTCACGCGGTTGGCGGTCAGCGGAACATACCGGAGCAGGACTCCTGCGTGGACTGTCATGTAGTCGACGCCCTGCTCACATTGCTCAATGACGGTGTCGCGGAAAATTTCCCAAGTCAGCGCGTTGGCTTCCCCGTTGACCTTTTCCAACGCCTGGTAAATCGGCACCGTGCCGATCGGAACCGGGGAGTTGCGGATGATCCATTCCCTGGTGGTGTGGATGTCATCGCCGGTGGACAGGTCCATTACGGTGTCGGCGCCCCACTGGGTTGCCCACTGCAGCTTGTCCACTTCCTCGGCAATCGAACTGGTCACGGCTGAATTGCCGATGTTGGCGTTGATTTTCACCAGGAACGCCTTCCCGATGATCATCGGTTCGGACTCCGGGTGGTTGATGTTGTTGGGAATAATCGCGCGGCCGGCGGCCACCTCACTGCGGACCAACTCCACGTCGCAGCTCTCGCGCAACGCGACGAACCGCATTTCCGGCGTGATGATGCCTTGCCTGGCGTAGTGCATCTGGGTCACGGTTTTGCCTTCGAGGGCGCGGCGGGGCACCGGCCGGGCGCCCTCCCATTCCGCGGAGGCGGCGCCGCGGCGGACAGCCGACCGGCCGTCGTCGAGCAGGTTCCGCTCCCTGCCGCTGTAGGCTTCCGTGTCTCCCCGTCCCAGAATCCATTCCGACCGGAAGGGGCTCAGGCCGCGCACCGGGTCGCTGCCGGGTCCGGCGGTCCGGTACGTCCGGAAAGGGGCGTTGGCTTCCCCATTGGGGGAGGGCTCAAGGGCTATTTCGGTCACAGGGACCCGGATCCCTGACGCCGCATCTTCGATAAAGGCCAATGAGTGCGACTTCAGCGACCGGGTGACCGGAGCTGCCGGGCTTTCACCGGGCAGCCCTTTCCCGGGCTCATCTTGGGCAGGGCTCAGCTGTTCTTTTGGTGTACTCAAGGAATACTCACTTCCTTCGCCGGCATTACCCGGACAGGTTCAACGGTCGCAGGCTGCATCAGCCCGATCTCAGCCCCTGCAGGGGCACCCGTGTGGTCAGGAAGAAAGCTACCACAGCCTTCCGTGAGGGCCTTGTCACATAGCCGGTGCTAGCCTGACTGGCGAGGAAGAGGGAGTCGAATGCCGGAGATTATAGAACTCAGCGGCCCCGTGCTGACCGGGCCGGGAAGCGAGCGGCGGGGCCTGTGGTCCGTTGGCGGGCTGCTGACGTTTACCCGCCCGCAGCAGGCGCCGGACCGAGTGCTGGATGGCTGGGTCCTGCCCGGATTCGTGGACGCGCACTGCCATATCGGACTCGGGCCGGGCGGCCCGGTGGACGCCGCTGCCGCAGAAGACCAGGCCCGGGCCGACCTGGACTCGGGCACCCTGCTCATCCGGGACGCCGGCTCCCCGGCCGACACCCGCTGGATGCAGGGCGGACGGGATTTCCCCGTCCTGATCCGCGCCGGACGGCACATAGCCCGGACACGCCGGTACCTGCGCGGTTTCGCGGACGAGGTGGAACCGGAAAACCTCGTGGAGGCCGTGCGGAAGCAGGCCCGTGACGGCGACGGTTGGGTCAAGCTCGTGGGGGACTGGATCGACCGTGGCGCCGGTGACCTGGCACCCTCGTTCCCTGCCGCCGTCGTCCGGGACGCGGTCCAGGCGGCGCACGACGAAGGCGCCCGCGTGACAGCCCACTGCTTCGCGGAGGACACGCTGGACCAGATGCTGGATGCGGGCATCGACTGCATCGAGCACGCCACCGGGCTTCTGCCACGGCACCTTCCCCGGTTCGCTGAGCAGGGAGTGCCAATTGTCCCGACGCTTATCAACATCGCCACGTTTCCGGCCATCGCCGCGCAGGCACAGCCCAGGTTTCCGCGCTACGCGGCCCACATGCTGGCGCTTTGGGAGCGGCGCATGGAGCGCGTGGCAGAGGCCTACGACGCCGGCGTGAGAATTTTTGCAGGTACGGATGCCGGCAGCGTTATCAGCCACGGCAGGATCGCGGACGAGATCCTGGCCCTGCATACGGCTGGACTGCCGATGACTGCAGCCCTGGACGCCGCCTGCTGGTCCGCCCGGGAGTGGCTTGGCGCCGACAGCCTGCAGGAGGGGGCGCGCGCCGACGTCGTCCTGTTTGCCGAGGATCCCCGGACGACTCCGATGACCATCAGCGAACCCGCCCACGTGGTGCTGGGAGGCCGCGTCATCCGCTGACCTCATGCACTTGGCGAAAGCACTTGGAATAAATTGAAGCTTCAAGTAATTTTAATAGTGACAGGCCGCCTTATTCCGGACGGCCTCCAGCACAGGGAGCGTTCGATGACTGCAGAAGCCACCAGCCAGGATCTTCTTCCGGCCGACCTCACCATGGGCACAGTGATGCTCAAGGTTGGCGACATGAAGCTCATGACCGATTACTACCAGCGTGCCCTCGGCCTTGAGGTTGTGGCCGAGCAGGACGGCGGGCTGTACCTCGGACGCCTGCAGAAGCCGCTGGTCCACCTGGCACCTGCGCCCGGACTGAACCTTCCGGGCAGGGGGGAAGCGGGCCTGTTCCACACGGCACTGCTCTTCGAAGACCAGGCTTCCCTCGCCGCAACCATCGCCACCGCTGCCCAATATGAACCCAGGTCCTTCACCGGCAGCGCCGACCACCTGGTCAGCGAAGCCTTCTACTTCAACGACCCCGAAGGCAACGGCATCGAATTGTACTGGGACCGGCCGCGCAGCAACTGGTCCTGGAACGGCACCGACGTTGTGATGGACAGCCTGGCCCTGCCTCCGCAGAGGTACCTCGAGCAGCACCTCACTGAGAAGTCCCTCGAGGGGCAGCGACAGACCGCGGCAGGAGTGGGCCACGTCCACCTCCAGGTAGGTGACGTGCAGTCCGCGCGCGATTTCTACGTGGGAATCCTCGGGTTCGAAAAGACCGCCGGCTGGCACGGGCAGGCACTGTTCGTCTCCGCGGGCCGCTACCACCACCACATGGCCATGAACGTCTGGAACAGCCGCGGCGCCGGGCCCCGAAAGGACACATTGGGCCTCGGCGAGGTCCTCATCGAGGTGCCCGCGGGGGACGACGTCGGCGCGCTGGCAGACCGCCTCAAAGTCGCCGGGGTGCCGGCCCGCCACACCGGGGCCGAGCTGCGGTTTGAGGACCCCTGGCGCAACAGCATCCGGGTGGCAGTGCGCTGACCCCGGCATTCCCGTACTAGGCTGAAGCCGAACGGCCGGGCGGCAGGCACTGCTCCCGGCCGCACCGTCAACGGAAGAAGGGTACTTCCCATGGGCTTCACCGAGATCTTTGTCGCCACCCATGATGCCGCGCTTAAGCGCGCCGGCGTCCTTGACGAAGGCGGCAGTGCGCCAGCCGGGCAGGCGGTACGGATCCCGGGCATCAGCGATTTCGAAGTTGAACAGCTAGGGGACCTTGCAGGCACTGCGGTGCACGCCGGCGGCGCCGACTACGAGCTGACCATGGTGGACGTGGCAAGCGATTCCCTGCTGGCGGTACCGCCGGCCATGGTCCGCGCGCTTGCCGACCTTCTGACCTATGAAACCGAAGGTGAAGGCAATGTCCTTGACGACGTTGCCGAGCAGTGGGCCGCACAGGACGACATGCCCTTCGATGCGGTCCAGGCGCGGACTTATGTCCAACAGGTCGCTGAACTGGCCGGCGGCGTCGATGATTCTGAACGGACCGGCCTCTACGTCTGGTCGGCCTGAGCGTTCGGGGCCGGCCGTCCCTGGGCCGCCGCCGTGTCAAGTCGAAATCCCGACGCTGATCTGGCACAATAAACAGGTACTCGATCTGCGTGGCCCCTCTCTCCGCGTCCGGATCCTGTCCTTCGAACCCGCAAGTACGGCCCGCCCCACGGGTGCAGAAAGCCGGGTTCACCCCCTTTTCTGAAACAGGAGTGACCACAAAAGTGGCCGTAAAGATTCGCCTTAAGCGCTTTGGCAAAATGCGCGCACCGTACTACCGCATCGTTGTCGCCGACTCACGCACCAAGCGTGACGGCCGCGCCATCGAAGAAATCGGCAAGTACCACCCCACCGAAGAGCCCTCATACATCGAGGTTAACTCCGAGCGTGCACAGTACTGGCTGTCCGTCGGCGCCCAGCCGTCCGAGCAGGTTGCCGCGATCCTGAAGATCACCGGTGACTGGCAGAAGTTCAAGGGCCTGCCGGGTCAGGAAGGCACCCTGAAGACCAAAGCCGGGAAGGAAGCCTTCGTGGCCCCCGAAAAGGGTTCCGTGATCATTCCGGAAGCCATCACCAAGAAGGCATCCAAGACTGACGCCGCCCAGGCCGAAGCAGAGACTACCGAGGCTGAGTAGATTGCTGGCAGACGCGCTGGAGCACCTGGTCCGGGGAATCGTTGATTCCCCGGATGATGTCAAGGTCAGCTCGAAGAGCAACCGCCGCGGGGATACCCTCGAGGTGCGTGTTCATCAGGATGACCTGGGACGGGTGATTGGCCGCCAGGGCCGTACGGCACGCGCGCTGCGCACCGTGGTGGCTGCCCTGGCCGGTGGTGAGCCGGTAAGGGTCGACGTCGTCGACACCGACCGCCGCCGCTGAGCGCTCGGCAACATCAGTTTTTGCTCCGGCCCCTCCACCACCAGGTGGAGGGGCCGGAGTGCTTTTCCCGAACAACCGCAATCCACACATTGGAACAGAGGAACACATGCAGCTTCAGGTGGCCCGCATTGGCAAGCCCCACGGCATCCGCGGGGAAGTCACGGTCCAGGTCCTGACCGACGCCCCTGAGGACCGGTTCGTCCCCGGCACCGAGTTCGTGGTCGAACCCGCGGCCGCGGGGCCCCTGACCGTGAGCAGTGCCCGCTGGAACAAGGACATCCTCCTGCTCGGCTTTGAAGAGATTGAAACGCGCAATGAGGCGGAAACCCTTCGGGGCGTCAAGCTCTTCATCGAAACCGAAGAGCTGGATGAGGACGACGATGAAGGCTGGTACGAACACGAGCTCGTCGGACTCGAGGCCCGCGTCGGCGGCACGGTGGTGGGTAAGGTCACTGCCCTTACCACCATGCCCGTCCAGGACCTGCTGATGGTGACCACCCCGGACGGTGAAGAGATCCTCGTTCCTTTTGTGGAACAGATCGTGCCGGAGGTGAACGTCGAGCAGGGGTACATCCTCCTCACCCCGCCGGACGGACTCTTCGAACTGAATTCCGACGATGCCGCCGATGCCGAACCGGAAGGCAAGCCCTAAATGCGGATCGATGTCGTCAGCATCTTTCCCGAGTACCTGGCACCGCTTGAACTCTCGCTGATCGGCAAGGCCCGGCAGGACGGGATCCTGGACCTCCATGTCCACGACCTCCGCAGCTTCACCACTGACAAGCACCGTTCCGTGGATGACACCCCCTACGGCGGCGGCGCGGGCATGGTGATGAAGCCGGAACCCTGGGCGCAGGCCCTGGCCTCAATTGCCGAAGAGCGGCCCGAAGGAGCGGGCAAGCCTGTCCTGATTGTCCCGTCGCCGGCAGGGGAGCGGTTTACCCAGGCGCTTGCCTACGAGCTCGCGGAAGAAAGTCATCTGGCCTTTGCGTGCGGGCGCTACGAGGGCATCGATGAGCGGGTGATTGAGTGGTCCCGCGAGCACTTCGACGTGCGGCCGGTGAGCCTGGGGGACTATGTCCTTAATGGCGGGGAAGTGGCCGTCCTGGCCATGGTGGAGGCGATTGGCCGGCTGCTGCCCGGCGTAGTGGGCAACCCGGAGTCGCTTGTGGAGGAGTCCCATTCCGACGGGCTCCTGGAATACCCGGTCTACACCAAGCCTGCTGTCTGGCGGGAACGGGAAGTGCCTGCCGTGCTGCTCAGCGGCAATCACGGCAAGATCGCCCAATGGCGCCGGCACGAGCAGTTCCGCCGGACGGCGTCACGCCGCCCGGACCTGCTGGAAGGGTTCGACGCCGGAAGCCTCCCCCGCGCCGACCGCACCGAACTGCACAACCTGGGGTACGACGTCGTCGACGGGAAGCTCGTCCGCCGGCCGGAGGCGACGTAACGCAAGCGCGGGATGTACCTTGCTCCACGGGTCCTGCCCGCAGCTGCCGCTGAGGATTGGCCGTAACCGCTCCGCTGTGGCAAAATTAGACATTGTGTCTGCTGGGTCCGCACCTGCCACAGGGGGAGCGCAACCAACAGCCTGACAACCGGCCTCGTCAACCATTGAGGCGGCCGGACCACTTAACTTTCGGCAGCAATTTCCAGTGCCCTGCCGGGCGCCGGGCTCTCCTGCCGTGACCCAAAGTGAATGACCTGTGGCGTTCACCAGGAGTGCAATAATGCATATTCTCGATTCCTTAGATGCAGCCTCGCTGCGCACCGATGTTCCCGAGTTCCGCGCGGGTGACAACCTCAAGGTTCACGTGAACATCATCGAAGGCAAGAACACCCGTGTCCAGGTATTCCAGGGCTTCGTCCTGGGCCGCCAGGGTGACGGTGTCCGCGAGACCTTCACGGTCCGCAAGGTCTCCTTCGGTGTCGGCGTTGAGCGTACCTTCCCGGTACACTCCCCGATCATCGAAAAGATCGAAGTTGTCACCAAGGGCGACGTTCGCCGCGCCAAGCTTTACTACATGCGTGCACTGCGCGGTAAGGCTGCAAAGATCAAGGAAAAGCGCGACTTCAGCACCGGCAAGTAAGTCCTTTTCGGACCTGCGAAGGCTGGGCCGCCGCCGTAGCCGGCCAGCGCCGGAGCCATTTCAGCACCAGCGCCCAGGATACGGACCATGGACCAGACAAAACGCCAGCCCCCAAAAACGGGCTGGCGTTTTGTTTTCCTGGCGCTTCTGCTGGCCGTTGCGGTCAGTGGCCTGGTCCGGTCGCTCTGGATTGATGTGTACTACATCCCGTCCGAATCCATGGAACCTCTGCTGCAGGGCGGGGACAGGATCCTGGTGTCCCGGACCAGCTTCCAGGCCGAACCCATACGGCGGGGCGACATTGTTGTGTTCGACGGCCGGGGAACCTTTGCACCGCTGAACAGCGGCAAAGGCCCAGTCGTGGATGCCGCGTCCGGCATCACCCAATGGCTCGGCCTCACCGGCAGCGACACCACTTACGTCAAGCGGGTCATCGGACTCCCCGGCGACTCCGTGGTCTGCTGCGATGCCGGCGGGAAGATCACCGTCAACGGCGATGCGCTGGACGAGCCCTACATCTTTGAGGGCGACGCCCCCAGCATCCAAAAATTCAGCGCGATGGTTCCGGACGGACGGGTATGGCTGCTGGGCGACCACCGCTCGCTATCTGCCGACTCCCGCAGCCTGCTGGGCGCTCCCGGCGGCGGAATGGTTCCTTTGGACCGGGTTATCGGCCGGCCCGTCCAGATCATCTGGCCGCTTGATAGATTTGGTCCAATACCAGGGCCGCCTGCGGCGGAACCCACCACAGAGAACGGACAGTAGATGCCCGAGAACCATGCGCGGACACCGGACCCGGGCCACGACGGCACTCCGGATACTCCGGCCGGTGCGGCCTCCGGTGGAGCGGTCCCGGTCCCGGACGCGCCGCCTCCCGCGCCGCTGCAAAGCCGTTCCTCGGCCAAGGCTGCCGACAAGTCGGCGGCCAGTCCGGTGTTTGCCTGGCTCAAGGAAGTAGCCACCGTGGTGGTGATCGCCGTGGTGCTGTCCTTCCTCATCAAGACTTTTCTTTTCCGCGCCTTCTTCATTCCGTCCGAATCCATGGTCCACACGCTTGATGTCGACGACCGGATCTTCGTCAACCTCCTGGTGCCGGAACCCTTCTCGCTCAACCGCGGTGACGTCGTGGTCTTCCGGGATACCAAGGGCTGGCTTCCTCCGGCGCCGGCGAAGACCGAGGGGCCGTTTACCTGGGTGCAGGACGGGCTGACGTTCGTTGGCCTGCTGCCGGACAACTCGGAGCAGCACCTCGTCAAGAGGGTCATTGGGCTGCCTGGTGACCATGTGGTGTGTTGTGACGCCAGCGGTAAAATTACTCTCAACGGGACCGCCCTCGACGAAACCTATGTCAATCCCGCCGAGGTCCCGCAGGTCCGGAACTTCGATGTGATTGTCCCCGAGGGGAAGGTGTGGGTGATGGGTGACAACCGGAACCATTCCGCCGATTCCCGCGCCCACATGGACGCCGACGGCGGCTTCATCGACCTCGACGACCTTGAAGGCAAGGCGGCAGTCATCGCCTGGCCTTTGAACCGGATCACCACCCTGGACAACTATCCCGACGTGTTCCGGAAAGTTCCGGCGGCACCCTGACATGTCCCCTGCAGTAAAGACCAGCCCGGCAAAAGCAGCTCCTGCAAAGGCCCGGTCCGGATCCACTAAGGTGCCCTCCGGCCGCGCCAAAGCACCGACGTTGCGCCACGAGCGCTCGTTCAAGGCGCAGGGCGTCCGTTACCTCGC
Organism: Pseudarthrobacter sp. NS4; assembly: GCF_024758005.1. Taxonomy (NCBI): domain Bacteria; kingdom Bacillati; phylum Actinomycetota; class Actinomycetes; order Micrococcales; family Micrococcaceae; genus Pseudarthrobacter; species Pseudarthrobacter sp. NS4. Next base: position 2,552,849 of record NZ_CP103288.1, on the reverse strand, counting down.
AGGGGTGGACGAGGTGGGGCGCGGTGCACTGGCCGGTCCGGTGAGTGTGGGCATCGCCGTCGTTGACCTCGAGCGCCAGAAGCCGTTGGCCGGGGTGCGGGACAGCAAACTCCTGGCGCCTGCGGAGCGGGAGCGGCTGGAGCCCCTGGTGCGGCGGTGGAGCGTGGCGTCCGCGGTAGGCCATGCCGCGGCACAGGAGATTGACGCGCTGGGCATCATTGCCGCGCTGCGCCTCGCCGGAACGCGCGCCTGGCGTGACGTCCTGGCCGGAGGCGTTACCCCGGACATGGTGCTCCTGGATGGAAGCCACAATTGGCTCTCCCCGGCCGGGCAGCCCTCGCTGTTCGACGCGCCAGTGCTCGAAGAGGCGTGTGACGCCCCGGTGCACACCAAAGTCAAGGCCGACATGCAGTGCCTGAGCGTCGCCGCTGCCAGCGTCATCGCCAAAGTGGAGCGGGACCGGACCATGCGGGAGCTGCATGCCGAGTACCCGGACTTCGGCTGGGACATCAATAAGGGCTATGCCACGGCGCTGCACCGTGACGTGCTCCGCGCGGCCGGACCCACTCCCTACCACCGGGTGAGCTGGCGCCTCCTCGGCGGGGAACTGTTGGACGGGCAAGAGTTGGACGGGCAACTGCTGGACGCGGAACCGGTGGAGGGGGAGCCGGGCGGAGAACTGCCCGGCGGGGAAGAATCCGCCAAGGACTGACTCCTTCCATGCCGCGGCTCCCGCGGCAGTGGAGATGGTGCAAGATGGAAGCATGAGTGCTGAGGATCTTGAAAACTATGAAACCGACATGGAGCTGCAGCTCTACCGTGAATACCGCGACGTCGTCGGTCTGTTCAGCTACGTTGTCGAGACCGAGCGGCGCTTCTACCTGGCCAACCACGTTGATCTTCAGGCCCGCAGCGCCGACGGGGAGGTCTACTTCGACCTGACACTGCATGACGCCTGGGTGTGGGACGTGTACCGCTCGGCGCGGTTCGTCAAGAGCGTCAGGGTCCTCACGTTCAAGGACGTCAACGTGGAAGAACTTCCCCGCAACGAGGAGCTGGCCATGCCCAAGGATGTGGACCTGGGCAACTAGCAGGGCCCGCAACGCACTTCTCCTCCACAGCACCCCCGGGTGCACATAGGGAAGAAACCGCCTTACCTCCGCCAACTCCCGGCCACAGGCTGGTTGCGGAGGTAGAAAATGAAATCCAAAGACCTGTTGGGCCGGCACGGTGAGGAACTCGCCGCCGGTTACCTGGAATCCCTGGGCATGCTGGTGGTGGAGCGCAACTGGCGCTGTATCGAGGGCGAAATCGACATTGTGGCCCTTGACGGTGACGCCCTGGTCATCGCAGAAGTAAAAACCCGCCGTTCCCTTGACTACGGCCATCCCTTCGAGGCCGTAGGCCCTGAAAAGCTCGCCCGGCTGCACCGGCTGGCTTCGGCGTGGTGCCGTGACCGGGAACTGCGGATGCCGCTGCGGCGGGTGGACGTGGTCGCCGTGGTCGATGACGGCGGCGGCCACCCCATCGTCGAACACCTCAAGGGGGTGGGGTGAATGGCGCTGGGCCGCACCTACTCCATCGCCCTGGTGGGGCTGAACGGGTACATGGTGGAGGTTGAGGCCGATATCGGCCAGACCCTCCCGGCTTTTGTGATCCTCGGGCTGCCGGACGCCTCCTTGAATGAGGCCAAAGAGCGCATCAGGTCCGCGGCGAAGAACTCCGGGATCCCGCTCAGCCGCAGGAAGATCACGGCCAATCTCATTCCGGCCTCGCTTCCCAAGAGAGGCTCCGGCTTCGACCTCGCAGTCACCATGGCTGTGCTCCGCGCTGCCAATGACATCAGGCCCACCGGGCGCACAGTCTTTATCTCCGAGCTTGGGCTGGATGGGAGGCTCAGGCCCGTCCGGGGAATCCTTCCAGCCGTAATGGCCTCGGTGCAGGCCGGGTACCCGGAGATCGTGGTGGCGCAGGCCAATCTCGCTGAGGCAGCCCTGGTTCCCGGCGCCAACGTCCGCGGGTACAGCACACTTGCCAGGCTGGCACTCGATTTCGGCGCAGATCCGCAGGAGCTGGCGCTGGATTTCGAACCGGACGACACCGGGGATCGCGGCGACGCTCCATCCGATGCCGCCAGTTGTCCCGACATGGCGGATGTTTCAGGCCAGGGGGACGCCCGCCGCGCCCTGGAGGTCGCAGCCGCCGGAGCCCACCACCTGCTGCTCACCGGCCCACCCGGCGCCGGTAAAACCATGCTGGCAGAACGCCTCCCCGGCCTGCTGCCCGATCTTGGGGACCATGAATCCATGGAAGTAACAGCCATCCACTCGTTGTGCGGTCTGCCTTCCTCCTCTGTCCAGCTCCTGCGCCGGCCGCCGTTCGAAAACCCACACCATTCGGCCACCGCCGCTGCAATCATCGGCGGCGGTTCGGGGCTGCCCCGGCCGGGCGCAGCATCGCGTGCACACCGCGGGGTGTTGTTTCTGGACGAGGCTCCCGAGTACGAACGCCGGGTGCTGGACGCCCTCCGGCAGCCGCTGGAAAGTGGCGAGCTGGTAATCCACCGGTCGGCAGGAACTGCCGCCTACCCCGCACGTTTTCAACTGGTGCTTGCTGCCAACCCGTGCCCCTGCGGCAAGGCCTCCGGCAAAGGACTTGATTGCACGTGCACCCCCATGATGCGGCGGCGGTACCTCGCCCGGATGTCAGGGCCGTTGCTGGACCGGGTGGACATCCAGCTGCAGGTGGAACGGGTTTCCCTGGCCGAGTTCGGACAGGCCGGGGAAGAGGAGGACACGGCATCGGTTGCCCAACGGGTGCGGGACGCGCGCTCACGGCAGTCCGAGCGGTTGAACACTTTTGGACTGGAAACGAATTCCCAAGTCCCCGGCCGCATCCTGCGGGGCGAGCTGCGGCTTCCATCGGCCGCCACCCGCATCCTCGACCATTCATTGGAACGCGGCGTCCTCACCGCCCGCGGCTACGACCGGGTCCTGCGTTTGGCGTGGACCCTGGCGGACCTGGGGCACCGGGGTACTCCCGATACCAACGACATTGGGCAGGCGCTGGGCCTGCGGCAGGCTGCCGCGGCAGTGGCATGAGGGAAGCGGCCATGGATACAGAACGGCTGGCGCGCGCGGCGCTTTCCCGGCTGATGGAGCCGCAGGACGCTGCAGGACTCGCCCTCGTCCAGGTGACGGGTGCAGTGGATGCCCTCAGGATCGCCACCGGCAAGCTGACGGCCGGGCCTGAGGTGGAGCAGGACATCACCGTACTGCTTGCCGGCAGCGGCCCGGCCACCAGCTGGGCCGGACTGGCCGCTGCGCTGAAACGCTGGCAGCCACGGATCCCGGACCTGGCTCCGGAACGAGACCTCGCCACCATGGCCCGTCTGGGCGGGCGGCTCATTATTCCGTCGGACGAGCTGTGGCCGGGGCAGCTGGCCGACCTTGGGATCCAGGAACCCATCTGCCTCTGGTGGCGCGGCCAGGAGCAGCCGCTGCCCTCCGCGGAAACCTGCGTTGCCCTGGTGGGCTCCCGGGACAGCACCAGCTACGGTGCCGCTGTTACGGGTGATCTCGCGTACTCTCTCGCGCAGCGCGGGTTCACGGTGGTGTCCGGTGGTGCGTACGGAATAGATGCCCACGCCCACCGGGCCGCGTTGGCCGGAGGCTCCGGTGCCGTTCCCACTATCGCCGTCATGGCAGGCGGCGTGGACCGCTTCTATCCGTCCGGAAACGAGGACCTCCTGCGGGCAGTCTGCAACCAGGGTGCGGTGCTTGCCGAAGTTCCTCCGGGTTCTGCGCCTACCCGTTACCGGTTCCTGCAGCGGAACCGCCTGATTGCCGCCCTCTCCGCGGTCACCGTGGTGGTGGAGGCGAGGTGGCGGTCCGGCGCCCTCAACACCGCCCACCACGCCGAGACCCTGGGCCGTGCCGTCGGCGCGGTTCCCGGATCGGTGCACAGCGCCAACTCGGCGGGCTGCCACCGGCTGCTGCGGGATGGGGGAGCAGTCTGCGTCACCGACGCGGCGGAAGTAGCGGAACTGGCATCACCGAGTGGTTCGTCCCTGCCCGAACAACGCCATGGCACTGCCCAGGTCCAGGACGGGCTGACCCTGGAGGACCTGATCCTCCTGGATGCGCTGCCGCTGCGCTCCACCACCTCAGTCGAGAAACTCTCCGCCGTCGCCGGCCTGGGGCAGGAATCGGTGCGTGCCGGGCTCGGTCGGCTGGGATTGCTCGGGCTTGCGGTATCGGAACGGGGCGGATGGAAACGCGGCAAGGCATCGGTGTGACCACAGCACCGGCGACGAGGTCACAGGACACCCGGCATCGCCGTGTGTCATCGAGCGGTTCCCGGGCCACAACTGAGACAGTAGAGGAGTGGAAAATGACGGATTGCCTAAGGGGCTCAAGGAAGCCCTGGACGCGTTCGCCGGTTATCTGTCAGGGGAGCGGGCCGTATCCGACCACACCCGCCGCGCGTACCTGGGCGATCTGCGCAGCCTCCTGGCCCACGCTGCTTCCGAAGGCGCGGCAGGACTCCAGGATCTCGAGCTGGGAACGCTTCGCCGCTGGCTCGGGGTACAGAGCCAGTCAGGTGCTGCGCGGGCAACGCTGGCACGCCGGGCCGCCACCGTAAGGGCCTTCACAGCATGGGCGCTGCGGGAGGAGCGCATTGCAGCCGACCCCGCCCTCCGGCTGAAGGCGCCGAAACGCGAGCAGTCCCTGCCCGGTGTCCTGCAAACTTCCCAGCTGACGCGGCTGCTGACAGGAATGGAGGAAGCGGCAGGCACCGGCGAACCCGTAGCTGTCCGCAACCGTGCCATTGTTGAACTCCTCTACGCCACAGGCATGCGGGTCGGCGAACTTGCTGGCATGGACATCGATGACCTGGACCCGGACCGGCGGACGCTGCGCGTCATCGGAAAGGGGAACAAGGAACGCACAGTTCCTTACGGCGTTCCGGCGGCCCTGGCGCTGGACGACTGGCTGCGCCGTGGCCGCCCGCTGCTTGCCAATGACACCAGCGGGCCGGCGCTGTTCCTGGGGATCCGCGGCGGCCGGGTGGACCAGCGGCAGGTGCGGTCCCTTGTCAGTGGTCTCTTCGAGGCGCTGGGGGATACGTCAGCGTCAGGACCCCACGCCCTCCGCCACTCAGCAGCAACACACCTGCTGGACGGTGGGGCTGACCTCCGTGCGGTGCAGGAAATCCTGGGCCACAGCAGCCTTGCCACCACACAGATCTACACCCATGTTTCCGTGGACCGGCTCCGCGCAAGCTACCAGCAGGCGCATCCCCGGGCCTAAGACGCAGTGTGGCGAATCGCACTGGCGTAATTCGACGGGGTACGGCACAATAAGAGTCACGTCCGGCAACTTTCAAGTACCGCTTGAAGCTCCAGAGCTTGATGCGGCGCGGCAAGTCCGGACAGAGCTTTATCTGATACATCTGAATAATCAGGCAGGAAACTGCCGCAGGACGTGCACAGCAGTTCCATCCAGGCACAGGTCGTTGGGGAAGACGTACCTAGAGCTATGGAGGATGGAATGTCTGTTGCAATGACCCGTGGTGTGCTGTTCGTTCACTCGGCCCCTACGGCGCTGTGCCCACATGTTGAGTGGGCCATTGGCTCCGTGGTGGACAAGCGGACGGACCTTGAGTGGACCCCGCAACCTGCCGCGCCCGGAATGTTCCGTGCCGAGCTGTCCTGGACCGGGACCCCCGGCACGGGAGCCAAGCTGGCATCATCACTGCGCGGCTGGGCGCATCTCCGGTTCGAGGTCACGGAAGAACCCAGCCAGGGCGTGGACGGCGGACGCTGGTCCCACACCCCCGAACTGGGTATTTTCCATGCCGTCACCGACGTCCACGGCAACATCATGGTGTCCGAGGACAGGATCCGCTACGCCTACGAGTCCGGCGCCGGCGATCCCGCAGCGGTCTACCATGAGCTGTCCCTTGCCCTCGGTGAGGCCTGGGACGAGGAACTTGAGCCTTTCCGGCACGCCGCCGAAGGCGCTCCCGTGCGCTGGCTCCACCAGGTGGGCTGACCGCCGTCGTACGTTTTTTCTGCAGTAACTACTCCATAGCAAAGAGGAGGCCCCGCCAGCCGGCGGGGCCTCCTCTTTGTGCTCCGGGGCAATGCCCGGGGGTGCTAGACGCTGCGGACAGCGATGACGGCGTTGTGGCCGCCGAATCCGAAGGAGTTGCTCAGCGCGACAATGTTGCCCGCGGGCAGGTCCCGTGCGGAGGTGACTACGTCCAGCGGAATCTCAGGGTCCTGGTTCTCGAGGTTGATGGTGACCGGTGCCTTGCGGTCGTAAACCGCCAGCACGGTGAGCACGGCTTCAACCGCACCGGACGCACCCAGGAGGTGGCCCATCTGGGACTTGGTGGCGGAGACGGCCACGCTGTCCACGTGGTTGCCGAGCGCAGCACGGAGGGCGGTGTACTCGGGCTTGTCACCCACGGGGGTGGAGGTGGCATGGGCGTTCACGTGCACCACGTCCTCCGCCTGGATCCGGCCGTCGAACATCGCAGCCTTCAGGGCACGGGTTGCGCCGAGGCCCTCCGGGTCCGGCGCGGTGATGTGGTAGGCGTCGGCGGTCACTGACGTGCCGGCGAGTTCACCGTAGATCCGTGCTCCGCGGGCCAGGGCGTGCTCTTCGGCCTCAAGGACAAGGGCGCCCGCGCCTTCGCCCATCACAAAGCCGTCGCGGGCAGTGTCGTAGGGACGGGAAGCGCGCTCGGGGTCATCGTTGCGCCGGGAGAGGGCCTGCATGGAGGCGAAGGCTGCCAGGGGCATGGGGTGGATGGCGGCCTCTGCACCGCCGCACATCACCACGTCTGCCTTGCCCGAGCGGATCAGGTCCAGTCCCAGGTGCATGGCTTCGGTGCCGGATGCGCAGGCAGACACAGGCGTGTGGGCACCGGCACGGGCGCCAAGATCCAGGCTGACGGCTGCGGCAACACCGTTGGGCATGAGCATGGGAACAGTCATGGGAAGGACCCTGCGGGGACCCTTTTCCTTCAGCGTGTCCCAGGCGTCCAGCAGGGTCCATACGCCGCCGATGCCGGTGGCGAAGGCAACGGCCAGGCGGTCCTTGTCGAATTCGATGATGCCGGAGTCGGCCCAGGCCTCGCGGGCTGCGATGACGCCGAACTGGGTGGAGGGGTCCATCCGCTTGGCCTCGACGCGGCTGAGCACGTCCGTGGCCGGGGTGCTGCAGCGGGCAGCGAAGTGGACGGGAAGCTCATATTTGGCAACCCAGTCGTCTTCCAAGGTGCGGGCACCGGAGACCCCCTTGAGCGCGTTGTTCCACATCGTGGGTACATCGCCGCCGATGGGCGTGGTGGCACCCAGACCGGTAATGACTACTTTGCGTGTCATGGGATCACTCTCTGTCGGTGGGAATCCGTCTCCGTCTGCCGGAGGGTCCCGCGTGTTGATACCGGCGCTGTGCCGGATGAAGCAATAGGGCGGAGAATGCGGCGGGCTGCCGGTCCGGTCATCCGGACCGGCAGCCCTGCCAAGCCGTCGGAACGGCGGAAGCCTTGGCTAGGCCTGTGCTCCGGCGATGAAGCTGACAGCGTCGCCAACGGTCTTGAGGTTCTTGACCTCTTCGTCCGGGATGCGCACGCCGAACTTCTCTTCAGCGTTGACAACGATGGTCATCATCGAAATGGAATCGATGTCCAGGTCCTCGGTGAAGGACTTGTCCAGCTCGACGGCCTCCGGGGCCAGGCCGGTTTCTTCGTTGACGATTTCAGCCAAGCCGGCCAGGATATCTTCGTTGCTAGCCATTAGTGGCTCCTTTTCTTGTGTTTGCCGGCAGGGGCTGCCGGCAATGGTTCAGACCGCGGATGCGGCCCATGGGCGTTGCTAGGGGAGGACAACTACTTGCGCGCCGAAAACGAGCCCGGCACCGAAACCGATCTGCAGGGCCAGGCCGCCGCTCAACTCCGGGTTTTCCTGCAGCAGGCGGTGTGTTGCCAGCGGGATGGACGCGGCGGACGTGTTGCCGGCATCGGCAATGTCCCGTGCCACTGTAACCGTCTCCGGCAGCTTGAGCTTCTTCACCATCTCGTCGATGATGCGCATGTTCGCCTGGTGCGGAATGAAGGCGACCAGGTCTTCGGCCTCGACGCCGGCAGCCTCCAGGGCCTGCTGCGCCACCTTGGCCATTTCCCAGACGGCCCAGCGGAAAACCGTCTGGCCGTCCTGGCGGAGCGTGGGGTACAGGTCCTGGGCTTCTTCGAGCAGTGCCAGGTCGCCTGTTGAGTCGGACTGGCGGGCAGCCATGCCGAGATCGCGGACGTCCAGCATGGAGCGTGTCATGCCGATCGCGTCCCACTTGCTGCCGTCCGAACCCCACACCGACGGTGAAATGCCCGGAGCGTCGGACGGGCCGATGACGACGGCGCCGGCACCGTCACCAAGCAGGAAGGAGATGGTGCGTTCGCGGTTATCAATGACGTCGGAGAGTTTCTCAGCGCCAACCACCAGTACGTACTTGGCCGTTCCGGACCGGACCAACGAGTCACCCTGGGCGATGCCGTAGCAGTAGCCGGCGCAGGCGGCAGAAATATCGAAGGCGGGGGCCGGGGTGGCTCCCAGCCGGTCGGCCAGGCTGGCTGCGGCGGACGGCGTGGCGTACGGGTGGGTCACCGTGGAGACGATGACGGCGCCAAGGTCGGAGGCCTGGATGCCGGCTTTCTCCATCGCCTCACGGGCGGCGCCCTCGGCCATGTCAATGACACTCACATCGGCGGTGGCGCGGTGGCGGGTCACGATGCCCGTCCGCTGCCGGATCCACTCGTCCGAGGAGTCGATCCATTGGCAGACGTCCTCGTTCGTGACGATGACGTCCGGCCGGTACGCGCCCAGTCCGAGGATCCGGGTGTGCTCCTGGAGGGGAGCCTGTTTCAGTGTGGGAACGCTCATGCGTTGCCCTCCAGTTCTGCGAAGAGCGCCAGGGCGGCGGACAGATCATCGGGGGTCTTCACTGCGACGGTCTTGACGCCTGGCATGCCGCGCTTTGCCAGGCCTGCGAGGGTACCCGCGGGAGCGAGTTCAATGACGCCGGTGACGCCGCGCTGGACCATGGTTTCCATGCACAGGTCCCAGCGGACCGGGCGGGACACCTGGGCAATCAGGCTGCCGACGGCGGCAGGGCCGTCGGTGACTTCGCCGCCGTCGTGGTTGGACAGCAGGGGAACGGCAGGGGCCTGCGGCTTCAGCTGCGGCTCAAGTGCCTTTAGGGCGCTGACTGCGGGGGACATGTGGGAGGTGTGGAAGGCGCCGGCAACCTTGAGCGGGATAACCCGTGCTTTTGCGGGCGGGTTGTCGGCGAGGGCTTTCAGCTGATCGAAGGTTCCGGCAGCCACGGTCTGCCCCGCTCCGTTGACGTTTGCGGGCGTAGCGCCGGACGCTTCGATGGCTGCAAGGACTTCGGCCGGGTCGCCGCCAACCACGGCGCTCATGCCGGTGGGCGTGGCGGAGGCAGCGGCTGCCATGCTGTTGGCACGTTCGCGGACGAACGTCATGGCCTCCTGCTCGGTCAGGACGCCGGCAAGGGCGGAGGCGGTGATTTCACCGACAGAGTGGCCGGCCAGGATCACCGGCAGGGAGTTGAGTTCGACGTCGAAGAGGGAAGCCGCGGCGACGAGCCCGGCGGCAACGATCAGGGGCTGCGCTACGGCAGTGTCCTTGATGGTTTCCTCATCGGAGGTGGTTCCGTGGGCGATCAGGTCAATCCCGGCGATGTCGCTCAGGGAGGCCAGTTGGCCTGCCACCGGGGGCAGTTCCAGCCAAGGGGCCAGAAAACCCGGGGTTTGTGAGCCCTGTCCAGGGCAGACTATTGCAAGCACGTATCCAGCTTTCCAAATTACTGTGTGATCCAGCGGTGTTTGTCCGCACCAAGCTCACGGGGTCAGGTTGTAGGAAGTCTACAACGCCTCAGGACTGATTCCGCGACGGTTGACGCTCCGTGGCGGCTTTGGGAGGGGCGGAAAGGCGGCCCACAACGAGCGCTGCCTGCAGGACGAACGCCTCCCGGGGGAGGAGCGGATCCCAGCCCGTGACGTCGCAGACCCGCTTCAACCGGTAGCGGACAGTGTTGGCATGGACGAAGAGTTCCCGGGCTGTGGCCTCGAGCGAGTGACCCAGTTCGAGGTAGGTGCCAAGGGTCTCCACCAGGCCGTTGGAGGCCGCCAGGAGGGGGCGGTAGATGTTCTTGACCAGGGAGCGGCGGGCGGCATCGTCCCCGGAGATGACACGCTCCGGGAGCAGGTCGTCGGCGGCCACGGGCCGCGGAGCGGAGGGCCACGCCTTGGCCGCGGTGAGGCCCGCGAAGGCAGACTGCGCCGATCCGCTGGCCTCCAGCAGGGAGCCTGCCTCGGGGCCGTACACTACGGGCCCTGGCGCAAACATTTCGCTGAGCTTCACATAGGCTGTTTCCCGGTCCTGGAGCCCTCCGAGAATAAGGATCAGCCGGTCACCCTGGATGCCCACGAGCGCGTCTTCCGCATAGCGTCCGGCCATCCGGCGGAGCTCGCTGACATAGCTGGCGCTGGGCTCGGAGGGCGAATTGCCCACCATGACCGTGAACCGTTCCTGTGCTTTCCAGCCGAGCGCAGCGATCCTGGAGCGGAGGGCGTCGGTGTTTTCGCCGCGGAGTATGGCATCCACGATCAGTGCCTCAAGGCGCGTGTCCCAGGAACCGCGGGATTCTGCGGCGCGCGCATAAACATCGGCAGCGGCGAACGCCACCTCCCGCGAATACCGCAGGACAGCTTCCCGAAGCGACGGCTGGTCGGCTTCCGGCGCGATAACGGGGACCTGGTCCTCGACAACCTCCACCACGATCCGGATGAGCTGCAGGGCTTTCTGCAGGCTGATCGAGCGGGTCAGTTCGGTGGGTGCGGTGCCGAAGACGTCCGTCAGTATCCAGGACGGCGAGCTCGGCCTCTCGTACCAGGTGACGAATGCTGCAATTCCGTTCTGCGCCACCATGCCAAGGGCTGACCGTTCATCGGAGCTGAGCCGGCTGTACCAGGGGAGGTTCTTTTCCAGCTCACGCATGGTGGTGGTGGAGAGCTGTCCCACATTTGCGCGCAGCTTCTTGAGGGTTTCGGACTTCTCCGGAGTAACCCTGGTCTGGGTCGGATTGCGCTTCGCGGACGGGGTGGCTGGTGCTGGCATTCTTTGAGCATACGGGCAGCGCCCTCCAACCTCCATTTGTGCAAAGGCTACAATCCGCCTTGTCCTGCGTCACAACCAAGGCTCCTTGGAATAAACGACGGCGGCCCCCACCTTTCGGAGGGAGCCGCCGTCGCTGATGCTGCTTTTCGAAAATTTATCCGGATCCGCCCTCGAAATGCTTTCGAGATCCGTGACCGGACAAATTCCGGGACAGGTTGTTAAGCCTCTCCTCCGGCGTTGCCGGTGGTCCCGGCATTGACGTTGTGCAGCCGGTACTTCTCGATCGCCTTGATGGGAGCCTGTGCGTCCACCTCACCGCGGCGGGCCAGCATCTCCAGGGAACGCACCACGATGGAGTGGGTGTCGTTTTTGAAGTAGCGGCGGGCTGCGGCGCGGGTGTCGGAGAAGCCGAAGCCGTCGGCGCCGAGGGTGGCGAATTCGTTGGGGACGAATTGGCGGATTTGGTCGGGGACGGCTTTCATGTAGTCGGACACGGCGACGACGGGTCCGGTGGCGCCTTCGAGTTGTTGGGTGACGAAGGGTACGCGTGCGGGTTCGCCGGGGTTGAGGAAGGCTTCTTCTTCGGCGGCGAGGCCGTCGCGTCGGAGTTCGTTCCAGGAGGTGACGGACCAGACGTCGGCGGAGACGGACCAGTCTTCGGCGAGGATCCGCTGGGCTTCGAGGGCCCAGGGGACGGAGACGCCGGAGGCCAGGATCTGGGTGCGGGGGCCGTCGATTTTGGCGGGGGCGAGCAGGTAGATGCCCTTGATGACGCCTTCGGTGTCCAGTTCTTCGGGTTCGGCGGGTTGGGTGATCGGTTCGTTGTACACGGTGAGGTAGTACATGAGGTTCCGGTCGGTGGAGTCGGGCCCGTACATCCGTTCCAGGCCGTCGCGGATGATGTGGCCCATTTCGTAGCCGTAGGCGGGGTCGTAGGTGACCACGGCGGGGTTGGTGGAGGCCAGCAGGGGGGAGTGGCCGTCGGCGTGCTGGAGGCCTTCGCCGGTGAGGGTGGTCCGGCCTGCGGTGGCGCCGATGATGAAGCCGCGGGTCATTTGGTCCGCGGCTGCCCAGAAGGCGTCGCCGGTGCGCTGGAAGCCGAACATGGAGTAGAACACGTAGACCGGGACCAGGGGCACGCCGTGGGTGGCGTACGCGGTTCCGGCGGCGGTGAACGCTGCCACGGCGCCGGCTTCGTTGATGCCGGGGTGGATCAGTTGGCCCTGGGCGGATTCCTTGTAGGCCAGGACCAGGTCCCGGTCCACGGACAGGTAGTTCTGGCCCTTGGGGTTGTAGATCTTCGCCGTCGGGAAGAACGCGTCCATACCAAACGTGCGCGCCTCGTCCGGGATGATCGGAGCGATGTGCTTGCCGAAGTTCTTATCCCGCATCAGGTCCTTGAGCAGGCGGACGAAGGCCATGGTGGTGGCAGCCTGCTGCTTCCCGGAGCCCCGCTTGGCGACCTCGTAGGACTTGGCATCGGGCAGCTCGATGGACTGGTGCTTGGAGCGGCGCTCCGGAACCGACCCGCCGAGCGCGGCGCGGCGTTCCATCATGTACTTGATTTCCGGAGCGTCGGTGCCGGGGTGGTAGTACGGCGGCTGGTACAGGTCTTTTTCGAGCTGCTCGTCCGTGATGGGGATCCGCAGGTGATCCCGGAACTTCTTCAGGTCATCCAGGGTGAGTTTTTTCATCTGGTGGGTGGCGTTGCGGCCTTCGAAGTGGGGTCCGAGTCCGTAGCCCTTGACGGTTTTGGCGAGGATGACGGTGGGTTTGCCCTTGAATTCGGTGGCTGCCTTGTACGCGGCGTAGACCTTGCGGTAGTCGTGGCCGCCGCGTTTGAGGTTCCAGATCTGGTCATCGGTCAGGTCAGCGACCAGGTCCTTGGTGGCCGGGTCCTTGCCGAAGAAGTGTTCGCGGACGAACCCGCCGGATTCGGCCTTGTAGGTCTGGTAGTCCCCGTCGGGGGTTTCGTTCATGATCTTCACCAGCGACCCGTCGGCGTCGCGGGAGAGCAGTTCGTCCCATTCCCGGCCCCAGACGACCTTGATCACGTTCCAGCCCGCGCCGCGGAAGAACGCTTCGAGTTCCTGCATGATCTTGCCGTTGCCGCGCACCGGCCCGTCCAGGCGCTGGAGGTTGCAGTTGATCACGAAGTTCAGGTTGTCCAGGTTCTCGTTCGCGGCGAGCTGGAGCAGGCCGCGGGACTCGGGCTCATCCATTTCCCCGTCACCCAAAAACGCCCAGACCTGCTGGTCCGAGGTGTCTTTCAGGCCCCGGTTGTGCAGGTACCGGTTGGACTGGGCCTGGTAGATCGCGTTCATCGGCCCGATACCCATCGAGACCGTGGGGAATTCCCAGAACTCCGGCATCAACCGTGGGTGCGGGTAGGAGGAGAGGGCATGGCCTTCCCGGGACTTTTCCTGCCGGAACCCGTCCAGGTCCTCCTCGGACAGGCGGCCTTCCATGAACGCCCTGGCGTACATGCCCGGGGACGCGTGGCCCTGGAAAAACACCTGGTCCCCGCCGCCGGGATGGTCCTTGCCGCGGAAGAAGTGGTTGAAACCCACCTCGTACAGCGTCGCCGCGCCGGCGTAAGTGGAAATGTGCCCGCCGACCCCGATGTTGGCCCGCTGCGCCCGGTGCACCATCACCGCGGCGTTCCACCGCATGTACGCCCGGTACCGGCGCTCGTACTCCTCATTGCCCGGGAACTCCGCTTCCTGGTCCACCGGGATCGTGTTCACGTAATCGGTAGTGGTCACCATCGGCACCCCGACACTCTGCGCACCCGCACGCTGCAGCAGGCTCCGCATGATGTATTGGGCACGCTCGGTGCCCTGTTCCCTGATCAACGAATCCAGGGACTCAACCCACTCGGCAGTCTCTTCCGGATCACGATCAGGCAGCTGGTTAGTCAACCCGCTGAGGATATGGGAGGTATCTTCTCCTGCAGCCACGTCCAACCTCTCTTTGCGCGCATGAATCGGCGCACTCAGGCCAGGCAGGGTGACTGCCCGGCGTATATACGCCGTGTGCGACGTATCGGTTACAACAGCCCGGGCATGTGTGCCGGGCAGGGTCCTAGCGCTCCTATGTCTGCATGGAGTTACAAGGTTGTTGTCCCGCAGGCATAGTTGTCACCAGCCACTCTAGCCCTCACAACAAGACGATGCGTAGCCGCACCGTGGGCACCTCAGTTGTATTTCGCAGTCATACTGGTTGTGTGACGAAAAGCCGCTGCGAAGCGGGCTGGCCTCACCCGATGTGACGCAGAATATGCCGTTCCATGGGGGCGGCAGCTTGAAGCGCAGGCACAAAGGGTGTTGGCTGGGAGTAATGGAAATCACTATGCGCAACGCATGTATGAGGCATTGGAGGAACACGTGAGCGAGGCCGACGCCGCCACTTCGGTAAATGTGGCGGAAAAATTGGGTTTCAAGAACGGGGATCTGATTCAGGAGTTCGGTTACGACGACGATGTCGATTTCGACTTGCGTGACGATATTGAGGACCTCACCGGTTCAGAGCTGCTGGATGAGGACGACCATGACGTTGCGGACGCCGTGATCCTTTGGTGGCGCGACGGCGATGGCGACCTGGTGGACAGCCTGATGGACTCGCTGACAACCCTGAGTGAAAACGGCGTCGTCTGGGTCCTCACCCCGAAGTCCGGAAGGGCCGGGTACGTCTCACCGGCCGATATCCAGGAGGCTGCACCCACGGCCGGACTGCACGTCACCACATCAGCCGGCGTCTCCAAGGACTGGAGCGCTGCCCGGCTGGTGAGCAGGAAGAACAAGTGACGGCAGCGCTTGCCGCTGCCTCCGTTCATGTCCCCGAAGTAGGCGAAACAGCACCTGACTTTGAACTCCCCAACCAGTTTGGCGAGCCGGTCCGGTTGTCCTCATTCCGGGGCCAGAACGTTGTCCTGGTGTTTTATCCATTTGCCTTCTCCGGCATCTGCACCGGGGAACTCTGCGAGATACGGGACAACCTGGCTGTGTTCGAGGACGCAAGCGCCACGGTGCTGGCCGTTTCCGTTGACAGCAAGTTCAGCCTCCGTGCCTATGCGGTGCAGGAAGGGTACAGTTTCGATTTGCTGTCGGACTTCTGGCCCCACGGGGCCGCAGCCAGCGCGTATGGTGTTTTCGATCCGGATACCGGAATGGCCAAGCGCGGGACGTTCATCATCGATGCCACCGGGCAGGTTCGTTACAAGGTAGTAAATCCGCGGGGCCAGGCCAGGGACTTTCAGGAATACCGCGCCGCAATTGCCGGCCTGGAGCAGGGCTGACGTGCCATGGAAGGGCAGCGGCACGGGGTAGGCCTGACAGGGTTTGCCAGCATGCCGCCCACGCCCCGGGCGCATCCTTCCAACCGCGACCTTGAGGCCCTGGCCAGAATTCGGGACACTTTGGCCGGGGCCCCTTTCGCCCTTCTGACCGGTGCGGGACTCAGCACCGATTCGGGCATCCCGGATTACCGTGGCCCGGGTTCGCCCCCGCGGACGCCCATGACTTACCAGGAGTTCGTCCGGGACGCCGCAAACCGGCAGCGCTATTGGGCCAGAAACCATATTGGCTGGTCCCACCTCCGCCATGCTGACCCCAACCAGGGACACTACGCAGCCGCTGAACTCGAACGGCGGGGTTATCTCACAGGGTTGATAACGCAGAACGTGGACCGCCTGCACGAGGATGCGGGAAGCCGCAAGGTCATCGATCTCCACGGCAGGTATGACCAGGTGATCTGCCTCGGCTGCGGCCGTACCTACTCTCGCCGTCTGCTGGCCGGAATGCTGGAGGAGCTGAACCCGGATTTCCTGAAACGGGCGGAGGAGACTGGGCTGGTGGAAATGGCGCCTGATGCTGATTCCACCGTGGAGGACAAGGTTCTGATCGCCACCTTTGTTGTTGCCGTTTGCCCGGCCTGCGGCGGCACCCTGAAGCCGGATTTCGTGTACTTCGGCGAAAACGTGCCAAAGGACAGGGTGGAGAGGTCCTATGCCATGGTTGACGAAGCCGCCGCCTTGGTGGTGGCCGGTTCATCGCTGACCGTTATGAGCGGATTGCGCTTCGTGCGCCATGCCGCGAAGGACGGCAAGCCCGTTGTCATCATCAACAGGGGAGTCACCCGTGGGGACGACAAGGCCACCATCAAGCTTGAAGCCGGTGTCTCCGAATCACTCACTTGGCTTGCGGCTGAGCTGCCGCCGCTGTGACCTGCAGGGATCTGCCTGAGGGCTTTCCGGGCCGATTCGCGTTTGAGGCCCGTGGTCGGGTAGAGTCTATGTTCGTTGGTTGCGGCGTGAACGCCGGATTCAGCGTCTTGGGTCTTTAGCTCAGCTGGTAGAGCGCCACGTTTACACCGTGGATGTCATCGGTTCGATCCCGGTAGGACCCACCAGTAAAACCCCGCAATTTTTGTCCGGCAACGGCAGGAATTGCGGGGTTTTTTGTTGTCCCCGGCCAAGGCCGTAAATGTCGTACCCCTGCCATAGCTTTCAGGAATGGAACACGTAATAGTCCGCACGGGCAAGAACGGAATGCCGACGGCGGTGGTTAGCCGCGGGAGGGAATGGGCGGTGGGTGCCGAGCCGGTCAGATGGTTCGAGCGGGTCAACTGGTGGGAGACCCACCGGAGGATGCCGAAGGGCAGCAGCCGGGTGGATGTCGAGATCCTGCAGGTTCAGGTGAGGCTGGGACGCAACAGGAACTCTGCCCTGACCACCATGCTCCTTGAGCGGGACGGGCTGGGTGGCGGCTGGCGCCTGAGGGTATCGGCTGCCGACGCGGCGTGAAAAGGCCCGGCTGAGTGTCATCGGGGGGGCCACCGGGCTTTGCCAGGGCATTGGAAAACCCTCCACCGCGACTATTGGGGGATGCCGCGGTGGAGGGCCTGAAATGAATATACCGTGAACTCCAGGAAACAAAAAGTCGCCGCCACTCTATGACGGGCGCTTTTAGCAAGCCTTGAACTGGCGGGGTAATCAATCCGGCAAGGTGCTGCTGGACATTCGTCCGGGAACGGAAGTCAGCGGTGCACGGGGATAAAAACCCGCGGCTGCTCGGTCCAGGTATCCGACATCCGGGACATGGTCCGACGCATGATCCGGTCCGAAGCGTCCCGGGCGGACACCGCGTCACCCCTTGCGATGGCTTCCGCCACATCAACGTGCCACTGGAGGGCAGCCTCGTGCGGATGGTCAGGCATCAAGCCGTGCACGGTACGGCCGGTGAGCGTTTCGGCCACCTGGCCCATGAGGTTTGCGAACATCTCGTTGCCCGAGCCGGACAGGAGCAGGGAATGGAATTGGATGTCCAGGTCCAGGAAGCGGGGCACTTCGCCGTTGTGCCCGGCCTCGCGCAAGGCATAGGCGACATCCACCAACTCCAGCCGCAAGGGAGCCGGCGCGTTCTGGGCCGCCAGCTCGGCGGCGGCTGGCTCCACCGCTGCACGCAGTTCGGCCAGGGACCGCAGCTGGGCTCCGCGGGCGTCGCTGGCCAGCCTCCACCGGATGACCTGCGGGTCGAAGGGGTTCCAGCGGCTGGCCGGCAGCACCCGGATGCCCACCCGCTTTGTGGTCTCCACGAGGCCAAGCGACTGCAGCACCCGGACCGCTTCGCGGATCACCGAACGGGAAACCTTGAGCTCGTCCTCGAGCTGTTCGGCAAGCATCACATGGCCAGCAGGCAGGTCCCCGGAGATGATGCGGGTGCCAAGATTTTCTATGGCACGGTGGTGCAGGCTGCTGGTCATGCAGCTAAGCCTAGTGCGAAGGTGGACGTGGACTGGCTGCCGTCCCGGGAGGGCAGCGACACAAATGGTCCCATCAGGTGGGCGTTACTTTCCTGTGACCGCTCTGAATATATATGCTTTATTCCGACCCTGAAAAATGCCACAGCGTCTCCTGCACGGGAACGCCGCTGCGCATCCGTCGCACAGAAATGAATTGGAGTTTTGATGACTGCACACATCGGTGTCACCGGCCTCGCCGTGATGGGCGCCAACCTGGCCCGCAACCTCGCGCGGAACGGCTTCACGGTCGCCCTGCACAACAGGTCCGTGGAGAAGACGGACACACTGCTGGAAAAGTACGGTTCGGAGGGCGACTTTGTCCGGACCGAAACCCTGCAGGAACTCGTGGACTCGCTGGAGAAGCCCCGCCGGGTGCTGATCATGGTCAAGGCCGGCAAGCCGGTTGACTCTGTGATCGAGCAGCTCGAACCGCTCCTGGAAGCAGGAGACATCATCATTGACGCCGGCAACTCGCACTATGAGGACACCCGCCGCCGCGAGGCCGCGCTGGCGAAGAAGGACCTGCACTTTGTGGGCGTCGGCGTTTCCGGCGGCGAGGAAGGCGCCCTGAACGGCCCCTCCATCATGCCCGGCGGTTCCAAGGAGTCCTACGAGGCCCTGGGCCCGCTGCTGGAAAAGATCTCCGCGAAGGTGGACGGCGAACCGTGCTGCGCCTGGGTGGGCACCGACGGCGCCGGACACTTCGTCAAGATGGTCCACAACGGCATCGAATACGCTGACATGCAGGTCATCGGCGAGGCCTTCGACCTGCTGCGCTCCGGTGCGGGCATCGAGCCCGCTGAACAGTCCAGGATCTTCTCCGAGTGGAACAAGGGCGAGCTGTCCTCGTTCCTGATCGAAATCTCCGCAGAGGTCCTGGGCCACGTCGACGCCAAGACCGGCAAGCCGTTCGTTGACGTTGTGGTCGATGCCGCCGGCCAGAAGGGCACCGGCCGCTGGACGGTCATCTCGGCCCTGGAACTGGGCTCGCCGGTCTCCGGCATCGCCGAGTCCGTCTTCGCCCGTGCACTGTCCTCGCAGGCGGGGCAGCGGAAGCTGGGCCAGGAACTGCTGGCCGGCAACGAGGCATCCGTTGAGATCCCCGAGACTTTCGTCGAGGACGTCCGGCAGGCACTTTACGCCTCCAAGCTCGTGTCCTACGCGCAGGGCCTGGACATGCTGACCTCGGCGGCCAAGGAATACGGCTGGGACCTGAAACTGGACGAAATCGCATCACTGTGGCGCGCAGGCTGCATCATCCGGGCTGAACTGCTGAAGGACATCACCAAGGCCTACGCCGCAGATGAGAAGCCGGCCAACCTGCTCTTCGCACCTGCGTTCACCAAAGCCATTGGGGACGCGCTTCCGGCGTGGCGGCGCGTGGTTGCCACTGCCGTGCAGCTCGGCATCCCGGTGCCGGTGTTCTCCTCCTCGCTGGCTTACTATGACGGCCTGCGCCGCAAGCGTGTTGCGGCCGCCCTGATCCAGGGCCAGCGCGACCTCTTTGGCGCCCACACGTACGGCCGTGTTGACGCTGAAGGCACCTTCCACACCCTCTGGGGCGAGGACAAGTCAGAGATCGAAGCGGTAGACACGCACTGATCCTGCTGCAAAGACGCGAAAAGGCGGGCAGTTCCCGGATAACCGGGACTGCCCGCCTTTTCACTTCAGTGCTTGATGTAACGGCCCGGGGCCATGATCCCGGGGTCAGAGATGGTATTCGATCTCGTACTCAGCAGGGTCCACAGCGGGCTTGGTCTCCCGCTGCGCGTCCCGGTGTCGCCACTTTGCAGGAACCCCGGTGACGATGGATTCCGGCGGCGCGTCCTTCACCACCACCGCGTTGGCGCCCACGGCACTGTCCCGGCCGATGGTGATCGGTCCCAGGATCTTGGCGCCGGCGCCGATTGTCACCCGGTCACCGATGGTGGGGTGCCGCTTGATCCTCGCGAGGGAGCGGCCCCCGAGAGTGACGCCGTGGTAAATCATCACGTCCTCGCCAATCTCCGCGGTTTCCCCGATCACCACGCCCATGCCGTGGTCAATAAAGAACCGGCGGCCGATCGTGGCGCCGGGATGGATTTCGATGCCGGTCACGAACCTGCCCAGCTGGGAGATCAGCCGTGCCGGGAAACGCAGGCCCGGGTTCTGCCAGAGACGGTGCGTCAACCGGTGGATCCAGATGGCATGCAGGCCGGAATAGGCAAAAAAGTTCTCGATAGAACCTCGAGCCGCCGGGTCGTGGGACCGGGCGGCGTCGAGGTCTTCCTTTAGTCTTGCGAAAAAGCCCACAAAGTTCTTTCTACAGGAAACGGGCGGATGGCGGTTCTAATCAGCCGCGGATGTCGTCATAGAGCACGGTGGAGATGTAACGCTCGCCGAAGTCGCAGACCACAGCGACGATCAACTTGCCCGCGTTTTCGGGACGCTTCGCCAGTTCCAGGGCGCCCCAGACGATGGCGCCCGAGGAGATGCCGCCCAGGATGCCTTCCTTGACACCGAGCTCGCGTGCCACGCGCACTGAATCCTCCAGGGTGGCGTCCAGGACCTCGTCGTACACATTGGTGTCCAGGATCTCGGGCACGAAGTTCGCGCCGATGCCCTGGATCTTGTGCGGACCGGGTGCGCCGCCGTTGAGGATTGCGGAATCCTTGGGTTCGACGGCGACGATCTGGACGCCCGGCTTGCGCTCCTTCAGGACCTGCCCGACGCCGGTGACCGTGCCGCCGGTGCCCACGCCCGCGACGAAGATGTCCACGGCGCCGTCGGTGTCGGTCCAGATTTCCTCGGCCGTGGTGTTGCGGTGGATTTCGGGGTTTGCCTCGTTGGCGAACTGCTGGGCCCAGATGGAGTTCTCGGTGTTGGCCACGATCTCCTGGGCCTTCTCCACGGCGCCGCGCATGCCCTCGGAACCGGGGGTCAGGACGATCTCGGCACCGAAGGCGCGCAGCATGACCCGGCGTTCGGTGGACATGGTCTCGGGCATGGTGAGGATGACCTTGTAGCCGCGGGCCGCACCCACCATGGCCAGGGCGATTCCGGTGTTGCCGGAGGTGCCTTCGACGATGGTGCCGCCGGGCTTCAGGGCCCCGGACTTTTCGGCGGCGTCCACGATGGCCACGCCGATGCGGTCCTTGACGCTGTTGGCCGGGTTGTAGAACTCAAGCTTCACGGCAACGGTGGCGTCCAGCCCCTCGCTGAGCCGGTTGAGCTTGACCAGCGGGGTTCCGCCGACCAGCTGCGTTACGTCGTCATAAATCCGTGCCATGTACATACGCCTATCTCTGATGAGGGGTGAATACTGAGGTCAGCCTAACGAGGCGGCGTAACGGTGGCTAAGCGTTAAGCCATGCAGAGTAATATTTCCTGGCCTTTGCGAGCTTGGGATTGATGATCACCTGGCAATACCCCTGCTCGGGATGCTTGGCGTAGAAGTTCTGGTGGGCTTCCTCGGCAACATAAAACCGGGGGAGGCGGCTGACCTCTGTGACGATGGGATTCGCCCACAGAGCCTGGTTCCGGTCGATCGCATCTTCGAACAGGATCTTTTCTTCCGTGGTTTCGTAGAACATCGACGAGCGGTACTGCGTGCCGACGTCGTACCCCTGCCGGTTCAGTGTCGTGGGGTCGTGCAGGGCGAAGAACATATCAAGGATGACCTCCGCCGGGATGATTTCCTCGTCGAACGTCACGGCCACCACCTCCGCGTGACCGGTGGTTCCGCTGCAGACCGAGTAGTAGTCCGGATGCGGGTCATGCCCGCCGGTGTAGCCGGAAATCACCGAGGTGACGCCCTTGGTCTTCTGGTAGACGGCGTCAAGGCACCAGAAGCAGCCTCCGCCAAGAACAAAAGTTTTCATGACCTCTTCAATGGTTGAGGGCTCCGGATGATTCCCCGGGCATCGGCGGCCCAGCCCGGTTATGGCAGCTGCCACCGGACGATGGGGTAAAACTAAGACTATGGAACCTGTGGACACCGACGTTACCGGCCCTAAGAATCACGACGGCGATGCCCCCTCGGGCGGGCCGGCCGGGGCGGGCCCCGCGGATGCTCCCACGCTGGGTGAGCTGCTTCTCGCCGTCGAGGAACTCTGGCCCGAATCCCTTGCCGAAAACTGGGACGAGGTGGGGCTGGTGGCAGGCCACCCTTCCGCTCCGGTCAGGCGGGTGATGTTTGCGGTGGACCCGACCCTCGAGGTCATCGAAGAGGCTGTGGAGTGGGGTGCCGAGCTTCTCATTACGCACCATCCGCTGCTCCTCAAGGGTGTCACATCGGTTGCTGCCACTACGGCGAAGGGCCGCGCCGTTCACCGGCTCATCGAGTCCGGTACGGCTCTCCTCACCGTGCACACCAACGGCGATTCCGCCGTCGGGGGCGTCTCCGATGTCCTGGCGGATGCGCTGGGGCTCCAGGACGTCGCTCCCCTCACGGTCGCCGCCAACGGGCTGCCGGAAGAAGGGATCGGACGCGTCGGGGACCTCGCGGACGCCATGAGCCTTGGGGATTTTGCCGCCCGTGTATTCGGGATCCTGCCGTCGGTGGCCGGGGGAGTCCGGGTGTCCGGTGACAAGGACGGCCTGGTCCGGCGGATCGCGGTCTGCGGCGGCGCCGGGGACTCGCTCCTCAATGAGGTCCGGGCCAGCAACGCCGACGTCTACGTAACGGCCGACCTCCGCCACCACCCGGCGTCCGAGGCCAGGGAGGCAGCCCTGAACGGCCGGCCGTACCTGGTGGACGTTTCCCACTTTGCCAGTGAGTGGCTGTGGCTGCCTGCCGCGGCGGCGGCCCTGGGCAACGTCCTCACCGACCAGGGCCACGACGTCGAAATCCAGGTCAGTGCCACCAACAGCGACCCGTGGGACTTCATACTCACCCCTGGCTAAGCCGAGCGGAGCGAGGTTTGGGAGCAGGCCAGGCGCTAGAGTCGAGGGAGCGCCTTTCAGGTGCCCGGCTCCGGCCGGCAGGGATCAAACGGAGGTAACAGTGGCGAAGGCAGCACCCGCGGAACAGTTGAAGTTGCTCGAACTGCAGGGGCTGGACGCCAAGCTGAAGTCCCTCGCCAACCGCCGCCGCTCGCTGGAAAACGACCCCCGGATCAAGGACCTGGAGGCCGCCCTTTCGGTCGCCAACGGAGAGCTGGGCTCAGCTAAGATTGCCGTCCACGATGCCGAGGGCGAACTGAAGCGCGCGGAAGCGGACGTGGAACAGGTTGCCACGCGCATCGAACGCGATGAGGCCCGGCTCAACAGCGGCACGGGCCTTTCCAAGGACCTGGTTGCCCTCCAGAAGGACATCGCGTCGCTGAACAGGCGGCGCTCGGACCTGGAGGACGTGGAGCTGGAAATCCTGGAACGGCTGGACACCCTCAGGGCCCGGCAGGCTGCCCAGCAGCAGATTGTGGACGATATCCAGGGGTCCTTCGGCACCATCCGCGCTGAACTTGACGAAGCCCTTGCCGCGGTTGACGCGGAGGCGGCCGAGGTCGGGGCAAAACGGGCAGAATTTGCACAGGGGCTGGACGCCGGGCTGCTTGCCGTCTACGAAAAAACGCTGGCCAAACGGGGAGTGGGTGCTGCGCGGCTGTTCCATGGCACATCCGAAGCCTCGGGGATGAAGCTCAGCCCCGGCGACCTCGCCGTGATCAAGGCCGCTTCTGCCGAGGACGTCGTCTTCTGCCCCGATTCCGGCGCCATCCTGGTCCGCTCCGAAGAGTGGGCCTGACGCCCTGGTAATCAGCCCGGCAGGATGATGTTCAGTGCGTGAGGCTTCCGCGTTGAGCCGGGCACGAGCTCGGCCTCCCATTTCTCCCGGGCGGCCTTGAGGAGCTGTTCAGGCGTGGTGGGGGCTTTCCCGCGGCGCACCAGCAGGTGGCGTGCAAGCTCACCGCGGGTGTGCTTTGCGAAATGGCTGACCACCTTCCGCACGCCGGCGGCTTCGGTCAACACATTCACCGCGACAGTCTGGTCCGACGGCGGCGCCCACGCGGCTGCGTAGGTGCTGGACCTGCAGTCCACCAGCAGGTGCCCGGCGACGGCCCCGGCCAGCGCATCGGAGAGTTGCGGTTTCCAGAATGAGGCGAGCCGTCCGACGTCGGGCAGGGCAGTTCCCATGGACAGCCGGTAGGCAGGCACGCTGTCTCCGAAGCGGATGGCGCCCCAGAGTGCCGAAATGACGAGTACGGACTCGTCTGCCTTGCGGCGTTGGCCGGCAGTAAGTGTTTTGTAGCCCAGGGCGTCGTAGAGCACTCCTGAATAAATCTGGTGCGCCGGAGCCGCCGGTTCAGCGTGCAGCCGGGTGTTGCGGTCGACGTCGTCCTTCAGTGACGCACCGACCCCCAGCAAAGCGAGGGCATCCTCATGGGCGCTTACCGTACCCAGCGCATCCAGGACCTTGGCGCGGTAGGTGTTCAGCAGCGGGAAGCTCAGGGAAGGCCAGTCGACGGCGGATCCACGGACCGCCGGTGTCTTGCCTTCGGAAGGGGGAAGGAGAATCAGCACCGTCCGATCCTACCGGCGGTGAGGCAGGGCGCCCCGCGCCGGTAGACTGGATGCGGATGGGACAGCCAGGCGGCCGCGCGTCACGCAAGTGGCTCGAGGAACGTCCGGGCTCCACAGGGCAGGGTGGTGGGTAACGCCCACTCGGGGTAACCCGCAGGCCAGTGCCACAGAAAACAGACCGCCTGGGTCGCGCCGGTTTGAAAGCGGCACGAAACAGGTAAGGGTGAAACGGTGGTGTAAGAGACCACCAGCTTCCCGGGTGACCGGGAAGGCTAGGTAAACCCCACCCGGAGCAAGGCCAGACAGGACACGTTTGAGGGCTGCCCGCCCGAGTGTCCGGGTAGGCCGCTGGAGGGTGCCGGCAACGGTACTCGTAGATGGATGGCCGCCGCTCCCTTTCCGGCAACGGGAGGGGAGGCACAGAACCCGGCGTATCGGCTGTCCCGTCCGTATCATTAAGAGCCTGGTTTGACCTTTGGAAGCCATGGTGTAGATGCTGTAGCGTGCCTGCAATTCCTGATGACCGCTCCCGCTCCGGGTTGGCCGCACATCTGCGCGTACCGGTGCGGAGCAAACAGCGGCAGGTGGTTGCCCTGGCCGGATTCCTGGCACTCTCCTATGCCCTATGCATGCTGGCGTCGGTTCCGATCATCCTGAACAGGGGCGGCTGGTTTGCCGATTCCGTCCAGGCGCCGTGGATGCCGGCAGGATGGATGTTCCGCACGGCGTGGCTCTCGCTGTACGGCGGCATCGCAGTAGCCGCCTGGCTGGTCTGGCGCAGGGGAGCGCTGGCAGGACGCCTCGCCTGGATGTACGCGGCACAACTGCTGCTCAACCTGGCCTGGCCCTTCACGTTCTTTGGAATGTATCCAATGCTCGGGGTGGCCGCTTTATGGATTGCCCTCGCGGTGATCGGGGCACTGGCAGTTGTCCTGGTCCTCCTCGTCCTGCGGTTCGGGCCGGTAAGCACGGCCGCCGGACTGCTGGTGCTCCCGTATTTTTCATGGGTGGTGTTCTCCGCCAGCCTCAATGTCTATTCGGCCATCCACAACTGACTGACAAATATGAAGTAACAAAGGTCCCTGTGAGTGATTTCACTCAGCTGGGGCCGTCTTCCGGAGGCCAGCCAACTTAGAATGGATCCGGACGCGGGAGTTCTTCCGCCGGAGTTGCGTTCGCAGCCGGCGGTTTTTCTTTGCACGCGATCCAGGCGCCTGGGGGCCGACCCCTGCAGGCGCGGTGCCCCTGGACATCATCAGGTGGCCGACATCCGCGTACGACGACGTATGCGGCTGAACCGAGGAAGGTATTTCTGTGAGCCAGACGTCAGATTCTTGTCTTGATACGTGGATGGGCCGGGAGGCCCTCGCCGAGGCCATGATTCCGGTGATCGGCCGGCTGTACCGCGAAAACAACGTGGTCACCAGCATCCATGGCCGGAGTTTGATCAATAAGTCCACCATGAACATCCTGAAGGCGCACCGCTTCGCGCGCCGCATGAGCAAGGACGAACTGCTCCTGGAGGAAACAGCCCCGCTGCTGAACACCCTGGCGCAGCTGGAGCTCGGCGCGGCAGCGATCGACATCGCCCGGCTGAACCAGAAGTTCAAGGAAGAGGGCAATGGCGCCACCCTGGAGGAATTCCTCCGGGCGGAACTGGCCGATGTAGTGGGAAAGCATGGCGGCGATGACCGCACCAGCACCGACGTGGTGCTCTACGGCTTCGGCCGGATCGGCCGGCTCCTGGCCCGCCTCCTGATCGAAAAGGCCGGCGGCGGCCACGGCCTGCGCCTGCGCGCCATCGTGGTCCGACGCGGCTCCGATAACGACCTGTCCAAGCGCGCCAGCCTCCTGCGCCGCGATTCGGTCCACGGTTCCTTCGAAGGCACCATTAGGGTGAACGAGGAAGCCAACACCATCACTGCCAACGGCGTTGAGATCCAGGTCATCTACTCGGACAACCCCGCCACCATCGACTACACCGCTTATTGCATCAACAACGCCCTGGTGGTGGACAACACCGGCCGCTGGCGTGACGCCGAAGGACTGTCCCAGCACCTGCAGAGCAAGGGTGTCGCGCGCGTCCTCCTGACCGCTCCGGGCAAGGGCAACCTGAAGAACATCGTCCACGGCATCAACCACGGCACCATCGAAGACACCGACCAGATCGTGTCCGCGGCATCATGCACCACCAACGCCATCACCCCGGTGCTGAAGGCCATCAACGACAAGTTCGGCGTGGTCCACGGACACGTGGAAACCGTCCACTCCTTCACCAATGACCAGAACCTGATCGACAACTTCCACAAGGGCGACCGCCGCGGCCGCTCCGCGGCACTGAACATGGTGATCACCGAAACCGGCGCTGCCAAGGCCGTTGCCAAGGCCCTGCCCGAGCTGCTGGGTAAGCTCACCGGCAGTTCCATCCGCGTCCCCACCCCGGATGTTTCCCTGGCCATCCTGAACCTGAGCCTGGAAAGCGGGACCACCAAGGACGAGGTCAATAACTACCTGCGGGAGATGTCGCTGCACTCGGACCTGCGCAAGCAGATCGACTACATCGACTCACCCGAGGTGGTATCCACCGACTTCGTCGGTTCCCGGCGCGCCGGCATTGTGGACGGCCTGGCCACGATCTCCAACGAGAAGAACTTGGTCCTCTACGTCTGGTACGACAACGAGTTTGGCTACAGCTGCCAGGTGGTCCGCGTCATGGAGGAGATGGCCGGCGTGAACCCGCCGTCGTTCCCCGCAAAGGAAACCGCCGCGGCCCTGGCGGCAATCGCCGTCTAGTCCCGTGCCGCCGGTCTATGATTTCCCGGCTGATTCTCTGGAATCAGCCGGGAAACGGGACCACACTGGTGGCATGGATAAAGATTCGACGCTCCAGCACGACACCACCCTGGAACACGCCCTCGACGTCGCCAAGGCCAATCACAAGGAAGCCCTCCGGCTGGTTGAACACGCCCGCGCCGGCTACGCATCGGGGGATGTGGGGGAGGACCGGGTCCGCCAGCTTGAGGGCCTCTTGGCAATAGCGGAGGAAGACCTCCGGAGAGTGATGCGGGAGCAGTGACTGCCCCCGCGTGACCTGCCACCCGCCCTCCACACTGTGGAAAACAGCGAAGGGCTCCGGCGCGTGTCCTAGGCTCTTTGGGTGCATGAATTCAGCCCCGGGGCAGGTGCCGGGTGACCGTCAGCTGGTCCGCTTACCGGCGGGCGCGCCGCCGGTCCCGCCAGGCGTGGACGCTGCTGGCACTTGCCGCTGTTTCCGTCGTCGCAGGCCTGCTCTGGTTCTTCACGGCAGGCCAGTTTGCGGCAGCAGAACCAACTGCGGCCGGCCCCAGCGAGGCCCCTGTTTTTGATCCTGCCTGGATGAAGCCCGTGGTTGCCGTAAACCACATCCCTGAAGGCCGCGCGCTCGACGCGCTGGAGCTCCTCGCCGTCAAGGGGCGGGCAGGCAAGGACAACTACCACCGCGAGGCCTTCGGCCAGGCCTGGCTGGACGTGGACCGGAACGGCTGCGATACCCGCAACGACATCCTGCGGCGGGACCTGGCCGGCGTGGTGTTCACGGAGGGCTCCAACTGCGGGATTGCAGCCGGGCGCTTCCACGAACCGTACACAGCACAGCATGTCGATTTCCGCCGCGGCTCCGAAAGCAGCCGGGCAGTGCAGATCGACCATGTAGTGGCCCTGGCCGATGCCTGGCAGAAGGGCGCCCAGCACTTGACTCCCAGCCAGCGCCAAAGCCTCGCCAATGATCCGTTAAACCTTATTGCGGCGGACGGTCCCGCCAACCAGCAGAAAGGCGCCGCCGACGCCGCCACCTGGCTTCCGAAGAACAAGACAATCAGGTGCCACTACGTCGCACGACAAATTTCCGTCAAGGCCGCCTACAGCCTTTGGGTAACGGAGGCTGAGAAGGATGCCATGAGGCGCGTGCTTGGGTCCTGTCCGGACCAGCAGACGGTCATGGCGCGCTGACGGGCAGCTGCCGGCCGGCTAATGCCCGAAGGGGTCTGGATCAACTCCCGGCATCCAGGTCAGCCCCGGCACCCCCCAGCCGTTCTTTTTCGCCTGCTTCATGGCCTTGCGGGCGTAGCGGTCCAGCAGCCGGTTGACGTACAGCTTGCCGTCAAGATGGTCGTACTCGTGCTGGATGACCCTTGCGAACCAGCCCGTGGCCTCGAATTTCACCGGCTCCCCAAATTCGTCAAAGCCTTCAACGCGCGCCCAGTCGGCACGCTTTAGTGGATACACTTCCCCGGGAAAGGACAGGCAGCCCTCTTCCTCCTCATCCGGATCAGGCACGGCACCGGAAATCTTGGACAGAGTCAGGACAGGATTGACCAGCACGCCGGTGGGGGGAGCGCCGTCGTCATTGGCGTACTTGTAGACGAAGATCCTCTTGCCCACCCCGATCTGGGGGGCCGCCAGGCCAACGCCGTTGGCGGCGTCGTTCGTTTCAAACATGTCGGCAATCAGGGTCCGGAGTTCGTCGTCGAACACTTCCACTTCGGATGCTCTGTGGTGCAGCACAGGCTCTCCCCAGATGGTGATTGGCAGAACAGTCATGTCACGGTCCTTCGGCGGTGTCTCGTGCAACAGCAACAGGGCAAAACAAAGGAGGCCGCACCGGATATCCGGTGCGGCCTCCTTGCTGGACGGCGGCAATACCATCCTGTGAGGGTGAGCTACGGGGGTTGAACCCGCGACCTCCTGGACCACAACCAGGCGCTCTGCCAACTGAGCTAAGCCCACCATGTGCCCTGCAGATTTACCGGCTAACCGGCTCTCTGGAAAGGCAACTCAAATAGCTTACCTGCTCTTCAGGTGTGCTTTGTCCACTTTCGGCCTTTTCAGGAAAAATTCCTGCGGAACGTGGCGCAGATTACGCTTCCTGCAGGCCGGCTGTTTCGCCGAAGGTAATGCGCCGGGCAATTCTCTGCGCCGTCACGCTGTCCGGTCCGGGGGAGGGCACAAACACTGCTTCCCGGTAGTAACGGAGTTCGTCAATGGAATCCTTGATGTCACCGAGTGCGCGGTGACCGCCCTTTTTCGCCGGCGACTGGAAGTAGGCCCGGGCAAACCAGCGGCGGGACAACTCCTTGATGGTGCTCACGTCAATCACCCGGTAATGCAGGTGCTCCACGACTGCGGGCATGTCCCGTGAGAGGAAGACCCGGTCCGTGCCCACCGAGTTGCCGCCCAGCGGGGCCTTCCGCGGGTCCGGCACCCATTCGGCGATGTACTCCATGACAGCTGCCTCTGCCTCTGCCATGGTTTTTCCCGCGGGAAGTTCCTTCAGGAGCCCCGACTTGGTGTGCATGTCCCGGACGAAGTCGTTCATTTGGGCCACGGCGGCATCATCTGGCTTGATCACTACGTCCACCCCGTCGCCAAGGATGTTCAGCTCGGAGTCCGTGACCAGGGCTGCGACTTCGATCAGGGCGTCATTTTTGATGTCCAGGCCGGTCATTTCGCAGTCGATCCAGACGATTCGTTCGTTAGATATAGGCACCGGACCAGCCTACCGTTACACGTCCCGGCAACCGGCCGGTGTTAGGATTTCGGGTGTGCGGCGGGTCCCCCTGCTGTCGAGGAATCGCGCCCCCGGCCGGCTGTGCGGCCCGCCGGCATAAGCCGCGCAAACGCAAAAGATTGGACGATCCTGACATGACGGCGCCTTTGCCCGCGACTCGGGAGATGGCGGACGCCGCCACTGCCGCAGCAGGCGGTGCCCAGGTGGACGATCCCCGCTCGCCGCTTATTGCCGGCTTTGTGGGCTCCATGTTTATGCTCATCGGTTCGCTGGGCGTGGGCTGGCTTGCTCCCGTCTCGGAACTGCGCCGGATGCCCCTGTTCATCTGGATGCGCACCGAAGCCATCGGTGTTGCCCTGTCCATCGTCCTCCTGGCAGTGGGCGGCATGCTCCTGGTCCGTGCCTGGCTTCGCCTGGGCCAAAAAGTGCGGGTTTGGGGCGACCAGGCGCGCAATGTCACCCTGATGGCTGTGGTGTCCTGGGGCCTGCCGATGATGTTCAGCGTTCCGCTGTTCAGCCGTGATGTTTACGCGTACATAGGCCAGGGCCGCCTCATGGTGGAAGGCTTCAATCCTTACGAGAATGGCATCTCCGCACTGTCCAACTACTTCCAGCTCGGCGCGGACAAAATGTGGACCGAGGCGCCTGTTCCGTACGGGCAGCTCTTCCTGTGGATTGAGCAGTTCGTGGTGTGGGTCACCGACGTCCAGCCGGAGGCCAGCGTGATGCTGTTCCGGCTTGTGGCTCTGGCCGGCATTCTCCTGTGTGTGATCTATGTGCCCAAGCTTGCGGAACTGCACGGCGTCAACCCGCACCGGGCCCTCTGGCTCACGGCGGCGAACCCGCTGTTCCTGACAAACTTCATCGCCAGTGTCCACAACGATGCGCTGATGATCGGGCTGGCGCTGGCCGGGTTGTATTACTCTGCCACCCGGCGGGTGGTCCGCGGCGTGGTCCTGGTGACGCTTTCCATCGCGGTGAAACCCATTACGATTCTCTTCCTTCCGTTCATCGGGCTGCTATGGGCGGGCAGGGACGCGGGCTGGGCACGGAAGTTTGCATTCTGGGCCATGACAGGAGGGCTGAGCCTGGGCATCCTCATCCTGATGAGCCTGGTGAATGGCTTCGGCTTTGGCTGGATCAACGGGCTCTCTGCCCCGGGCAGCATCTCCATCTGGTACGCGCCCGTGGGCCTGATAGGCATGGTGGTTGCGTCGCTGGCCAACGCGTTCGGGCTGGAAGGATCAGTCCTCGCCGGCTGGGTGTTCGACGCCGGAAAACTGCTGGCGCTGGGGGTCGTCGCGTGGCAGATTTTCCGGGGTGATTATGACCGGCTGATGCGGCGCCTGTCGCTGGGGCTCGCGGCCGTGGTCCTGCTGGCTCCCATCATCCAGTCGTGGTACGTGGTGTGGCTCATTCCGCTTTTCGCCGTCACCGGCATCCGGAACGACTGGCAGGTGAAGGCGCTCTACTTCGTGGTTTCCTTCTTCATGATCTATGCCATTTCGGACCAGCTGGAGGTCTTTCCCTACCTCCTGACGGATGACCTTGGCTTCGCGCTGGCAATGGCCAGGGTTGCGGCGGCGGTCACCGGCCTGCTGTTCGGCCTGTACCTGATTTTCTGGGACCCCCAGACCCGGAGCCTGTTCCGAAAGACCGACGAAACCGTCGTCGAACGTCCGGTCATTTAGCTGTCCGGACCTGCCGGGCGAAACCCGCCGCAGTGCCTCCTGCGGGAGAGAGGGCTGATGGCGGTCG
Organism: Pseudarthrobacter sp. NS4; assembly: GCF_024758005.1. Lineage (NCBI taxonomy): Bacteria > Bacillati > Actinomycetota > Actinomycetes > Micrococcales > Micrococcaceae > Pseudarthrobacter > Pseudarthrobacter sp. NS4. The sequence continues at coordinate 2,521,038 of NZ_CP103288.1, read as the reverse complement.
CATGCTGCGCCACGAATGCGACCACCCAGTGCGGGTCGGTCTTGGCATACTCCCGCAGGGCCCAGCCGATCGCCTTCCGGATGGAGAATTCCGGGTCTGCCGGGTTCGCCTCGATCACCCGGCCCAGGAGGGCGGTGTCGGTAGCCTTTTTCGCCTTCAGCTGGACGGTAATGGACGCCCGCCTGACCCAGAGGTCGGCATCCGTGCTCCAATTAAGGAGCACCGCCGTCATGTGCTGGCGATGGCCTGCAGCAGGCCGCAGATGCGGCCGGCCACGCCGTCGGCCCTGACTATCTCATCGTTGACCGGGGCAGGATGCATGGGGCAACTCTGGCCAGCGGCGGCATGGGTTGTACGGCAGCTGTACCCCGCTTCATCAGGTGGCGCTCCTCTTGCCGTATTCCGGTAGGGTGGTTAGCGCTAACAAAGATCCAGTAAAAACAACATCAACACGCGGAGCACCCATGACAGCCACGGAACCCAGCATCACCTATGGTCCCTACTCTGCCGTGGTGACGCCACGCGGCGGAGCACTTCGGGAACTGCGCTACAACGGCCGCGATCTCGTGGTCCCCTTTGGCGCGGACGGCAGGATCCCCGATTACCGCGGCGTGATCTGCGCTCCGTGGCCCAACCGGCTTGCGGACGGAACTTATACCTATGCGGGCAATTCCCATGCCGCACCCCTCAACGAGCCGGAACGTGGCTCGGCACTCCATGGCCTTGCAACCGGGAAAACCTGGGAGGTGCGGCAGGAAACGGGCAACACTGTGGTGCTGGGCTGCCGCGTCGAGGCGGGCGAGGCATACCCCGGGGACTTGGAGCTTACGGTCAGCTACTCCCTGTCGTCCGATGGCCTGCACAGCACGGTGCGCGCCATTAACACCGGCGGCAACGTGGCCCCTTACGGCGTGTGCCCCCATCCCTACCTGGTGGCCGGCCCGTCACCGCTGGACGACTGGTCCGTTGAGGTTCCGGCAGGGGAGTTCCTTGAGGTGACACCGGACCGGTTGCTTCCGGTAGGTATGCGCAGTGTTGAGGGCCACGCCTTCGATTTCCGCAGCCCGCGCCGTGTGGGGCCGCTGAAAGTCGACCATGCATTCACCCGCATCTCGAGGGACCCTGACGGGTTGGCCCGGGTCCGGGTGAAGGACCCGGCCGGAACGGGGGTTGAACTGGAATGGGGCGCAGAGTGGCCCTGGGTCCAGATCCACACAGCAGACAAACCCATCGGTCCGGACCGTCTGGGACTGGCCGTCGAGCCGATGACCTGTCCGCCGGATGCCTTCAATTCAGGCAAGGACCTGATCCACCTTCAGCCGGGCGAATCACATACAGCCTCCTGGACCATCCGGGCGCTGGGCCAGCCTGCTTAGACCGGCCCCGTGGGCAGTCCGTATGAAACCACGCCCGTGCCCCTGTGTGGGTTCTAGCCGGCGCTGACGGCCGCCGCACCGGCCAGGGGAACCGGACCGGATGGGAATGTCCAGCCCGCACGCCCGAGCCAATCGGCGCAGAGGGCAGGCCACTGTTCAGCCCCGGGCTCCCCGCCGGCCAGGCCCAGCCCGTGGCGGCCATGCGGGAAAACATGCAGCTCAGCCGGCACCCCGGCTTCCAGCAGGGCACCGGCGTAACGCAGGCTGTGGCTGACCGGGACGGCGGCGTCGTCCGCAGTGTGCCACAGAAACGCCGGGGGCGTGTCGGAGCTGACCTGCCGGTCCGCTGACAGTGCGGCCAGGAGGTCCGACGACGGCGCGTCGCCGAGGAGGTTGTCAACCGAACCCTGGTGCACTGCCTCTGTGCAGGACACCACCGGGTAGCAGAGCACGGTGAGATCCGGGACGGCTTCGCGGACGTCCAGGCGCGTGCTGCCGGTCGCGGCGGCCGTGGAGAGGGTTGCCGCGAGGTGTCCGCCGGCGGAAAATCCCAGCACGCCGACGCGGTCGGGGTCAACGGCGAGGCCGTGTTCACCGCTGCGGATGTACAGCATGGCTTCCTTGGCGTCCTCCAACGGCGCCGGGTGCCGGTCCGGGGCAACGCGGTACCTGAGCACGAAGGCGTGGATGCCCTCCGCGGCAAGCCACTCCGCTACCGGCTCAGCTTCGTGGTCTGCCTGCCTGGCGTAGCCACCTCCCGGCAGGACCAGCACTGCCGGTCGGGAGTCGGGGGATCCGGAACGCGCGGGCACAGTTGTCAGGTTGATGGCAGGCATCAGACCACCACCTGGGTGCTGCGGCGCAGCGCGACCTCACCGGTTATCGGCTGCGGCTGGCCGCCATCGGCGTCCTCGTTGTCGTCCGCAGCGGGCACCGTGGCCCGTGTAGCGAGCCGGCCGATGTCCTCCAACGGCAGGCGCACCGTGGAGAGTGCGGGGCGGAAGTCACGCAGTGTCTCGATATCGTCAAAACCCGCAATCGTTGCATCCCGGGGGATCCGCAGCCCCTCCGCACGCAATGCCGCGGCGGCCCCGATGGCCATCACATCATTGACGGCGAAGATGCACAGCCGGAGGCCGTTCGGTTCCCCGTTTGCATCCCTTGCAGCCTTGATCCGGGCTGCCAGCTTCAGGCCCGCCTCGTATCCGCCGGAGCGGTTGAAGGAGCTGCGGAGGATCTCCGCAGGCGGGCGTGCGGCACGGGCCAGCCCCTCCTGGAAACCGCGGATCCGGTCATCGGACGTAAAGAGCCCTTCCGGGCCACCGATGATCACGAATTCGCCATCCCAGCCGCCGGCGAGTTGGGTTGCCAGGGCATCGGCAAGTTCCTGGTTGGGGACGGCCACCACGTGGTAACCCTCGGGAGCCGAAGCACCCACTACGGGGTGTCCCACTACGGCAACCTGCCCGCCGTTGCGGCAGTACCGGTCCAGTTCCGCCGCCAGTTCCGCATTTCCCTCCTGGTCCTCAGTCCTGGCTGAACGGGAACCGGCAATGACGATCGAGTCGGCGCGGCGGGCAGCAAACGCTGCCACCGCCTCCTTCTCGTCTGCGGGGGAGCCTCCCGTCGTGGCCAGCAGGACCATCTTGCGCTGCTCCCTTGCTGCTTCCTGGACTCCGCGGGCGATGGCGGAGAAGTAGGGGTCTGCGATGTCGTGGACAATCAGGCCGATCAGCCCGGAACTGGACTTTGCCAGCCCCTGGGCCTGGGCATTGGGAATGTAGCCCAGTGAATCGGCCGCCTGCCGGACCCGCTCTGCGATGTCCTTTCCGGGCTTGCGCGCGGAGCCATTTAGCACGCGGGAGGCCGTGGCGGGAGATACCCCGGCCAGCCGGGCAACCTCGGTAAGGGTACTTGCAGCCACAGCATCTCCTGGGCGTCGAAGGCCAATAAAGCGGTCATCACATTATGGCAGTTGAAAGTTCCTTTCGGAAAGCGCTTGCCAAGTAAGCGCGGGAGGTGCATTATTGAAGGAGTGGGAATGCGCTTTCCCAGTCAGCTTGAGTAATACTGCTCACTCACCGTGGAGGACACATGGGCTTCGAAACGAAAACAATCCGCATCGCCATGAACGGCATCACCGGCCGGATGGGCTACCGCCAGCACCTGCTGCGGTCCATCCTCCCCATCCGCGATGCCGGCGGCTTCACGTTGGAGGACGGCACCCGCGTCCAGGTGGAGCCCATCCTGGTGGGACGCAACGAGGCCAAGATCCGGGAGCTCGCCGAAAAGCACAAGGTTGCGGAATGGACCACGGACCTGGACTCGGTCATCAACGACCCCACCGTGGATGTCATTTTCGATGCTTCCATGACCAGCCTCCGCGCGGCCACCCTGAAGAAGGCAATGCAGGCAGGCAAGCACATCTTCACTGAGAAGCCCACTGCGGAAACGCTCGAGGAGGCCATCGAACTGGCCAGCATCGGCAAGGAAGCCGGCGTCACCGCAGGCGTTGTCCACGACAAGCTGTACCTCCCCGGCCTCGTCAAGCTGCGCCGCCTGGTGGACGAAGGCTTCTTTGGCCGCATCCTCTCCATCCGCGGCGAGTTCGGCTACTGGGTCTTCGAAGGCGACATCCAGGCCGCGCAGCGCCCGTCCTGGAACTACCGCAAGGAAGACGGCGGCGGAATGACCACGGACATGTTCTGCCACTGGAACTACGTCCTTGAAGGCATCATCGGCAAGGTCAAGAGCGTCAACGCCAAGACCGCCACCCACATCCCCGCCCGTTGGGACGAGGCCGGCAAGGAATACAAGGCCACCGCTGATGACGCCTCCTACGGCATCTTCGAGCTCGAGACACCCGGCGGGGACGAAGTCATTGGCCAGATCAACTCCTCCTGGGCCGTCCGCGTATACCGTGACGAACTGGTTGAGTTCCAGGTGGACGGTACCCACGGCTCCGCCGTCGCCGGCCTGAACAAGTGCGTTGCGCAGCAGCGCGCCCACACCCCCAAGCCCGTCTGGAACCCGGACCTTCCCGTTACCGAATCCTTCCGTGACCAGTGGCAGGAAGTTCCCGCCAACGCGGAACTGGACAACGGCTTCAAGCTGCAGTGGGAAGAATTCCTCCGCGACGTCGTCGCCGGCCGGGAACACCGCTTTGGCCTGCTGTCAGCCGCCCGTGGCGTCCAGCTTGCCGAACTCGGCCTGCAGTCCAACGACGAACGCCGCACCATCGACATCCCGGAGATCACCCTCTAATGACCTCTCTTATCCTTCCTTCCCACGACGGCGGAACCAGGGAGTACCGCCTGCAGGGCGGCACCACCTGGGCGCGCCCCACCGCCCCGCTGACCGCCCGGCGCGCCTACGCCGCGGCACATGTCATCCCCGAAGTCCTGGCTGACAACACCCCCGGGGCGCCTGCAAGGCTCGACTGGGACGCCACCATGGCCTACCGCCACGAGCTGTGGTCCTACGGCCTCGGCGTTGCCGATGCAATGGACACCGCACAGCGCGGCATGGGCCTTGACTGGGCAGCAACCCAGCAGCTCATCAAGCGGACCGGTGTCGAAGCAGCCTCGGTGGTTTCCGCCGGAAACGCGGCCACGGCCGGAAAATCCGTGCGTGACCTCGTGTCCTGCGGCGCAGGCACGGACCAGCTGGACATCGACTCCCTGCCCGTCGGCGAGGCGGGCATCAAGGCTGTCCTTGAGGCCTACCGCGAGCAGATCGCCGTCATCACCGAAGCCGGACCCAAAGTCATCCTCATGGCATCACGTGCCCTGGCCAAAGTTGCCAGTGGCCCCGAGGACTACCTGAACGTGTACTCCACCCTGCTGCAGGAAGTGGACCAGCCGGTCATCCTGCACTGGCTGGGCACTATGTTCGATCCCGCCCTCGCAGGCTACTGGGGTTCCGATGACGTCGCGGCCGCCACCGAGACGTTCCTGAACCTCATCAAGGACAACGCGGACAAGGTCGACGGCGTCAAGGTCTCGCTGCTCGATGCCAGCCACGAGGTGGCCCTGCGTGCGGCGCTGCCTGAAGGCGTGCGGCTCTACACCGGCGATGACTTCAACTACCCGGAGCTTATTGACGGCGACGGCAGCCACCACTCCGACGCCCTGCTGGGGATTTTCGCGGCGATCTACCCGGCCGCCTCGGTGGCCCTGCAGAACTACGACGCCGGCAACGCCGCAAAGGCACGGGAAATCCTGGACTCCACCCGCGAACTGGGCAAGCACATCTTCAGCGCCCCCACGTTCTACTACAAAACGGGCATCGCGTTTATGTCCTGGCTCAACGGCAAGCAGCCCGGCTTCCAGATGGTGGGCGGCCTGCACTCGGGACGCTCGGTATGCCACCTTGCCAAAACCTTCGAACTGGCCGACCAGGCCGGCCTGCTGAAGGACCCGGCACTGGCTGCATTCCGGATGTCCGACTACCTGCGCATCAATGGGGTGGGAGTATGAGCGACTTCTCCCGCCTCTCGATCAACAGCGCCACCACCAAGAAGTGGACGCTCGCGCAGGTTGTCGAGGGCTGCGTCAACGCAGGCATTCCCGCCATCGGCCCCTGGCGGGACCGCGTGGAGGAAGCCGGACTGGATAAGGCGGCACGCCTGATCAAGGACGCCGGCCTCCGTGTGTCGTCCCTTTGCCGCGGCGGCTTCCTCACGGCAGCCGACGCCGGGGGCCAGGCCGCGGCGCTCGCGGACAACCGGGCAGCCATCCTGGAGGCCGTTGCCCTGGACACCAGGGACCTGTTCCTTGTCGTGGGCGGGCTGGCGCTGGGGGAGAAGGACGTGGTCGCGGCCCGCCAGCGCGTTGCCGACCGCCTCGCCGACCTCGTTCCCTTCGCGCAGGAAAACGGCGTCCGCCTGGTGCTGGAGCCGCTGCACCCGATGTACGCCGCGGACCGCGCCCTGATCTCCACCCTGGGGCAGGCGCTGGACCTTGCGGCACCGTTCGATGCATCGACTGTGGGCGTCGCCGTCGATACCTTCCACGTCTGGTGGGACCCGGAACTGAAGTCCCAGATCGAACGCGCCGGCCGGGAAAACCGGATCGCCTCGTACCAGGTCTGCGACTTCAACATGCCCATCGCCGCTGATCCGCTGCTCTCACGCGGCTACATGGGCGATGGCGTGGTGGACTTCGCCACCATCGGCACCTGGGTGCGCGACGCCGGCTACACCGGTGACATCGAAGTGGAAATTTTCAACCAGGGAATCTGGGACACGGACGGCAACACCGTCCTGGCCACGGTGAAGGAGCGCTACGCGGAGCTTGTCCTCCCGTACGCCTGACCTGGTGCAGACCGCGGGCTCCTGCTACGTCACGGCAGGAGCCTGCGCCCCACATGACAGGACCCGGACCGCATGCGGTCCGGGTCCTGTTTTTTCGCCTGACTAGCCGTGCAGGGCGGCCGAGCGCCGGTACCGGGCCAGCACCCCGCCGTCGGACGCCTGTGCGGGAAGTTCGACGGCGTCCATCGCCCAGCCGGGGAAGCGGCCGGTCAGGACCGCTGCCGCCTGGCGTGCGGCGCCGTCGGCCACGTATTCGCCCGGCTGCGGCACGGTGACATCGATACCCAGCAGTTGTGCCGCGGCCTCCTGAACCGCCGCCGACTGGGCGCCGCCACCCACCAGGACGATGCGCTCCGCCGCCACGCCCTGATCCTGCAGTGCCGCCAGGCCGTCGGCCAGCGAACACAGGACGCCCTCGACGGCGGCCCGCGCCAAATTGGCAGGCGTGTAGTTCGCCCGGGTAATGCCGTGCAGGGAGCCGGTGGCGTCGGGCAGGTTCGGAGTCCGCTCGCCGTCGAAGTAGGGCACCAGGGTCAGGCCGCCCGCGCCGGGCTCCGAGGAACGGGCCAGCTCGTTGAACTCCTGCAGGTCCACCCCCAGCAGCGCCGAGGTGGCATCGAAAACGCGGGTTGCGTTCAGGGTGCAGACCAGGGGCAGATAGTGTCCGGCAGCATCAGCAAAGCCGGCAACGAGCCCGGAGGCGTCGGCGGCCGGTGTGTCCGAGACGGCAAAAACCGTGCCGGACGTGCCAAGCGACATAATAACGTCGCCCAGCCCGGCGCCGGCCCCCAGCGCCGCGGCAGCGTTGTCCCCGGCGCCGGCCGCCACCAGGCAGCCCTGCGGAGTCCTCCCTGCCGCTTCAAGGGGACCCACCACCCTTGGCAGCAACGGCACATGGCCGAGCGAGGCGGAGAGTACCTCGGGGAGGTACTGTCCGCCCGCCGCCGAGTAGTACCCGGTGCCTGAGGCATCCGAGCGGTCAGTGACCAGGGCCTTCAGCCCAGCGGTGCCGCTTCCCGGGCCATAGCCCATCAGCCGCCACGTCAGCCAGTCGTGCGGGAGGCAGACGGCAGCCACGCGTGCGGCGTTCTCCGGTTCCTCCCTGACCAGCCAGTGCAGCTTGGTGATGGTCAGTGAGGCCACCGGGACGGTGCCGGTTGCACCGGCCCAGTAGCGTGCCCCGGCTACAGCGTCGCCGGCACCGGCGGTCTTGATCAGGTCCGCAGCGGCACCGGCGCTCCGGGTGTCGTTCCAGAGCAGCGCCGGCCTGATGATGTTGCCGTTCCGGTCAAGGCAGACCATGCCGTGCTGCTGGCCGGCCACGGAAATTGCGGCGACGTCGTCCAGGCCTCCTGCCTGGGTGATGGCTTCCTGCAGCGCGGTCCACCAGTGGTCGGGGTGGATTTCGGTGCCCGCGGGGTGGGCGGCACGGCCGTGGCGGATGAGTGCTCCTGTGTCCGCGTCGCGGATGACTACTTTGCAGGACTGGGTGGAGCTGTCGATGCCTGCTACGAGAGCCATGGCCTAGCGGGCGTTGAGGAGGTGTTCGATGGCGAGCTGGTTGAGCCGGACGAATGCGAAGGAGCGTTCGGCGGCCTTGTCGGCATCGAAGTCATCGAATGCGGCGGTGTCGGCGAGCAGGTCGGCGGCGTTCTCGCCCGCAGCCAGCGTGGGTTCGCCGAGTTCGAAGACGCCGGAGGCGGCGAGGGCTTCCTGGACCTGGGGGTCGGCGCGGAACGCGGTGGCGCGTTCCTTGAGCAGCATGTACATGGCCATGTTGGCTTTGGCCGATTCCCAGACGCCGTCGTAGCCGTCGGTGCGGGAGGGCTTGTAGTCAAAGTGCCGGGGACCCTCGTAGCGGGGGCCGCCGTTGGGGAAGCCGTTTTCGAGCAGGTCGACGGTGAAGAAGGCGCTGGTGAGGTCGCCGTGGCCAAAGACGAGGTCCTGGTCGTACTTGATGCCGCGCTGGCCGTTGAGGTCGATGTGGAAGAGCTTGCCGGACCAGAGGGCCTGGGCGATGCCGTGGGTGAAGTTCAACCCGGCCATCTGCTCGTGGCCGGTTTCGGGGTTCAGGCCCACGATGTCGCCGTGTTCGAGCTGGGCGATGAAGGCCAGGCCGTGCCCGACGGTGGGCAGGAAGATGTCGCCGCGGGGTTCGTTCGGCTTGGGCTCGAGTGCGATCCGCAGGTTGTAGCCCTTGTCCTTGATGTAGGCGGCGGCCGTGTCAACGCCTTCCTTCATCCGGTCCAGGGCGGCGGACAGGTCCTTGGAGCCGTCGTATTCACTGCCTTCGCGTCCGCCCCACATCACAAAGGTTTCGGCGCCGAACTCTGCTGCGGAATCGATGTTCCGCAGCACCTTGCTCAAGGCGAAGCGGCGGACGGAGCGGTCGTTGGAGGTGAAGCCGCCGTCCTTGAATACCGGGTGGCTGAACAGGTTGGTGGTCACCATTGGTACCTTCAGCCCCGTCTCGGCCAGCGCCGCCCGGAAGTTCTTCAGGATAAGGTCGCGCTCCGAGGCAGTGGCATCGAAGGGGACCAGGTCGTTGTCGTGGAAGGTAATGCCGTAGGCGCCCAGCTCAGCCAGCCGATGTACCGCCTCCACCGGATCAAGCGCTGCACGGGTAGCGACGCCGAAGGGATCCGCACCGGTCCAGCCCACGGTCCAGAGGCCAAAAGTGAACTTATCAGCGGGGGTGGGGGAGAGAGTCATCATGCGTCCTCGCAGTCAGGGCCGCTGTGGCGCGGCTTTTAGTTTATTGCCTAAACTATATGGGCGGACGTAGGCTGGGGTCAACAATTCCGGCCTGCTGCCGGCGATATTTTCAGCAAGGAGCCTCCCGATGGTGATGCCGGTGCCGGCTGCTGCCCCAACCGAAACCGCTGCGCCCGGCAGCATGGGCGACGTTCGAAGGAGTAACCTCGCACTGGTTCTGGGGAAGATCGCGAAGGCCCCTGCTGACAGGCACCTGACCCGCGCGCAGGTTGCCGCAGCCACGGGCCTGACCAAGGCATCCGTCTCGAGTCTGGTACTGGAACTCCTGGAAGCCGGAGTTGTCCGTGAGATAGGGCTGAACCCGCAGGGTGAGCGTGGCAGGCCCGGTGTCGGGCTGGAACTCAACCCGCATCGCGCTGTCATGGGCATGGAAATCAACGTCGACTACATTGCGGCCGGAGTCACCGACCTGTCGGGAGCCCTTCTGCTGCAGGAAACCCTGGAGCGCGATAACCGGGACAGCAGCAGCGGCCCTGTCATGGCGGCCCTTGCCCTGTTGGCGGCCAAGGTAAGCGGTGCGGCGGGGGAGCGCGGTGTGCAGATCGTTGGGGGCGGCTTGGCCGTGCCCGGGCTCGTGGACGCTGCCGCGGCACGGGTCATCACCGCCCCCAACCTGGGCTGGACGGACGTTGATCTTGACCTGGCCGGACTGCTGCCCGGCGCGGCCTTGGGTGTTTCCCTCTTCAATGAAGCCAACGCCGCCGCCCTGGCCGAACTGCGCCACCGGTCCAGTGGTGGCTCCGACTTTCTCTTTGTTTCCGGCGAGGTGGGGGTCGGCGGTGGGCTGGTCATCGGAGCCGAACTGTTCACCGGCCCTGAAGGCCACGCCGGGGAAGTCGGACACGTGGTGGTGGACCCTGACGGCAGTCCCTGTTCCTGCGGTGGAACCGGATGCCTGGAAACCCTGGCCGGCCAGGACGCCATATTTGCTGCCGCAGGGATAACAGACCGCGGGACGCGCTCCGCCAACATGTCCGCGCTGGTTCATTCCCTCGCAGCTGGGGAACCTGGCGCACTGCTCGCTGTTGACCGGGCCGGCCGGTATCTCGGTGTTGCCCTTGCATCTGCCGCCAGGGTGTCGAACATCAACTCGGTAGTGCTCGGCGGCCACTTCGCCGTCCTTGACCGCTGGCTCCGGGTGCCCCTGTTGGCGGGCCTTGAGAAGTACGCACCGGGCAGAATCGCGCCGGAGCAGGTGTCCCTCTCGGCTGTGGGGCAAGCCGGAGCGCTGCTGGGCGCGGCTGGCAGCGTGGTCCGCTCGCTTGTCGAAGCGCCATACCTGTTGCAGTCATAGCAACAAAGGACATCAAATGCCGTCAGCTTATGCTCGGGCCATGTCCACCGATGATGAGAAGAACCCGCCTGTGCCTGCTGGCGTTGATGGCAAATTTCCCAGGAAGGTCCATAGCGATCAGGCCGCAGAAGAGCGTGCTCCTGATGATCACGAGGCCTTGACTGACGAAGCAACCGACTGGCACAGGGATCCCCTCTGTTATGCATGCAGCCCTTGAGGGCCGCAAGCGGATTCGCTGCCGACGATGAGTCGTTGCAAGACGTTTGTCGGTTGTTAACGTGCCGGGAGTATCGTCCGGGAACCGGTGCTGTAACGGCCCTCACGGGATCTATGGCGGCGGTAGGTGGCCCGCTCCGCTTCTTTGGGGGCGGAACGGGCCACCGCCATTTGTTATGGCCTCATTCCGCGCAGAGGCTGAAGGCGTTGCGCCGGCTCACACGGCCGCTGCCGGGCGAAAGCCGTGCATCAGCTCACCGCAAGGCAAAGCAAAAAGGGCTCTGAACTGCGTTTCCGCAGGCCAGAGCCCTTTCTTCCGGTGCCCCAGGAGGGAATCGAACCCCCGACCGGCGGATTAGAAGGCCGCTGCTCTATCCCCTGAGCTACTGAGGCGGGTGCACCCGGGCCTGAAGCCCGACGCCTCAAAAAGTTTACATTGCCGGACTGCTTGTGGTGCCACAGCCGGGCAACGCCTGACTTCTCCTCAACAAGGGACCGGGGCCGCAGGTTGTCCACATAGCACTGGCCTGCCCTCCTCACTGCTGTCCGGCCGGACGATGCTGGTCATGCCTGCTAGGGCATCACTACTGAGACAGGACGTAAAGATGAGCGACACCATTACGATCCGGGGCTTCGTTGCAACCGAGATCAAGAGCGCCACCACACCAGGGGGAGTGGCCACAGCCTCCTTCCGCATGGGTTCCACCTCCCGCCGGTTCGACAAAGAGTCCCGCACCTGGGTGGATGGCCACACAAACTGGTTCACGGTTCAGGGCTACCGCCAGCTTGCGGGAAGCATGGGCTGCAGCATCCGGAAAGGCCAGCCCGTCATTGTGGTGGGCAAGCTGAAGATCCGCAGCTGGGAAAAGGAAGGCCGGATCTACTATTCCACCGTCATCGATGCCGAGTCTGTGGGGCACGACCTGATGTGGGGTTCGGCAAACTTCATCCGCACGTCCTCCAAACCGGTCCTGTCCCTCGTCGAGCAGGATCCTCCTGCCGAAGGAGAGCCCCAGGCCGGCATGGACAGGGCATTCGACGAGCCGGAGGACAATGACGATGAACGGCCCGAGGGCGATGAAGCACATGGTTCCGTGTTCATTGAGGACAGCGATGGCGACCTGGTGGTGCTGGACCTGGAAACAGGGGAACTCGCCAAGTCCGAAGTCTAAGAGCTGTTCTCAACGCCCCCTCAAGTTCCTGGGCGGGCAGGGCACTGGCACCCCCCCGGCCGCGACCTGCCCGTCCAGGCTGCAAAGCCGTCGCCGGGACCCATGGCAGAATGACAGCATGAGGCACCTCCCTGACCATCGGCAGAATCATCGGGCCGGTGCCTCATCGGACGATTCTTCGGCAGCCACGAAATGCCGCTCCTTACTGCTTCGATTGACCATAGGTGCAGCCTTCGCTGCCGTCCTGGCCGGCTGCACCCCGGGCGCCACTGTTTCGCCGGCGCCGGCAACTGAAACCCAGGCAACCGAAGCCCCAACCGGAACGCAGGCGCCCACCCGGGACAGCGGCGCCCGAAGCGGGGAAGAGCCGGCAAATACTGCGGCCACGCCGTCCGCAAACCCTGACGCGGCTGCCACTGAAACGGTCAAACAGACCGTCACAACCGCACTGACCCAGCTGGCTGCGGCCGCTCCGAAGCCCGCCACCGCCCAGGTGACCGATGCGCTGACCGGCGCCGGGATTGCACCTGCAGTCCTGCAGGTCTCGCAAAGCCGCACCCCCACAGGCCTTGAAGCAGACGCCATCGAAGCGGCAGTGCTGCAAGGTAAGGACTGCATCATCGGCCAGGTCCGGGAAGGAGCCGTGGCCGTCACGGTCCTCCCAGTGCTGGATAGCGGCAAGTGCTTTGTAGGGTCCTGAGTACGCCGCAAATGTGAGATATGCCCGCCAACCCACTAGATTTGGAACCATGGCGGAATTTATCTACACAATGACCAAGGCCCGTAAAGCCGTTGGCGAAAAACTCATTCTTGACGACGTAAGCATGTCCTTCTTCCCCGGTGCCAAGATTGGTGTTGTGGGCCCGAACGGTGCCGGTAAGTCCACCATCCTCAAGATCATGGCCGGACTGGACACCCCCTCGAACGGCGAGGCGCGGCTCAGCCCCGGATACAGCGTCGGGATTCTGCTGCAGGAGCCCCCGCTTAACGAAGAGAAGACCGTCCTGGGCAACGTCCAGGAAGGCGTCGGCGAGATCTACGGCAAGATCCAGCGGTTCAACGACATCTCCGAGGAAATGGCCAGCCCCGACGCTGACTACGACACCCTCCTTGAGGAAATGGGCAAGCTCCAGGAAGCCATCGACGCCGCCGACGCCTGGGACCTCGACTCCCAGCTGGAACAGGCCATGGACGCCCTCCGCTGCCCGCCGGCCGACGCGGACGTCACCAACCTTTCCGGTGGTGAACGCCGCCGTGTCGCACTCTGCAAGCTCCTCCTGCAGAAGCCGGACCTGCTGCTCCTTGACGAGCCCACCAACCACCTTGACGCGGAAAGCGTGCTGTGGCTTGAGCAGCACCTGTCCAACTACCCCGGCGCAGTCCTGGCCGTAACCCACGACCGGTACTTCCTCGACCACGTGGCCGAGTGGATTGCCGAGGTGGACCGGGGCCACCTGTACCCCTACGAAGGCAACTACTCCACTTACCTGGAGAAGAAGCGCGCCCGCCTGGAGATCCAGGGCAAGAAGGACGCCAAGCAGGCCAAGCGCCTCACCGAGGAACTCGAGTGGGTACGCTCCAACGCCAAGGGCCGCCAGACGAAGTCAAAGGCCCGTCTGGCCCGCTACGAGGAAATGGCCGCCGAAGCGGACCGCACCCGGAAGCTGGACTTCGAAGAAATCCAGATCCCGCCGGGACCCCGCCTGGGCGGCCTGGTGCTGGAGGCGAAGAACCTCCAAAAGGGCTTTGAAGACCGGACCCTGATCGACGGGCTCTCCTTCAGCCTGCCCAGGAACGGCATCGTCGGCGTCATCGGCCCCAACGGCGTCGGCAAGACCACGCTGTTCAAGACGATAGTCGGCCTGGAGCCCCTGGACGGCGGCGACCTGAAAATCGGCGACTCCGTCAAGATCTCCTACGCCGACCAGAGCCGCGGCGGCATCGACCCCAACAAGACCCTGTGGGAAGTCGTCTCCGATGGGCTCGACTTCATCCAGGTGGGGCACGTTGAAATGCCGTCCCGCGCCTATGTTGCGGCCTTCGGCTTCAAGGGCCCGGACCAGCAGAAGAAGGCCGGTGTGCTCTCCGGTGGTGAGCGCAACCGCCTGAACCTCGCCCTGACCCTCAAACAGGGCGGAAACCTGCTGCTCCTTGACGAGCCCACCAACGACCTCGACGTCGAGACCCTCAGCAGCCTGGAAAACGCGCTCCTTGAATTCCCCGGCTGCGCCGTGGTGGTCTCGCACGACCGCTGGTTCCTGGACCGGGTAGCCACCCACATCCTGGCCTACGAAGGTGACGAAGAGAACCCCTCCAAGTGGTACTGGTTCGAGGGCAACTTCGAATCCTACGAGGAGAACAAGATCGAGCGCCTGGGCCCTGATGCTGCCAAGCCGCACCGGGTAACCCACCGCCGCCTGACCCGCGACTAGGTTCGCAGCACCAGCCGAGCGTCGACCTATCAGGCAGCAAAGAGGCAGGCACCCAAACGGGTGCCTGCCTCTTTCGTGCCTGCTGTTTCAGCTAGTCCCGGACAGCCTTGCGGATCTGGTGCTCCATGACCTTGGACTGGAAGGCGCCCACCACCTTGTTCTTCAGGTCAGTGGGCACACGGACCATGCCCTCCTGGGCAACCGAGGCCACATGCTGCCCCGCCTGGTTGAAGATCTTGCCCGTCGCCAACCCCCGGGCACCCTGCGCGCTCGGAGACTCCTGGACGTACAACAGCCACTCATCCACCCGCGCCGGGCGGTGCCACCACATCGCGTGATCCAGGCTGGCAACATTCATGCCCGGCGTGATCCAGCTCAGCCCGTGCCGCCGCAGGATGGATTCGAGCAGGGTGTAGTCGCTTGCGTAGGCCAGGGCTGCGCGGTGCAGGTTGGCGTTGTCCGGCATCGGCCCGAACGTCTTCATCCAGACGGCATTCCGGGCTTCCTTCCTGCCCCTCGCAGAAACGTACAGCGGCGGGTCAACGTGCCGGATGTCGAAGGGCCGCTCGTAGGCCCAGTGCCGGGCCACCGGGTGGTCAAACTTCCCCAGCAGGTCCGCCGTGCTGGGCAGGGATTCCGGGTCGGGAATCCCTGCCGGCATTTCGGACCCGTGTTCGATGCCTTCATCCCCGCCCTGGAAGGACGCGATCATGGACAGGATGGGCACCCCATCCTGGTAGGCGTGGACGCGCCGGGCGGAAAAGGACCGGCCGTCGCGGAGGCGCTGGACGCCGAAGGTAATGGGTTTGTTCGCGTCGCCCGGCCGCAGGAAATAGCCGTGCATGGAGTGGACAAAACGTTCCGCGTCCACAGTCCGGATGGAGGCGATGAGAGACTGGGCGAGCACCTGGCCGCCGAAAACCCGGTGGTGGGGCTGCTGCTGCGAGGGTCCGAGGAAGATGTCCTCGTCCGTGCGGGCTCCCTCCAACTGGCCGAGGTCCAAAAGTTTGATCAGCGATGCGGTGGGGTCACCGCTGGGAGGTGCCAGGAGTCCGGCTTCGGCTTCAGTCATGGTTTGACTCTAGACGGCGCCCCGGCACTGCTCAACCGGCCCGGCACCGCCCCACGGGCGTGCAACCGGTAGTGTTCTTGGTGTGTCTGATCTTCTCACTTCGTCCTTCCGTTTCGCCGATCCGCGCGATCTCGCTGATCTTAAGACCTACGCCACGCGCGCCAAGGCTATCGACGACGGCGCCATCCGGCTGCAGGCGGCAGGTTCCGTCCTCGCCGCGTACGTGTGCGTGCTGCGGCCCCGGCTGTTGGGGGAATCCACCCCTACCATCCTCGGCCTGCGCACCATGGCGCTGGCGGCACCCTCGGAAACGGACGTTACAGTCCCGTTGTCGGCGGTCCTCGACCGCCTCGCCCGGTCAGGGGAGGGCGACGTCGAATTGCCGGTTCCGCCCACCACCGTCACCGAGTCCTGGACGGGAGTTGGTGCGCCCAGGAGCGGCTGGGACCTCGTGGGGCCGCTCAGCGATACCGGGCTGCGGCAGGCAGCCGAGGCCGGCATCACCGAAGTGGCCGGGATCGTGCCGGACAAGCCCGGTGCGCTGATCGTGAACAATGCACGGGCCGCGGTCTGGGGCCGGGAGTTGGACGGTTCCGGGCTGCCTGCCGGCGCTGCCTTCGCCGCCCTTGCCCTGGGTTTCCTCGCAGACGGTGACCAGAAGCTGTACCGCGCCGGCCGGTGGTTCCGCCTTTCAGGCAGCCGCGGCCACGTCCTCGTGCGGACTGGAAGCGGGCTGTCCTAGCAACGGCCGGGGGTGGAAGCTGCTTGTTTCAGGCGCCTGACGGGCTGTTGACCATGGACAACGCCGCGCGCTCCATGTAGTCCCACAGCGTCGCCTCGTGGAGGGGCGGAAGCTCCAGGGAGTCCACAGCCTTGCGCATGTGGAACAGCCAGCGGTCTTTGGCCTCCGGTGTGACCTTGAACGGTATGTGCCGCATCCGGAGGCGGGGATGGCCGCGCTCTTCGCCGTAGGTTGTTGGTCCGCCCCAGTACTGCTCCAGGAACATCAGGAAACGGCGCTTCGCGGGCTCCAGGTCCTCTTCCGGGTACATGGGACGCAGCAGGGGATCGGTCGCCACGCCGTCGTAAAAGACATCGATAAGTTTGACGAACGTTTCGTGCCCGCCCACTGCGTCGTAAAAGTTATCCGTGTAGCCGGGCTGGCTGAAGGGATCGTTCTGCATCAGCTGGCGTGGCCGTTGCGGCTCTACGGGAATCGTCATCGCTATTCTCCGGCTTTCTGCTCGGTTTTCGTATTCTCGGCGCCGTGATCCGAGCTCTGGTCCGTGGTGCCGTCTGCCGTCTCGTGCAGCGGCACGTAGTTGCCCTGGGAGCGGTTTCCCACCCGCAGGATCTCTCCGTTGCGGAGATACCAGATGGCGCCGTCGTCGGACCGCACCCGGGTAATCCGCAGCCCCATGGATTCAACCACGCCAACCACCTCGCTGGTTTCGATCACGTCGCCGATGCCGAACTGGTCTTCAATGGTAATGAAGATACCTGCCAGGAAGTCGCGGATCAGCTGCTGCGCACCGAAACCGATGGCCACACCCAGTATGCCCACGCTGGTCAGGAGGGGTGCAATGTTGATGTCCAGGTTCTGGAGGACGTACATGCCGGTGATGACCACCACCAGTACTCCGACGATGCTGTTCAGCAATGAACCTATGGTTTCCGCGCGCTGCACACGCCGTTCATGATCCAGCGCCCTGAAGGCAGGGGCTGCCCACTTGAAGGTGGGTTTCTTGAAGAAATTGCTGCCCGCCGCTACACGCCCCGTGATGCGGGAAATGATGAACGTTGCCACGAGCCAGACCGTAACCCCGACGCCCAGGCTGATCACGATCCCCGGGACGCTGATCCCGTCGGGGTCAGTGGCGGCGGAAGGGAGGACTGACAACATGCTGATCATCGGGAAGAAATGCTCCTTGGGGTTTCGGCCTCAGCCGGGAGGATGTGCCTCCGCGCCGGTTATGCCCGGCGCGGAAGTCTCTGTTCTGCTTTAACCCTAGCGCCGCAGCGTGGACCAACGCGCATCCTCGTCCTTGGCGGAAGCGCCTTCCCGTCAGCAGCAACCGTCCGCCAGGCAGTTGCTGCCGAGGCGCCCCTGGTCAGCAACTGGGCGCCTAAGCCAGCACCGTTTCCGGTTCATGCTCAACTGGAAAGTTAACGCTGCGGGCAATGAAGCACACTTGGTTCGCTTCGTGGTGGAGCCGTGCTGCCAGCTCCACGTGCCCGGCGTCGGCAACTGTGACCCTGGGCCTCAGCGTCACCCGCTCGAACTGTCCGCTGCCGTCCCGGTTGAGCCGCATCAGCCCGGACGCCTCGTCCCGGTAGGCCGTAACCACCACTCCATGCTTGACCGCCACGTGCAGGTAGGACAGCAGATGGCACTGTGCCAGGGCCGCCAGGAGCAACTGCTCGGGGTTGTAGCGCTCACGGTCACCGTGGAACGTCGGATCAGCCGATCCCTGCAGGACCGGCAGTCCCGGAATGATCACGTCATGGTCCCGCGAATAGCCGCGGTAGGACGTTGTCCCCTCGCCCAGGTTGCCGGTCCAGTGCACGGCCAGGGCGTAGCGGTGTTCAGAAAGGCTCATCCGTTCCCCCTGGCATCCTTGCTGCTATACATCGGCGGCCCTCGCCCGCAGTGCCCGCGCAACGCCGTCGCGGTTTTCCAGCATCATGCGCCGCAGGGCGGCGCTCTGCGGCGGGAGGGCCGCCAGGAAGCCGTCCGTACGGTCAACGGTGGCCTGCGTGGTCAGCAGCGCAGGGTAAAGTCCGACGACGATCTGCTGGGCGAGCGCGTGCGTGCGGTTCTCGACGATCCCCGGCACCGCCTCGAAGTACTTCTCCGCGTAGGGTTCCAGGAGCGACCGGTCCAGGACCCGCATAAAGCCGGTCACGGCGGATCCCTGGAGCGCGTTGGACAGCTCGCCCTTGACCACGATCGAGTCCCATGCCGCGGCCTTCGCCTCCGGGGTGGGAATGGCGGCCTTCGCCAGTGCCGCGGCGTTCTGGCCGCTGGAGGTGTTGTCGCGGCTGAGTTCGGCATCGATCCCGTCCTGGCCCATCCGGCCGCCGGCAACGAGTGCAGCCACCAGCTCCCAGCGCAGGTCCTGGTCCACTGTCACCCCATCCAAGGGTGATGAGCCATCCAGCAGCCCTGCCACCCGGTCCAGCTGGGATTCGCTGCGGGCAAGCAGCGCGAAGGACTTCACGAACTGCAGCTGCGCGTCGGACCCGCCGGGAACCTCGGAGGCAAGGTCCCAGAGCCTGTCCACGGCAGCAACCGCCGTTGCTTCCCGGTGCTCCTCGGCCACGTAGAAGTTCAGGGTGGTGGCCAGCTGGCGGAGCTGCACCAGGATCACGGAGGAGTCGGTTTCCGCCGCGACGTTGGCCAGGATCAGCTCCACGTACTTCCGTGCCGGCGTTTCTCCGTCGCGGGCCGCATCCCACGCGGAATTCCAGACGAGGGTCCGCGGCAGGCTCTGCCCAAAGTCCTTCAGGTGCGCCGTCGCCGTATCCAGTGACTTCTGGTCCAGCCGAACTTTCGCGTACGCCAGGTCGTCATCGTTGACCAGGATGAGGTCCGGCTGCGCCAGGCCCACCAGCGCGGGAACTTCGGTCCTTTCGCCGTCGACGTCGAGTTCCTCGCGGTGCACCCGCTCCAGTTTTCCCGTGCTGTTGAGGTTGTAGAAGCCCACTGCAAGCCGGTGCGGGCGGATGGTGGGCCATTCCTCCACGGCCGACTGCACAATCGTGAAGGAGCGCAGGGTGCCGTCGGCGTCGGCCTCCAGTTCCGGCCTCAGGGTGTTCACACCGGCGGTTTCAAGCCATTGCCGGCCCCAGTCGTCCAGGTCCCGCCCGCTCGCCTTCTCCAGTTCCACCAGGAGATCGCTCAGCTCCGTGTTCTGCCATGAATGCTTTGCGAAGTACTCCCGGACACCAGCCATGAACTGCTCCGGGCCCACCCAGGCCACCAGCTGGCGGAGAACGGACGCGCCCTTGGCGTAGGTGATGCCGTCGAAATTCACCTCAACGTCCTGCAGGTCGTTGATCTCGGCGAAGATCGGATGGGTGGTGGGCAGCTGGTCCTGGCGGTAGGCCCAGGACTTTTCCACCGAGGCGAAGGTGGTCCAGGCGCTGGTGAAGGACGTGGCTTCCACCGCGGCCAGGTGGGACATGTACTCGGCGAATGACTCGTTGAGCCAGAGGTCGTTCCACCACCGCATGGTGACCAGGTCCCCGAACCACATATGTGCCAGCTCGTGGAGGACGGTTATGGCACGGCGCTCAATCTGGGCACCGGTGACCTTGCTGCGGAAGACGTAGCCTTCCAGGATTGTCACTGCCCCGGCGTTTTCCATGGCACCGGCGTTGAATTCCGGGACGAACAGCTGGTCGTATTTCCCGAACGGGTAGGGGCAGCCGAACTGCGCCTCGAAGAACGTGAAGCCCTGGCGGGTCAGTTCGAAAATGTTCTCCGCATCCAGGTACTGCATCAGGGACTTCCGGGCGAAGACGCCCAGCGGAACCACCCGCCCGTCGGAACTGGTCACCTCGCTGCGGACGGACTGGTAAGGGCCCGCAATCAAAGCGGTGACGTAGGAGGACAGCCGCGGCGTGGCGGCGAACTTCCAGACGGAGCGGGCTCCGCCGTCCTCAGCCGGCGGAGCCCCGGCCGGCTGGGGCGTGGGGGAGTTGGAGATGACGTCCCAGTGGGACGGGGCGGTCACGGTAAACGCGAACGTTGCCTTCAGGTCCGGCTGCTCAAAGACGGCGAACATCCTGCGTGCATCAGGTACTTCGAACTGCGTGTAAAGGTAGACCTCGTTGTCCACCGGATCCACGAAGCGGTGCAGGCCTTCGCCGGTGTTCATGTACGGTGCATCGGCAACGATCGTGAGCTCGTTGGTTTCCTCCAGGCCGGGCAGCTGGATGCGCACGCCGTCCGCCACCGCGCCAGGATCGAGGCTGCGGCCGTTCAACGTGATGCTGTGCACGGTGCGGGTCACGGCGTCGATGAACGTGGAGGAACCGGGCCTGGCGCTGAACTTCACTGTGGTGGTGCTCCCGAAAACCTCCCCGCCCCTGGTGAGGTCCAGGTTGACGTCGTAGGACTCGACGGTGATCAGTTCGGCGCGTTCGCGGGCCTCGGCGCGCGTCAGGTTCATGCCTGGCAAGTGGACCTCCAGAGAAGTTGCGGCTGCCGGGCTGGCGGTACCCAGCCCCGGCACTGATAATTCTTGCATTGCCTGACCCCGTGGCAAGTTGCGCGGCTCACGGCCGCCGCCTGGCATGGGTATCCGGGTTACGGCCGCCCCCCCAGGGGTAGCGTTAAGTCATGGGAAAGTTTTTGGATTCGGTGGATGCCAAGGCACTGCGCTTTGCCATCGGTTTTCCCGTCGTCCTGGCCGGCGCTTTTGTCTTCGGCGCGTCGTTGCTGCGCCGGGACCTCCCCGAGCCGCTCGCCATCCGCTGGACGGACGACGGCGGTGCCGCCTTCGCACCCTTCGGTGCCTACGTGGGCGGGGGAGCGCTGGTCATCATGGTTTTCGGCTGGCTGTTCCTCTACCAGGCTGTGCCGTTGGGCAGGCCGGTCCTGATGCGGCGGATCATGATGGGCGCCGGCCTATCCCTGGACCTCTTCATCACCAGTGCCCTGGCCGCCGGCCTCGTCGGGCAGGCAGGTGTTGCCGACGCCCGCGAGTCCAGGGTAGACGTGACCGTCCTCGCGCTCGGGAGC
The DNA here is from genome assembly GCF_024758005.1 of Pseudarthrobacter sp. NS4. Lineage (NCBI taxonomy): Bacteria > Bacillati > Actinomycetota > Actinomycetes > Micrococcales > Micrococcaceae > Pseudarthrobacter > Pseudarthrobacter sp. NS4. The sequence continues at coordinate 2,499,638 of NZ_CP103288.1, read as the reverse complement.
GGTGCTGCGCTGTCCCTTGGCGTGGTCATGGCCTTCGTCTACAAGGCGGACCAGCAGTGGTCCATGGAGGACGACAGGGCACTCCAGGTCGCTATTGCCAAAGAACTCGACCCGGACCTGACCCGGGACAGCATGCGCCTTTGGGTCCACGCAAGGAGCTCCGTCTTCATCATGATCGCCATCGCTTCGGTGTTCCCGGCGTCACTCATTGCCATTGCCGTGCCCTGGCTGGGCATACTGCTCGTAGTCCTGGCCTTCTTTGGCGCAGCCTTCCTGTTCGCGCGCATCAAGGCGGACCGGGCCGGCCTGAAAGTCCTGCTGGCCGGCGTCGTGCCTGTCATGGACATTCCGGCAGGAAGCATCTCGGCCGCCAGCCCTGCGGACGTCCGGGCCGCCGACTATGGCGGGTGGGGCTACCGGAACCACGGCGGTACCGCCGCCATGCTCGTCAGCAGCGGCCCCGCCGTCGTCGTCAGCAAGACCGACGGCCAGCGCCTCGCGGTGAGCAGCGGGAGCCCGGCCTCGGCCGCCCGGCTGGCCGAAGTCCTCACGCGGGTGGCAGCCAGGGCACGGCGCGGCGGAGGACCGGCACCAGCGGCCGGCGGCCATCCGGAGTCCTAGTATTCTTGTCCGTGTTGTTCCCCTGGCCGGCGCCTTCCGGACCGGCCGCCAGCGCCTCCAACCGAACGGATTCTGCTCGTGACCTCTTCCCCTGCCTTCCCGCGGGTCCACATCGCCACCGACCACGCAGGCATGGAGCTCAGCGCCCACCTGGTGTCCCACCTGACCGCCAAGGGCTATGAAGTGGTGGACCACGGACCCAAGGTCTACGACGCCCAGGACGACTACCCGTCCTTCTGCATCAACGCCGCCCTTGCGGTGGTGGCTGACCAGCAGGCAGGAGTTCACGCGCTGGGCATCGTGCTGGGCGGTTCGGGCAACGGTGAGCAGATTGCTGCCAACAAGGTCAAGGGCGTCAGGGCAGCCCTCGCCTGGAACCACTCCACGGCAACCCTGGCCCGCGAGCACAACGACGCCAACGTGGTGGCCGTAGGCGGGCGCCAGCACACGGTGGAGGAAGCAACGGAGCTCATAGAAGCCTTCCTTTCCCAGCCCTTCAGCAACGACGAGCGGCACGTCCGCAGGATCGGCAAGGTCGCTGCCTACGAGGCCACCGGCGAGGTCATCGAGTAGTGCCGGAAGGGCATACACTCCGGCGCCTGGCACGCCAGTTCGGGGACGTTTTCGCCGGCGGGAGGCTGGCCGTGTCCAGCCCCCAGGGCAGGTTCAGTGGGGGAGCGGCGCTGCTGGACGGCCACACGCTGCTCGCTGCCGAAGCCCACGGGAAGCATCTTTTCCTGCACTTCGATAACTCGCTGGTGCTGCACGTCCACCTTGGGCTGTACGGTGCCTGGAGCTTCGGCGGCGACCGCACCTTCACCGGGTCCTCCAGTATCGGTGCGCCGCGCCGGATAGGCGAGCAGGAGTCCTCCGCTGACGGGGACGACGACGCCGATGCCCCCTACGCCGGGCCGCCGGCCCCTGTGGGCGCGGTCCGGGTAAGGCTGGCCGGCCGTCATGGCTGGGCGGACCTGCGCGGCGCAACAACCTGCGAAACCATCACGGCCGCCGAAGCGGACGCAGTACTGGACCGGCTGGGCCCAGACCCGCTGCGTAACCGCCGGGGCGATGCCGGCCGCTTTGCCGCCAACCTGCAAAGCCGGAAAACGCCGGTGGCCGCCCTGCTGATGGACCAGAAAATCATTGCCGGCGTGGGCAACGTCTACCGCGCCGAGGTCCTCTTCCGCCTGCGCCTGGACCCGTGGCTGCCGGGATCGGCCGTGACAGACACTGCTGCCCGGAAACTGTGGCGCGACGTCGTGGCCCTCATGAACGACGGCGTGACCGACGGCCGGATCATCACCACCCCGCCGAAGTACTGGACAGGCAACGGGAAGGTGGGCAACCCCAAGGCGGGCAACGGCACGGCGGCCTCCGCCATCAAGACCGATAATTTCCCCGCCCGGGAGGATGCCCATTTTGTGTACAAGCGCAACGGGCTGCCGTGCAGGGTTTGCGGCAACACGGTGCTGATGGCCGAACTGGTGGCGCGCAAGCTCTACTGGTGCCCCTACTGCCAGCAGTCCTGACGACCCGGCAGTCCTTACTGCCTGGCAGCCGGTCTGGGAAAAATGGAAAAGGCCCCTCGATGAGGGGCCTTTTCCATGTGTTCCGTGGAGGGGACGACGGGAATCGAACCCGCGTAATCAGTTTGGAAGACTGAGGCTTTACCATTAAGCTACGTCCCCGAAAAGGATCCATTTGCAACACTAGCAGCTGGAAACTTCGGGCTGGCTGTTCAAGCCGGATACAACTAAACCTAATCGAAGTGCCACGTGTCAAATGTGCAAACTTGGCGCGTATCACCGTAGACTTGCCTGTGCACTAACGGGGTGTAGCTCAGCTTGGCTAGAGCGCCTGCTTTGGGAGCAGGAAGTCGCAGGTTCAAATCCTGTCACCCCGACTCTGCGGCCCGGACCACTCGGCCTGGACAAAACATTGCGTTTGCAGAAACCCATCCCACAAACCCAGGAGTACTTAGACCGTGAAGAGCGCTGTCGAGAACCTCACCCCCACGCGGGTCAAGCTCAACGTTGAGGTTCCCTTTGAGGAACTGAAGCCCAGCATCGACTCGGCTTACAAGACTGTTGCTTCGCAGATCCAGGTTCCTGGGTTTCGTAAGGGCAAGGTGCCCGCAAAGCTCATCGACCAGCGCGTCGGCCGCGGCTACGTGCTGGAGACGGCTATCAACGAAGGCCTCAACGGCTGGTACCAGGCTGCCGTGCAGGAATCCGGCATCCGCCCCCTGAGCCGTCCCGAGGTCGAGATCACCGAGGTTCCGGACCCCTCCGCCACCGACGGCGGCCTGAAGTTCGCCGCCGAGGTTGACGTCCGCCCCGAGATCGAACTGCCCGACTACGCAGGCATCGAGGTCGAAGTTGCCGCCGCCGAGTCGTCTGACGAAGACGTGGACAAGGCCCTCGACGAACTGCGCGGACGCTTCGGCACGCTTAAGTCCGTGGAACGCCCGGCTGCTGATGGTGACTTCCTCACCATCGACATCACCGCCACCATCGACGGCGAAGAGGTGGACTCCGCGTCCGGCCTCTCCTACCAGGTCGGCTCGGGCACCATGCTCGAAGGCCTCGACGAAGCCGTGACCGGCCTCACCACGGACGAGGACGCCATCTTCAACACCACCCTGGTGGGCGGCGACCACGCCGGCGAAGAAGCACAGGTCAAGGTCGTTGTGAAGGCCGTCAAGGAGCGCGAGCTGCCCGAAGCGAACGACGACTTCGCCCAGCTGGCTTCCGAGTTCGACACTCTCGCGGAACTCCGCGAGGACCTGGCCAAGCAGGCTGCAGACTCCAAGGTTGTGGAGCAGGGCGTGGAGGCCCGCGACAAGGTCCTGGACAAGCTCGTTGAGCTGGTCGAGGTTCCCGTGCCGGACTCCGTCGTCGAAGAGCAGCTCGAAGCCCACTTCAAGGAGGGCAACGGCCACGGCGAGGGCGAGCACGACACCGAGGAGCACCGTGAGGAGGTCCGGGCCAACACCGCCCGCGCCTTCCAGAACGAAATCATCCTCGACGCCATTGCGGAAAAGGAAGAAGTCAACGTCAGCCAGAACGAGCTGATCGACTACATCGTCACCACGGCCGGCCAGTACGGCATGGACCCGAACCAGTTCGCCCAGATCATCGACCAGAGCGGCCAGGTCCCCATGATGGTTTCCGAGGTCCGCCGCCGCAAGGCGCTGGCGGTCGTCCTGGGCCAGGCCACGGTGACCGACACCGAGGGCAAGGCTGTGGACCTGAGCGACTTCGTCCGCCCCGGCGGCGAAGAGGAAGCTCCGGCTGCGGAAGCAGAAGCAGCTGACGCCGAGGCCGTCGACGCCGAAGCCGCTGACACCGCTGCCGAGGACGACAAGGCCGAGGCAAAGGCCTAGTCCCTGACACGCACTGAACGGCCCCCGGATCGCAGGATCCGGGGGCCGTTTGCGTTAGAGCGGGCCTGTGGTGCGCCTGGTTCGCCGATCGTGCGCCGTCAGCGAACAGCCGTCGGGGCGCGAAGAAAATGTCGGTGAAACCGGTTAGTGTCCAAGTAGTGATTTTCAGTGATGTCACCGTCACCAGCGAGAGGTAAGTAACCATGTCACAGCACCCAGAGGCCCCCCGGATGGCGACCGTCGATCCTGCAGCCCAGGACAACTACATTTACAACCGCCTGCTGAAGGAGCGGATCATCTGGCTGGGTTCGGAGGTGCGCGACGATAACGCCAACGCCATCTGCTCGCAGCTGCTCCTCCTCTCCGCTGAGAACCCGGACAAAGACATCTACCTCTACATCAACTCCCCGGGCGGCTCTGTGACGGCCGGCATGGCCATTTACGACACCATGCAGTTCATCCCCAATGACGTCGTCACCGTGGCAACCGGCCTGGCGGCCTCCATGGGACAGTTCCTGCTGTCCTCCGGCACCAAGGGCAAGCGCTACGCCACCCCCAACGCCCGCGTCCTGATGCACCAGCCTTCCGGCGGCATTGGCGGAACAGCCTCGGACATCAAGATCCAGGCCGAACTCATCCTCCACATGAAGAAGGTCATGGCGGAGCTGACCGCCGAGCAGACCGGCCAGTCCGTTGACACCATCCTCAAGGACAACGACCGCGACAAGTGGTTTACTGCCTCGGAGGCTCTGGAGTACGGCTTCTTTGACAAGATCGCCGCGCACGCCGGTTCCGTGGCCGGCGGCGGCGGCACCGCCAACGGCACCTCCGGCGAGACTGCCTCGCAGAACTAAACCGGCACAAAAACACTTAGATCAGGAGCAATGAACATGAACTACAACTTCGGATCGACTGCCGGTAATCTTCCGACCAGCCGTTACGTACTGCCCCAGTTTGAAGAGCGCACGCCGTATGGCTTCAAGCGCCAGGACCCCTACACCAAGCTGTTCGAGGACCGCATCATCTTCCTCGGCGTGCAGGTGGATGACGCCTCGGCTGATGACGTCATGGCCCAGCTGCTGGTCCTCGAGTCCACCGACCCGGACCGCGACATCACCCTCTACATCAACTCACCCGGCGGTTCCTTCACCGCCATGACGGCTATCTACGACACCATGCAGTACATCCGGCCGGAGATCCAGACCGTCTGCCTGGGACAGGCTGCAAGCGCCGCCGCCGTACTCCTCGCGGCCGGCACCCCGGGCAAGCGCCTGGCACTCCCGAACGCCCGCGTCCTGATCCACCAGCCGGCCCTGTCCGGCGGCCAGGGCGGCCAGGCTTCCGACCTGGAAATCCAGGCTGCGGAAGTCATGCGGATGCGGTCATGGCTTGAGGACACGCTGGCCCACCACTCGGGTCGCACGTCGGAGCAGGTCAACAACGATATCGAGCGCGACAAGATCCTGACTGCGGACGAGGCCCAGGCATACGGGCTGATCGACCAGGTCCTGGATTCACGCAAGATCAAGCCTCAGGCAATTACGAGGTAGCAATACGTAAAGCGCCGGTGCGGGCCAGTTCATTTGGCCCCACCGGCCTTTTCCTTCCACCCTTGGGCGCCAATGTGACCTAGAGTGGATGTTGTCACAACCGGTCCTCGCAGGCTGGTGGAGATTCCAGCAACGGCGCAAGGCTGCCTGGCAGCAAGATACTAAGGGGTTCACATATGGCTCGGATTGGCGAGAGCACGGATCTGCTGAAGTGCTCTTTCTGCGGAAAGAGCCAGAAGCAGGTGCGCAAGCTCATTGCCGGGCCCGGCGTCTACATCTGTGATGAGTGCATTGAGCTGTGCAACGAAATCATCGAAGAGGAGCTCGCGGAAGTCGCCGATCTGGGGAGCTTTGAACTGCCCAAGCCCCGCGAAATTTTCGACTTCCTGCAGGAATACGTGATCGGCCAGGAACCGGCCAAGCGTTCCCTCGCCGTCGCCGTCTACAACCATTACAAGCGGATCCAGGCAGGCCACGCACCCAAGTCCGGCAGCCTCGCTGATGGCGGCCACCATGACGACGTCGAAATCGCCAAGTCGAACATCCTCCTGATCGGTCCTACCGGCTGCGGCAAGACCTACCTGGCCCAGACCCTGGCGCGCCGCCTTAACGTACCCTTCGCCGTTGCGGACGCAACCGCGCTGACCGAGGCCGGCTACGTGGGCGAGGACGTGGAGAACATCCTCCTCAAGCTCATCCAGGCTGCAGACTACGACGTCAAAAAGGCCGAACAGGGCATCATCTACATCGACGAAATCGACAAGATCTCGCGCAAGAGCGAAAACCCCTCCATCACCCGTGACGTCTCCGGGGAAGGTGTCCAGCAGGCGCTCCTGAAGATCCTGGAGGGGACCGTTGCCTCGGTACCGCCCCAGGGCGGCCGGAAGCACCCGCACCAGGAATTCATCCAGATCGACACCACCAACGTCCTGTTCATCGTGGCAGGCGCCTTCGCCGGCCTGGAAGAGATCATCGGATCCCGTTCCGGCCGGAAGGGGATCGGCTTTGGTGCCCCGCTCAACGAAGCCAGCAAGAAGGTGGATTCCTACGGCGAAGTCATGCCGGAAGACCTGCTCAAGTTCGGCCTGATCCCCGAGTTCATTGGCCGGCTTCCCGTGATCACGACGGTCTCCAACCTTGACCGCGAAGCCCTGATCCAGATCCTGTCCACTCCCAAGAATGCGCTGGTCAAGCAGTACCAGAAGATGTTCCAGATCGACGGTGTGGAACTCGTGTTCGATGAGGCCGCTCTCGACGCCATCGCCGAGCAGGCCCTGGAACGCGGCACCGGTGCCCGTGGCCTCCGGGCAATCCTTGAGGAAGTGCTCCTTCCGGTGATGTTCGACCTTCCCAGCCGCGAGGATGTGGCGAGCGTTGTCATTACCGAGGACGTCGTCCTGAGGGGCGCGGAGCCCACCATGATCCCGCACGCCGCCAAGCGCAAGAAGTCCGCTTAGCAACCTGCCGCTTCTCCCTGTCAGCCGTGGCTGCCCCCTGCGCAGCCGCCAACACCTGAAGGATCCGCTATGTCTGAAACCGTCAAGAACAAGGCCGACTTCTGGTTTGATCCGCTGTGCCCCTTCGCCTGGATCACCTCGCGCTGGATCGGCGAGGTGGAAGGCGTCCGCGACATCGAAACTGTCTGGCACGTCATGAGCCTCGCTGTCCTCAATGAGGGACGCGACCTGGAACCCTCCTACCGCGAATCCATGGACAACGCCTGGGGCATTGTCCGGGTCATCATCGCCGCGCAGCAGGAGCACGGCCCGGAGACGGTCAAGGCACTGTATGACGCCATGGGCACACTGATCCACGACGGCGGCGAGAAGGACCGCGACCTCGTAATCACCAAGGCACTGGCTGAATGCGGCCTTCCCGAGTCCCTGGCTGAAGCCGCCACCAGCGACGCCTATGATGCCGAGCTCCGGGCAAGCCACGGGGAAGGCATTTCCCTGGTGGGCCAGGACGTCGGCACCCCGGTCGTGGCCTTCAACGGAACAGCGTTTTTCGGTCCCGTCCTCACCCGGATTCCCCGTGGCGAGGAAGCCGGCAAGCTGTGGGACGCCACCACGGCGCTTGCCGCCTACCCGCACTTCTTTGAGCTGAAGCGCAGCCGCACGGAGCGCCCGGAATTCAGCTGAACCCTCCTGCTTCAACGGGAAAGGGCCCCTGGCGAACTACTTGCTTGTAGTTCGCCAAGGGCCCTTGCGCTTCACCCTGCACGGGACAACAATGGTTCTTACCCACTTCGAAAGAAGAGGGACGCAGGAACCAAAGATTCAGTGATATGTATCTGACGCAGCCATCGGCAAAGCCGGATACAAGCTACCAGTGACGAGGTAGGAAGACCTGAAAATCCGAGGATCCTGCCAGACCATCAAGACGTCACCAGATGGCCGAAAAGTCGAAGCCCCACCAACGGCAAAACGCTGATGGGGCTTCCCCTTTGCCCTAAAACCGGGGCTGCCAGGAAACGGCCGGCCCAAGCCGGTTTGGATTAGGCCTTTGCAGGCTCATCCGAAGCCGCCAGTGCCACATCGCTCACGGAAAGGTCGCCCTCGCCGGCCACCAGGGTGATCTCCCTGGCATTGGAAGCGGTCTTCAGATCGGACAGGCCAGCCTGAAGCTGCGCGGTCAGTGCCGCAGGAGCGGTGATGGTCGCGGACAGCACCTCCGTGCGCTGCTTGACCTTCGCCTCGGACTTCGCCTTCCGGACCCCGCTGAGTGCAACCCCCACGGTTGCCAGCATGGTGGTGTCCCCGCCGGGAACCTCCAGTCCCGCGGGCCACTCGGCGCGGTGGACCGAGCCGTTGCGCCACCAGCTCCAGACCTCTTCGGTGGCGAAGGGCAGGAACGGGGCGAACAGCCGGAGCAGGGTGTCAAGGGTGGTGGCCAGTGCCGCCAGTACCGAGGCCTGCCCGGCGTCACCGGCAGCACCGTAGGCGCGGTCCTTGATGAGCTCCACATAGTCGTCGGTGAACTGCCAGAAGAAGCTCTCCGTAATCTGCAGTGCGCGGGCGTAATCGTAGTTCTCGAACGCCTTGGTGGACTGGGCCACAACTTCGGCCAGCTGGGCCAGGACCGCCCGGTCCAGCGGGTTGGTCAGGACGGAGAGGTCGCTGGAAAGCACCGACGCCTCGGTGGCGCCGAGGTTGAGCACGAACTTGGACGCGTTCAGGAGCTTGATGGCCAGGCGCCGCCCGATCTTCATCTGGGCAATCTCGTAGGCCGTGTCTGCCCCCAACCGGGCCGACGCCGCCCAGTAACGGACAGCATCCGAGCCGTATTCCTCCAGCACGTCCGTGGGTACCACCACGTTGCCCTTGGACTTGGACATCTTCTTGCGGTCCGGGTCCAGAATCCAGCCGGAAATAGCGGCGTGCTTCCACGGTGCACTGCTTTCCAGGGCATCCGCGCGCACCACTGAGGAGAAGAGCCAGGTCCGGATGATGTCGTGGCCCTGCGGACGGAGGTCAAACGGGAAGACCTTGGCGAACAGTTCCTCGTCACGCTTCCAGCCGCCAACGATCTTGGGGGTCAGGGAAGACGTGGCCCAGGTGTCGAGGATGTCGGTGTCACCGGTGAAGCCGCCCGGGGCATTACGCTGGGCTTCATCGTAGCCGGGTGCGGCATCGGCGGCGGGGTCCACGGGCAGTTGCTCGTCGGAGGGCACGATGGGCGCGTCGTAGTCCGGGTTGCCGTCGGCGTCCAGCGGGTACCAGACGGGGATGGGCACGCCGAAGAAGCGCTGCCGGGACACCAGCCAGTCGCCGTTCAGGCCGGAAATCCAGTTCTCGTAGCGTGAGCGCATGAAGGCGGGGTGGAAGTCGATCTCATGCCCGCGTGCGATCAGGCGTTCGCGGCGGTCCTCGTCCCGGCCGCCGTTACGGATGTACCACTGGCGTGAGGTGACAACCTCAAGGGGCTTGTCGCCCTTTTCGTAAAAGTTCACCGGGTGCATGATCTTCTTGGGCTCGCCCTCGAGCAGGTCAGCGGCTTCCAGGAGTTTCACCACCGCTTCCTTGGCGCTGAAAACGGTCTTGCCGGCAATTGCGGCGAAGCCCTCGCGGCCGATGTCAGTGGTGATCCACTCGGGAGTCTCACTGACAATACGGCCGTCGCGGCCCACGATCGCACGGGTGGGAAGCTGAAGTTCGCGCCACCAGGTCACGTCGGTGAGGTCACCGAAGGTGCACACCATGGCGATGCCGGAGCCCTTGTCCGCCTTGGCGAGCGGGTGGGCCTTAACCTCAACCTCGACGCCGAACACGGGGGACGTGACCTTCTTGCCGAACAGCGGCTGGTACCGTTCGTCGTCGGGGTTCGCCACCAGCGCGGCGCAGGCGGCCAGCAGCTCGGGGCGGGTGGTCTCGATGTAGACGTTGTCCCCGTCCTCAGTGAAGAACGGGTAGCGGTAGTACGCGCCGGCCACGTCGCGGTCCTCAAGCTCCGCCTGGGCCACCGCGGTACGGAACGTCACGTCCCACAGGGTGGGCGCTTCGGCCATGTACGCGTCTCCGGCAGCCAGGTTGGCTAGGAACGCCCGCTGCGAGACTGCCCGCGAGTTGTCGTCGATGGTCCGGTAGGTAAGCTCCCAGTCCACGGAGAGTCCAAGGGTCTGGAAAAGGTTCTCGAAAACCTTCTCGTCCTCGACCGCGAGTTCCTCGCACAGCTCGATGAAGTTCCGGCGGGAGACAACGTCGAAGTCGCGCTGGTTCTTCGCCGGCTGGGCGGGCGGCTGGTAGTCGGCGTTGTAGGGGATGGCGGGGTCGCAGCGCACACCGTAGTAGTTCTGCACCCGGCGCTCGGTGGGCAAACCGTTGTCGTCCCAGCCCATGGGGTAGAAGACGTTCTTGCCGGTCATCCGCTGGTAGCGGGCCAGCACGTCGGTCTGGGTGTAGGAAAACATGTGCCCCACGTGCAGGGAGCCCGACGCCGTGGGCGGGGGAGTGTCGATCGAGTAGACCTGCTCCCGGCTGGTGTCCGGGTTGAACTTGTAGGTCCCTTCGGCGAGCCAGCGCTGCGTGAGGGCAGCTTCAAGGCCCTCGAGGGCCGGCTTGTCCGGAACGTTGATGGGGGCGGTGGTGGGCGTGTCTGTACCCTGATTGTCTTCAGCCATTCGGCAATTCTTTCATGCTCTGTTCCATTGCAGAGAACGCGGGCGCGACTAGCATGCGCCGTGCGGGCGGGTCCCGCGGAACCTTTGGCTTACCCCGGCCCCGGTTAGGGTGGTGCCATGACTGATCACGTGCAGAAGAAGGCAGCTTTGGTGACCGGTGCGAGCAGCGGCATCGGGGAGGCAACGGTACGGGCGCTGCGGGCCGGGGGATGGACCGTTTTCGCGGTGGCACGCCGGGCGGACCGCTTGGCAGCGCTGGCAGCGGCGACCGGCGCCGTTGCCATTCCTGCCGACATTTCCGAGGACGACGACGTGTCCCGGCTGCTCTCCCAGGTCACCGAAGCCGGTGGCGTCGATACGCTCATCAACATCGCCGGCGGCGCCAGGGGCGCCGACAGGATCGGCACGGCCAGTACCGAAGACTGGGAATGGATGTACCGCGTCAACGTCCTGGGGACCATGAAACTGACGCGGGCATTCCTGCCCATGCTGCGTGCCACCGGAGAAGGGACGGTACTCAACCTGACGTCCACCGCGGCCCTGGCTGCCTACGAGGGAGGCGGCGGCTACAACGCGGCGAAGTTCGCCCAGCACGCCATGACCGGCGCTCTACGGCTGGAGGAGGCCGAACACAACGTCCGCGTCATCGAGGTTGCGCCCGGGCTGGTTTACACCGAGGAATTTGCCCTGAACCGGCTTGGCGACCGGCAGGCCGCGGAGAAGGTTTACCAAGGGGTGGAGAAACCCCTCACGGCCGAAGATGTCGCAGACGTGGTCCGCTACGCGGTGACCGCCCCGCACCACGTCAACCTTGACCAGATCGTCATCCGGCCGGTGGCCCAGGCAGCCAACCACAAGCTGATCAGGAAAGGCTGACTCCGGCTAAGGCAGCACAAGGCGGGCCACGACGGCAGCATGGTCGCTGCCGGGAACCAGGACCCGCTCAAACCCGGCCACCGTGATACCCCCGCTGACCAGCACGTGGTCAAGGGCGACAAACGGCGGGACAGGCGAGTTGACCGGCCACGTGGGGGTGAGCGCCTTTCCCGCGGCCCCGGCAGCGTCTGTCAGTCCCGTCCCGAGAAGCTCCCGGAATTCGCGGTGGTCCATGCTTGCATTGAAGTCGCCCAGCAGGAAGTGCCTGCGGGCAGGTCTGCCGTCAGGCTGCCAAGCTGCGCCAACTCAGCGCGCCACCTCGGTATCTCGCCGCGACGCGGCGAGTCCACGTGGACGGCCGTCAGCTGCACCGGTTGGTTGGGCCCCGGAACAGTCGCTTCGGCCCGGCTCTGGGAAAATCTTGAGCCCGGAACGTGTTTTTGGGCCTGGAGAGGAAACCGCGAGAACAGCGCGCTGCCCGTTCCGGTCCGCTCCACGTTCAAAGACCTGCCGGGCAGCAGGCCTGCCAACCCCGCGGCGTCGAGGTCTTCAAGGCCTTCGGGTGCCAGCTCAGGCAGGGCGAGGACATCCACGCTCCGATTCCGGACTTCCGCCAGCAGGGCTTCGGCGTCGACGCCGGTGGAACCGACGTTAAGTGCCATGACGGTCAGCATCCGGCCGGATTGTCCATCGGCGCCGGCAGCCGCTGCCGGGACCGGCCCCGACACGTGGAGGGCGCGGGGCAGGACCATGCCTGCCTGAACCGCCAGGAGCGCAGTCATTGAACCGGCGAGGAGGATCCTGCTCCCGCTGGGACTAAAGCACATGGCCAGGACCGCGCAGGCCAGGGCAGCAGCCGTAAGCATCAGCGTCACCGGGAAGAAGGCCAGCAGCTGCACCCATGGCGTACCGACGTCCCACGGAAGGAGGCGCAGCACCAGCAGGGCCGTGCCAGGCAGTGCAAGCATTACGGCAACGGCCCGTCCGTACTTCTGCATGGACCATTATCAGGAGCCCCGGACCGGGAATGGCAATGGAGGCTCCGGCGATAGTAGACTCGAAAGTGGCTATGACCCGGCAATCACCGGTGAGCTTCCGGAAGAACACGCAAACTGCCAACCGTGGCGGCCAGCGCCAGTAGAACCGGACGGGTAAGCCCGTCACAGCAGTAATGAGAGGCCGGGGCAGCGCCCGTTCCCCAGGAACGCGCAGCGCCGGTAAGTGAGGTGGTACCGCGGTGAGCGTGCAGTCCTTGGACGGCACGGAAGCCGTCCTCGCATCCTGAACGGAATATGTCCGGCACCTGCCGGCTATTCGCCACGCTCAACCCAGGATGTCGAGAATGACGTATTACCCCAAGGCCTCAGCCTCCATCAACGGCGCCTCCTCCAACGGCGGGGCAGGCGTTTCCGCCTCCGTGAGGTTCCCGGAGATCGAAGAGCGCATCCTGAAGTACTGGGACCAGGACGGCACCTTCCAGGCCAGCATCGACCAGCGCAGCGCCGATGCCCCCGGCGGTGAACCCGGCAGCAACGAGTTCGTGTTCTACGACGGCCCGCCCTTCGCCAACGGCCTGCCGCACTACGGCCACCTGCTCACGGGCTACGCCAAGGACCTGGTGGGCCGCTACCAGACCCAGCGCGGCAAGCGCGTAGAACGCCGCTTCGGTTGGGACACCCACGGGCTGCCCGCTGAACTGGAAGCGATGAAGCAGCTGGGCATGACGGACAAGACCCAGATCGAAGCCATGGGCATCGATAAATTCAATGACGCCTGCCGGGCGTCCGTGATGAAGTACGCCGATGAATGGCGAAACTACGTCACCCGCCAGGCCCGCTGGGTGGACTTCGACAACGACTACAAAACACTCAACGTGGAGTACATGGAGTCTGTCCTCTGGGCATTCAAGCAGTTGCACGAAAAAGGCCTGACCTACAACGGCTACCGCGTGCTGCCCTACTGCTGGAAGGACGAGACGCCGCTGTCCAACCATGAGCTGCGCATGGATGACGACGTCTACAAGAACCGCCAGGACCAGACCGTCACCGTCACGTTCCCCATCACCGCAGGGGAATCCGAACTGTCCAGGCAGCTCGCCGGTGTCCAGGCGCTTGCCTGGACCACCACCCCGTGGACGCTGCCCACGAACGCCGCGCTCGCCGTCGGGCCTTCCATCACCTATGCCGTGCTCCCCGCGGGACCCAACGGCATCAAAGCCGCTTCGGCCGAAGCCCCCGTCACCGGAAGCTTCCTGCTGGCAGCGGATCTGGTAGGCGGCTACGCCAAGGACCTGGGCTACGACAGCTTCGAGGCTGCCCAGGCCGCGGTGGTGTCCACCCATACCGGCGCTGAACTGGAGGGACTGGCCTACCAGCCGCTGTGGCGGGACTTCAGCGACAACGAAAAGTACGGCATGGAAAATGCCTGGCGGATCCTGGTGGCGGACTACGTCACCACGACCGACGGCACCGGCATCGTGCACCAGGCACCCGCCTACGGTGAGGATGACCAGAAGATCTGCGAAGAGGCCGGAATCCCGGTGATCCTCTCCGTTGACGAGGGCGCTAAATTCCTGCCGCTCTTCAAGCACGGCGACCTTCACGACATCGTGGGACTGCAGGTGTTCGAAGCCAACAAGCCCATCACCCAGGTCCTCCGCGCCCAGGGCCGCCTGGTCCGCCAAGCCAGCTACGAGCACAGCTACCCGCACTGCTGGCGGTGCCGCAACCCGCTGATCTACCGCGCGGTCTCGTCCTGGTACGTGGAGGTAACGAAGTTCAAGGACCGCATGTCCGAGCTGAACCAGGAGATCAACTGGATCCCCGGCAATGTCAAGGACGGACAGTTCGGCAAGTGGCTGGAAAACGCCCGCGACTGGTCCATCAGCCGCAACCGCTACTGGGGCAGCCCCATCCCGGTGTGGCAGTCCAGCGACCCGGAATACCCCCGCACGGACGTCTACGGTTCCCTGGCCGGGATCGAGGCGGATTTCGGCCGCCTGCCGTTGAACAAGGACGGCCAGGTTGACCTGCACCGCCCGTTCATCGACGAGCTGACCAGGCCCAACCCGGACGATCCCCGCACGCCGGAAGAGGGGCAGTCGGTGATGCGCCGCGTGGAGGACGTCCTGGACGTCTGGTTCGACTCCGGCTCCATGCCCTACGGCCAGGTTCATTACCCGTTCCAGAACGAGGCCTGGTTCGACACCCACAACCCGGCAGACTTCATCGTTGAGTACATTGGCCAGACCCGTGGCTGGTTCTACATGCTGCACATCCTTTCCACGGCACTGTTCGACCGGCCGGCGTTCCGCAACGTCATCAGCCACGGCATCGTGCTGGGTTCCGACGGGCAGAAGATGTCCAAGAGCCTGCGGAACTACCCGGACGTGTCCGAGGTACTGGACCGTGACGGTTCCGATGCCATGCGCTGGTTCCTGATGTCCAGCCCCATCCTCCGCGGCGGCAACCTGGTGGTCACCGAGCAGGGAATCCGCGACGGCGTCCGCCAGGTCATCCTGCCGCTCTGGAACGTGTACAGCTTCTTCACCCTGTACACCAACGCCGCGAACGGCGGTGCCGGCTACGACGCCAAGCTGCGCTACGACGGGTACACGGACACGCTGGACCAGTACCTGCTGGCCAACACCGGCGACCTGGTCCGGAACATGACCACGCAGCTGGACACCTACGACATCTCCGGTGCCTGTGACGAGCTCCGCAGCTACCTGGACATGCTCACCAACTGGTACGTCCGCCGCAGCCGCCAGCGCTTCTTCGACGAAGACCAGGACGCCTTCGACGCACTGTTCACCGCGCTGGAGACAGTTTCACGGGCCGCGGCGTCGCTGCTGCCACTGGTGTCCGAGGAGATCTGGCGCGGGCTCACCGGCGGCCGTTCCGTGCACCTGGCCGACTGGCCTGACGCCGGGCTGTTCCCGGCCAACCCGGGCCTGGTCCAGGCCATGGACCGGGTCCAGCAGATCTGCTCCACCGGTTCCTCCCTCCGCAAGGCCGCAAACCTGCGCGTCCGCCTGCCGCTGCAGGAGCTCACCGTTGTGGCACCCGGCGCCGACGCGCTGGAAGGCTTCGCCGCCGTCGTCGCGGACGAACTCAACCTCCGCTCCGTCCGGCTGCTCGACGCTGCCACCGCGGCCCCCGAGGAGTTCGGCATCCAGCAGAAGCTGGTGGTGAACGCCCGCGCAGCCGGGCCGCGCCTGGGCAAGAACGTCCAGGCCGCCATCAAGGGCTCCAAATCCGGTGAGTGGTCAGTGGACGACGACGGAGTGGTCACCGCGGGCGGGCTCCAGCTGGAACCGCAGGAATACACCCTGGAGACCGTGGTGGCGGAATCCGCGGGCGGGTCCGCCTCCGTGGCCGTGCTGCCCGGCGGCGGCTTCGTGGTCCTCAATACCGAGGTGACTCCGGAGCTTGAAGCCGAAGGGCTGGCCCGCGACATGGTCCGTGCCATCCAGCAGGCACGCAAGGACGCCGGACTCAACGTCAGCGACCGGATCCGGACCTCCGTCAGCGCCAGGCAGGATGTCGTTGACGCGCTGCTGGCAAACGCCGACCTGGTCAAAGGTGAGACACTCACCATGCACCTTGCGGCAGAACCGGCAGACGTTGCCGAACCGGCCGTTGCCGTTGAGAAAGTTGAGGCCTAGACATGACCGACGCATTTTCCGTGGAGAGTGTCTACGCCGAGCTGCTGGGACGGGCGCCGGAAAACAAGATGGAGCCCCGGCTCGCACCGCTGTTCCGGGCCATGGACGTCCTGGGTGAACCCAACAAGGCGTTCCCGATCATCCACGTCACCGGGACCAACGGTAAGACGTCCACATCCCGCATGATCGAGTCCGTCCTGCGCGCCCACGGTCTCAGCACAGGCCGGTACACAAGCCCGCACCTGTCCAAGGTCACCGAGCGGATCAGCATTGACGGGCACCCCGTCCCCGATGAGACGTTTGTCCGGATCTGGGACGAGATCCGCCCGTACCTGCAGATTGTGGATTCGGAACTGGAAGCGGACGGGCAGCCCCGCCTGACGTACTTCGAGTGCATCACCATCCTGGGCTTCGCCATCTTCGCGGACCAGCCCGTCAACGTGGCAGTTATCGAGGTTGGCCTGGGCGGCATTACGGACGCCACCAACGTGGGTGACGGGCAGGTATCGGTCATCACGCCGATCTCGCTGGACCACACCGACCTGCTGGGGGACACCACCGAGGAGATCGCCTACGAAAAGGCCGGCATCATCAAGCCGGGCGGCTACCTCGTCAGCGCTGCCCAGCCCCTGGACGCCGCACAGGTCCTGCTGGAGAAGGCCAAGGACGTTGGCGTGCCCTTCCGCTTCGAAGGAGTGGAGTTCGGCGTCGAATCCCGGACAGTGGCCGTGGGCGGCCAGGTGGTCACCATCCAGGGCATCGCCGGCCGCTACCCGGAGCTGCTGGTGCCGCTGCACGGCGCCCACCAGGCGCAGAACGCCGCCGTGGCAGTGGCCGCGCTCGAGGCCTTCTTCGGCGGCGAAAAGGAACTCGATTTCGAGGTGCTGCAGGAAGGCTTCGCCGCTGTGACGTCGCCGGGCCGGCTGGAGGTTGTCCGGACCGCGCCCACCATCGTGGTGGATGCCGCCCACAACCCCGACGGCATCAAGGCCTCAGCCGCCGCACTGCAGGAGGCGTTCACCTTCACCCGGCTTGTTCCCGTGGTGGGCGTGCTGAAGGAGAAAGACGCCGAGGACATCCTCCGCCAGCTCAAGGAATCCCTGGGCGGCATGGCCGAGGAATACTGCTTCACCCAGTCGAACTCGCCGCGCGCGGTCCCTGCGGCCGAACTCGCCGAGCTTGCCGTTGACCTGGGCTTCGGCGAGGACAACGTCCACATCGCCGAGAAGCTCGACGACGCCCTGGAATGGGCGGTGGAACGGGCCGAAGCAAACGAGGACCTTTCCGGCGGCGTGCTGGTGACCGGTTCCATCACCCTTGTGGCCGAAGCCCGCATCCTGCTCGGAAAGACGGAGGCGTAGGGGATGGCCAGACTGACCAAAGCCCAGCGCGAGTGGCGTCCGGGCATGCCCAAAAAGCGCCGTTCCACCAAAGTCATGTTTGCCTCCACCGTGCTGCTCCTTGAGGCCTTCGTGATGTTCTTCGCCACCCTGACCGTCTTCGGGCTCCGCCGGGGAGAGTTCCCGCCGGCGCTCATCCTGGGCGTGGGGATCGCGCTCAGTGTCGTGATGATCGTTGCCTGCGCGTTCCTCAGCAAACCCTGGGGCATCGGGCTCGGCTGGATCCTGCAGATCGTCCTGGTCCTGACGGGCATCTTCGAGCCTGCCATGTTCCTGGTGGGGGGCCTGTTCGCCGTGGCCTGGTGGTACGGCATCCGCACCGGCATCCGGCTGGACCGTGAAGCTGCCCAGCGCGCCCGCGAACAGACCGAATGGGAAGCCGCCCACCCCGATGACCCGGCCGGCCCCGGGCAGCTGCAGACACCCTGACACACAGCCCCCGTAGACTTGTCCCGAAACCCACACCAACGCATTGGAGCAGTTGTGACCACTGAGCGCACCCTCGTCCTGATCAAGCCCGACGGCGTCGCCCGTAACCTCACCGGGGCCATCCTGGCCCGGATCGAAGCCAAGGGATACACCCTGGTTGAGCTGAAGAAGGTGGAGGCCACCCGCGACCTGCTGGAGCAGCACTACGAAGAGCACGTGGGCAAGCCGTTCTACGAGCCCCTGGTGGAGTTCATGCTCAGCGGCCCCGTCGTGGCGGCCATCTTTGAAGGCCAGCGCGTCATCGAGGGCTTCCGCTCGCTGGCCGGCACCACGGATCCGACGACGGCGGCACCGGGCACCATCCGCGGCGACTTCGGCCGTGACTGGGGCGTGAAGGTCCAGCAGAACCTGGTGCACGGCTCGGACTCCACTGACTCCGCCGAACGCGAGATCAAGATCTGGTTCCAGGACAGCCTGTAATCAATCAGGCACGGGCGTGCCCCTGGTGCTCCCACAATGGCGTGAACGGACAGTTGAGGCCCCGGGCAACCGGGGCCTCACTGTTCTCCTTTGACGGTGGTCCGGCCTGGAGGGTGTTAGCCGGCAGTGTTGCTGTGGTGTTGTTCCAACTAAGGATTAGGGCAGGCACCGTGCCAGGGTCCCTGGGACGGTCCCGATTCCTGCGCGCCACGATGCAGTCCCCTTGCGCCGGGTTCAAACCGGACCTGGTCAATGTCCACGCAGCCACTGCCTGTCATGACGAAGTGCGGGTGGGCATTGGTTCCGCCCACTGGTGACTGTTCCGCGGCCGGCGGAGTTGCGGCGACGGCGGGCGTACCGATCGCACCGGCCAGGCAGAGCCCGAGCGCCATCGGTAGTGCTGCCCCAAGACCATATTTCCTCATTGCAACTGATCCTCTCTCTGAAGGCATTTCTTTAGAGGGACTGCCGTCCGCTCTGGACCGGTCTTTCCACAGTCCACGCTTCCATTAGATCTTGAGAGGGTTGCTGCGGCACGAGTAATGAGTACTCATCTTTGCAGCGAAGATTAGTACCCTGATGTTCCTGCGAACACCTGGATGAATGCGAAGAAGATGGTGGCGATGACGGCAACGTACAGCAGCGCGGTGATGATCCAGCCGGAGTCGCCCAGGACACGGGCGGCGCCGGACGGGACGGGGATGACGCCGGCGGTGATGTTCCGGATGGTCACCCAGACGAAGAGGGGGATCATGGCCGCCCAAACAATCATGCAGAACGGGCAGAGGATGCGGATGTCGTAGAGGGCCTGGGACCACAGCCACACAACGAAGATGAAACCGAGCGTGACGCCTGTCTGCAGGCCCACCCAGAACCACCGGGCAAAGGCAGCCCCGGAAAGCAGCGCCATGCCCACGGTGATGACGACGGCGAACGCCACGATCCCGATGAACATATTGGGGAAGCCGAACAGCGAACTCTGCCAGGTCTTCATGACATCGCCGCAGGAGATCCACGGATTAACGTCGCACACTGTGCTGTGGTTGGGATCCTGGAGCACCGCGAGTTTTTCCAGGACAAGGGTTCCGGAGGCCAGCCAGCCGATGGCGCCGGTGATCACCAGCAGCCAGCCGAAAGGACGGTCGCGGGTCATCGTGGGGACAGCTGCTGTGGTGCTGTCCGGGCCGAGGGTCCGGTCCGCGGCATGGGTGCTGCTGGCGGGGGAGATGCTGGGCATTGGTATGGCGTCCTTTTCGTCCGGTGCTCCTTGCCCGATTGTAACGCCGGCGGCTGGAAGCCATCCCCAGGCAGGCGACTACAGCTCCCGCTTCCGCCGGGATTTAGCCGGGGTATGAGAGAATAAACGTGGCTGGAAGCCGATCCACATTCGGACTCCGGTCCGGTGGCTTGTTCTCAAGACCGCCAATGACGAGCAGGGCAGGCTTCGGATGCTTCCGATCCAGACTCCCGCGACTCCATTGGGCGGCACCTGGTTGTAGCACGCAGAACAACGGGTTTCAGGACATCCCGCCGGCTCCCACGGGCTGCCGCACCCCAACGCCGGTGCGAACCTGGGAGTATCCACTTGACTTCTGTCAACGCCTGCGGGTTTTGACAATATGTGCCCAATGGGTGCCGGATGTGGCGGTACATCAGGGGCAGGAGCGCTGCTGCATATGGAAAATGAACAAGAATTGGCCGTTAATGATGATGCTGCGGCTGCGGACGCCGCTGTTGCACCCAAGAGGGCTGCCAGGAGCCGCCGCAAAGCAGCACCGAAGGCCGACGACGGCCTGACCGGAGAAACCGGGAACACGGACGCAGAGAACGCTGCGGAGAACGGACCTGCCGACGACGCGACCGCCGAAAACGTGGAAGCTGCCGCCGCCGAAACCAAGGCACCCGCCCGCCGCACCCGCTCGCGCAAGAAAGCGGACGCCGTGCCGCTCCCGGCCTTCGCCGACGAAGGAGCAGGAGACGAAGCAGCAGGAACCGGCGGCCCTGCAGATACTGCCGCCGGAGCCGAAGAGAGCGCGCCGCCCGTGGCTGCCCCCGAGGCGGAAGCCGAAACCAAGGCGGTCCGCCGCCGTCGTGTTGCCACCCGCAAAACCTCCGCACCGGCCCGGGAAGCTGACACGGCAGCGGCTGATGCCGTTCCCGCGGAGCAGGAAACGCCCGTCGTGGCGGACGCGGTGACGGAAGCCCCGGATGCCGCTCCGGCAGTGGAGGTGCCGTCCGGGGCCTCTGCAGCCCCTGAAGCCGGCCAGGCGCCGTCGAAGACTGCCCCGGAAGCCGTTGCCCCCGAGGCCGGCGCCCCGGAAGCCGGGGCCGAAGAAGATCCCGGGGCCGAAGAGGAAACCGCACCTGCCGCAGCGGCGCCCGCGGCCGCCAGCCCGTTCGGCTCCCTGTTCATGGAACCTGCTTCCCCCACCTCCGTACTGTTCCAGGCCCCGGACCTCAGTACCGTGGTGCGCCCCGCGGCAGCCGCCGCCGAAGAGCCTGAAGAGGACGACGCCGAAGACGGCGACGCCGAGGATTCCGCCAGCCGCCGCAGGCGCCGGGGCCGTGGCCGCCGGAACCGCGGCCGCGCCGACGAGCGTGACGTGGAGGCTGGAACCGACAGCGATACTGAAGACATTTCCGCTGACGAGGCCGACGAAGAGCAGGCCGGGCAGCTGGAAGAAGGCGTCACGTCCCGCCGCCGTCGCCGCCGCCGTCGTGGCGACCAGGACCTTGAGCTGACCGGCGGCGGGAATGACGACCCGCCCAACACCGTGACCCGTGTCCGCGCGCCGCGCGCGGTCAGCGAACCTGCCGTCAGCAACCGGGTCACCAGCGTCAAGGGTTCAACCCGCCTGGAGGCGAAGAAGCAGCGCCGGCGCGAGTCCCGCGACACCGGACGCCGCCGCACCGTCATCACCGAGGCAGAGTTCCTGGCCCGCCGCGAATCGGTTGACCGCCAGATGATCGTCCGGCAGCGCGACGACAGAATCCAGATTGCCGTCCTTGAGGACGGCGTCCTGGCCGAACACTTCGTGTCCAAGACCCAGCAGGATTCGCTGATCGGCAACGTTTACCTGGGCAAGGTCCAGAACGTGCTGCCCTCCATGGAGGCAGCCTTCGTTGACATCGGACGTGGCCGCAACGCCGTCCTGTACGCCGGCGAGGTGAACTGGGAGGCCGTCAACCTCGAAGGTAAGCAGCGCCGCATCGAAAACGCCCTCAAATCCGGCGATACCGTCCTGGTCCAGGTAACCAAGGACCCCGTCGGCCACAAGGGCGCCCGCCTCACCAGCCAGATCTCGCTGCCGGGCCGCTACCTCGTGTATGTTCCCGGCGGTTCCATGACGGGCATCTCCCGGAAGCTGCCCGACGTCGAACGCAACCGCCTCAAGCGCATCCTCAAGGACCGTCTCCCGGAGCAGGCAGGCGTCATTGTCCGCACCGCCGCCGAGGGAGCGTCCGAGGAAGAGCTGACGCACGACATCAACCGGCTGCGTGCCCAGTGGGAAGGCATCGAAAGCCAGTCCACCTCCACCAAGGTCCTGGCCCCGGAACTGTTGTACGGCGAACCCGACCTCACCATCAAGGTGGTCCGTGACGTCTTTAACGAGGATTTCTCCAAGCTGATCGTTTCCGGCGAAGAAGCCTGGGACACCATCGAGGCCTACGTCACCTACGTGGCCCCGGACCTCGTGGGCCGCCTCGAGAAGTGGACCAAGGACCAGGACATCTTCGCGGCCTGGCGGATTGACGAGCAGATCCACAAGGCTCTGGAACGCAAGGTCTTCCTGCCTTCCGGCGGTTCGCTGGTCATCGACCGGACCGAAGCCATGACAGTGGTGGACGTGAACACCGGCAAGTTCACCGGCAGCGGCGGCAACCTCGAGGAAACAGTCACCAAGAACAACCTCGAAGCTGCCGAGGAAGTGGTGCGCCAGCTCCGCCTCCGCGACATCGGCGGCATCATCGTGATCGACTTCATCGACATGGTCCTTGAATCCAACCGGGACCTGGTCCTGCGCCGCATGGTCGAATGCCTGGGCCGCGACCGCACCAAGCACCAGGTTGCCGAAGTCACGTCCCTGGGCCTGGTCCAGATGACCCGCAAGCGCATGGGTACCGGGCTCCTGGAGGTTTTCGGGGAGCAGTGCGAGGCCTGCGCCGGGCGCGGCGTGGTCACCCACGATGATCCGGTGGAGCACCGCCGCGCCAACATCGTTGCAGCCGAGCACCACGTGCAGCGTACCGACAGCCGCCCTGATGCCCGTGCTGAAGGACACCGCAGCGAGGGCCAGCGGACCGACAGCAACCAGCCCGGTGTCCGTCAGGACCGCAAGCGCCGGCGCGGACGCGGCGGCCAGCAGCCTGATGCTGCCCCGGCTGCCGCCGCCGTGCACGTGCACACCGTCCACCCGGACCCGTCAGACGCCGAACGCCATGCAAAAGCGGAAGCCACCAGGCTGGCGCTGGCCAACATTGCTGCCGCTGCCCACGCGGCGCACCTGCACGACGACGAGGTGGCGGCTGCCCGGCAGGTGCAGCCTGTCCAGCCTGCCACGCCGGCTGAAGCGGAGAAGCACGACGCCGATGCCTCCTCACGGCCCGCTGCTGTCCTGACGTTTGGCGGAGAGAAGGTAGTCCTGCCGTTCGTCGAGCACGCGGAAGGGCAGCAGGCGGAACCGGCCCTCACTTTGGACCGGCTGGCAGAAGCGTTTGCCCATCTGGGCGAGCCTGCTCCCGCCGTCGGAACCCCGGCAGAACAGCCGGAATCCCAGGTTTCCACACCGGAACCGGCCAAGGCCCAGCAGCAGTCCGTCCCCGCAGCAGTGGAGAAGGACTGGTCCGACCACACTGTTGAGCAGTCCCGTCAGCGCAGGCCGCGGCGCAACCGCAGCGCAAGCCGGGCGCAGGGTGCCGCCAACGAGACGTCCGTCCAGCAGCACGAGAAGGCACCGGCACCAAGCACAGGACACTCGCACGCTGCCAAGGCGCCGGAACCGGCCACCGCCTCGGGTGCCGACAAGGCCGCTGCCGCCAAGCCGGCCGAGGCGCCCATCATCCTGGGGGTTGGAGTTCCTGCCTCCGAGCTTTAGGGGAACCCGTCGATGCCCGGCCAGCCACAAGCAGTGGCAGGCCGGGCATCCTGCGTTAAACGGCAACAAAGGGTCAAACGGCATCGGGACTTAAGGGCAGGGCATCCGGTCGCAATGTGTCACCTTGCGCCTGCCACCGCGAAAAAAGCTAGGCTGGGGAACCGACACGGGGTGCCGCGCGAAGGGCCGGCTGAGATCCACACCCGTTGAACCTGTCCGGCTAGTACCGGCGAAGGGATGTCTCTTGTCTACAACTCTTGTTATGCCCGTGGAAGCTCTCCAGGCCACGCCTGCCCAACCGGGAACGGGCCGGGACGTGCCCCGTGTCCTTTCCATTGCGGGATCGGACCCGTCCGGCGGCGCCGGTATCCAGGCGGACCTGAAAAGCATTGCCGCGCACGGGGGATACGGCATGGCCGCCATTACCGCCCTCACGGCCCAGAACACCCGCGGCGTGACGGCGGTCCACGTCCCGCCGGCGTCCTTCCTCACAGGACAGCTGGACGCCATCAGTGATGACATCAGCATCGACGCGGTAAAAATTGGCATGCTGGGCGACGCCGATGTCATCGCAGCTGTCCGCAAGTGGCTCGAAAAGGTGCGCCCCGCCGTCGTGGTCCTCGACCCGGTGATGGTCGCCACCAGCGGTGACCGGCTGCTGCAGGAGTCCGCCGAAGCGGCGCTGCGCGACCTGCTGCCGCTCGCCCACCTCATTACCCCCAACCTGGCCGAACTCGCCATGCTGGTAGGCGAAGACCTGCAGGACTCCTGGGCAGGGGCGCTCGAGCAGGGGAGGCGCCTCGCTGCAGCCACCGGAACTACAGTGCTGGTCAAGGGAGGCCACCTGGACGGGACGGAATGCCCGGATGCGCTGGTCAACACCACCGGCATGCTGGGCGCCGAAGTAGTCGAGGTGCCGGGGGAGCGGGTGGCAACGCGCAACAGCCACGGCACCGGCTGTTCCCTCTCATCGGCGATGGCAACGGTGCAGGCGCGGCTGGGGGACTGGGAGGCGTCGCTGCGGGAAGTGAAGCCATGGCTGGCAGCCGCGCTCGAAGCTTCCGAAGGTCTGGAGGTGGGAACAGGCAACGGGCCCGTCCACCACTTCCACCACCTGCGCCCGGTTCCGCATTCCGGAGGTTTCGCTGCACGGCTGCGGGCCGAAGCCGACGAGGACCTCAACGCGATCTACGCGCTGGAGTTCATCCGCGGACTCGCCTCGGGCAGCCTGCCCGAGCAGGAGTTCGCCTACTACCTCGCCCAGGACGCCATCTACCTCAACGGGTACTCGCGGGTGCTGGCGCGGGCAAGCGCCCTGGCACCCACGGAGGCAGAGCAGCTGTTCTGGGCTGCCTCCGCCCGGCAGTGCCTCGAAGTGGAGTCTGAGCTGCACCGGTCCTGGCTGAGCACCCGCCCCGTCCGGCCCGAACTGGGCCCGGTTACCAAGTCCTACGTGGACCACCTGCTGGCGGCATCCTCATCGGGCAGTTACGCGGTGCTGGCGGCCGCGGTCCTGCCGTGCTTCTGGCTCTATGCCGAAGTGGGCAAAACCCTCCACGCCCAGTTCGTTGCCGCTGGCGAACCGGCGGGCCACCCCTATGCCGAGTGGCTCCGCACCTACGCTGACGCAGACTTTGCCGAAGCCACGCGCAAGGCCATCGCCATCGTGGACGGAGCCGGCCGCAAGGCGTCGGATGATGAGCGGGCCGAGATGGTGACTGCCTTCAAACAGTCCTGCCGCCTGGAAGTGGACTTCTTCGACGCGCCGCGGCTCCACTCCTGAGCGGCTGCGGGCCGTTCCGCCGGTAGTATGGTGAGGCGCGGTCCCGCCGCCGGGTTGTCCTGTGGTTACTATCACAGCCAACGCGCCGGAACCAGCCTCATTTGCGGCCGAAGACGAAATTAGCGTAGTCTAGTTCTTCGGTGCTTACGCCAACACTTGGGTTATGACCCCTTCGGGGATAGCTCACGGGTTCCCCCGCGAACCCACGGCGTTGAGGCACAGCGGAAGCCCAGCCACTACAGAGCCGGGCGCCGCACGCAAATTTTGTAATAAACGTCGAGAGAAGTGAGTTCCCAAGTGGTGTACGCGATTGTCCGCGCAGGCGGCCGCCAAGAGAAGGTTTCCGTTGGAGACTTCGTTACCCTCAACCGCGTCGCCGGTGGAGCTGGCAGCACCATTGAGCTGCCCGCGCTGCTCCTGGTAGACGGTGACAAGGTCACCTCCGCCGCTGCCGACCTGGCCAAGGTGACTGTCACGGCTGAGATCCTCCAGGACCTCCGCGGTCCTAAGATTGTCATCCAGAAGTTCAAGAACAAGACCGGTTACAAGAAGCGCCAGGGTCACCGCCAGGAACTGACCAAGGTCAAGATCACTGGCATTCAGTAACCACCGGTTACTGTTCAGGTTTTTCAGCAGATTCCCCAGAATTTAGAGGCAGGCACATCAGATGGCACATAAAAAGGGCGCGAGCTCCACTCGCAACGGTCGTGATTCCAACGCTCAGTACCTCGGCGTTAAGCGCTTCGGCGGCCAGGTAGTTTCCGCAGGCGAAATCATCGTCCGCCAGCGTGGCACCCACTTCCACCCGGGCGCCGGCGTTGGCCGTGGCGGCGACGACACCCTGTTCGCACTGACCCCGGGAGCCGTTGAATTCGGTACCCGCCGCGGTCGCCGCGTCGTCAACATCGTTGCTGCTGCAGCTGCAGAGTAACAACAAGTCTTAAAGCGGTGGAGCGGGCCTGATGGCCCGCTCCACTGTTCTTTTAACAGCATTACAATCGACTTGACGCCCTTGGGCGTCTCGAAAAACAGCACTGAGGAGATCCACGTGGCCAGCTTTGTAGACCGGGTAGTACTGCACGTAGCCGGCGGTACCGGCGGCCATGGGTGCGTCTCCGTCCACCGCGAGAAGTTCAAGCCGCTGGGCGGTCCCGACGGCGGCAACGGCGGCAATGGCGGCGACGTCATCCTGCGCGTCGACCACCAGACCACCACCCTCCTTGACTACCACCACGCCCCCCACCGCCACGCCACCAACGGCGGCCCCGGCATGGGTGACTGGCGCGGCGGCAAAAACGGCGAGACCCTGATCCTGCCCGTTCCCGACGGCACAGTGGTCAAGTCCAAGGACGGAAAAGTCCTGGCGGACCTCGTGGGGGAAGGCACCGAATACGTCGCGGCCGCCGGTGGCATCGGCGGACTTGGCAATGCGGCACTCTCCTCCCAGAAGCGCCGCGCTCCCGGATTCGCCCTGCTCGGCATCGAGGGCGAATCCAGCGACATCGTCCTGGAACTGAAGTCCATCGCCGACATTGCACTGGTGGGCTTCCCGTCCGCCGGAAAGTCGAGCCTCATCGCCGCCATGTCAGCGGCCCGGCCCAAGATCGCCGACTACCCGTTCACCACGCTGATCCCCAACCTTGGTGTGGTCCAGGCCGGCGACGTCCGCTTCACCATCGCCGATGTCCCCGGTCTGATCGAGGGCGCCAGCGAGGGCAAGGGCCTGGGCCACCACTTCCTGCGCCACGTGGAACGGTGCGCTGCACTGGTGCACGTCCTGGACTGCGGAACACTGGAATCGGAACGGGACCCGCTTTCGGACCTCGCCGTCATCGAGGCCGAGCTGGAGAAGTACGCTGTGGACATGAGCTACGCCGGCCAGGACGGCGAAGTGGTTCCGCTGAACCACCGCCCCCGCTTGGTGGCACTGAACAAGGTGGACCTGCCCGACGGCAAGGACATGGCGGAGTTCGTCCGCCCTGAACTTGAATCCCGCGGCTACCGCGTCTTCGAAATTTCCGCCACCAGCCACGAAGGCCTGCGCCAGCTGGGCTTCGCCATGGCCGAGATCGTCAAAGCCGCCCGTGATGCTGTAGCTGCTGCCCCGCCCAAGGTCCAGCCCGTTGTCATCAAGCCCCGCGCGGTCAACGAAGCCGGGTTCAAGATCCGCCGGGAGGAAAAAGGTCTCGAGCCGCTGTTCCGCGTGCTTGGTGAAAAGCCGGTGCGCTGGGTCAAGCAGACCGACTTCACCAATGAGGAAGCCATCGGCTACCTGGCTGACCGCCTGGCCAAGCTGGGCGTGGAGACCGAACTGTTCAAGCAGGGCGCCAAGCCCGGTGACACCGTGGTGATCGGCGAGGACGACGGCGTCGTCTTCGACTGGGAGCCCACCATGATGGCCGGCGCCGAACTCCTGGCGTCGCCGCGCGGCACCGACGTCCGTTTCGCCGATATCGGCGACCGCCCCACGCGTGGCCAGAAGCGCGACGAACAGCAGGAACGCAAGGACGCAAAGGCCGCCGCACGTGCCGAACTCGAAGCGGAGCGGAAGGCCGGCATCTGGACCGAGTCCGTGAGCAGCCGCCGCGTTGCCAAGCCGCTCAAGGAGAGTGGACTGGGCGCAGACGATGAGTTCTAGGGCCATGGCCGCGGAGCCGCTGCCCCGGACCGTGGACAGAAGCGTGCTCGCCAACGCCCGCCGGATCGTGGTGAAGGTAGGCTCCTCGTCGCTGACCAGCATCAAGGGCGGCATCTCGGAAGAATCCCTGACCGGCCTCGCGGACGCCCTGGCCGCCAAGCGGAACACCGGGACGGAGATCATCCTGGTCTCCTCCGGTGCGATCGCCGCCGGCCTGGCGCCGCTTGGCCTGGCCAAGCGGCCCCGCGACCTGGCCACACAGCAGGCCGCCGCGAGTGTGGGGCAGGGCCTGCTGATGGCCCGGTACACCCATGCATTCGGCGCCCACGGTGTAACAGTCAGCCAAGTGCTGCTCACGGCTGATGACCTGATGCGGCGGAGCCAGCACACCAACGCTTTCCGCGCCCTTAACCGGCTGCTGAACCTCGGCGTGGTCCCTGTCGTGAACGAAAACGACACGGTGGCCACGCACGAGATCCGTTTTGGCGACAATGACCGCCTTGCGGCCCTGGTGGCACACCTGGTGCGGGCCGATGCGCTCGTGCTGCTGTCCGACGTGGACTCCCTTTATGACGGCCCGCCCGCCCTTGGCGCCAAGCGGATCCCGCTGGTTGCCGGCCCCCACGACCTCGAGGGCGTGTCCATCGGAAAAACCGGCAAGGCGGGCGTCGGCACCGGCGGCATGCTCACCAAGGTGGAGGCCGCCACCATGGCCGCCGGCTCCGGCATCCACGCCCTGGTCACGTCCACGCCCAACGCTGCCGCGGCACTGAACGGCGAGGACGTGGGCACCTGGTTCACGGTCAACGGGGCCCGGAAACCGGTCCGCCTCCTCTGGCTTGCCCACGTCGCCTCGGTGCAGGGCCGCCTGGTCCTGGACGACGGCGCCGTAAGGGCTGTGCGTCATCATCGCACGTCGCTGCTGCCTGCCGGCATATCAGCGGTACACGGCGTTTTCGAGGCGGGCGACCCCGTCGAGATCGTCAGTGCCGACGGAACCGTGGTAGCCCGCGGACTGGTGAACTACTCGTCGGAGGAGCTTCCCCGCATGCTGGGCCGGTCCACCCGGGACCTGGGTGAGGAACTCGGCACCGGCTACGACCGCGAAGTTGTTCATGTAGATGACCTGGTGCTGGTCTGAGCTCCAGCCTCGCCTAAACTTGGAACATGACTGAGGCCCTGATTCACCAGACTGCTGAAAACTCCGGAGATACTGCTGCCGCGCCCGGGGCGCAGCAGCCAGCGCCCGCAGCAGCGCCGGAATCAGCCAACGTCCCCTTGTCCGGGGCTGACGTTGAAGCTGCCGTCCACGCTATTGCCGACCGTTCCCGCCATGCGGCCCGCCGGATAGCCATGGCCAACCGGGCCTGGAAAGACAGAGCACTGCGCGCGGTGGGGGTGGCCCTGCAGGAGAACAGCAAGGCGATTCTCGCTGCCAACGCCAGGGACGTGGCCACCGGAAAGGCCAACGGCACCTCAACCGCCCTGCTGGACAGGCTCACTCTTAATGAAACCCGCATCGCCGGGCTGGTGGCTGCGCTGGAAAACCTGGCAAACCTGCCGGACCCCGTCGGCAACGTGGTCCGCGGCCAAACCCTCCCCAATGGCTTGCGCCTGCGCCAGGTCAACGTCCCCATGGGCGTGGTGGCCGCCATCTACGAAGCCCGCCCCAACGTGACGGTGGACATTGCCGGGCTGGCGCTCAAGAGCGGCAACGCCGTGATCCTGCGCGGCGGAAGTGCGGCCGAGGCCACCAATGAAGTCCTTGTACAAGTGCTCCGTGAAGCGCTGGAGTCTGTAGGCCTGCCTGCCGACGCCGTGCAGACCGTTGACCAGTACGGCCGGGCCGGCGCCAACGTGCTGATGCGTGCCCGGGGCAGGGTGGACGTGCTGATTCCCCGCGGCGGCCGCGACCTCATCCAGACAGTGGTCACCAATTCCGCCGTGCCGGTCATTGAAACGGGGGAGGGGAACGTCCATATCTTCATCGACGAGTCCGCGAACGAGGACATGGCCGTGGAAATCCTGCTCAACGCCAAGACCCAGCGGCCCAGCGTATGCAATACGGTGGAGACGCTCCTGGTCCACTCGGGATCCTCCGTGCTTCCGGCCGTCGCCGCAGCCCTGAGCAAGGCCGGGGTCCGGCTGCACGCCGATGAGCGCATCCGTGCCGCCCTGCCGGCCTCCATTGAGTCCCAACCGGCCACGGACGAGGACTGGGGTACCGAGTACATGAACCTTGACCTCGCGGTGGCCATGGTGGACAGCCTGGACGAGGCCGTCAAGCACATCCGCACCTGGTCCACAGGCCACACCGAGGCGATCCTTACCAACGACCTGTCCAACGCCGAGCGGTTCATAGCGGAAGTGGATTCCGCTGCCGTCATCGTCAACGCGTCCACCCGGTTCACGGACGGCGGGGAACTGGGCCTCGGTGCTGAGGTGGGCATCTCCACGCAAAAACTGCACGCCCGCGGCCCCATGGGCCTGACCGAACTCACCACCACCAAATGGATCGTGCAGGGCGAGGGCCAGGTCCGCGGGTAGCAACGCGGTAACATAGACCAGACGCCAGAAAGCAGCGGGAACTTCCGCTGCCAAAAACCTTTGAACCCTAGGGGAGAACATGCTGTTCCAGCAGATCGCCACGACCATCGCCGAAGGCGAAGAACACGAACTCGCGCCGCTGTGGGCTGAGCCGTGGGTCTTCGGCGTGGTCATTTTCGCCGTCCTGCTGGTGCTGATGTTCATCACGCTGTCCTACTCCAACCTGGGCAACCGCCACGTTGCCACTGAGGAGCACGCGGACCCGCACCGCCAGCACCCCAACAAGCACGATCACGGGCAGGGCCACTAACATTTCCCGCGTTCTGCACCACAGCGGTGCCAATGGCAGGCTGAGGCTGGGCGTGATGGGCGGGACGTTCGATCCCATCCATCACGGCCACCTGGTCGCCGCCAGTGAAGTGGCTGCCGAGTTCGACCTGGACGAGGTGGTTTTCGTACCCACTGGCCAGCCGTGGCAAAAGTCCCACAAGCAGGTCAGTGAGCCCGAACACCGGTACCTCATGACAGTTATCGCCACGGCCTCCAATCCGCGCTTTACCGTGAGCCGGGTGGACGTGGACCGCCCCGGACCGACGTACACCATTGACACGCTCCGGGACCTGCGGGTGCAGCGCCCGGACGCGGACCTGTTCTTCATCACGGGGGCGGATGCCCTGGCGCAAATCCTGTCGTGGAAGGACATTGACGAGCTGTGGTCGCTGGCCCATTTCGTTGGCGTGACACGGCCCGGCCACATCCTCGACGGGATGGGACGGGACGACGTCAGCCTCCTCGAGGTTCCGGCCATGGCCATCTCTTCCACGGATTGCCGGACCCGCGTGGCCGCGAACAACCCCGTCTGGTACCTGGTACCGGACGGCGTGGTCCAGTACATCGCCAAGTACGGTCTCTACGCCCACGCGCCGGCAGGCGGGAACCAGTCATCTTCCGAAGCACGTGAACCAGCCAGTACTGAATGAGTTCTCAATGAGTCAGGAACAGCCCCCCATCCGCAGCCGCCGGGAACTCCGGAAGGCCAGGGATGCTCAACAGGCGTCCGTGTCCACAGGCACGGACCAGCTTTCCCCTGCCATCAATCGTGAGGCTGCCAAACCGACACCGGCAAGCCAGGCGGCACCCAGCCAGCCGGGCCGCGGCTCCAGCCCCGCCCCCGAGCAGACCCACACCCAGCGGTCCTCACAGATCCGCGCCCGCGACCGTGCAGCCCTGCGCACCATCAAGGAACTGGAAGAAAAAGAGGGCCAGCTCGCCAGCGGCGGTGCCCCCACCCGTCGCCAGCTGCGCCTGCAGCAGCTCAAGGAACAGACCCTGACAGCGGCCACCGCCATTGTGCCGCCCGCAGCCGATCCCACCGTAAAAGTCGGGCCGGCAGCCGGACCGTCAGCTGCTGATCCCCGGCCATCCGCCCCGGCGAAATCCGAAAACAAGGCTGCCAAGGACCCTGCCGGCCCCAAGGCCAGGACCGCTGATGCCAAAAATGAGTCCGCGGCCGGTCACCGTCCCGCTGTCCCCGAGGGGATTACTGTTGAACAGGCCCTGGCCGCCCGGTCTTTGATTGCGGAGCAGGCGAAGAACCAGATCGCCAAGATGGAGCACATAGCTTCCATGGACCCGGAGGCAGTTGATCCGGACATCCTCGCCGAACAGATCGCCCTGGCAGAACGCGCTGCTGTCATGAACCGCCGGGCGATGGCCAAACAGAAGCTGGCGGAGCAGGCCGGGTCTCCCGCTTCACCAGGCAAGGAACAGGAGGCCAAGGACCGGCCAGCCCCCTCTACGGCCAACAATCTGGCCATGGTGACCCCGCTGGAGTTTGTGCAGGTTCCTGGCGTTGACCGTCCGGTGATGAAACCGCCCGCAACCTCCCATGTTCCCGTGGCCACGCGGCCCGGTACAAAGGTCAAGCCGGCAGGTTCCGGCAAGCGGCGCCCCACCAGGGGGACCAGCCCTGATGCTGCGGACGCTGCGCCGGGCCGTTCCCAGGTTATCGCGCGTGCTGAGGCTGCCGCGAGGGCAGCTGCCCGTCCTAAACCCGTGGTATTTCCGGAGAACCAGTCGGAGGACCTCTTCGAGGAGCTTCCCAGGGTTCCGGCAAGCTCGGCCTATGGGCTCGACCCCCTGGATGCGGCGACCGCCGGACTCGCCAGGGCACAGCGGAACCAGGTCCTGCAGCTCTGCATCCTGATCTTCGGCATAGCGGCGCTCGTCGCCGGCGTTTTCCTGATCATCAGCGGCATGTCCAGCTGACCGGTCAGCAGCAATACTTTTTAACCCAACAAGGAGTCCCGTGACTGCATCAGATTCATCCATCACCATTGCCCGCACAGCCGCAAAGGCAGCTGCGGACAAGATTGCCCAGGACATCGTTGCCCTCGATGTCAGTGAACGCCTCGCTCTGGCCGACGTCTTCCTCATTGCGTCCGCACCCAGCGAACGCCAGGTCAACGCCATTGTGGACGGCATTGAGGAAGAGCTCGCCAAGCAGGACCTGCGGCCCGTCCGCCGCGAAGGACGCTCCGGCGGCCGCTGGGTCCTGCTCGATTACTCGGACATTGTCATCCACGTCCAGCATGAAGAAGACCGGGTGTTCTACGCCCTCGAACGCCTCTGGAAGGACTGCCCGGTAGTGGACCTCCAGTTGGGGGACGACGCCTCGGCGAAGGCCACGGCGTCGTCCGAGAGCGAGTAAATCCACGGAAACATCCCGAATATTCCCGATTTGGAATTTTCGGAATTGCTGTTCTAAGATATTTGAGTTGCTTCGGGGAAGCCCGGAAAAGCTCTGAGGAGCAGCAATAATTCGGGGCTGTGGCGCAGCTGGTAGCGCACCTGCATGGCATGCAGGGGGTCAGGGGTTCGAGTCCCCTCAGCTCCACCGGACAATCCGCCGGAATCATGTGATTCCGGCGGATTTTGTTTTTCCTGCGTGCCCGTACCCACACTGCAGGGAGCCATCCAGCACAGGGCCTCCACCCGCAACCAGGGGTTCCTCTCCGATTGGCGTATCGGGCCAAAGTGCATTAAGCTGATCAGGTTGCTCCGGGGGAATCGCCCGGAACAGCGAAAGTCCGGGGCTGTGGCGCAGCTGGTAGCGCACCTGCATGGCATGCAGGGGGTCAGGGGTTCGAGTCCCCTCAGCTCCACGGGTATCTCCAGCGGGAGAGCAGAAGAGGAACCATCCGCCAAGGATGGTTCCTCTTCTTGTTTAAGGGCCCCGAAGCTGCATCGTGCAGGGTCGGGGCCCGCTTGAGCGCCGGAGGGCCTGCTAGACCCAGGCCGTACGGCGCAGCGGAGGCTCTTCCCCGCCCGGGCGCTGTACCAAAACCTGGTTGACGCCCGTCAGGCCATTCTCGAAACCCAGCGCACTGGATGCCATGTACAGCCGCCACACCCGTGCCCGGCCCAGGCTGGTCAGGCTGGCGGCGTGGTCCCAGCTGTCCTCCAGCCGCCTGACCCAGGCACGCAGGGTCAGGGCGTAGTGCCGCCGCAATGCTTCAACGTCAAGGATCTCGAAGCCGGCACGCTCCAAAGCCGTGACGATCTCACCCAGGCTGATCATCTCGCCGTCGGGAAAGACATAGCGGGGGATAAAAGAATCGGGATCCGGTTTGGCGGGGCCGGCGTTCCAGGAGATGGCGTGGTTGAGCAGGCGGCCACCCGGGCGGAGAAGCGCGAACAGGGCCGCGGCGTACCCGGGGGTCTGATCCCGGCCCACGTGTTCGGACATTCCGATCGAACTGATGGCATCGAAGGGTCCGTCGGCGACGTCCCGGTAATCCTGGACCCGGATGTCCACCTTCTCGGTTAACCCCGCTTCGGCGGCGCGCTTGCGTGCCAGGTTGGCCTGCTCGGAGGAAAGCGTCACGCCCACCACCGTGACGCCGTATGTCCCCGCGGCGTGGAGGGCGAAGCTGCCCCAGCCACAGCCCACGTCCAGTACACGCATCCCCGGCTTAAGCCCCAGTTTGCGGCAGACCAGGTCGAGCTTCGTTTCCTGCGCCGCATCCAGCCCTTCCACGAGCCGGCTGCTTGAGCCGGGACCCTGCGTTTCGAAGCCGTTTTCCGGCCACACCGCGCAGGAGTAGACCATGGACGGTCCCAGTACCAGTCCGTAGAAGTCGTTGCCAACGTCGTAATGGTGGGAGATGGCGGCCGAGTCGCGGCGGCGGGAATGCAGCCTGCCAGTTTTGCCGATCCGCGCCTCTTCCGGGGGCGGAGCCGGGTTGGGCCCCACGGCTCCCAACCGGATCGCAATACGCACCAGGGTCCAGAACTCAGCCAGGGTGGGCGGCAGGAAGGGACCCGGCTCCGCAAGCTTCCCGGCGGAACTCAACGCAGAGAAGGCCTCGAAGATGTCACCGGGGGCATCGATCTCTCCTGCAACATATGCCCGGCTTAGCCCCATCTGTCCCGGGGACCAGATCATCCGGCGCAGGGCCCGGCGGGAACGGAACTCCAGGACCGGAGCCCCTTCCGGTCCGGCTTCCGAGCCGTCCCAGGCGCGCAGGCGCAGGGGTATCTGTTCCGTGCCCAGGACAATGCCCAGGGCAGTGGCGAGTTTGGCTGCTGCGCCGCGTTCTGTGGTCATGATGGCTGCCTTTCTCCCACCCAGGCCGCCCCATGCGGGGCACCCTGGATCCGTTGCCCTCCCGGGCCGGTCCCATGGCCCCACCCTAAGGCCGGCGCGCCCTGCTGTCAGGCATCAGCATGCACAAATTTGCCTGAAGGTGCCGGCGCCAAGCCGTCACCGCCCGGCAAATGGCCCAAGCCCGGGGAAAGGCCGTGCCGGCGGCCGGCCTTCCCGGCGCGATTATCATGGGGGAGTGACTGCCGCCCTTTCCTCCGAATCGTAAGAACGGCCTGGACGGGCCCGCTCCCATGGAACCAACTGACGTTGACGTGGCCGTGATTGGCGCCGGCCAGGCTGGCCTGTCGGCCGCCTACCATCTCCAGCGCCGCGGCCTGGGCTATGTGGTGTTCGACGCCGAAGTAGGCCCCGGGGGTGCGTGGCGGCACCGCTGGAAGAGCCTGCGGATGGCTACCGTCAACGGCATCAGTGATCTTCCCGGCATTGCGAAGCCTGCCGTTGATCCGAGGGAGCCCAGCTCGGAGTTCCTCACACGCTATTTCCGGGAGTACGAGGAGGAGCTGGGCCTGTCCGTCCTGCGCCCCGTGAAGGTGCAGTTTGTCAGCCGGGAGGACAGCGACCCGGCAGGGAGGCTGGGGATCACCACTTCACGCGGGAAGTGGGCCGCCAAGGCTGTCATCAACGCCACCGGAACCTGGACGCGGCCCTTCTGGCCCATCTACCCGGGCCAGTCCACCTTCCGCGGCAGGCAACTCCACGTTGCCGACTACGTGGCAGCCGAAGAGTTTGCGGGCCTGCACGTCATCGTGGTGGGCGGCGGGATCTCCGCCGTCGGACTCCTGGACGAGATTTCCCAGGTCACTTCCACCAGCTGGTTCACCCGGCGTGAGCCGGTGTGGCGCGACGCGGAGTTCGACTCCCGCGCCGGCCACGATGCTGTGGCACTCGTTGAGGAACGGGTCCGCAAGGGACTTCCGCCGCAGAGCGTGGTTTCTGCGACGGGACTGGTCTGGACGCCTGCCCTCCGGGCGGCGGCAGCACGCGGCGCGCTGGACCGGCAGCCCATGTTCACCGCCATAGAGCCCGACGGCGTCCGGCTCACCGACGGGCGGCTCCTGAAGGCGGAGGTCATCCTGTGGGCCACGGGGTTCCGGGCGGAGCTCGAACATCTTGCGCCGCTTCACCTGCGCCGGCCGGGCGGGGGCATCGTGATGGACGGGACGCAGGTCGCAGCCGAACCGCGGGTTCACCTGGTGGGTTACGGCCCGTCGTCGTCCACCATCGGCGCCAACCGGGCCGGCCGTGCGGCGGTGGCGGCGGTCCTGAAGCTGCCGGGGATCGCCCCCGCCGCGGAAACGGTAACGTGGGGCTGACCCGCCGCGGGAACGCGCCACGCAGCGCGGGAGCAATGGATACGGAAGAAAGCGGCAGGCAACAGGTGGCATCAAACAGTCTTGAGGACGTCTTCCGGACCCTTCGGCGGCGGCCCGACGTGGAAGCGCCCAACCTCCAGGCGTGGGACGCCACCGACCGGCTGCTCCTTGAAACGGCAGCGGAACATGTGGAGGCCGGCAGCACGGTGGCGGTCATCGGCGACCGCTACGGCGCGCTGACCCTGGGTGCGCTCGCGGTGCTCAGCCCCGGCACCGTGCGCGTGCACCAGGACCTGATCACCGGAGAACGGGCCCTGCGCCTCAACGCGGAAGAACTACGGACTGCGGCCACGAAGGGGAGCGCCCCCGGGGCAGGCGACGGCGCGACGGCGGGCCTGGCAGGCTTTGAGCAGTTGCCGCTCGGTCCCGGACTCCTGGCGGAAGCACAAACGGTGCTCCTGCAGCTGCCCAAGACCCTGGCCGAGCTGGAGCAGACCGCGGCGGCCGTAGCCCGGTACGCGCCTGACGATGTTGTCCTTCTGGCGGGCGGCAGGGTGAAGCACATGTCGCTCGGCATGAACACTGTCCTTGAACGGTTCTTCCACTCGTTGCAGCCCCAGCTGGCCCGGCGAAAGTCCCGCGTCATCCTTGCCAGCGGCGCAAAAGCGGGCACCGGACCGGAGCGGTTTCCCGTCGTCGAACATCTTGCCGAACTGGACCTCGATGTGGCCGCGCACGGGGCGGTCTTTGCCGGCCCGAAACTCGACATCGGCACCAGGTTCCTGCTGACCTTCCTGCCGTCGATGAAGCCGGCCCGCCACGCGATCGACCTGGGCTGCGGCACCGGGATCCTCGCGGCGATGTATGCCCGGCACTCTCCGGGATCCGCTGTCACGGCCACGGACCAATCGGCTGCTGCCGTGGCCTCTGCGCAGGCAACTGCCCGCGTCAACGGACTGCAGGACAGCATTACGGTCCTGCAGGACGATGCCCTCAGCACCGTGGAGGCCGGCAGCGCGGACCTGGTGCTGCTCAATCCGCCGTTCCATGTCGGCGCCGGCGTTCACGCAGGGGCCGGGCTGAAAATGATCGAAGCCGCGGGCCGGGTGCTCGAGCCAAACGGGGAGCTGTGGACTGTCTTCAACCGGCACCTGCCCTACCTGCCCGCACTGGAGCGGTACGTGGGACCCACCGCCGTGAAAGGCCAGAATCCCAAGTTCACTGTGACGTGCAGCGTCCGGCGCGGCCCCGGATAAACGCCGGTCTGTGCCACACCGCGCCACGGCGCCGTACCTATGTGTCTGGGCCCATGCGTAACGTACGATTCAAGCATCACCACAACCACGTGGCCCAAGATGTTTAGGGGAGACCGTGACTGAGATCCGCCAGTCCTCACCGAGGCGCGGAACCAACCTGCCCCGGATGGGGGACTTCAACCTCACTGTGATCCTCGATGCGATCCGCAGGTCCTCAGGCGGGCTGAGCCGGGTGGAACTCGCACAGATCGTGGGCCTGTCGCCGCAGACCATCTCGAATATCTCCCGCCGCCTCCTGGACCAGAACCTCATCGTCGAAGCCGGGAAGGAAGGCAGCGGCCCCGGCAAACCCCGCACCATCCTTCGCCTCAACCCCGGAGGCATGTTCGCCCTGGGCGTCCATCTCGACCCCGCGGTGAGCACTTTCGTGGTCCTGGACCTCGTGGGCGCGGTGGTGCAGCATTCGCAGATCAGGACTCCTGGCGGAAACGATCCCTCCGCCGTCATCAGCACCATCGCCGACGAGATCTCCCAGCTCGTGGCGGACTCGGGGGTGGACCTGGAGAGGATCGCCGGACTGGGGGTCGCAGCCCCGGGCCCCATCGACCTGGACAACGGCACGGTGGTGGATCCTCCGCTGCTTCCCGGCTGGGACCGGGTGGAGCTGCGCAACGCGCTGTCCGAGGCAACCGGTTACTCAGTCCTGGTGGACAAGGACGTCACCAGCGCCGCCGTCGCCGAAACCTGGGCCGGTGGCCCCAGCGGCGCCGGCAGCTTCGTCTTTATGTACATGGGGACCGGCATCGGCTGCGGCATCGTGCTCAACGACGAAGTGGTGCGTGGAACGTCCGGCAACGCCGGCGAAATCGGCCACATCGTGGTGGACCCGGACGGGCCAGCGTGCGACTGCGGACTGCGCGGCTGCGTGAAATCCTCCTGCATTCCACAGGTGCTGGTGGCGGAAGCCGAGGCGGCGGGAATCCTGGACGGCTCACGTTCCGGAAACAGCGGAGCCGAAATCCAGCAAAGTTTTGCCCGGCTGTGCGAACTGGCGGACGGCGGGGACGAACGCGCCGCCGCCATCATGGACAAGTCTGCCGTGCTGGTTGCCCGGGCGGTATCAGTGGTCACCAACACGCTGGACGTTGAACGGGTGGTCTTCGGCGGACCGTTCTGGAGCGGCATGGCGGAACGCTTCCTCGAGAAGGTGCCGCCGCTGCTGGATGCCCACAGTGCTGCCCGGTTGATCCACCCCATCGAGGTGGTGGGCACCGGAGTGGGGGAGGACGTGGGCGCCATTGGTGCTGCCTCGCTGGTCCTTGAACACGCGCTTGCCCCCCGGGCCCAACGGCTCCTGCTGGAGAGCTGACCTGACGCATTGGACGGGTGCCTTGCTTGCCGCAGCGCAGCCATCTAGCATGTGCATATTGCCGCGGCTGGGGATCCGCTGACAAAGGGGTCCGCAGCTCTAGACCGAATGGAGCACCATGCGTCGCCGGGCCCTCAAGACCATGTCCCTGATTGCCTCGGCTGTTGTTGCGCTGACGGCCTGCACCCCCGGAAGCCCCGACGACGGTGGTTCCAAGATTTTGAAGGTGGCCTACCAGAAGACCGATTCCTTCACTGCCCTGGACACCATGTTCCAGGCCGCCAAGCAGGAGTTCGAGGCGGCAAACCAGGGAGTCTCCGTTGAGCTGCAGCCCATCCAGGGCAACGACGACGATTATGGAACCAGGCTGGCCCTCGCCCTGCGTTCCCCATCCACGGCGCCGGATGTGTTTTACGAGGACACCTTCAAAGTCCGATCCGACGTTGACGCCGGGTACCTCCTGAAGCTGGACAGCCATCTTGAGGGCTGGGAGGACTGGAACAAATTCAATGACGCCGCCAAGGCAGCAGGAAAAGCGGACGACGGCGGTACGTACGCAGTGCCGCTGGGCACCGATACCAGGGCCATCTGGTACAACAAGAAAGTCCTCGCCGCCGCCGGGATCAGTGACCCCTGGCAGCCGCGCAGCTGGCAGGACATCCTGGACACAGCCAGGAAAATCAAAGCCAACGATCCCACCGTGGTCCCATTCAACATGTACGCGGGCAAGGGCACCGGCGAGGGCACCGTGATGCAGGGCTTCTATGAACTGCTGTACGGCACGGGGTCCAGGCTCTATGACGAGGATTCGAAGAAGTGGGTTGTGGGCTCGGCCGGGTTCACGGATTCACTGGCCTTCCTCAAGACTCTGTACGACGAGCAACTCGCTGTGTCACCGGCTGAGGCCCTGGACGCCAACGTCTGGAAGAAGGTGTTCGGCGAATGGTTCCCCAACGGGAAGCTGGGCGCCACCGTGGAAGGTTCCTACGCGCCGTCGTTCTGGCAGGAAGGCGGGAGCTACGAGTGGCCGGGCTACGAAGAGGACATGGGTGTGGCACCGTTTCCCACCCGTGACGGCGGGGATCCCGGTGCCGTGAGCATGTCCGGTGGCTGGACCCTGGCAGTGGGCGCGGAGACGAAAGAGCCTGACCTGGCGTTCAAGTTCCTCACCACAGCGCTCAACCAGAAGAATTCCCTCGCGTTCACTGTTGAGAGTTCGCAGATTGCCGTCCGGACTGATGTCGCTGCCGAGCCCGGCTA
Source organism: Pseudarthrobacter sp. NS4 (assembly GCF_024758005.1). Lineage (NCBI taxonomy): Bacteria > Bacillati > Actinomycetota > Actinomycetes > Micrococcales > Micrococcaceae > Pseudarthrobacter > Pseudarthrobacter sp. NS4. Next base: position 2,459,181 of record NZ_CP103288.1, on the reverse strand, counting down.
CCTGGATGCCAACCCGTTCGTGAAAGACGTCTCGGACCTCGTCTCCGTGACCCGCTACCGGCCCGCAACCTCCGACTATCCCCGGATCTCGGCTGCAGTCCAGGAGGCAACGGAGGCGGTGATCACCGGCAGCAGGACACCGGAGGAGGCTGCCGCCGACTACGACGCAGCGGTCACCGAAATTGTGGGCGGCGACGAGACCGTCCGAAAGTAACCTGTGCTGCTTAGCCACCGGGCGCGGCAGCTGGTCCGCTACCTGCCGGTCCTCCCTGCCGTCCTGCTCCTGCTGGTGTTCCTCGCAGGCCCAGTGCTCTGGGCGTTCCAGGCCTCGCTCACCAACGCCGGGCTGACCGGCCGCAGCGCCAGGAACCCCGAGTGGGTGGGGCTGGAAAACTACCAGCGGCTGCTTGCAGATCCCGCCTTTCCGCTCTCCCTGGTGCTCACCGTGCTGTTTGTGGGAGGGTCGGCAGTGCTGGGCCAGAACCTGCTGGGCCTTGCCATCGCCGTGCTGATGCGCCGGGCGCGTCCGGCAGTGTCCTCCCTTGTGGGGATTGCCGTGGTGGCCGCCTGGGTACTTCCGGAAATCGTGGCCGCTTTTGCCGCCTACGCCTACTTCAGCAGGGACGGAACCCTGAACCAGCTGCTGCGCGGGCTGGGCCTTGGCCAGACGGACTGGCTGTACACGTTCCCGATGGTGGCGGTGATGCTGGCAAACGTATGGCGCGGCACCGCGTTTTCCATGCTGGTGTACCGGGCGGCGTTGAATGACGTTCCCGCGGAGGTGGCCGAAGCGGCGCAGATGGACGGTGCCGGCGGCTGGCAACGGCTGGTCTTTATTACGCTACCCATGATCCGTGGGAGCATCGCCACAAACCTGATGCTCATCACGCTGCAGACACTGGCCGTGTTCACGCTCATCTGGGTGATGACGGCGGGCGGCCCCGCCAACGCAAGCGCCACCCTGCCCATCCTGGCCTATCAGGAGGCCTTCAAGTTCGGCGACATCGGATACGGCACCGCCGTGGCTACGGTGCTGATCCTCATCGGCGCCGCGTTCGGCGGGGCCTATATCCGGATGCTCCGGGAGCCCCGGCCATGACCGCCCCCGTCAGGACACGGTGGCCGGCCCCGGTCCGGCCGGCAGTACCGCTCCGGCGCAGCACCGCCCCGGCGGACCTGGTCCTGCTGCTGGTGGGCGCCTGTTTCCTGCTGCCCCTGCTGTGGCTCGTGCTGGGTTCCCTGGACCCCGAAGCCGGCCATGAAACGAAAGTGCCGCGGCAGCCCGGCCTGCAGAACTTCGCCGCGATCCTGACCCCCGAACTGCTGCTGCAGCCGTTGTGGAACAGCATGGTGCTGTCGGCCGGTACCGGTGCGGTCACACTCGTAGCCGCCGTGCTGGCCGCCTACCCGCTCTCCCGGTACCGCTCGCGGTTCAACACGCCGTTCCTGTACGCGGTGCTCTTCGGGACCTGCCTGCCCATCACCGCCATCATGGTTCCCGTATACGGCCTGTTCGTCCAGTTGGAGCTGCTGGACTCCATGCCGGCCACCATCTTCTTTATGGCCACCACAACACTGCCCATGGCCATCTGGATGACAAAGAACTTCATGGACGGCGTCCCGGCCGCCCTTGAGGAAGCCGCATGGGTGGACGGAGCGTCGAGGATGACCGCCCTGCGGACCATCGTGCTGCCGCTCATGCGGCAGGGCCTGGGCGTGGTGTTCATCTTCGTGTTCATCCAGGCCTGGGGAAACTTCTTCGTTCCGTTCGTGCTGCTCCTGTCCGAGGCCCGGCAGCCCGCGGCCGTATCCATCTACAGCTTCTTCGGACAGCACGGTGCAGTGGCGTACGGCCAGCTGGCCGCGTTCTCGGTCCTGTATTCACTGCCTGTGCTGGCCCTTTACGTCATTGTGGCCAAGGGCGCAGGCGGATCTTTTGCGCTGTCCGGAGCCGTCAGGGGCTAGTCGATGTCTTCGACCACCACACCGAAGGGGATGCTGTCGTCAAGGTGGGCCTGGTGGCCGGTGGAGCCGGGGTTGTAGACAACCCGGACCCCGTGAAGCCTCTCCGCTGCGGACTGCTGCAGGACAGGCTTGACCGTGCTGATAAACATCTCGCTTTTGTCGGCGAGAAACTCCTTGTAACTGGCTGGAAGCTCGCTCATGTCAAAAGAATAGACCTGCCCGCCGTTGAAGGGGAGGGGTCCCCATTGCCGGACTGGCAGGCCTGGTCTTGGATAGGATGGCGGGCGGGGTGCAGCCGGCCGGCCCGCACAGCCACGAACAGCCATCAGGGGGAATGACAGTGCTCCAGACCAGCGCGTCCGCGAGGATCGAACCGGCGGAGCTGGCCCGGGCACAACAGGTGGTGGCCAGTATCAGCCGGAGTTTTGAGGCCAAGGTGGTAGGGCAGGCCCGGCTGCGGGAATCCCTGCTGGTGGGCCTGCTGACCGGGGGCCATATCCTCCTGGAGAGCGTGCCGGGCCTGGCCAAAACCACAGCGGCCCAGGCGGTGGCTGAAGCGGTCAGTGCCGAGTTCCGCCGGATCCAGTGCACGCCGGACCTGCTGCCGAGCGACATTGTGGGCACCCAGATCTACGACGCCGCCAAGGGAACCTTCGTCACCCAGCTGGGCCCCGTCCACGCCAACATCGTGCTGCTGGACGAGATCAACCGCTCCAGCGCCAAGACCCAGAGCGCCATGCTGGAGGCAATGCAGGAACGGCAGACGTCCATCGGCGGCCAGGACTATCGGCTGCCGTCGCCGTTCCTGGTGCTGGCTACCCAGAACCCCATCGAGCAGGAGGGCACCTACCAGCTCCCGGAAGCCCAGATGGACCGGTTCATGCTCAAGGACGTACTGGACTACCCGTCGCCGGCTGAGGAAGCGGAGGTCATCCGCCGCATCGACGCGGGAGTGTTCACCCCTGAACAGGCGCCCGCCGCCGCCGCGTCCCTGGATGCGGTCGCCGGGGTCCAGGAGATTGTCCGACGCATCTATATCGACCCGTCCATCATCAACTACATCGTTGGGCTGGTCGGCGTCACCCGGAATGCCCGCCAGTACATCGATCCGCGGCTGGCCAGCTTCGTTGAGTTCGGCGCCAGCCCGCGCGCCAGCATCGCCTTCAGCCAGGCCGCCCGCGCGGTGGCCCTCCTGGACGGCCGGGACCATGTCCTCCCGGAGGACGTCAAGGCGCTGGCCCACCGGGTGCTGCGCCACCGGCTTATCCTCAACTTTGACGCGGTGGCCGAACAGGTGCCGGTGGAGTCGGTGATCGACGCCGTCGTGGCCGCGGTCCAGACCCCCTGAGGCCGGCGTGACCAGCCTCCTCCTGCGCGTGAAGTCGAAGATGGCCATCTTCGCCCACCGCAAAGCCCGCGGTATGCTCGACGGCGAGTACGGTTCCGTTTTCCGGGGCCGCAGCCTGGACTTCGATGATCTCCGCGCCTATGTGCCCGGTGACGAAGTGCGCGACATCGACTGGAAGGCCACGGCGCGCCACGGTTCCCCGCTCATCAGGCGGTACGTGGCAGTCCGCCGCCAGACGCTCATCCTCGTGGCCGACACCGGGCGAAACATGGCGGCCGTTTCCCGGGCGGGGGAGCCCAAGAAGGACATCGCCGTCATGGCGCTGGGGGTGATGGGGTACCTGGCCCACCGGCACGGGGATGTGGTGGGGCTGGTCAGTGGTGACTCTGCCGGTACCCGGACCATTCCGGCCAAGGCCGGCGAAGCCCACCTGGAGCGGCTCCTGCGGCACGTCAATGAGGGTGTCCGCCTGGAAGCTCCCGCCAGCAGGCTTGAGGACCAGCTGGAGCACGTGGCCAGGACCGTCAAGGGACGCAACCTGCTCTTTGTCGTGGCCGACGAGGTAGCCGCAAGTTCCGAAATGAGCCGGCTGCTTCGCCGGCTTCGCGCCCAGCACGAAATTCTCTGGCTCACCGTCCGCGACGCGGAGCTGGCCTCCTCACCGGATGACCACGCAGCCGGCACCGCGGGAGACTTCTACAGCGTGGCCGATTTTGCCCTCCTCCCCGGAAACCTGGCGCAGTCCGCAGCTGTGGCGGCTGCATATACGAAGGCAAACGCGGAACGCGAGGCCGCGCGCCACGCCATGCTGCGCCAGGCAGGCATCACCATGGGCGAGGTGGACGGCAGCCACGAGGTGGTCACCGCACTGTTCGCCCTCCTGGAAAGGCACCGCCGTGCAGGCTGATCCCGCTTTTTACGGCCCACTCCAGTACAACCCGCTCTGGATGTGGGCGGGCGCCGCGCTCCTGGCCCTGGTGGCAGGCTGGTACGTCTTCGTCCTCGTTTCCACACGGCAACCGGTTACGGTGGAGCCGGTCCAGCGACCGGCCGCCCTGACGGATCTCTCCGCACTCAGAGCCGCCTACCTGCAACGCATTGACGACGTCGAGCGGGACGCAGCTGCCGGGCACCTCGGCCTCCGGGCCTCCCACCAGGAAATCAGCCTGCTGCTCCGCAGGTTCGTCCGCGACGCCACCGGTGTGGACGCGCTCCGGATGACCCGCCAGGACCTGGAACGGCACCCCCTTCCTGCGGCCGCAGCCGCCGTCGGGCTGCTGTACCCGGCCGAGTTCGGCACGGAGCCGTTGCCTCCCGTTTCCGCATCGGCCGCCAGTGCCCGGCAGGCGGTGCGGACATGGAGCTGATGTTCTGGTGGGTTCTTCCGCCGGCTGTCCTGGCCACGGCCGGATGCGCCTGGGCTGCGTTCCGCGCCGGCGGAAACGCCAACGCCCGACGGCGGCCCGCAGCGCATGGTGACCGGCTCACCATGCTGCCGGAATACCAGGCGGCGCTGCGGCGGCACCGGCGGTGGCTTGCGGTTGCCGCCCTCGCCTGCGCCTCGCTGCTGGTGTCCACGGCGGTGGCCGCGGCGCGGCCGGTGGAAGTCACCACAACCCGGCCGGAGCAGCACAACCGGGACATCATGCTGTGCCTGGACGCGTCGGGCTCGATGAGCAACACCGATGCGGCGGTGGTTGACGTCTTTGCCGGGCTGGCCGCCGGGTTCGACGGCGAACGGATCGGCCTGACGATTTTCGACAGTACGGCCATCCAGGTCTTTCCGCTCACCGACGACTACGGCTACGCCCAGGAACAGCTGAAGCTGGCACGGGACGCTTTCAGCGGAAAACCCGGCAGTTCCGGGTTCCTCGACGGGACCTGGAGCGGCCGCGGCTCATCCTTGATCGGGGATGGCCTGGCCTCATGCCTCAACAGCTTCCCGGCACAGCGCACTGGCGAAGGCAAAGCCAAGGATGGAGAGGCCCCACAGCGCTCGCGGTCGGTGGTGCTGGCCACAGACAATTTCCTGTCGGGTGAACCGATCATGAGCCTCGCGGAGGCGGCGGCTGTGGCGAAGGACAGGGCGGTTCACGTTTACGCCCTCAACCCGGGCGACCTCGACTATGGTTCCGGTCCGGAGCAGCCGGGAGCACAGCTGAGGGCGGCCGCCGAGTCCACCGGCGGCGCCTACTACGCGCTGGACAACCCGGAGGCCATCCCGGGCATTGTGGCGGCGGTGGAGGAAACCGAAACAGCAGTGTTGGAGGGTGCGCCCCGTGCCGTCGTTTCGGACGAGCCCGCTCTGCCCCTGATCCTTGCCCTCCTGTCCGGCCTCGCCCTGTGCGCAGCGCTGTGGCGGTTGCGGCTATGACCGGTCGCAGAATGATGATCCTGCGCAGAATCCGGCCCCGGATGGTGAAAGCCCGCTGGCTCCGGCGGGGCCTGCTGGTGGTGCTCCTTGCCGTCGCCGTAGTTCGGCCGGGACTGCCCGGCGGCTCGGTGCAGGCGGCCACCGCAGACCTCAACGTGTTCTTCGTGGTGGATACCACCACCAGCATGGTGGCCGAGGATTATGACAACGGGGCGCCCCGCATGGAAGGCGTGCGGCAGGACATTATGGCCATCGCCGAAGAGCTGCCAGGGGCGCGGTTTTCGCTGATCACCTTTGACACCAAGGGACACGTCCGGATGCCGCTGACCACCGATACCCTCGCCCTGGAAACCATCACGTCAGTCCTTGAGCCGGAGGTGACCGCCTATGCCAAGGGAAGCAGCATCACCGCTGCCCGGCAGGTGCTGGCCGAACGCCTCGCCGGAGCACGGGACAGCTACCCGGAACGGCCACGCCTCGTCTACTACCTGGGCGACGGCGAACAGACAAGTGCCAGGGAGCCCCAACCCCTGGAACTGGACAACGGCCTGGTGGCCGGGGGAGCCGTGCTGGGCTATGGCACTGCGGCAGGCGGCCGGATGAAGGAGAACACGGGCCTCGAGTCCGACGACGGCGCCCCGGACGCGCCGTACGTCCGGGACGGGAGCGGGGGAACCACCAGGGACGCGGTGTCCAGGATCGACGAAGCACGGCTCCGGGACATTGCGGGGCAGCTGGGTGTGCCGTACGTCCACCGGTCAGCCGGTGATCCGGTGGCGGCGATGATGCAGCAGGCCCGCCCCGGTGCGCTGGAACACATCCAGGACGCCGGATCCCTGCCGGGCCGGGCAGAGCTCTACTTGATCTTCGCTGCCGGCGCCTTCGCCCTGGGCCTGGTGGAGGCGGGCGTGGTCTTTCGGCGGCTCCGTGAACTGCCGGGTGCCGCCCCTCGTACCGCGCCTCGACTTGACTCCCGTTCTGCGTCCCCCTCTGGTACCGCAACGGAGGAGGCCAGATGATCCGCACGAAGCGCGGCCGAACGAAAGCAGGCGTGAACAGCAGGGAAACGCCACGGCGCCGGCGTCTCCTGCTCTGGTCTGCGTTGCCGGTGCTGCTTCTGCTCTGCTTGGCCGGAAAGCTGCTGAGTGTGGGACTCCTCGCCGGGCAGGCGGCCAGTGCGTTTGCTGCCGGGGACGCCGCTGAGGCCAAAACGGCAGCTGAAGGACTGGGCCTGGCCAACGTCGTCGAACCTCACAAGGCTCCGTTCGCCGCGGGCGACGCCCAGGTCCTCGCCGGGGACTATGCAGCGGCCCGGCCCCTGTTCGAGGACGCGTTGGACGCCGTGCCGCGTGGATCTGCCGACGAGTGCATCATCCGGGTCAACCTCAGCCTGGCCGTTGAAAAGGCCGGTGACGCCAGGCTCCTGACGGAGGATCCGGCGTCGGCCGCTGCCCTGTACGGGGAGGCCCTGGACATTGTGGATGCCGCACCGGCGGGATGTTTTTCCGCCGGTGCCGCCGGGCAGGCGGGGGAGCAGCTGACTGAAGCGAAGGGCCGCCTGAACCAAAAGCTTGCTGCCGGACAGCCCCCGGTTTCGACGGAGGTGACACCGCAGGAGGACGCTCCGGAGGAGCCGGAATCCCCGCAGCAAAGCCAGCTGGAGCAACTTGAGGACAGTGCCCGGCAAGCCCAGCGCGAACGCAACAGCGGACGCGAGCGGGAGGAGTACCTCCGGGACACGGAGTACGCCCCCGGGCCGGACCGGCCCTGGTAGGGCGGCCGGCGGCGGTGCCACGGCAGTAACAGGAGAAGCTGTTCGGCGAAGATAATTCACTACCGAAGCGAAACAAGGCGTAAGACTGCGTCTTAATTCGGAGGCCGACTTGAATGCTTTTCCGGCCCCTCCTAGAGTCTTATACAAGTTACCTCGGTAACGTGTCAGCGATCCTCCGTTCTGGAGGGTGTGGGTGCCCCCATGTGGGCCTGACATTTGCTCGCGGGAACCTTCATTTCAGGCGTAACAGTCGCGGCTGCGTCCTTGTGGAGTTTTTCCGTGTTCCCCAAACTCAAATTCATTGCCGGCCTGCCGTCACATCTGCTGACGGTGGCTAACAACGACCCAAAGCCAAGGACGCAAATGTCACCCCCAAGCCTTATTGAAGCGCATCCAAATCTATCCGACACGGCCACCCCTGTGGCGCTCTCCTACGAACTCTTCCCGCCCCGCTCTCCGGCCGCGGCAGAGTCCCTCTGGAATACCATCCGGGAACTGGAGACCACGGACCCGGACTACGTCTCCGTCACCTATGGTGCCGGTGGCTCAAACCGGGACACCGCCGTCGAACTCATCAACCGGCTCCTGCTGGAAACCACGCTCCGGCCGCTGGCCCACCTGACCTGCGTTGGCAACACGCCCCAGGAACTGGCGGAGATCGTCGGTGACCTCCTGGACACCGGGGTGCGGGGCATCCTGGCGCTGCGCGGCGACCGGCCGCAGGACGGCGCACCGCCCGTTCCTGGCTCCCTGCGGTATGCGCAGGACCTGATAGAGCTCATCCGCCGGGTTGAACAGCGCCGGTCGGCACTGCTCTGCGCCGGCAAAATCGCCGTGGGAGTGGCTGCCTACCCCACCCGCCACCCGGAATCACCCACCGAGGACCACGACGTGGAGGTGTTGCTTGCCAAGCAGCGCTCCGGTGCCGACTTCGCCATCACCCAGGTCTACTTCCGCGCTGAGCAGTTCGCGGACCTCCTGACCCGGGCCCGCCGTGCCGGGGTCACCATCCCGATCATTCCGGGCGTTATGCCATTCACCAGCCTGCGCCGGGTGAAGCGGCTGGGCGAACTCAGCGGAGTCGAGCCGGCACCGGAGCTCGTTGCCCGCCTCGCTTCCGCAGACAGCGACGCCGAACGGCGCAGGGTTGGTGTCCGCGCCACGGTGGACCTGGCCAAGGCTGCCCTCGACGCCGGCGCCCAGGGCATCCACCTGTACACCTTCAATGAACACGAGAGCGCGCTGGAGGTGCTGGACAAGCTGGCACTCCCACGGCATTCCCGCTCCGCCAGCCGGCGCTCCGCAATCCTGCAGCGCCAGCTCGCCAGCTGAGTCCGCACCGGACTCCACCCCATCACACAGCCTTCTCCACACCATCCAAGGACTTTGCCATGACTGAAAACAACACGCCCAACTCCACTCCGTTCCCCGCTGCGTCCATCCTGGGCTACCCCCGCATCGGCCGCCGCCGCGAGCTCAAGAAGGCCGTCGAGGCGTACTGGGCAGGAAAGATCGACGCCGCCGCCCTGGACGCAGCAGCCAAGGACATCCAGCTCACCGTTGCCAAGCGGCTGCAGGAGCTCGGCCTGACAGAGGCCGCAGCCGTTCCCGGCACCTTCTCCTACTACGACCAGGTGCTGGACACCACCGCCCACCTCGGCGCCGTACCGGCCCGCTTCGGCAAGCTCCTCAATGCCGAGGGACAGCTGGACATCGACGGCTACTTCACCCTGGCCCGCGGCAACAAGGAACAGCAGCCGCTGGAAATGACCAAGTGGTTCGACACCAACTACCACTACCTGGTGCCGGAAATCGGTCCCGAGACAAAGTTCACCCTCGCCTCCACCGCCAAGGTTGACGAGTTTGCCTTCGCCCTGGCCAACGGCATCGAAACCCGCCCGTACATCGTTGGCCCGGTCACGTACCTGCTGCTCTCCAAGGCCTCCGACGACGCTCCGGCCGGTTTCGCTCCGCTGTCCCGCCTCGAGGACATCCTGCCCGTCTACGTCCAGCTGCTCGAAAAGCTTGCCGCCGCCGGAGCCAGCTGGGTCCAGCTGGACGAGCCGGCCCTCGTGGTTGACCAGGACACCCCGGCCGCAGAAATCGAAGCAGCCGTGGCCCGTGCCTACGAGGTACTCGCCGCTGCCGCCAGCCGCCCGCAGATCCTCGTCTCCACCCCGTACGGTGCCCTCGACGGCCAGCTCGGCACCCTTGCCGCCACCAACATCGACGCCCTGCACATCGACGTCTTCAAGGGTGCGGTTCCGTCCGCAGCCGCCCTGGCAGGCCTGGGCAACAAGACCCTGGTTGCCGGCGTCGTTGACGGCCACAACATCTGGCGCAACGACCTCGCCGCTTCCGCCGCGAAGCTGGACGAACTGAAGGCAGCGGCCGGCAAGCTCGCCGTCTCCACCTCCACCTCCACGCAGCACGTCCCGCACGATGTTGCCGAGGAAACCCAGTTGTCCGAGCAGCTCCGCAGCTGGCTGGCGTTCTCTGACCAGAAGGCCGTCGAGGTCAAGACTCTCGCGTCGTACCTGGCCGATCCCACTGCCGCCAAGGCAGCCATCGACGAGGCAACCGCTGTGATCGCGTCCCGCGCCACCGCGGAAGGCGTCCGCCGCGAGGACGTCCGCGCCCGCACCGAGGCCCTGACCGCCGCTGACTTCAGCCGCTCCGAGTACCCGGTCCGTGAAGCAGCCCAGGAAGAAGCACTGGACCTGCCGCCGCTGCCCACCACCACCATCGGCTCATTCCCGCAGACCTCAGAGATCCGTTCGGCCCGTGCCCGCAACAACAAGGGCGACCTGACCGACGAGCAGTACGAGCAGCTGATGAAGGACGAGATCAAGCGCGTCGTGAACCTGCAGGAAGAGCTCGGCTACGACGTCCTGGTCCACGGCGAGCCCGAGCGCAACGACATGGTCCAGTACTTCGCCGAAAACCTTGAAGGCTTCGACGTCACGGTCCACGGCTGGGTCCAGTCCTACGGCTCCCGCTGCACCCGTCCCTCCATTCTGTGGGGCGATGTCACCCGCAGCGCCCCCATCACCGTGAAGTGGGCCGAGTACGCGCAGTCCCTGACCAGCAAGCCGATGAAGGGCATGCTCACCGGTCCGGTGACCATCCTGGCCTGGTCCTTCGTCCGCGACGACCAGCCGCTGGGCGAGACCGCCAACCAGGTTGGCCTGGCCCTGCGCGACGAGATCGCCGACCTGGAAGCCGCCGGCATCAAGATCATCCAGGTGGACGAGCCCGCCCTGCGCGAACTCCTCCCGCTGCGCAAGGCTGACCACGCCGACTACCTGAAGTGGTCCGTTGACTCTTTCCGCCTGGCCACCGCCGGTGTTGCCGACGCCACGCAGATCCACACCCACCTCTGCTACTCGGAGTTCGGTGTGATCATCGACGCGATCGACGGCCTGGACGCCGATGTCACCTCCATCGAGGCTGCACGCTCCCGCATGGAGGTTGTTCACGACCTCGAGTCCCACCGCTTCGGCCGCGGTGTTGGTCCGGGCGTCTACGACATCCACTCGCCGCGTGTCCCGGGCGAGCAGGAAGTCACCGAGCTGCTGGCCACGGCCGTCAAGCACGTCCCGTCCCGCCAGCTCTGGGTCAACCCGGACTGCGGCCTGAAGACCCGTGGCTACGCCGAGACCGAAGAGTCCCTGCGCAACCTGGTCAAGGCAACCCAGGCGGTCCGCGCGGACCTGCTGGAAGCCGCCAAGTAGCAACTCTGTAAGAGAGCCCGCAGAGGCTCAAGGTCCGGTGCGCTCAGCGCGCCGGACCTTGAGAAGCGGGCGAACGGTCGGCTGGTCACTTCAGGTGACCAGCCGACGTCGTTTTTTTGTTTGGTGGGTGAGCCCGTCGAAACCTAGGACTCCCAGAGGATCTCGTCGTCCACCACGCCGTCCTCGTCGGCAGAAGCCACCAGGACCTCGTCCGTGAAGTGCTCGCCGAGGGTGAAATCCATAACGAAGTAGCGTTCGGGCTGGCCGGGGAAGATCCCGACGTGTCCCAGCTTCAGGGCCTTCAGGAAAACGTCCTTGGTGAGCTGGCTGCGGTCCTCCACGCCAAAGACCTTGTGCAGGTGCTCATCCTTGAGGGCGTTGCAGTGGAACTGCAGGTACTCCTGCGGGTTGGTGCCTTCCTGGTCCAGTTCCTCGGCGATCATGTCCCGGACCTCGTCCACGAGCTCCGGGAGGAACCGCAGACGGTAGTCCACCTTGCGCAGCGCCGCTTCGTCGAAGTGGTCGTGGGCGTTGATGTTCAGGTCGAGTTCCAGCGGTTGACCGCGCAGCTCGTGCTTTGCGGCGATGAGGTGGTCCCTGCCGTGATTGAGTTCAATCTCGCCAAAGTGCTGGCTCGCTACCTTGTTCATATTCTCAACATAGACCCGAACCGCGGAGCATTCCAGCATTCAGGCCTAATTGACTGCGGTGCGCATCCCGGCGAGGGTTTCGGCCAGCAGGTCAACAAAAAGCTGCACCCGGGCGGTTTTCCGGTCATTGATCAGCAGCGCGAACACGTTCCGGGCCAGCCGGATCTCGGGAACATCCAGCACTACTACGCCCTCCGGTTTGTTCCGGAGCGCCAGTTCGGGAACCAGTGCCGCGCCCAGGCCGGCGGCCGCCATCTCCAGGCTGGCGTGGAAGTCGTCGCTGTGTGCCACCACCCGGGGGTGGAGGTTGCAGCCGGCGAAGAGCCGCTCGATCACCATGGCGTCGCTGGTGCCGGGGTGGTGCATGATCCAGGGCATCTCGGAGAGGTGGTCTGCCGCTACTTTCGCGTCCGGCCGGAACCCCCAGCCTGCAGGCAGGACCACCCGGAAGTCGTCGTCCCCGATCCATTGCCGGTTGATGGTGGCCGGCCACGCCACGCCGGTCTGTCCCACCTGGAAGACCACGGCAAGGTCCAGTTCACCGCCGGTGCGCAGTCCCTGGATGGTCTGCCCGGGTTCGGCCACGGACACTTTCAGGTCGATGCCCAGGTTCTTCCACGCCGGATTCTTCAGGATCCGCGGCAGGACATACGTTGCCAGGCTGGGGAAGATTCCAAGCCGGAGTTCCTGGCTGGCACTGTCCTGGGTTTTGGCGGCGGCAGCCATCAGTGCCTCGATGTCCGTGAGCACCTTGGCGGCATGCCGGGTCATGACGACGGCGGCTTCCGTGGGTACCACGCTCCGCGCCGAGCGCTGGAACAGGACCACGCCGGTGTCCCGTTCCAGTGCGGACATCTGTTGGGAGACGGCAGAGGCCGTGTAGCCCAGGGTTGCGGCAGCGGCCGCGAAGGAGCCAAGCCGCGTGACCTCCATCAAGGTCTTCAGGTGCACCGGATTTACCACCAGCCCACAGTACTCTGCCGCCCCGGCGCTGAAGAAGCTGCAGGACCCGGCACCCACGGCCGGAAAAGCGGCATGTGATGTTGCGTGTGACAGCCGGGATCTTCCTGCCTTTGACCATCACACCCGGCGTCACATGCTGCTGCCGGAAGCTTCTGGTATGGAAACGATCACAAAGACCACAGAAGAACTGAACACCTTCCTGGGCCTCACAGCCGAACGCATCGTGGCTGAAGGGACCGCCGCAGAACGAGCGACCCTGGAAATCCTGGCAGACGCGGCCCGGCCGATGGCAGCCGGCGCGGCCGCTGCGCTTGAGGACTGGGACGGTTCGGAGATAGCCCGCCTGCGGGCATTCGGGATTGTTCACGGCGTGCTGATCAGCGAGTTGGGGGCGCCGGCACAGGCTGGACTCCTGGCGCGCTTCAGGCCCTCAGCGGCTATGGTGCTGGCTGCCTGAGCGTTGCTACATTGACCTCGTGCTGCGTCTTCGGTTGATCGGCAGATTGGGCCTCGAACGCGATGGCCAGCCGATACCCGCACCCAGGGGGCATAAATCCTGGGCGGTGCTGGGCAGGCTGGTCAGATCATCAAAGCCGGTCTCCCGCCAGGTCCTCGTGGATGAATTGTTTGCTGACGCCGACGATCCCATGGGGGCCCTCCGGTGGACCTTGGCAGAACTGCGGCGGAAAACGGGCCTGGTCAATGCGTTCAGGGGCAATCCGGTTTCGCTCCCGCCGGGTATGGACGTCGTGGCGGACGTGGCCAACCTCCCGCAAGCCGTACAGGATGGCGAACTTCCTGAAGGGTATTTCCTGGAAGGAATCGAGGTCAGGGGATCGCCGGGATTTGAGTCCTGGCTCCTGGTGGAGCGCCAGCGCGTCGACAGCGAGGTGCTTAGTGCGCTGAGGCAGGCAGCGCTGCGTGCACTTTCCGGCCGTGACTTCCCCCGGGCCGTGGAGCTCTCCCGTGCAATGGTGGAGAGGGCGCCACTGGAGGAGGGGCCGCATGTCCTGCTGGTCAAGGCACTGGCATCCTCCGGTGACACGGCTGCTGCCCTCCGGCAGGCAGCCGCGAGCGAGGCCATGCTCACAGCCGAACTTGGGACAAAGCCGACGCCGGCCATCCGCGCTGCGGTCCGGCCCGCCATTGCGGGACCAATACCGGGCGTCTCAGCCCGTGCTTCAGCCGAGACCTTGTGTGAGGCGGGGCTGGCGGCGCTGTCGGCCGGCGCGGCCGACGCCGGGATCGAATGCCTTCGGGGAGCGTCAGCTGCAGCCGAGCTGTCCGGCGACAAGGAACTGCAGAGCCGTTGCCTGACCGAGCTTGGCGCCGCGCTGGTCCACTCCATCCGTGGCTATGACGACGAAGGCTCCATCATCCTTGCCGCCGCTGTTGACCTGGCGGCAGCGGCAGGCGCGGAATCCGTCTCGGCCAAAGCGCTGTCAGAACTGGCTTACGTGGACATCCTGGCCGGCCGACGGACCAGCGCTGCGGGATACCTGGAGACTGCGCGTGGCCTGACCACCGGGGACGCCTCCCTTTCGGCCGCCATCGCCGGGTTTGAAGCCATGAACCTCAGTGATTGGGGCAGGCTTGAGCCTGCGGCGGACCGGTTCGGAGATGCCGTGGAGCTAAGCCGGAAAGCCGGAGCGGCGAGGCGTGAAGCATGGAACCTGGGAGTTGGCGCGCGAAGCCTCTTCATTCTGGGCCGCGCGGACGAGGCAGCGGAGTGGGCACGCCAGTCGTGTGAGATTGCGCGCACTGAGAGATGGGCAGCGTTCCGGCCCTGGCCGGAAGGGTGGCTGGCCCACGCCCGCCTTGCCGCCGGCGAGCGGCCTGCGGTGGTGAGGGAGGAGGCGGAGGCAACTTTCGCACTCGCGCGCCAGCTGCAGGACCCCTGTTGGGAAGGACTTGCGGCAAAGACCATCGGGCTCACGCATCTCCTGGAGGGCAATGCGGAAACTGCGCTGGAGTGGATGCAGAACGCAGGGACCCTCTGCGGACGCGTCACCGATTCCTACACGTGGATGCAGGTTGAGATTCTGCTCGCCGAAGCCCGTGCAGCATTGGACTATGGTGATGTGGCCCGTGCTGATGCAGTAGCGAGGCAGGCTGTGGCCGGGGCTGCCAGGGGAAGCATGAATGATCTGCTGGACCGCGCCTTGGGCCTGCTGGCGTCGCTGCCGTCAACGTCCGGATGAGGGGATTCCGGGCGTTCGGATTTGGGTGCCGGGATGGTGCCTCCGGTGTGGTGTGCTGTGGGCTTCGACACGGCCTGGGTGCGTTCCCGACACGCCGCCTTTTCGCCGACACGCTGGGCGGTAAATGTGGCTAAGTACTCCACAGGATGTGGATGGTGTCCACAAAATCGGCGGGATTCCGGACATTTTGAGGGCACCTGCCTGTGGATTAAAAGTGCATAAAATGACATACTTGTAATACATCATCTTGGGGTTCCAAAGAGGCGTCTGCACTAGATGTAGTATCTAGGTACAGCTTGGGCGGGGACACCGGACGAGCAAGTTTTCCAGAAAAGGGGACAGGAACCATGACCGTAACGGTTTACACGAAACCTGCGTGTGTTCAGTGCAACGCCACCTACCGGGCGCTCGACAAAAAGGGCATCACCTACCAGAGCGTTGACATCTCCCAGGACGCCGAGGCCCTTGAGCGCCTGAAGGCATTGGGCTACATGCAGGCACCCGTTGTGGTCACGGACCAGGACCACTGGTCAGGCTTCCGCCCGGACAAGATCGAGGAACTGGCTCTCTCCGCTGTTTCCTCTGTGGCATAGGGACCCTTTCCCTGCCGGCAACCATCAAGCAGCTGAGGTGACTCCCATGGCAGCACCAACAGCACAGGACTCCCACGTGGCTCAGCGCGTGGAATCCTCCCGGCCTGTCCCGCCGGTTGTCACCGGCAGCCAGCTCATCTACTTCTCCTCGGCATCCGGGAACACCAGCCGCTTTGTCTCGAAGCTTGGCCGTGACGTGGCCCGGATTCCGCTTTTAGCCAAGGATGCACCCCTTCTCGCCACCCGGCCGTTTGTGCTGGTGGTGCCCACGTACGGCGGCACCGGGGGAGAGGGCTCCGTCCCCAAGCAGGTCATCCGGTTCCTGAACAACCCGCAGAACAGGCAACTGCTCCGCGGGGTCATCGGTGCCGGCAACACTAACTTCGGGGACAACTACTGCATGGCGGGGGACATCATCGCCGCCAAGTGCGGAGTACCGCACCTCTACCGCTTCGAATTAATGGGCACGCCAGAAGACGTGGCCCGCGTAAACAATGGATTGGACACGTTTTGGACACGACTGTCGCAGACACAGAAGTAACCAGGGCCCAAAAGCCCGAGATGCCGGCCGCCTACAAAGGCCTGGGCTATCACGAGCTGAACGCCATGCTGAACCTGTACGGCCCCAACGGCGAGATCCAGTTTGAGGCTGACCGCGAGGCTGCACACCAGTACTTCCTGCAACATGTGAACAACAACACCGTCTTCTTCCATGACCTGGAGGAGAAGCTCGAGTACCTGGTGAAGAACGAGTACTACGAGCGCGAGACGCTTGACCAGTACACGATGAACTTCATCCGCGAGCTGTTCAACCGTGCGTACAAGAAGAAGTTCCGGTTCGAAACGTTCCTGGGCGCGTTCAAGTTCTACACGTCCTACACGTTGAAGACCTTTGACGGCAAGCGCTTCCTGGAGCGCTACGAGGACCGCGTCTGCATGGTTGCCCTGCACCTGGCCCGCGGCAATGAGCAGCTCGCCCTGCAGATGGTGGACGAGATCATCGAGGGCCGCTTCCAGCCGGCCACGCCCACGTTCCTGAATGCCGGCAAGAAGCAGCGCGGCGAGCTGGTCTCCTGCTTCCTGCTGCGCATCGAAGACAACATGGAGTCGATCGGCCGGTCCATCAACTCTGCGCTTCAGCTGTCCAAGCGCGGTGGCGGCGTGGCCTTTGCGCTGACCAACATCCGCGAGGTGGGCGCGCCCATCAAGCAGATCGAGAACCAGTCCTCCGGCGTCATCCCCGTGATGAAGCTTCTCGAAGACAGCTTCTCCTACGCCAACCAGCTCGGTGCCCGCCAGGGTGCCGGTGCCGTGTACCTGCACGCGCATCACCCGGACATCTACCGCTTCCTGGACACCAAGCGCGAGAACGCGGACGAGAAGATTCGCATCAAGACCCTCTCGCTGGGCGTTGTCATCCCGGACATCACGTTCGAGCTGGCCAAGAAGGACGAGGACATGTACCTGTTCTCGCCGTACGACGTCGAGCGCGTCTACGGCATGCCGTTCTCCGACGTCTCGGTCACCGAGAAGTACTACGAGATGGTGGATGATTCCCGGATCAAGAAGACCAAGATCAAGGCCCGGGAGTTCTTCCAGACCCTCGCCGAGATCCAGTTCGAGTCCGGCTACCCGTACATCATGTTCGAGGACACCGTGAACCGGGCCAACCCGATCGACGGCAAGATCATCATGTCCAACCTGTGCTCGGAGATCCTCCAGGTCTCCCAGCCCACCACGTACAACGATGACCTGTCCTACGCCGACACCGGCAAGGACATCTCCTGCAACCTGGGCTCGCTGAACATCGCCAAGACCATGGACAGCCCGGACTTCGGCCTGACCATCGAGACGGCCATCCGGTCACTCTCGGCTGTCTCGGACATGTCCAACATCACCTCGGTGCCGTCCATCGCCAAGGGCAACGACCAGAGCCACGCGATCGGCCTGGGCCAGATGAACCTGCACGGTTACCTGGCGCGCGAGCGGGTGCACTACGGTTCTGAAGAGGGCCTGGACTTCACCAACATCTACTTCTACTCGGTGGTGTACCACGCTGTCCGCGCCTCCAACCTCCTGGCCATCGAGACCGGCCAGACCTTCGGCGGCTTCGAGAAGTCCAAGTACGCCTCCGGCGAGTTCTTCGACAAGTACACGGAGCAGGAATGGGTGCCGCAGACTGAGAAGGTTGCGGAGCTGTTCAAGAACGTGCACATCCCCACGCAGGCTGACTGGCTGGCGCTGAAGGCTTCGGTCATGGAGCACGGCATTTACAACCAGAACCTGCAGGCCGTTCCGCCCACCGGCTCGATCTCCTACATCAACAACTCCACCTCCTCGATCCACCCGGTGGCGTCCAAGATTGAGATCCGCAAGGAAGGCAAGCTGGGCCGCGTGTACTACCCGGCGCCGTACCTGACGAACGACAACCTGGAGTACTACCAGGACGCGTACGAGATCGGCTACGAGAAGGTCATTGACACCTACGCCGCTGCCACCCAGCACGTGGACCAGGGCCTGTCCCTGACGCTGTTCTTCAAGGACACCGCCACCACGCGCGACATCAACAAGGCCCAGATCTACGCCTGGAAGAAGGGCATCAAGACCATCTACTACATCCGTCTCCGCCAGCTCGCGCTGGAAGGGACTGAGGTAGAGGGTTGCGTTTCCTGCATGCTTTAATTTTCAACTAAATGTGCCAGTACGACGGCGGGTGCCCGCCCGCCGTCGTACGCTTTAACTTAGAGAAACCACCCAACGCATAGGGGATGACATGACCGAGAAGGTCAAGCTGCTTAGCCACGTCGAGGCAATCAACTGGAACCGTATCCAGGACGATAAGGACGTGGACGTCTGGAACCGCCTGGTCAACAATTTCTGGCTGCCGGAGAAGGTGCCGCTGTCCAACGACGTTCAGTCGTGGAACACGTTGACGCCGGCTGAGCAGCAGCTCACCATGCGTGTGTTCACCGGTCTGACGCTGCTGGATACGATCCAGGGCACCGTCGGGGCAGTTTCCCTGATTCCGGATGCCCTGACTCCGCATGAAGAAGCCGTGTATACGAACATCGCCTTCATGGAGTCTGTGCACGCCAAGAGCTATTCCTCTATCTTCTCCACGCTGGCCTCCACCAAGGAGATCGACGAGGCGTTCCGCTGGTCCACGGAGAACGCGAACCTTCAGAAGAAGGCGCAGATCGTCATGGACTACTACCAGGGCGACGATCCTCTGAAGCGCAAGGTGGCCTCCACGCTTCTGGAGAGCTTCCTGTTCTACTCGGGCTTCTACCTGCCCATGTACTGGTCCTCGCGCGCCAAGCTGACCAACACTGCTGACCTGATTCGCCTGATCATCCGTGACGAAGCCGTGCACGGCTACTACATCGGCTACAAGTTCCAGAAGGGCCTCGAAGGCCTGTCCGAGGAGCGCGAGCAGGAGATCAAGGACTACACGTTCGAGCTGCTCTTCGAGCTGTATGAGAACGAGGTCCAGTACACGCACGATCTCTACGACTCCGTTGGCCTGGCCGAGGACGTAAAGAAGTTCCTGCACTACAACGCCAACAAGGCGCTGATGAACCTCGGCTACGAAGCCATGTTCCCGGCCTCGGTCACCGACGTAAATCCGGCCATCCTCTCGGCGCTGTCCCCGAACGCTGACGAGAACCACGACTTCTTCTCGGGGTCAGGTTCGAGTTACGTGATCGGCAAGGCCGTCAACACCGAGGATGAGGACTGGGACTTCTAGGTTTCTTGCCTCTCCGTCTTACTTGCGAATAACGCTCCCGGGACTGATGCAACTGATTGAAGCAGGAGCCCTGTTCTGCAATACAGTGCAGCACAGGGCTCCGGTTACCTTGGGCTTCATCCCGACCAGGCGACTAATGGCCTTCGGAGAATCAAAAACTAAATTCCTTCAGTAGCGTTCCGTTCCACAGCAAGGAAGTTGAAGAAGGCTGGATGAACAGCGACTCTCTGGGATTCAGTTGAGGGCTCCAAAATACTAGCCAGTTTCATACTTCTTTTTAGGTCGATTCCCGCTTCGGGATACGTGAATTCGCCTTGTCGCGTTTCAATCCCAAGGAACGACATGGATACAAGTTTTCTTAGTAGTGCGTCAACGCGGGAGTCGGCGACGCCAGCGTTAAGGATAGCTCGTTTTGCTTCACCTACGCTGAGAATGTGCCTGCAGCCGAGAAAACCGAAAAGAGCTTCTTCCATTTCTGGAATCGTTACTCCGTTCTCAACCAAAAGGGCTTCGTACGCGTATCGCGAATATGTCTCCTCCGCTGCCAGGAAATCATCTTCTTCAACCCTCTCATGGCGTCTGTCTATGGCTCTTCCCACAGCAGCATTGCAGAAGTAGACGATGTCTCGCGGACGAGGCAAGACAACCTTCCCGAGGTATTCCTTGACGCCGATGCCGCTGACCGTCCCGCAGAAATACTGAGTCCATAGCTCCTCGGAGTCGCCGCGACTATAACGGCTCGCCAAGAAACGTTCTTCAATCACCGAAAGTAACGTCTGCCTGTCTCTCCATACGACAGTTGAAATAGGGAGCTTGTCGGGTTCTCGCGCTTCGATTGCCAAGTAAGTGTATATATCACTGCGGAGGAAGATAGCTACAGTCAATTTGATCTTATCCCGCCAAGAATCGTGCCGAGCGAAGTCTTGAGCCAGTCGCCCCTCTGCGACCAGGAGCCCCAATATGAAGCGTGCCATCACATTGAAATCAGCACCCTTTTCCCATCCTTTGTCCAAATTATCGACAAACACAGCAACTCGCGTACGATCTTTGAGTACGGGCCCAAGATTATGACGCAGCTCGGCAAGAGCATTTGAATGAAATGCTTCGTTTATGTGGTCGCGGTTCGTTTCGAGTGTCGTCGTGTCCCCGAGAGTGAGGAGGAGGGCATCTAGAGCCTGATCAATGCGGACCGAGATGTCGGATCGTATGTTGAAGGGGGTGCCGTCTACATAATTAACAAACTCTGATTCCGCTTGGGTCCGAGGCACGCCTGATAGCCTGTCCTCGATACTCTTCAGGACCGCGCTGCTTATCTCCGTCTGCACGACAAACCGCCACAATGCGTCGAAGAAATATTCGTGTTGGACTCTTGGTAGTTTGCTTACCAGATGCATAATTGCTGAAAATTCGAACCCAGGCGGCTTGATTAGAACTGCAAGGTTGTTCTTGTTTTCCTTAACCGCGACAAAGGCCTGCAGGGCATTTGCTGTTTTGCCCGTCCCGCGGTGCCCGATAAATATCGCATTACGGGCGAGGACGACGTCTCCATATGCTGCGGTCTCGATGAAGTAATCTCCGAGGCTGTCGCTTTCATTTTCTGCTACATGTTCGCCAAAGCGGATTTGCTTTAGCCGGTTTGAAACGCCACTACGTGCATTCTTCCATGATATGCGTTCGAACTCTAGGCTGTTGAGCCATTTACGTGCGATACCGACGCACTCATCGCTTGAATCGTAAGTGTGAAGCCGATACTCGTAATCAAATGGAGCTAGGTAGTCATTCTCTGCGACCAATAGGATGGGTATCTCGAAGCCTGCCGCCAGACCCGCCACTAATGAGTGGCGCTTATTGTGGATTTCGGCTTTGTTCCGTTGCGCTCCGGAGAAGCTGATCAGCACGCCGGCGGAGCGAAGCAAAATCGGCGCATACCAGTTGATTGGGTTTAGGCTGGACTCTTTGGGGTCAGAAACAAGTACATTCAGCCCTTTTTGCTTTCTTTCATCAATGAAATTATCGAGCCGATTTGAAGCCTCGAATGGTTCGAAAGTAGTGCAGTACAAAATCGAACGACGAGGCAGTGATGTATCGGGAAGGCTGGGTTCAATAAGCGAGTCGTAAATCGGCACCAATGTTTCTAGCGGATCATCCCTTAGAAATTCGCTAACCAACTCATTACTGTTTCGGTAGGGGGTGAAGCCTAAGGGACCGAGGAGCGAAAATTCTTTCCACAATGGGAATGCTGCTTGTATGGAGCTGTCGATCGTCAGCCAGACCTGCTTGCCGCGACTGATGGCATAGCCCGTTTCGAAGAGGACATTCGGGTTCATGCTAGTGATGTCAAAAACACACATGTCCGCTTCGTCGATGGCATTGAGCACCTCGTCAATGACGACGGTGCCCCCTACACTTAGGGCCTCCCAGGTCGCAGTTTCTGCATACCCTTGTTCCATCAGCAGGCGGGCGGTAGTCCGCATGGACTCTGCCTGTGAGTGGGGCCGTTCTGGATATCCAAAGAAGATCGATTTCATCCGTTACTTGCTTTCACTTTGCTGGGAGGAACGAGCCTATGCGAATGCTTTGATGCGACTATATCTGGCGGCATCTTCGTGTCAGACGGTCTGCCTCTACCTAGGACCAGGCGCACTTTTGATCGCGACGAACGTGGGCATGAGCAACGTGAAATGTGGCAACACCTCATTTATGCGCTGCTCTCGGCAAAACGCGGCGCCATGGACTCCATCTGCTCCATGACAAGTTTGATGGCCTCGGGCTGCTTGTCCGGTGGGTATCCAAACCGGACCAGAAGTCGCTTGATCGAAGATCGCAGCTTGGCGCGAACGTCGTCACGTACAGTCCAGTCGGTCCGCACGTCACGTCGCATCACCGAAACCAGCTCGCGCGCAATGTCGGCCAGAACGCCTTCGCCCTGGACCTGCACGGCAGACTCGTTCTGCGCCACGGCATCGTAGAATGCGAGCTCGTCTGAAGTCAGTGGGGGAGTGAACTGCTCACCGCGCTTGCCTTCAGCAGCCACTTCACGCGCCAGCTCCACCAGCTCGGCAATCACCTCAGCCGACGTTAACTGCTGGTTCGTGTACTTCTTCATCAGCTCCGTGATCCGCTCCGAGAACGCCCGCTGCCGGATGACGTTGTTCCGAGTAGAGGAAGCGGACTCATCGGCAATGAGCTTCCGTAGTGCCTCGATGGCCAGTTGCGGGTTCCGCGCCTTCTGGGTCTTAGCAATGAACTCCGGCGTCAGGTCATCCAGGGACGGCTTCGGCATGCCGGCGGCGTCGTAGATGTCCAGCACCTCGCCGGACGACGTCGCCTGCGCAATCAGGTTCCCCAGCAGCCGCTGAATCTCCTCAGGCACCGGCTCACCGCTCGCCTGCCGGTCGGCGGCGTCGTACTTCGCCATCCAGACGCGGATCTCCTCGTACACCTGGATCTCGGGGCGCAGCTCAGCCAGCGTCTCGGATCCGGAGCACAGCGCCCATGCGCGGGACAGCTGGCTGGAGAACTTGCGGTACTTCGCTGCAACCGACTCTTCGCCGTCCGCCGGCTGGTTGCCCGGCGTGGCAGGATTCCGCAGATAACTGACCGCTCCGGTCACTGCGTTGACGAACGACTTCGGTCCGCCCTTCATCAGCACGGCTTTCCAGTCGTACCCGGCCAGCAGCGAGCGGAGCGTCTCCACCAGGGAAACCGTCAGCCCAACGGCCTCGTCGATGTTCTTGCCCACCGGCTTGTTCGCCCGGTCCGACTGCGTGTACTCGCCCAGCGCCTTCGCAAGGTTCTCTGCCAGCGGCGCGTACGCCACCAGCAGCCCGTCCTCCTTGCCGCGGAACGTGCGGTTCACCCGTGCCAGAGTCTGCATGAGCAGCGCGCCCTTGAGGGGTCGGTCCAGGTACAGGGTGTGCAGCGGGGGAGAGTCGTAGCCGGTGAGCATCATGTCCTTGACGATGACCAGTTCCAGCTCGTCGTCGACGTTCTTGAGGCGCTCCTTGACCTGGGCATTCAGCGAATCCCGGCGCACATGGTCGGACACCGGCGGCACATCGGTCGCATCGCCCGAGAACACCACCTTGATCCTGCCCTTCGACAGGTCGTCCGAATGCCAGTCCGGGCGCAGCTCCACAATCGCGGCGTACAGCTTCGCGCAGATCTCCCGCGTCCCGCCCACGATCATCGCCTTGCCCGGCGCCTCGATGAACTTGCCCATCCGCTCGCGCCGGTTTTCCCAGTGCGCCACCAGGTCCTCGGCCAGCGCGGCGATGCGCTGCGGCGCACCATAGACGGCGTTGACGACGGCGACGCTCGCCTCGATGCGCGCACGTTCCGTATCGTCCAGGCCGAGGGTCAGTTCGTCGGCGGATTTGTCCAGGTCCTCTTCCGTGACACCTTCGGAAAGTTCCACCTTGATCAGCCGCGGCTCGAAGTACACGGGCACAGTCGCGCCGTCTTCCACAGCCCGAGACAGGTCGTAGATGTCGATGTAGTCGCCGAAGACGTCCTGGGTGTTCCGGTCATCGAAAGAGATCGGAGTTCCGGTGAATGCGATCAACGTGGCATGGGGGAGTGCGTCGCGCAGGTGGCGGGCGTAGCCGTCCAGGTCGTCATAGTGCGAGCGGTGCGCCTCGTCCACCACCACGATGATGTTGCGCCGGTCGGACAGCAGCGGGTGGTCGGCGCCGGCGTCCTTCTCGGACTTGCTCCGGCCGAATTTCTGCAGGGTGGTGAAGTAGATGCCGCCTGTTGTCCGGTTGCTTAACTCATCGCGCAGTTCGGAGCGCTTCCTGATCTGCTTGGGCGATTCGGCGAGGAGCAGGCTGCGGTCGAAGCCTTCATACAGCTGGCCGTCGAGCTCGTTCCGGTCGGTGATGACCACGACGGTGGGGTTCTTCAGCTTGGGTGCACGCGCCACCATGTTGGCATACAGTTCCATTTCCATGGACTTGCCGGAGCCTTGGGTGTGCCAGACGACGCCGGCCTTGCCGTTGCTTTCCACGGCCTGGATGGTGCTGGCGACCGCCTTTGTCACGGCGTAGTACTGGTGCGGCTTGGCAATGCGTTTTGCCAAACCGCCGGGGCCCTGGTCGAAGGCGGTGAAGTTGCGGGTGAGCTGCAGGAAGCGTTCCTGGTTGTAGAGGCCATCAAGCGCAGTGTCGAGTGCGGTGACGGCATCGCCGTCGAGCATGTAGCCCTGGGGGACGGGGACGCCGTCGTCGTCTACATTCCACGGTGAGAAGTGGTTGAAAGGGGTGAATGGCGTACCGTACTTGGCCTGGATCCCGTCGCTGGCGAGGGTGAAGACGCAGAAGCGGAACGCCATGGGGAATTCGCGGAGGTAGGTCTGGAGCTGGGCGTGGGCGCCGGGGAGGTCGGCGTGGGCGCTGCCGGCCTTCTTGAGTTCGATGATGCTGACGGGCATGCCGTTGCAGTAGAGCACGACGTCGAAGCGCCGTTTGTAGTCGCCCTGCACCAGGGTGACCTGGTTGACGGCGAGCCAGTCGTTCTGGTCCGGTGCCTGGCTGACCAGCCGGATGGTCGGGTTGGCTTCGTTGCCGTCGGAGTCGATGTAGGTCAGCCGGTAGCCGTCGACGAGGCAGTTGTGGATGCGGTGGTTCTCGGCCATCGCGTCGTTCGACTTGGGCGATGCGATTTCCGCCAGTGCCTGCTGGAGGTACTGGGCGGGAACGGCGGGATTGAGGCGCTGGAGGGCGGCGAGCAGGCGGGGCCGGATCAGAAGCTCGGACCACGAATCGCGTTCCCCGGAGCCGGGCGCAATCGACTGGCCCTCCAAGGGCTTCCAGTCCAGCTCGCCGAGCCGCTCCTTCGCGGCGCCCTCCCAGTCGGCTTCCGAAAAGGCCACTGCTGGTGCTGTCACGGTGATTCCCCCAAAATCGATTTGTTGTTCAGCTTACTCAGGCACCCGGGGACTATCCCCGGGTGCCCTCAAAATCGCGTTCCGCGTCTACACCTCGGCGTCCTCTAGGACCCTGTCCGCATCCTTGACCCGGAGCTTGCCGGAAATCATCTCAGGGAGGAGTGTGTCACGCGTCGCTGCGAGGGTGCGGTTCTCGTCAGTCAGGGACTTAAGTAGCTTGAAGTGGGCCGTGCTGATCTCTCCGAAGCGTGCAAGCGCTTCCGGATCTGGCTTCGAAACGGCATATCCGGCTAGGTTGAGCGCTGAGACGCGCTGCCGTCCTGACGTGCCGACCATGTGGCGAATCGCATAGGTTCTGAACCGTTCGCTAGTGGCAAGAAAGTAGGACAGTTGCTTCGGGATGCCGGGGCGGGAACGCATGACGATGAATTCCGTAGAGCCGATGGCTGCTTCACCATCCGGCAGAAAATCCACGAACCCGGTCTTCCTGTTCTCCAAACAGGGCGTGATCCTGGCCATCAAGGTGTCGTCATTCATAAACCTTGCCCCACCCTTGGCAGGGCGACGCTCCCACCCGCTGATACTCATTCCGGCTGTGGGCAGTTTTTGCATGTCGACGTAGACCGGCTCTGCTTCCTTCGGGGCAGCTACTTTTGGATTCAGCTCAATGAGCTCATCTAGAGAAACGATCTGGCTATCATCTTGAGGTTCGCAATTAACCCCCAACTGCTCGAACTGTGCATCGAGTAAGCCCGTCAAACTGGCAGCGAGTTTGATGTTGGCGGCGATCTTGTCGTCGAGGGCGCCTAGAACTTCTGCGATGGCCTGCCTCGCGTCCATTTCCGGAGGATCAAACGCGATGGCGCCGAGGACACTTTGATTCAAGAGGGGCTGGCCCGACCCGGAACTTCTTCCGTTGAGATCTAACGTCTGCAGAGCGTAGTACCAGTAGCGAACGTCCTTCGAATCCTTGGACGAACAAACAATGGCGTTATCAGTGACCCATGCGTCGGTTTCTGAGTAGAAAAGACTTCCGCAGTAGGATCCGACGCGACCAATGACGACCAGCGGGCCCGACGCATTAGTGGAGTCTGATCTACCTATCTCCCCATTTGAGCCAAAGACTGCATAGGCCCCCTCGCCAGTCCGGTCAGGAGATGTTTTGCCGTTCCTGAACTCTAAGAATTGATTCAGGGTGCTTGCTCGTCCGGTTGTCACGACACCCTCCCCAACTGCTCGCGCACGAGGGCCGCCAACCTCTCGGACTCGTCGAACTGTTCCAGCAATTCCTTGGATAGCCGCGCGATCTTCTCCTCGATCGGCTCGCCGTCGTCCTCGACATCCGCCGCTCCGACATAACGCCCAGGCGTCAACGCATAATCCGCAGCCTTGACCTCCGCAAGGCTTGCCGAGTAGCAGAAGCCCGCCTCGTCGTCGTACGTCAGTCCTGCCTCCACTGCAGAAGCGGTGCCCCGCCAGGCGTGGTACGTGTTGGCGATCTTGGCGATGTCTTCGTCGGACAGGCCGCGCTCGGCGCGATCCACCATGTACCCGAGGTTTCGGGCGTCGATAAAGAGCACCTGCCCGGTCCGGTCCACCGAGCCACGGGGTCCCGCGGTCTTGTCCTTCGCGAAGAACCAGGTGCACACCGGGATGCCGGTGCTGCGGAACAGCTGCGTGGGCAACGCCACCATGCAGGAGACGAGGTCGGCCTCCACCAGTTGGGCGCGGATCTCGCCCTCGCCGCCGGAGTTGGAGGACATGGAGCCGTTGGCCATCACCACGCCGGCGCTGCCGCCCGGCGCCAGCTTCGAAATGATGTGCTGGATCCAGGCGTAGTTGGCGTTGCCGGCCGGCGGGACGCCGTACTTCCAGCGCGGATCGGACTCGGAGCGGGCCCAGTCCTTGATGTTGAACGGCGGGTTGGCCATGATGAAGTCCGCGCCGTTGTTCCCGGTCAGTTCCGGGTGCTGGTCGCGCGCGAACGTGTCGCCCCAACGCGAGGCCAGGTTGGCGTTCAGGCCGTGGATGGCCAGGTTCATCTTGGCCATTCGCCAGGTGCGCTCGTTCAGCTCCTGACCGTACACGGAGATGTCCGAGCCCTCTAAATGGTGCGCGGCCAGGAACTTCTCCGCCTGCACGAACATGCCGCCCGAGCCGCAGCACGGGTCGTAGACCCGTCCGCGGTGCGGTTCCAGCACCTCCACCAGAACGCGGACCACGCCGGCCGGAGTATAGAACTCGCCGCCGCGCTTGCCCTCGGCCTTGGCGAACTTCTCCAGGAAGTACTCGTACACCTCGCCGAGCAGGTCGCGGGCCTTGCTGGCGCCCTGCCCGGTGAAGCGTGCTGAGTTGAACAGGTCCAGCAGCTCGCCCAGGCGGCGCTGGTCTACGTTGTCCCGGTTGTAGATCTTGGGGAGCGTCGCGGCCAGGCTCTTGTTGTCGGCCATGATGAGCTCCATCGCCTCATCGATCAGCAGCCCGATGGACTTCGGCGCCGCGCCGTCCACCGCATCCAGGCCCTTGGCGTTCTCCGCAAGGTAGGTCCAGCGCGCCCGGGGCGATACCCAGAAGACGCCGCGGCCTGTGTACTCGTCCACGTCGTCGATCAGTTGGGCGATCTGCTCCTCGTTGAGCCCGTCGGCCTCCAGCTCCGCTTGGATCTGCCCGCGCCGCTCCTCGAACGCGTCCGACACGTACTTCAGGAACACCAGCCCCAGGATCACATCCTTGTACTGCGAGGCATCCATCGAACCGCGGAGCTTGTCCGCCGCCTTCCAGAGGGTGTCCTTGAGTTCCTTCATGGTGGACGGGGCAAGGTCCACCTTCACTTTCGGGGGCATTATGCTGTTCCTTCTTCTGGTGCGGCGATGGAAATGGGGTCTGTCAGGGTAAGGCTTCCGCCCGCTACGCCGTCCGTAATCAGGGTAGCGAGTTCTTCCAGTTGTTTGACGCGTTCACGGGCTTGGGCCTGCTCGTGTTGCAGGGTTTGCAGGGCCTTCGCCAGTGGCTGGCGCTGGACTTCCGGTGTGCGGCGAAGGTGCCATTTGCGCCAGGTTTTGTCCGCTGGGTTGAGGCCGTTGATGTCAGCGGCGACGACGTCGGACATCAAGCCGCCCGGGTCACCGGCGTCAATCCTCAGGATCCGGGCAGGAAAGACGACGACGGCGCCGCCCTCCGCGTCCACCATGGCGGCGGGCCGCGGGCTGGTACAGAAGACGACGTCACCCGGTTCGGTGAGGCGCCCTGCCGGGTACTTCGCGGCGAAGTCCAGGAGGGTGATGAACCGCTGTGGTGCGGTGTGCGGGTCCATCAGTTCCTCGCGGCCCAGGATCTTGGTTCCGGTCTTGCCGTTGAGGTCAGCTTCTTCAACGCGGATGCCTTTGAGGTACTTGAGGTTTCCGGAGTTGATGAGCTCCTGGACCGTAGCAGGAGGGAACGGGGCGTTGGAATCGCTGGGCAGAACGGCCGGCAGTGCTGACGGCTCGGCCGCCGGGGAGGACAGGGCGCGGACGAGTTCATCAATCCGAAGCGCTCCTTCGGCGCCGGCTGCCGCCGTCGTACTTCTTCCGGGAGGGACGCTGACGAGTGCGCCGGTGCCGGCGAGCAGGATGCGGGTCTGGACCAGCCGGGCGAACCTGAAGGAGTGGGCGCGGATGGTGGCACGGTCACCCATGGAGGCGGCGACATCGCTGATCAGGTCCTGGCTCACGTCGAGGGTGAGCGGCGTGGTGCTCAGGTCCGCCACCATGGTCCACCGTTCGGCGATGGGCACGTCCGCAAGGGACGGGCCCAGTACCCACAGTGCCTGCGGTTCCCGCGGTTTGGCGCGAAGCATCCCGGGCCGAAGCCGGACGATGGCACGCACGCGGCCGGACCGCAGGAGATCCGAGCGGAGGTTGCCCGGTTCTCCGGCCAGGGCGTCACAGAGCACCCGGGCAGGAGCGACGACCACCGCCCGCTGGGAGTCATCCATCTGCAGCACGATGTTCTCAATGCCGGACAGAACGCCGGTGGTGCCTAGGGCGGGAGCGCCCGGAGCGGGGTACTGCGCGACGTGTATAGCCGGGCCGTTGACGGCAAAGGCACCCTTGGCGTCGACCTTCACCGGTCCGCTCTCCGTGCCATGCACCGCGAGGCGCCGGCGCGCCAACCGTGAGGCGCCGCCGTCGTGGTCCGCTGCCAGGAAGGTGACCGGCGCTGATTCGCCGAACCGCTGCACGATGCTGAGCATCACGTCACTTCCACCGGGAGTGGAATCGACGAACAGGGCCTTGCCGTCCAGGGTGGAGGCGAGTTCGATGGCTGCGGCAGCGACGAGTTTAAGTGCGGCGTCCGTCAGCGCGGTGTCTGCGTGCTCGCGCAGGCCTTCCTTGAATCGGTGGCCCAGCAGCTTCTCGAACGCTGCCGACGCACTGAAAGCACTGTCCGCCAGTCTGTCAGCGAAGTTGGCCAGCCCTGGAAGCGCGGAACCGAGGGCTTCCAGCTCGGAATAAAGGAAAACGTCGTCCGGGTCCGCCTCGTCGGCAGCATCAAGAAGCTCCGCGCCGCTGCTTCGGCTGAGAGCTTTTCCAGTAATGACCTTCAGGGCTAGGAGCGAGGTGAGGCCGTCGAAGGTATGGCGGCTGTCCCGGGGTGCTTCGCTTGCCCCCGCCATGAGCTTGGCGTAAACCGCGACGTCGTTGTGCGCCTCGGGGTTGTTGCCCCGGCCGGTTGCCCGGAGCCAGGCGGTGACCTCATCGGCGTCGAACACTTCGACTCCCTGAAGCGTCGCCGCGGCTGCTGGGAAAGGCAGCGGGCCTGTGCTGCTGCGCTTGCGCCACATGGAGACGACCGGGCGCTGGACCTGGGCAAGCGAGGCGACGTCGGAGAGCGTCATGCGCAAAGTCCCGCCTGATGTTTCCATGCCCGCCCCCTTCGGTGGTGATCGTCGTCCCATCAGCCTAGCGACGGGGTGCGACAATCCTCCTCTTGTGCTGATAACCCGTGTTATCAGGCATGTTCGCCGCGGCGGAGGCCAGCGGATCGTAGGTTCGTTCTGCAGCCAAGAAGGAAGGGATCTTCCGGAGCTGCGGCGGCGGCGGGGAACCGCGTATTGGGGGATCAGTATCCCGCCGCCGTTCTGCGGTTATCCACGAACAGAGGAAGAGAATATGTTGACCAATGACACCAGCCCGGCGCACGGGCCAGAAGGCGAGGTCTCTGCCGAAGCTGCCCACGGACAGCCCGGGAAGTCAGGAAAGTCCCGCCGCAGGAAGCCGATCCTTCTGGCGAGCGCCGCCGTCGTACTCTTCGCCGGCGGGATTGCCTTCGGTACTGCACTCCCGGATCCAAAGAATAGCGAAGCGTACACGTCCCTGGCCGATGAGAAGTCCACGGTCGAGATTGAGCGCGATGCCGCGCTCTCCAGCTACGCATCAATCAAGGGCAAGTACGACACCCTCGAGAACGGCATGGCGTCCCGCGAGTCCAAGGTCGCGGCTAAGGAAGCCGAGGTCGGCAAGGCCGACGCTGCGGTCAAAACTGCAGAGGCCGCGGTGAAGGCCCGCGAAGAGGCAGTCACCGGAGCCGAGAAGACGAAGGCCGCCAACACGGTCGGGGACGGCACCTGGACGGTTGGAAGCGACATCGAGCCCGGCACCTATAGGGCCGCGGCGGCAGTCGGCTCCACCTGCTACTGGGGAATTTACCGAAGCGGCAGCAACGGCGGCGACATCATCGAAAACGACATCCCAGGCGGCGGCCGCCCCGTGGTCACGCTCTCAGCCGGCCAGGACTTCAACTCAACCCGCTGCGGCAAATGGGAAAAGCAGTAGCTATCTCTACCCCCGCATCATCCATCGCACCATTGAAAGGCTCCATCATGTCCCACCAGAACTTTGCCCCTGTGCCGCCCGCTCCCCAGGGCCCCATGCAGCGGCCGTTTTACAAGAAGAAGCGCTACGTCATCCCGGCCGCCGTGGTGCTTCTCGGCATCATGCTGGGGTCCTGCTCCGGCGGAGGCACCGACACTGCTGGCAGTGGCACCGTCCCCTCGACCCCAACCGAGGCAGCACAGCCGGCGGCGGCACCGGCGCTGTCCGCTCCCGCACCTGCTCCTGCGGCGCCTGCCGCCCCGATGGTAGGGACGCCGTTCACTGTGGAGATGCGCAACGGCGACGTTGCCCGGATCACCATCGTCTCCGCAGTCAGGACGGACACCGTCAGTACGACGGCGTTTGCCACTCCGCCCAAGAACGGCACCTACCTGCTCCTGGACGTGCTGTGGGAAACCGAGAAGGGCACGACCAGCTCCAACCCGCTCTATTTCTCCGCCAAAGATGCTGAGGGGCGCAAGGCCGACCTGAGCATGTTTGCAGACAACCAGCTGGGCTCAGGGGAAGTCTTGCCCGGGGATAAGTCGCGAGGCTTCATCGCGTTCGATATCGCTCCTGGCGCCGCGACGGTGATGATCTCCGATCCGCTGCTGCAGGAAGCTGCGCGCATTCAGATCCCTTAATGGGTCATGACCAGACTGGGGTGGAAGGAGACCTTTCGGTTTACGCCCAAGCGACAAATCTCCTTCCACCCGTACGGCGAGATTTGCTCGCCGCACTCCCACAGCTGACAACTTTCAATAATGCGCAGTGATGACACAGAGCGCCCTTACCCATGTGTCTCAGCTTGTAGGGCAACATGGATCGAGCAATCACAGTCGAAATGGAGAATCTCAGTGACCACATACACAGACCCGCTCGTCGATGGCGCAACGCCGATGAGTGCCTACGAGGGGCAAGTGTGGGACAAGCTCAACGAGCACTGGCAACGGCGTAACAACCGCCGTGGCCTGCCGAACTGGGCGAGCAGTGCGCTCGAGCGCACCGGCGAGGTAACAGGAAAGGCCGTGGACAGGGTCACGGCGGCTGTGCCAGAGGCGGTCAAGGAACCGGTTCGCCGTGCTGGCGACGCTGTTTCCACCGCGGCCGTGCGGCCAGCGCTCGCAGGTGCGGCATCGCTTCTGGAGCTGGTCAACGACTGGGCGATGGAGCTCAACGACCCGAAAAGCGTTGAGAAGCTCGCCCGCAAGCGAGGTCTGGACCTCAACAGTTTCACCGAACTGCGGCAGCATGACCTTAAGGTTTGCGATCGACTGCTGAAATTCAATACCCTCACGTGGCGGACGTTTGGCGCGCTGGAGGGTGGGGCCATGGGTGTGCTGGCTCTGACTCCCGTGGCCGGTATTCCTGTCGCGATGACAGCCGACATTCTCGTCATCCAAGTCCTGTCCACATCGATTGCATCGCGCGTCGCATATTCCTACGGCTACGACGCTAAAGACCCCGATGAACAAATTTTTATCCAACGCCTGGTACGCCGGTCATTCATGGCGCAAGCAGCGAAGGTCGAGCCGCTGCGTGACGTCGCACGTGCAGCCGAAGCGATCAACGGCCG
Organism: Pseudarthrobacter sp. NS4; assembly: GCF_024758005.1. NCBI lineage: Bacteria > Bacillati > Actinomycetota > Actinomycetes > Micrococcales > Micrococcaceae > Pseudarthrobacter > Pseudarthrobacter sp. NS4. The sequence goes on along the minus strand of NZ_CP103288.1, from coordinate 2,426,513 downwards.
CGTTAGGTGGTCGGACAAACTCCGCGCCGACCACCGTCTGCTGGCCGGCCTTGAGAAGTTGATGCAGCACCTTGGTCCGGCCGGCTCCAGGGTTCCGGTTCAGAGCGTCGCAAAGGTGGTGCCGTTCGTGGGCATCCTCATTGGTGCCGGTATGAACTCAGCGGTCCTCGGCAATGTGGCCGCCGACGCGCAGCGGTACTGCCAAACCCGATTCCTGTGCGAGAAGTATGGGTTGCCGCTGCCGGCCGCGCTCGCAAGCGATGCAGATAACGAGCCGTTGGCCGAGGCCCGTTAGGCAAGGGCAGCTGTGTCGGGCTCAGGTCCCCTGCTGCTGAAGATTTCGCGAGTCCTTATGCAATAGGCTGCGATCCGATTTGCATGTGTAACGGAAGTGGTCGCAGTTTAAGTGACAGGAGCAGATCAGTAAGCCTGGACAAGGTGTTGTAATCAGCACCTTGTCCAGGATGCCGACAGAGACGGTCGCTTCGAAGTACGACCGAGAACAGTGTTTATTGATTTGGTAACGCCGTAAATAGATTAATAGAAGCAACAAAGGCCTTCGGAACGTTCCGGGGGTCTTTTGTAATTCCCGACCTACGTTTTATCGCCCGTCTATCATCCAACTGCCCTCGCACCACGAACGTTCAGTTCAGGGCGGGAGCAGCCTAGGGTGTGGCGATGACGATATTCTTGTGGATGGGCTTCCACCCGTCGCCTATGAGCTTGTCGACGTCAAAGCCGTCGGACACCAATACGGTCTCAACGACTCCGGTCCCGCTCACATGAATTACTTCCCGGTCATCCCTCAGATCGGAACAACCGGCAATCCAGGAGGCCTGCCTGTCCCTCGGTAGGACGGCCACGCATGCCCGCCGGCCATCGGTGCTTTTCGCACCGAAATATCTGACCTCATTGTGCTCGACGAGGAACCTCACACTGCTGGCAGGAATCTCGTCATCCGGCCAGATGGTGACGTCGGCAGGCAGTTGGTCTTCTGCTCCAGCTGGAGCTTCCAGCGCGCTGATCTTCGGCGTTGAAGTGCAGCCGGGCAGCAGGAGTGCCGCGGCGAATGTTGCGGCAAGGATGCGGGTGTTCTTCATCAGCGCTGCCCCCTCAGGCTCTCTGTCCACTGAGCCTACATGCAGGTCAACTGCACCCAGGGCCTGGCTATCGCTATGAGCTGGTGTAGCCGGTGATTTTCCGGTCGCCTATGGTGCCGAGCTGGACGTAGCCGATCAAGGTGACGTGCCGCATGCTGCATGGTTCACTTTCACCCGTGCCTGTGACGGTGATGTGGATGGACGAGCCACTTTCCGTGGCTCTGACACCTTTGGGATGACTGCAGCCGGTGGTGGACGCCGAGAGGTAGACCCTGTTCTCCTGCCGGTCCACCCTCACTAGCTGCCAAGGTACGGTCGGCATTGGATCAGTACTTCGGTCCACTTGGATTTCGCCGTACTGCGGCGAGACTGTCTCGATGGGCAGTACGGAAATGCCTGGGGGTGGGCTGGAACCAGGTGGAGGAGGGCCCGGCTGAACTCCGCAGGCTGTCAGTGCTGCCACCAACATCACACTGCAGACGGCGACAGCTGCGAGCCGGGGGCGGCTTTCAGTACTGGCATTCATCGTTCACCCACCAGGAACAAGACCGGGGGAGTAGTGACCGGCCCCGGGCAGGGGTTGAACGGGTCGTCCCTGGTCCATTCCAGGTCGTTCACCTGCTCGGCCAACAAGGAGCCGTCCTCAGCAAGAGCGCGCAAGGTGATACGGGTTGGTGCCGGGCCGAGGATGACGGTAAACCTCCAGGTATTGCCTTCCTTCCTGCTGCCGATGTAGTGGGTGTCGGGGTAGGTTGGCGGCTGGACACGTGAACCCGGAGCGGGGGAGAAGCCCCCATTAGGTAGCTGTACCCAGTCATCGGTGACGGCCACGGACGGGGCAGGGACAGGTGCCGCGGTGGGTTCCGGCGCCGAGCAGCCCTCATCCGTGCACAGCTGAACCTCGTCGATTAGCGTCGTGTCGCCCTCAACGATCACCTCAATGCCGCTGACGTAGCCAATAGCCGGACACGCTGTACTGCAGCCCGCTGCCGGCAGCGTGACCGCGGCCAGCGCAGCCACTCCCAGGATCCCCCAACCCGTCTTCATGGGCCGAGTCTACGGCTGCTGGGGGCCCGCCACACATAGCATGAGCCGGTGACCGACGAAACCAAGACCACCGCCGCAGTTGACCCCTCCTCCAACCACAGGGGTACGCCTGGGATCGAACGGATGCCGGTCCCGCGGACGACATTAATGTATCGGGCGAGGGGTATTCGCTGGTGACCTCGGGGACATAGGTGGTGCCTGTTTGGGGCCCCCACGGTATCGTCTTCGGCCGGTTGCGCCTGCCCGCTTGTACCCTGTCCGCTTGATCCTGCTGGTGTTGATGCCGCGGTCCATGTCAGTGTGCTCTTGGGAATGGAAGTTCGCCGATAGGGGATCTGCGGGCTTCCGTTCCTGACGTTACCGGCGTTGTATTAGTCATCGAGTGGATCATCACACTCTGCGCAACTGGTTCTGAAGGAACAAGTGGGAGAGGGGCATGGCGGACAGGGTAGTTCTGGTGACGGGGGCTACGGGCAATGTCGGTAGTGTCGTGGTCGATCAGCTGCTCGCCGCCGGCTGTGCTGTCCGCGCGCCGCGCGCACCACGGGCTCCGTGCAGAGGATGTTCGATGACCGGGTGGAGCCCGTCGCCCTTGACTTCACCTGGAAGGCGACCTGGGCTGGGGCGTTCGCGGGTGTGGACCGGATGTTCCTCCTGCGCCCGCCCCATTTGGGCAAGCCGGGGAAACAAATCCTTCCGGCCCTGGAGTACGCGCGCATCCAGGGCGTGGAACAGATAGTGTTCTTGTCTCTTCAAGGTGCGGAGAAGAACAAACTCGTTCCGTATGCCCGCATTGAATCGTGGATCCGCGCGTCCGGGGCCGAGTGGACGTTCGTGCGGGCTGCGTTCTTCCATCAGAACCTTTCGAGCACACACCTCACGGACGTCCGCGACCGTGACGAACTCGTCGTCCCGGCCGGCCACGGCGCGACCGCCTTTGTCGATGCTGTGGACGTTGGTGCCGTGGCTGCTGCAGCCCTGCTGCATCCGGAAGCGCACCGCAACACTGCCTTGGCCGTCACGGGGAACGAAGCGCTGACCTATGAACAGGTTGCGTTAATCCTGACCGCGGAACTCGGCGGGCCCGTCCGGTATAACCGTCCGGGCGTGATCCGCTACCTCCGGCACGCCCGCCGGGCCCTGGGCATGCCCTGGGGCATGACCATTGTCACTGCAGCCATCTACACCACTGTGAGGCTTGGCCTCGCCGCTGGCTTGACGGACACCGTCCGCGACGTACTTGGCAGGGACCCGACCAGTTTCGCTGAGTTCGCCCGCCGTGACCGCGACGTCTGGGTCCCCACCACATCCAGGTAGGAGACATGAGAAGCACAAAGCAGGGACGGCCCGGCCAAGGCTGGACCCTGCGCGGCGTCGCACCGGGACGTCCTGGCGTCTTTTAGCCTGGTGCACATCGAATCCGTAATCTGTCAGCCGCTGCAGCACCCAGGGGGCGACCCGTTCACTGAAGCGGCCCGTCCTGGTTGTGCCCATGATGATTTTCGGGTGCGAAGTCCTGTCACGAAAACCCCAGCAGACTTCCGGGCACCACTTCGAGGAGTCGGCTTAAGCGAGTGCGCCGGAAAAGATTCAACTACTTCCAACAACGAAAAGAGAAGTACGCTTATCTCTATCGATTCACGAAGCGGCGCGGTCGGAGCCATGGTCCCATGAAAGACGCAGGCAGGCTGCCACGGGAAACCGTGGCAAGACTGGCATCCGCCGTTGACGCCGGGATGTCCGTGACAGTGAAAGTCCTGGCGGGGCTGGTCGCAGTACCCGGCATCGCCTGGCCCGACTTCGAGCCCAGTGCCCTGGAGCAAAGTGCGGGGAACGTCCGGGAGCTGCTCCGTGAGACAGGTTTTGCTGACGCGGAAATCATGCGCGCCACCGACCCGGCGGGCGTACCTGGGGCACCCGGGGTCTTCGCCGCGAGGCCTGCCGCTCCCGGCATGGCAACGGTGCTGCTCTATGCCCACCACGACGTCCAGCCGCCTGGCCCGGCCGAGGAATGGGAGAATTCCCCATTTGTTGCTCTTGTTAGGGATGGACGCCTGTGGGGGCGTGGAGCGGCCGATGACAAGGCAGGAATCCTGATGCATGTTGCTGCTGTACGCGCCCTGGACGCAGTCCTAGGATCGCGCAACGGCCTGGGCCTGACCTTCTTCATCGAAGGAGAAGAAGAATCGGGGTCGCCCACGCTGCCGGCCCTCCTTGGGCAGCATAAGCCACGTTTCCAGGCGGAGGCAGCCATCGTTGCTGACGCTGGCAGCTGGAAAATCGGAACTCCTGCCCTCACGACCAGCCTGAGAGGACTGGTCGACGGGACCATCGAAGTGCGAACCCTGGATCATGCGCTGCATTCAGGCAGCTTCGGCGGTCCCGCCCTGGATGCCCCCACCGTCCTTGCCCGCCTAATGGCCACCTTCCACCACGATGATGGTTCAGTCGCCGTCGAAGGCCTCGTAACAACAAGCACCGAAGGTCCGGATTTCTCGGAGGAGGAATTCCGGCGTGATGCCGGCGTCCCGGATGGTATTCAGCTGGCGGGCGCAGGAAAGATCAACTCCCGACTGTGGAGCCAGCCGGCGCTGTCCTTCATCGGGCTGGATGCCCCGCCCATAGCAACCGCTCCAAACACCCTGATTCCAGCGGCCGCCGTTAAGTTCAGCCTCCGGATTCCGCCCGGTAATGACCCGGACGAAGCCATGGAAGCGGTCCGCCGGCACACCCTGAAGCACGCCCCTTTTGGCGCCGAAGTGACATTCACTCCGGGCACAAAGACCAGGCCCTTCGCGATGGCGCCGCGCGACCGGATGGCGCAGACAGCCCTATGGGCACTCGGGGCGGCATGGGGAACCGAGGCGGTGACCAGAGGCACTGGCGGCTCAGTCCCGTTCGTGGCAGAGCTGAGCCGGCACCATCCCGGCTGCTCCATCCTGCTGACAGGACCCAGAGACCCCGATTCGCGTGCGCATGGAGCCAACGAATCCGTTCACGTGGGCGAACTGCGAAATTCGATCCTTGCCGAAGCCCTGTTTCTCGCCGCCCTCTGCCAACGGGTGCAGTCCTTGTCGCCGCTCTAGTTCGTTCGGGCGTCCCTGGCTAATGCACCCAACGCCGGAAGTCCCGCCAGCAGGGCTGGGGCGAGCAGGAGTAGTCCGTACTCCAGCCGTGTGGCGGAAATGACCGAGACCGCGATAGCTGTCGTGAGGGTCGCAATGAGTGTAAAGGACAGCGACTTGCGCTTGTCCCTGGCAGCGGAAAGACGAATACAGCCCAGAGTGGCCGTGATCACGGCGCTCACCACGATGATCCCGGTGATAACACCTACCGCTGACTCGGAAGCGTCTTTGAGTCGATCAATGAGCGCAATCGGAACGATGAGCGCCCAACCACTGAGAAGGACTGCGAGAACGCAACCGGCTAAGCGGCCTTTGGGCGCCGGTTCCCGGGTGTAGATCTGTTCTGCTGGCAGGTCCGATTGCTGGATGTGGCGGTGATCTGCTGGTGGTGGCGGCTGGGTTGGCCGTGCAGCGTTTTCAAGCATTGTTTCCCCCGAACGTCGTTGCTTGATGCAATTACACCCTACATGCGGCCGTTCCGGCGCTGCTGGTAGCCCCCGTCGGAGCCAGCCCCGCCTGTAGTCTTGCCGGATCAGCAACAGTACGCCGGCCTCAAGTACCACGAAGGCGGCAACAGAGGGCCAATATCCGAACATGGTCTGGACGACGAAGAAGGCCAGCAGGCCAGGACCAAAAACCACCAGGATGAGCGTCGACGGTGAAAGGTTTTGGGATTGGGCTGCCATCCAGTCAGGAGGGGTAGTCACCCGCTGCCAAGTCGGCTTACCAGCCATCCATGGCCAGCCCTTCCTCATGTTTCCTGCGCTGCTCGTCGGCCTGGCCGATGCCGTCGCGGACCGCGGCGCGGATCACTCCGTAGAGGACGTAGAAAAAGATGGCCGTGAAGAGCACGGCCAGAACGACATTGTTAAGGTCCGTCATGGCTGAGCCGCTCCAGGCCAGAACGGCTGCATCCGTGCCGCGGCCTCCCGCAAATGTGCTCCGTCCAGCACGATGGAGCTCTCCTCCATGCCGAAGTCTTTCCACTGTGCAAGTAGCCGGAGGTCCCCTGCCGGCGGGAGCGGCCACAGCCAAAGCGACCCGCTGCCTGCCATCTCCTCATCTCCGCCGTTCCCGCCGGAGCCTCTGAAATCGAGGACGGGTGCTTCCGGCCGGCGGGTAGGGTCCGAAGGTATCTCTTGCATCGCGCTGGACCCCGTACTGGCCTTCGTGCCGTCATTGAGCTGCACGCCGAAGAGCAACATGGAATCCAGCGAAATTACCCCATCTTGGAGTCGTGGGCCACCGCGGAAGAAGACGGCGTTCAGTGCAGCCCACCGTTCATCATCCTCATCACTTCGGCGGAAGATCCAGGACACGTCGAAGGTACAGCCCGTCGAGAACACGTTGGCGCTCCTGATCGCCATCACGAGAGTGGGGCTGCTGTGCAGGAACTGCCCCACGTGCTCTACGGCGGGAAGCTCATACCGCGGGGCGCCGGCCCATGGTGGAGGAACGTACCGGACAGTGCGACCACGCGGGGGAGGGGCGGGTATGGGGAAGTCCTGGAAGAAGGTCAAAGTGATCCTTGGTTCGCTGGCTGTGACCGACCAGTGGAACAGCCGCACCGCAGCCGAGGATCCCCCAATCCGTCCTTATCCGGCCAGTCTAACGGCGTAGTTGATGCAGGTCTTTGGCGAGCCCGGAGCATGTAAGGGGCGTGGGCACGAGGGCGATGCCGGCTGTGGGAAAAGTCTCTAAAGGGATGTGATTGCGGGGGATCTTCAAGTCCTTCCGGCGCTGGCCGGTCGTTCCGGTATCGGATCTCCTCCGGCGGAAGCACGTGCTCGGACGGACTCCGGCTCAAGACGGACAGGTCGGCCGCGGCGCAGGCGCTCCTTCACATTGTGGACGCGGAGCTCACCCACCGCTCTGCGTCCCCTGGAGGCATCATGCGACCCTAGCCAGCATCCAACGATCGAGACCCGTGCCCGGAAGCGGGCTAAGACCACCGGCTGCCCCCAGGATGTGGTAGCCGGTGATGGTGGGCCCGAGCAGGGAAGGCCGCTGCCGTGGGCCGGTGCCACCGTCTTTTTTAGGGGGCCGGTCCACCGTCGTCACTGATGAGGACACGCTCCTGTAGCTCCCCAAGGCGGGGCGGCGCGGGAGGTGACCATGTGCTCCTCAATGCTGCGGGGCGCGGGCAGTCGGGCGCAGAAAGCTCTTTACTGGGGCGCCGCCCCGTGCCGCCTGGGCGGCAGGAGTTGCTCGGAGGGCTGTCTGTCCGACCGGTTCAGGATCCATGAGTTGTCAGGAGTTGGCCGCGGCCTTGTTCGCCGCAGTTTCCGGACCAAGAGGGCGAAAGGCAGCAACAGCAGCTGAAGGATGCCGGCCGCTATCAGCAGCGCCACTAAGAGGATGAGGTACGGCAGGCACAGGATGAAGATGCCGACAAGGGCGGCAAGGTACCCGATGCTGAATCCGAAGATCGTTTCGGCATTCAACGTTTGCTCCCAAAGGTTATCCGGACTGGTGGGTGGTGCCGCTGCCTCGTGCTCGTCGGAGGCTCATCCCCCGAGGGCGTGCAGCGGCGCGGTTTCGGTGAAGCCGGGCCGGCCATGGCCTCACCGGGTGCTCAATTTCATCAGCGGCCGAGGCGACCAGGGTTGACCCGTTCCGTCTGCGGCGAAGATGGAGGACGACGATGCCGGTCAGGCCGATCCAGCCAAATGCCGCGCCGATGACAAGGAGCACTGCTGGAAGCGTGTCCACTGCGACACTTCTCCTCGAAAAGGTTCGGCGGTTTGCCGGTGAGGTGTGGGTTATTCACGGTGTGGGCATTAGCCCAGGCTGAACCTCGGAGTTCGCAGGTTCATGGGTGAGGCGCGCGTCTGCTCTTTAAGAGCAGAATTCTGCGGGGAGCTGGGGAAGTTGGGGGCTGTCACAGCGGTCTCCGGATGAGCTGATGCGGGGCCTGCTGCTGGACTTAGTTGAGGTATAGCGCGGGGTGCAGCCATAGTCAATAGAGGTGACCAAGGCCTCCCCACCCGCTCACTGGAACGAGCCATCGTGTTTGTTCCCGACGCACAACGCTAACTCCCGGACGTCGAGAAAGGATCGCCGTCGGAAGCCTGCTCGGTCACGGTTTGTCGAGGAGTACACCGGGATCCATTCCTGGGTGGATGACCTCACCCCGTACACCGTGGTCCACTCCCGGACGGTTGCGGTCCTGTTCGTGGACGCCCGGCCCGTGGACGCCATCGTCTTCCACCACGACCTCCTGGCGTCGATGACCCGAAGAGCTTCTTCAGGTCAGTAATCCCCTACAAGATCAGCCCGTGCCGCTCGATTAGCGGCATTGTTGCCTCGAAGTCCACCTCGCCGCCGTACTCGGCTGCGAGGGCGGGAAGTGTATCCGGGGAGTATTCGCCGCCAGGCTCGCCGAGGCGGCGGAACAGTGCCTCGATGCCGCCCGGAACAATGATCTCAAGCACACGGAGTTCGCCCTCGCCGGCGTTCCAGAAGGTGTGCCAGCGTCCGCGAGGCTTGGCTACCAAATCGCCCGGCGTTGCCGTGATCTCGATGCCCTCCTCGATCACCCCGAGTGTGCCGGCCAGCACGAAGGTGTATTCGTCTTCGCGGCTGTGCCGGTGTATGGGTGCGGCCAGCATCTTCGGGCCGAGCACGTGTTCGATCAGCGCAACCCTGCCGGAGGAAGCTGCGCTCTCCAGAAGGTACCGGTCCTGGAATCCTGGTTCTCCGGAGACATCGACTTCACCTGCGCGGACGACGAGGGGGCCTTCTGGCGTGTCCATACCGCCATCGTATGACCGTGGGATCCAGGTGGGTAGTCAAGGTGGTGCGCGGAGCCCTGACCAACGCGGGAGACGGTTACGTCGAAGCACCCGAGGGCAGTGTGGCCGTAGCCGCCGCCGAATCACCTCAGCATGTCAGGGCAACCCGCCTGTCGACTTGCCGGAGAGCGTCACGACATGGGTGACCGCTCATGGTGCTTAGCTCGGTGCCGAAGATGTGGAGCTCGCGCTGCAGGCAGTTGAGCGGGTGGCCGGGGATGAGTCCGAGCTGGCTGAGCTCTGCGACGACGCCGACAAACCGGAATGGCGCGAATCCCTAGAGGACCTGTCGGAAAGGCTGCGCGCAGCCCTGCGGTAGCAGTGGGCTGCTGCTCAATTCTTCCGATGATGGATGCCGGCCCAAATACGCGAAGATGGCTCAGTGACTGATGTTTATTTGAGCGGACAACTTGTGTGCCGTAACTCCGACGACGTAGCCATCGTCGTCCAGCATTTTGACAGCCACGTCACGCTGACGCTGGCTGAAGCTGGCTGCGTCTCTTTCAGCGTGACGCCTACCGGTGACCCTTTGGTGTGGCAGGTTGACGAACATTTCCGCGACGCGGCTGCTTTCAGACTTCACCAAGACCGCGTAGCGGCCAGCACCTGGGGGCGTGCCACGGCCGGGATCGAGCGCCGCTACACGATTACGGGGTTCTAAGTTGCCTCGTGCTTGAGTGTGATCTGACGGGGGGAGTCCCCGGGCCCAGTAGGCGATCATCAGCCCTGCCCTGGCGGCGCCGCTGGCGCGCATCCAGGGCGAGCTGTACGACAGCGTTCCGGAGTGGGAGCAGCACGGCCACTACGACGGCGGCCACGGCCAGGAGAACTTCGGCGGGCGCCTGGAGCCGCCTTGCCCTGTAGAACGGGTAGGCCAGTCGGATGAGGGGAATGGCCGGCAGCAGGAACACTGTGAACGACGGGAGTTTGTCGACCGGGGCAAAGATGCAGGCACCGACCAGCAGATAGGCGGCCGCGTACCTGGGCAACAGCTCGATCACAGGAAGCTGGGTCAGGCCGAAGACCAAGAGCGTAAGCGCAACGACCATGACGCAAACCGCAGCGAACGTCCAGGGGCGGCGGACGGGCTGCTGGATCAGGGTAATGACGCGAGGATGTCGTGCGGCCACTCTTTGGTGAGCACCTCGCTCAGCTCCGCATTGGTGCTGCTCACGCAGTAGGGGGTGTGATCCGGGTTCAGCACGGCGAGGTTCACCGGGACAGCCAACAGGCCCCAGGGCTCAATCCTATTGGCCAGATAGCCGGTGAGCTTCAAGTCTGTGTACTCAGGGGCGTTCCAGACCCTGCAGGCGTGCTGTAAGTCATCGGGGTGGATGGCGATCCAGACCCCGTACCGGTATTCGTATCCGCCTTCGAGCTTCACCGGCAGTAGGGCACGGATAAACGGGCTGATGCCCTGGATCTGCATGAGAGTGGCTTTGTTGGGATCCGGGTCGCTCAACCAGCTGTCGTCGGCGCGGTGCTGCTCCGGGCTGTTCAGGACCGGGTCCGGGAGCCGGAACCGGAAATCCCTGTTATGTGCCGCTGTCTTCATGCCGCACATCTCGCACGTGTGCTGCTTTTTTCCAAGGATCATCCGTCCCCCAAATTGTTCTCCTTGAGGAGTCTACGCGGCTACCGATTACGAGGGCGCATAGCGCATTCGTAGCGGTATCGACACGATTGAGGGGTGGTGGCGAGCTATAACAAGCCTCTTTCGCAGGCCAATTGGCAGCCGCCACAGAGCTCCCCAGTGGGCGTCTTGGGGCTTCCGCTCGAGGACCAGAAAGAGTTTCGGACTGAAGCCAGGCAAGGTCAAAGTTGCATAGTTTGTCGAATGCAGAAAGGGGGAGCGAGCTCGCGGCTGCTAAGCAGGTCAGCCAGCGCGTCCTGGGTTGGCGATTGGGTCTTGAACCCCCGTTCCATGATGTCCGGATACCGGTAGTCGTTCAGGCCCCTCAACGTAAGCAGGCTGGCAAAGCCTTGCTGTGAATCCCTCAGAACAGCGGCCAGGGCACCGCCGACATCTCACCGCTCGGAGCCGGAAACCGCCCTGCCAAACGCAACCGTGCGCAGCGCGCGGCGAGCGAGGCGACTTCTTCCGCGCTGAGCAAGTTCGCCAGGTTTCGGCCCAGCTCACCGTGCAGTCCTGCGCTGACACGATCGATGCCGTTGCGCTCCTCACCGGTCAGAGCGTCTCCCAGCCACCCCCACAGCACCGTGCGTAGCTTGTCGTCACGGTGAAAGGTGAGCCCATGGTCCACGCCGTGCCGGTGTCCGTCTGACATGGCAAGGATGTGATCGCCTTTGCGGTCGGCGTTGTTCACGACGACGTCGAACACCGCCATCCGTCTCAGCTCTGGAGAGTCCTCGTGTAGGAGGGCGACCATCCGTCCGTTCTCATCCTGACCTTCGAGGACGTGTTTCCAACCCATCTCCGGTACGTCGTCCGCCGCGACGAGGTCCACTGTGATCTGGTCGGGGTCTGTCTCCTGCCAGAGCTGCACCATTCCTTTGCCGAGCGGACCATCGCGCAGCCAGGTGCGTGGCACCACGTTCCAGCCAAGGACCTCCGAGACCAGATAGGCGGCAACCTCCCGGTGGGCAAGGAAGCCGTCGGGAAAGTCCCACAGCGGTTTCTCCCCGGCTATCGGTTTGTAGACGACCGTAGTGTCACCGATGCTGCCCAGGAAGGTGGCGTTCGACGCCGTCGTAATGCGCCCAGTAAGCGTTAGCTCGGCCGTCAAAAGGTCGGGCGCGTGCATCAGAGGTCGGGCAGAGTGCAGACGTGCCCGTCGGCGTCCACGGGCTGACCGCAGAGCGGGCACGCGGGACGTCCGGCGCCGACCACCTCCCGGGTGCGCTTGGCGAATGCGCGGGCGGTACCGACCGGCATTCGCACCAGCAGCATTTCAGGCACTTCAGCGTCATCCTCATCAAGCGATTCGTCGTCGTTATCAGCATCGACATCGGTGATCGGGTAAGCCTCTATGACCACCTGCGCCGTCGTCGGGTCCCAACCTAAGCTCATGGCGCCGGTCCGAAACTGCTCCTGAACGGCCTCGAGCTGGTCATTGTCGACCAACTCAATGGGAGTGCTCGTGGGAACGCTGTGAGGGTTTCCCTCGACGTTGAGAAGCTGGTCGAGAATTTCGTCGATTTTATCTGCGAGCAGAGCCGACTGCTGCTTCTCCATGGCGATACTTACGATCTGAGTGCCTGCCCGCACCTGCAGGTAGAACGTGCGCGCCCCCGGAAGGCCAATGGTGCCAACGACGACCCGATCAGGCCAGGCAAATTCGTGAACGCGTGTAGGCATATCAGTATTTTAGGCACATGGGTTTCACGGCTCCTTCTGCCCTGCACCGCCGCCCACCGGAGCATCGCCTGAGTGGATGCCGTTCGACAGCCACGACAGGTCCCCCGCGTCGGTGTTGGTCGCGTAGACGCTCGGCCGAGAAGCGCCGTAGCGCACGATCGATACAGAGGCGGGGCCTACGTTAATACGCTGGAAAAGGTCAAGGTGCATGCCGAGCGCGTCGGCGAGGATTGACTTGATAATGTCACCGTGACTCACCGCCACCCACACGGCTTCTTGTCCATAGTCGGCTTCGAAGGCTGCATCGTGGCGTCGAATCGCAGCTACCGACCGAGCCTGCATCGCGGCCATGGATTCGCCGCCGGGAAAGATGACGGCGGACGGCTGCGACTGCACAGCCGGCCACAGATCTTCGGCCGCGAGATCACTGAGCATCCGGCCCTGCCACTGGCCGTAATCGCACTCTGTAAGATCGGGTTCGACCGGCGCGTACGGAGTGCCAGCCTGGCGATCGAGGATGAGCTGGGCGGTCTGCTGACAACGCTCGAGAGGGCTCGACACCACCCCGACTACCGGCACGCCCGCGAGCCGGTCCCCGGCCAAAGCCGCTTGCTCGCGCCCGGTCTGGTCCAGGCTAACGCCAGCGGCCCGACCAGCCAGCAGCCCAGTGGCATTGGCTGTGGTACGGCCGTGCCGCACAAGAATAACTGTCGCCATCCGCCCAGCCTAACCATCGACTCGCCGGCGGCGTCCACCTACACCTATGAAAATTTGGTGTTAAGCCCAGCATCCAACTGACGTGGACCACCCGTATGGTGTGGATCACACGCGCTGGCCAGCGTTTCATTGCATAAGTAAGGGTGCTGACTAGTTAAGATTTCCGGATGGTTACACGCACCGTAATTGAACTCATTGATGACCTTGACGGATCCCAGGCATCCGAAACCATCCGCTTTGGGCTTGACGGCACCGACTACGAGATTGACTTGACCGAGCAGAACGCCGGCTCCTTGCGCAGTGCGCTGGCGCGCTACGTCGAGGCAGGACGGAAGGGCAGCAGTTCTGTGCGCCGCCAGGTCACCACGATCGCCCCGGCAGTAGACACCAAGGCAATCCGGCACTGGGCTGCCGACAACGGCGTCGCCGTCAACCCGCGCGGACGGATCAAAGAGGACGTCGTGCAGCAGTACTTGGCGTCGCTGAGCTGACCGGGATTTGCAGTAAGAAAAACTTCTGCTGCACGGCCGCGCCAGGAGTTTAGCCTTGCTAGTGGCCTCATATGCTGTGCTTCTCCTTCCGCCCGTACTGGGGGAATCCCACTATGCTCTGAACATGGAGGTTCGAGATTCACCCGGTAATGCGACCAAGGCCATCGATCAGGAACTTAGTCAACGGCGCGGCTGGATTTTGACAATCGTTGTCGGGTTCGCCCTGCACATCCTCAGTATCGTCATCGGCTTGAGGACGGTGGGGCCGCTTTGCGGCAGCCCGTTGCTCCCGCAAAGCAATGCAGCTGAAATGGCCGACTTGCAACTGCGGACGACCGGGCTGGCGGCAGAGTGCTACCGGAACATTGATTCCGCTGCAACGCCTGTCTGGATTCTGATGGCTGTGGGAATCGGCCTGGTCCTGACAGGAGTCGCCGTCAGGATAGTCGGTATCCGTCGGTCCGTCGACCGCTCCCGGACCTGACGGAAGCCATGCAGGACCAGGTGCGAACTGTCCTTGGGGACGCCCTGGCTCCCCATTTGCGGAGCTAGCGTCATCGTCCTCTGCCTTGGACTGCCTGAGGCCGGCTGACCCGCAACTAATGTAGTGATCGGCACCTGTTCACATGTGGCCAAGCGGGAATACGATGAGCCATGCCCGTGACAGGCCGAGCCGTCTCTGCCGCGGTGCTGCTCGTCATTGGGGCAGGACTGGCGCTGCTGGCTGTGCTGGTCCACTACGAATTCATGAGAATATACGGCGATGTCAGCGGTACCGCGTTCGAGGGGCTCACTTGGGGGTTGACGGCCGGACCCTCCGGGTTGGCGCTCGGTCTGGTCGCGGTCGTTGCCATGATCGGCTTCATGCTCTCGACACGATGGTGGATGCGGCTGACGGCGGTGGCAATCCCGGTCCTCATGCTGATCGGGATGTTCGCTGTCACCCCCTCGGCACTGGGGCAGCGGCTTGAGGTGCAGTTCGATTCGACTCCGCAATGCGTGACCGAGGGCACGGATGAGCCCATGGCCACCGCGGATCGGGAGTCCCAGCAGGTGTTCGATTCCATGGAGCACATCGGCCATTTCAGCGGTGGCGGCATGAGTGGTGTAGGCGGCTGTACCCGCTGGTTTGTGCTCCCAGGAGACGTCGATGTGTTGCAGCACTACCGTGCAGCGCTGCCAGCGGCGGGCTGGGAAGTGGTCGAGGATGACGGGCGCCACCTGCGGGCGCACCTTGATGGCCGGGCGTTCGATGTGATGCCCTGCCCCGGAGGCGGTGTCGTCTGGGCCGGAAGTGACGACGACCCCTCATTCGGGCAGGGAATGCCTGAGCTAGCGGGCACTGAAATTTGTCCACACGACCTCTGAAACATCAGCCCGGCGGTGGCTGCCGTGCCGGCATAAATCCACGGCGCACCCCAGGCCCCTTCCGGCGCCCAGGTGGTGCCTCCTGGGAGGAACAGCGGGCCATACCTCATAGGGAAGTTTTATCGCCGATCACCCGGTTACGCCCGGCAAGCACGCCCGTTACGGTGAGAACCGCCATGATGCCTGCTGTGACGAGCAGCGGAAGCGTCCAGTCTCCGCTTACGTCACGAAGACCACCGAACAACACCGGCCCCGCAGCACCTAGACCGTAGCCGACGGACTGCGCCATGCCGGACAGGGACGCTGCCTGGGGGTAGTTCACGGTCCGGAGGCTGAACAGCGACAGGGCGATGACAATGAGGCTCCCGCAGCCGATCGCGCCAAGAAGGACCCACAGCAACATGAGCTCCGGTGCAAGCGCCAGCCCGAGGAACGTCACGAACATGACCGCGCCGCTCGCGAAGGATACGAGCCGTTGGTCCGAACCCCGGTGAAGGATTCCCCCCGCGGCAAGGCTGGCGAAGACGCTGATGAGCAGGAAAACGGACAGATGGATGCCGGCAGTAGTGGCTGAAACCCCGCGGCTTTGTTCGATGGTGGGCAGCCATGCCATCAGCACGTAGAAGGCGATTGACTGCAGTCCCATGAATATCGTCACCTGCCAGCCCAAGGCTGACACCCAAGGCGACCGGTAGGAAACCTCCGGCTTGGGGGCGTCCACGGTGCCTGTCCCGTGCCGGCGCAGCCACGGCAGGAGCACCGCCATGGCTACGAGGGCCAGTCCCACCCAGATGCCCAGGGCAAGCCGCCATCCCGCCGGGGACGTTTGCGCCACGGGAACGACGACGGCGGCGCCGATCGCTGCGAAGGCCGCCTGTGTGGCGGTGTAGCTTCCGGTGACCTGGCTGACCCTCAATGGAAAGTCCCGCTTTACGAGGGAGGGGACCAAGACATTAAGAAACGCTATGGCCAGGCCAATCAACGCTGTGCCCGCCCAGATGAAGCCGGGCAGAGGTAAGGAGCGAAGCACGATTCCCGATGCGAGGATCAGCAGGGACATCCAAAGTGCCCGGTCCAGGCCCAGGCGGGAAGCGAAGCCGGGCGCCAGGGGTGAGAAGACTGCGAAAGCAATGAGTGGAAGGCCTGTGAGGAACCCTGCTGCGGCACTGGACAGGCCAAGGTCGTCGCTGATGTTTGCAAGTACCGGCCCCACACTGACAAAGGACACCCGAAGGTTAACTGCGATCAGCAGGAGGCCGATGAAGACGAAGCCGAACCTGAGTGTGCGGTCCGGCGCGTTCCTGGTGGTAGCGGGCATTGTGCGTTTTTCCATCCTTCGGAAGGTGAGGAGCATTCGTCCGCCCCCCGCCGACTTCACCCCCTATCAGATCAAAGTACGTCCTGACCAGGCAATGTGGGGCCGCTGTCCCCGAGACTAGCGTGATAGGCGTACGTGACGCGTCCATCCCTTCTGTGCGGGAGATTACAGACCAGCGTTTTCTGCCGCCCTAGGTTGAATCTGAAGGCGTGCTTGCGCGTTCCGTTTTCGATGAGGAGGCTTTTCATGCAGTTTGATAGTTCTACTACGGCTCTTGTTTTGACTGATCCGCAGAATGGTTTTCTTAGTCCCGACGGTGTGACCTGGGAACTGGTGGGCAAGAGCGTCGAAGAGAATCAGACCGTGGATCACATTGAGCAGTTGCTCGGTGGGGCCAAGTCCGGCGGTTATGAGGTTTTTGTTTCCCCGCATTATTACTTCCCGCATGACCACCGGTGGGAGTTTGGTGGGACTTTGGAGAAGAAGATGCATGACATCGGCATGTTCGACCGTACGGGGCCTTTGGACCTGGCAAGCTTCAACGATTCTGGGGCGGACTGGCTGGACCGGTTCAAGCCCTACCTTGAAGATGGCAGGACAGTGGTCTGCAGCCCGCACAAGGTTTACGGGCCGGAGCAGAACGACCTGGTCCTTCAGCTGCGCAAGCGGGGGATCAGCAAGGTCATTCCCGCGGGGATGTCTGCCAATCTTTGCGTGGAGAGCCACCTGCGGGAGTTGCTGGAGCAGGGGTTCGAGGTTGCTGTCGTTGCCGACGCTACGGCCGCCGCACAACACCCCGACCTGGGCCACGGGTATGCAGCCGCTCTGGTTAATTTCAACTACATCGCAGGGGCTGTCCTGTCGACGAAGGAGACTCTTCAAGAGTTGGCAGTCTGACTGGCGCCTCGTGGGAGTCCCGGCCACGAATGAGCTCGTTTGCCGATCTGCGACGGTTCAGTCAGGGTGTGCTCATGACCAGTAAACCCATTGCAGATTACGGGCTGCTCTCTGACTGCCGGACAGCTGCGTTGGTAAGCACTGCCGGATCGGTCGACTGGCTGTGCCTCCCGCGGTTTGACAGCCCTTCCGTTTTCGGGCGTCTTTTGGGCGAGCAGGCGGGGTTCTGGTCGATCACACCCGTGGCTGCCTTCACCTCCACCCGGCGCTATCTGGGTCCCACGATGGTTCTTGAGACGTCTTTTCGCACAGGCGAGGGAGCGGTTACCTTAACTGATGCCTTGGTGCTCGGCGACGGGAACAGGGGCCATGAGCTTGGCGCGGGAGCCCCGGGGGCTCTTCTTCGGCAGGTTTCCTGCAGGGAAGGGACGGTCGAGCTTGATGTGGTCTTTGTTCCGCGGCCGGAATACGGGCTGATCCGGCCTGCCGTACGCGAGGGATCAGATGGGCTCCTGGTGAGAGGAGGCGCCGCCGTCCTGTTCTTATCGGCATCGGTTCCCTTCAGCATGGAGGGTGATGTTGCCCGGGCCCGTGTTGTGATGCGTGCAGGTGACGTCCTTGGATTCGCCCTGGAACATGCCAGCAGCTGGGAGGCTGCGCCTTCATCCTGGGGCCAGGAGGAAATCCTCCGACGTCTGGCCGATACCCGGGAGGGCTGGTCCAGCTGGTCCGTAATGCACCAGAGCTACACCGGTCCTTGGCAGGACTTGGTCAGGCTGAGCGGCCGGATCCTGCAGGCGCTGACGTTCTTTCCCACCGGAGCAATTGTGGCCGCCCCCACCACATCTCTGCCCGAGGTGATCGGTGGCCAGCGCAACTGGGACTATCGCTATACGTGGGTACGGGACGCAAGCATGACCCTGCAGGCGCTGTGGGTTGCTGCATGCCCGGATGAGGCCGAAAAGTTTTTCCGCTTCCTGGCAACGGCCGGCTCGGGCCAGCTCGGCCAAGGGCGAGAGCTGCAAATTATGTATGGGGTGGGGGGTGAACGTGACCTCTCAGAACGTGAACTGCCCCATCTGGCGGGTTGGCGTTCCAGCCTGCCGGTCCGGGTAGGTAACGGGGCATGGCGGCAAAGCCAGCTCGACGTGTACGGGGAACTTCTGGACGCTGCAGCGACGTTGCCGGAATACTTGGCTGAAATGGACACGGAAACCCGCGGGTTCCTGGCAGATGCCGCCGACGCGGCGGCTGCCCGGTGGCAGTCCCCGGACCAGGGGATCTGGGAAGTCCGCGGAGAGCCGCGCCATTACCTGTATTCAAAGCTGATGTGCTGGGTGGCGGTGGACCGGGCCATCAGCCTCGCCGACCTCCTGGACGCCCAGGACAGGGTTCCCCGCTGGCGGGACGTGCGGGACCAGATTGCCGCCGCAATACGGAGCCGGGGTTGGAGCGACACGGCGAACGCTTACACGCAGGCGTTGGGCTCCGATGAGCTGGATGCTTCAGCGCTGATGCTTTCCATCGTTGGTTTCCTGCCGGGGGATGACCCGCGGATGGTGGCCACCATTGAGGCCATCGAGAATCATTTAAGTGATGGACGGGGCCTGGTGTACAGGTATGGCGGCGAGGACGGTTTGCCTGGGGAGGAAGGGACCTTCCTGTTGTGTACGTTCTGGCTTGCCCACGCCCTTGCCCTTGCAGGTTCCGTTCAGCGGGCGCGGGAAGTTTTTGAAGGCGCTGCCGGTTTTGCGACTGAGCTGGGCCTGCTTTCTGAAGAGGTAGCGGCCGGCAGCGGGGAACTGCTGGGGAACTTCCCGCAGGCTTTCAGCCATATCGGGCTGGTTAACGCCGCCTGGGCGATCAGCCAGGCCGAGGAGAAAGTCCGCGGTTCCGGGGACCCGGTCCCTGGCCGGGAAAGGCCTAGTCCATGACAGAGCCGAAGAAGGGCCGCCGCGCAGTGATCCGCTTTGCGGGTTTGCTGGTCTTTATCGCCACCGCAGCGGTCGCGGTTCTGCTGTTGCCGCTGCCGGCCATTGATCAGTTGCAGGGCTATTTCACGAACACCCGTTGGGGGCCGCTGGTTTTTGTCCTCGGGTACGCAGCACTGACCCTTTCGCCGGTGCCCAAGAACGTCCTGTCCATCGGCGCCGGAGTGGTTTTCGGTTTCGCAGGGGGAGTAGGAGTGGTTGTGGCGGCAGCGTTGCTGGGCGCGGCAGCCGCTTTCTGGCTGGGCCGCTGGCTCGGCCGGGAAGCCGTGGAGAAGTTCACGGGAGCGCGGGTGGAAAAACTCGATGAGGTGCTGCGGCGGCGGGGGTTCGCGGCGGTGGTGGGTGTGCGGCTTGTGCCGGTGCTTCCATTTACCGCCATCAATTACCTTGCCGGTCTCACCTCTGTTGGCTGGTGGCCTTATTTCTCGGGCACGGCGGCGGGTATCCTGCCCGGCACTGTCAGTTATGTGACGCTCGGTGCCTTTGGCATGCAGCTCGGCTGGCAGGTCCAGGCTGCTGCTGCGGCACTGGGCCTGCTGACTATTGCCGGGCTGATCGTGGCTGTGCGGAGGCGCAGTGAGGGGGCAGGAAGTGTTTGACGCTGCACTGAGGACACGGACCGCGCCCGTGCTGGACCGGATGGCGTCGGCGCTGGACCGTCCCTGGGTTACCCCTGACCGGCTGACCGGGCTGAACCTGGTCCTTGGCCTGGCCAGCGCCGGGCTGGCCGCGGGGCAGTGGTGGCTTCCGGCCCTGGCCGCCTGGCTTCTGTGCCGGTTGGCCGACGGTCTGGACGGCCCGCTGGCCCGCCTCCGACGCCGTCAGTCAGGGGAGGAAGATCCCGGCCAGGGCGGGTTCTGGGACATCAGCGCGGACTTCGTCGTTTACGGCGCCACGGTTGTCGGCGTCGGCGTGGGCGCCACGGCGGCTTTCGACGCGCCGTGGCTGCCGTTCATGCTTGTCCTTTTCGCCTACTACATCAACGGCGCGGTGTTCCTGGCGTTTTCCTCGATCGCGGAGAAGACCGGCCGCCGGCTTGACGATGGCCGGTCGCTGTCGTTCCTGGGCGGCCTGGCAGAGGGGACGGAAACCGTGGTGGTGCACAGCCTGTGGCTGATCTTCCCAAACGCCGCCTGGGGTATCGCCGTCGTCTGGGCCCTGGTGGTGGGGATCAGTGCCGTGCACCGGATTCTGGTGGGGTACCGGGCTTTGAGTTGATCCGGCGGCCGTCGATGACCACCCGACGGATCCGGGCCAGGGCCTTGATGGCCGTGCCGGTGAGCGGGGACGCCAGGCGTTCGCGGACATCGAGCACTGCTGCGTTCCAGACGCCGTCGGAGTAGGTGGGGTAGGCGTGGGTGGTGCCGGCGATGTCGGATGTGGTGAGCTTTTTGTGCACTGCCAGGGACAGCTCAGCGAGGGATTCTCCGGCCCGGGGGCCCACGATGGTGCCTCCGGTGATCCGGCCGCGCCGGCCTACGAGCAGGCGGGTGAAGCCTTCGGTCCTGTCCGCGGTGATGGCCCGGTCGAGGTGCGAGTGCCAGATGGTCCGGGGCGTTCCGGCCTGGCCGTCGCCCGATCCTGTGCTGGTCACGGCAGCGATTTCCGGTGAGGTGTAGGTGACGCGGGGGACCGCGGTGCTGATCCTCCGGCGCAGGCCCAGCACCGCGTTGGACGCTGCGACGCTGGCGTGGACTCCTGCCAGGTGCGTGAACTGCGGCTGGGCGGTGACGTCCCCCGCCGCCCAGATGAGGGGATTGGAGGTGCGCATGCGCTCATCCGTGATCACGTGCCCCCGCCCATCGGTCCGCACATCCACCTTCTCCAGCCCAAGATTGATGGTCCGTGGGGTGCGCCCAACAGCTACCAACACTGTGGAAGCATCCACAGCAGTCCCGTCCGCGAGCTGCAGCCGCACGCCGCCGTCGTAGTTTGCTGCGGTGGTAACGGTGGTGTTCTCCAGGATTGTCACGCCGTCGGCCTTCAGGCTTTCCCTCACGATGTCCACGGCTTCGGGCAGTTCCTTGGCCAGGATGGCGGAGCGGACCACCATGGTGACGTCCGAGCCAATCCGGGCGAACGCCTGGCCCAGCTCACAAGCGATGGGTCCGCCGCCAAGAATGGCAAGCCGGGGCGGCAGTTCCTCCAGGTCCCACACGGTTTCGGAGGTCACTGTGCGGGCAGGGTCCAACCCCGGTATGCCGGGGTCAGCGGGTTGCCCCCCTGTTGCGATAAGGGCCTGGCGGAACCGGAGGGGGCGGCCGTCCAGCTCGGCCGTGCCTGGTCCGGTGAAAATGATCCGTCCAGGGAGCACTTGGACCCCGGCCTTTTCCAGCGCCTCGGAGCTGTCCTCCGGCTCAATGGTACGGATGGCGGTGGCGATGCGTCCGCGGACTGCCTGGAAGTCGGGCTCCTGGCCGGTCTGCTTCCTCAGGGTTTTTGCCTGCGCGGCCGCCGAAAGAAGCGTTTTGGAGGGAACACAACCGGTCCACAGGCAGTCCCCGCCGGTGCGCTCCTGCTCCACGAGGACTGTGGTGGCCCCGAAGCCGGCAGCGGTCTTCGCTCCGACAATCCCTGCCGTTCCGCCACCGAGGACCAGGAAGTCAATGATTCCGTCGCTGGGTGCCATGATAAAGATCCTTACGGTTGATGCCGGCTGCTGCGTGGAGGATTGCCGGCGTTCCCCTGCATTATGTGATCCGAGGAGCCAGCCATCCCTGACAAGTACACAACATTCGCGCCGTTTTACGATGCACTTTCCGGCGAATACCCGGTCTACCGTGCCGGAAGGATCCTGGGCATCGAGGCACTGGGTCCCCAGCCGGGACAGCAGGTCCTGGACCTGGGATGCGGTACAGGGCTCAATTTCCCGCTGCTCCAGGAATGCGTGGGTCCCGCAGGAACAATCATAGGAATCGACCGCAGTGCCCAGATGCTGGAGCAGGCCCGGCGCCGGGTGGAAGCTGCCGGCTGGCGCAATGTGATCCTCGTCCGGGCCGACGCCGTCCTGATGGACCCGGCAGCAGTCCGTGCCGACATCGCACAGCAGGGTGGCGCACCGGCGTCGGACGCGGCCCTGGCGACCTACGCACTCTCGCTGATGCCGGAGTGGAGGAAAGCGTGGGCGAACATCGCCGCGCTGCTCCGCGGGCAGGGCAGGGCGGCCGTGGTGGACATGCAGGAGCCCGAGGGATGGGGGAGGGTGTTCACCCCGCTGGCGCGCGCCGCCTGTGCCCTCGGCGGTGCCGACATCCAAGCCCACCCGTGGCGTGCCGTTGAGGAGGACTGCACGGACGTGGTTCGCAGCTCGGCCCGGTCAGGACACGTGCAAGTGCGGGCCGGTGCACTCCGAACGTGAACAGGTCAAACAGCGTTGTGTGCCCCAGATTACAAAAACCAACCTGAACGGGCCGTAGGGTTGAGCGGTACCACCGGAACGGGACGAAAGGGCGCACATGGATGCGGAGAAATGGCCTGCCTCCCTCCGCAGGCTCGAGTTGCTCACCCGGCCGGTCCACCCGGAGAGCCGGGCAGCGCTGGACCGCCGCTGGGCCGAACTGCCCCAACACGTCAAAACCCCTGAGCAGTTGCTGGGACGGACAGCTGTCGGGTGTGAAGGCACCCATGGCGTCTTCCCCAAGTGCAACCTGACCTGCACGCCGTGCTACCACTCTGCCGACGCCAACAAAGTGCGGATCGACGGCCGCCACACCGTCAACGCCGTCACTGAACAATTGGCACTCCTCCGCCGCGTCCGCGGACCCCGTGCCCATGCCCAGCTGATCGGCGGGGAAGTCAGCCTGCTGCCCGCCGAAGACCACGCCGCAGCCCTGCTTGCCATGCACGCCGCAGGACGCGAACCGATGTCCATGACGCACGGCGACTTCGACTACCGGTACCTGCTCGACGTCGTACTGGACCAAACCGGCAGGCCCCGGTTCCGGAGGGTATCGTTCGCGGCCCATTTCGATTCCCTGATGCGCGGCCGCAGGGGAGTGCCGCGTCCCCGCACAGAAGCGGAGCTGGATCCCTTCCGCCAACAGTTCGCACAGATGTTCGCAGACCTCAGGAAGGATCATGGGGTCAGCTCCTATGTAGCGCACAACATGACCGTTACCCCGGCGAACATCAACCAGGTAGCCGGGGTCACCAGCGCCGTCCTGGGTATGCCCTTCGACATGCTCTCATTCCAGCCCGCCGCCTACATCGGGGATGACCGGAGGTGGGTTGAAGGCTTCACTGACGTGACCATTGACGCCGTCTGGAACCGGATTGAAGCCGGCGCCGGGCAGCGCATCCCCTGGCAGGGCACCCAGTTCGGGGACGTGCGCTGCAACCGGACGGCTGTGGTCCTGCGCTCCGGGGAAAAGATGGCACCCCTGCTGGACCCGGACGATACAAAGGACATTGATGCGCGGGACCGGCTGCTGGGCCACTTCGGGGGAATGTACTTCGGGGGCACACGGCCCTGGGTTCTCGCCGTAAAAGTCACCAGGGCCCTGCTGGCCCACCCGGGCGACGTCCCGGTCATCCTGGGGTTCGGCCTGCGCCTGGCACGGCGGGCCGGCGGCATCCGGCGCATCGCTGCTGCCGCCCGGGCAGGCCGGTTGTCCTTCAAAACCTTTGTGGTCCATAACTTCATGGACGCGGCGGACGTTGCACCGGCCTGGGACCTGATGGACAAGGGCGTGGTCAGCGAGGACCCGAAGACCCGTGAGGTCCAGGAACGGCTCGGCGCCTGCATGTACACCATGAGCCACCCGGAAACCGGCCAGCTGGTCCCCGCCTGCGTCCAGCATTCGGTGCTGGACCCTGCCGAGAACGCAGGGCTCCGCAAACTCCTTCCCCTCAGCCCCAAGGTCAGGACCCGCCAGTGAAACCAGCCCACCGCCGTCGTAATGTAAACCTCCTGGCGGCTGTCGTCGGGACGATGTTCCTGGGCAGCTGCGCCGGCGGCCCCGCAGCGGCACCGCAAGCGGAGCCCTGGCAGGACATCAGCTCCGAGGCCCGGGGACAGACGGTCAAGCTGTGGATGTACGGCGGGGATGAACAGGGCAACGCCTACGTCGATGACCACCTCATCCCGGCCGCAGCAGATGAGGGGGTCACGCTGGAACGCGTGCCCGTCGCCGACACCAAGGATGCCCTGAACCGGGTCCTGACGGAGGTCCAGTCCGGCACCACCGACGGCGATGTGGACCTGGTCTGGGTTAACGGCAACAACTTCGGCACCGGCAAGGAGGCCGGTGCGTGGGCCTGCGGCTGGACCTCGGTGCTGCCCAACATGGCTCTTACCGACCCCGCAGATCCGCTGCTTTCAGAAGACTTCGGAACCCCCGTGGAGGGCTGTGAAGCTCCATGGAGCAAGGCCCAGTTCACCATCGCCTACAACTCCGGCACCGTCGCTGAGCCCCCGTCGACACTGGCGGGTCTGCTGGACTGGGCCAAGGCACACCCGGGCCGTTTTACGTATCCGGCGCCGCCGGACTTCACCGGCTCCGTCTTCACCCGCGAAGTGCTCTACAGCGTCTCCGGCGGGTACGGCGAGGTGCCGCTGGCCTTTGACCAGGAAGCCTTTGACCGGCTCACCCCGGCACTGCTGAAAGAACTCGAGGACCTGGAACCGGCGCTGTGGCGGAACGGGTCAACCTACCCGAAATCCTCCAGTGAACTTGATGCCCTGTACGCCGGCGGGCAGGTGGACTTCACCATGACCTATGGTCCTGCGGCACTCACAAAGCTGGTCGCCGACGGCACGTACCCCGCCGGGACGAAGGTTTTGACCCTGGACGAGGGGACGGTGGGCAACGCCAGCTTCCTGGCCATCCCCTCAACGTCGGGCCAGAAGTCAGGAGCGAAGGTGGTGGCGAACCTCGCGCTCTCGGCCGAGCAGCAGGCGAAGAAAGCCGACCCGCGGATCTGGGGACAGTACCCGGTCCTGAGCCCGGCCGCACTCAGCCCAACAGAAAACGCCCTCTTCGCAGAGGTCCCTTCCTCACCGGTGGTCCCGGGCTATGAGGAGCTGTCCAGGAACGCGAACCCTGAGCTCGGAGCCGGCTGGGTTACCGCCCTGGATGAGGCCTGGCGGAGGCAGATTCTTGCCGGGAGCTGACCCCGTCTCCTGCCCGCCGACGGTCCAGGAGCGAAAAAGTTCATCATTTCGGATGTGGATCCGTGTCCCCGGCGTTCTCCTGGCCATGCCGGCAGTGCTGGTGGTCTCGTTCGTTGTCCTGGGCGGATCGGCGACGGTCGCCGTCCAGAGCCTGGGGCTGATGCCCCTGGTGGGCCGGCGTGAACTTTCCACGGCGGCGTATACAGTCAACGCCGGCGACTTACTGCACGGCGCAGCCATCTCGCTGGCCCTCGCGGGAACCTCGACACTGCTGGCCTGCCTGATTGGCCTGACCGTGGCCCTGGTCATCATGCAGGGCAGATGGTGCGGGAAGCTTGTGGCGGCAATGGGCACGCTGTCCATCCCGGTGCCTCATATTGTGGGGGCAGCGTCGGTCGGGCTGCTCATCGGAGATTCCGGCCTGCTGGCCAGGATTTCCGGGGCAGCGGATAACTGGCCCGAGCTGGTCGGCGGTCCCTGGTGGGCGGCCGTCGTCTTCGAGTATGCATGGAAGGAATCCGCCTTCGTGGGACTGGTGGTGGCAGCAACCCTGGCCACCCGGTCCGTCAGTTATGAGGAAACCGCTGCCCTGCTGGGTGCCGGACGGGTCCGCCGGTTGCGCCACGTACTGCTGCCCCTGAGCCTGCCCTCGCTGATTATCTCGGGGACGATCGCCTTCATCTACAGCTTCGGCTCGTATGAGGTTGCCTGGTTGCTGGGCCGGCCCTACCCTGAGCCGTTACCCGTCATGGCCCTGCGTCTTTACAACTCGGTGACGCTCACCTCCCGGCCGGAGGCTGCCGCCGTCGCTGCCGTCACCGCAGCTGTATCGCTGTGCGCTGCGGCGCTTGCCCTGTTATTCCTACGGAAGGTGCCGCTATGGCGATAACCCTGCCGCCAACACTGACCCAGCAGGCACCGCATGGCCCCCCGGCGCAGAACAGGCTGACCGAGTCCCGTGGCGCCGGACGAGTGGCACGGGCAGTAACAGCCGCGGCCCTGGCCGTCTGGTTTGTGCTGCCGTTGGTCCCGCTTGCCCTGTGGGTTTTCGCGGACCGCTGGTCCTACCCAGCCCCGCTGCCCCAGGAATGGGGGACCGGTAATACCGAATCTGCAGTTGCCCAAGGCGCTGTGCCGGCGTTCGTCCGTTCCCTGGGCCTGGGACTCCTGGTCAGCGCGGTTGCCACCCCGCTTGGTGTAATGGCTGCCCGGAGCCTGGCGTTCCACCGCACAC